>NZ_VMHH01000001.1:0-577689 GCF_007559235.1 Corynebacterium gottingense | reverse complement strand
GGGTGGGAGCGTCGATAAGCGAGTGCTCGGTGTAGCTGCGACCGAGGGCCGAGTCCTCGGCGACGTCGCGGAGGAAGTTGATTTTTTGGAACGCGGAGCCGAGCGCGCGGGCGCCGGCGGCGAGGTCGGGGGTGAGCGCGGCTTCGTCGCCGCGGAAGAACACGCGCAGGCAGAGCAGGCCGATGGCTTCGGCGGAGCCGTAGATGTAGTCCTCGAGCGGAAGGTCCGGCTGGTCGGGCAAGTCCGAGCGCATGGAGGCGAAGAAGGCGCGCAGCTCGGCCGCGGGGAAGCGGCACGCGCGGGCCGTGGCGGCGAAGGCGTGCAGGACGGGATCGGCGTGGAAGCGGTGCGTGGGCGCGTGGAGGACGGCGGCCTCGTAGGCGTCGATGGCGGTTTCGGGACACTCGTGGGCCTGGGCGGTGGCGCCGTCGACGATCTCGTCGGCGATGCGCACGACCGCGTAAAGGTTGCGGATGTCGGTGCGCATGGGCTGGGGCAAAAGCTTGGTGGCCAGCGAGAAACTCGTGGAGTAATGCGCCATGACCTGCGCGGCTGCGCGGTTGCAGGCGGCGTCGTAAGTGTCGAGGTAGTGGCCGGTCATGGTGCATAAGCGTAGTTTGCGGGTGCGTGTGTGGCGTGCGTGGGTAGCATCGGGCCCATGATTATTCCGCTTGGATGGCCGCGGCCACGCGCGTTGGCGGGAGGGCTGCTCGCGCTAGGCGTGGTGATGCTGCTCAGCGTCCGGGAGTTGCCCGATTGGCGAGCACTCACGTTCCTGGGCCTGGCGCTGGCGGTGCCGAGCGCTGTGTGGCTCGCTGCGGATGTGTGGTTTGCGCGGCCGCGCGGGGTGCTGTGGTGGGTGCTCGTGGCAGTTGCCATTGCCGCGGGCGTGTGGGGGATTGCGCTGTTTCCGGAGCGGTGAGTTTGCGGCTCGCTACAGTGAGATGTGTCATTGTTTCCCGCTGTACAAAGGGGTTTGAGCCAAAGTGAATCGTGTGATGGTAGCGCTCGGTGCGGCGTGCGTGCTGGTGCTTTCGGGCTGTTCGGGTTCTGGGGCCGGACCGGGGGAGGCGGAGTCGACGACGGTGACGTCGACAACGTCCGTGCCGGAGTTCGCGGCGGTTGGGGATACCCTGCCCGTTGGCTGCGACGGTGGGGAATGCCAGGGCAGCCTCGAGGTCGAGGAGATCCTGCTTGGCGGGCAGTGTGTGGCTGGTGGAGAGGCTAACGTGGCTGTGGGGGAGGAGCTCGTGCAGGTGCGTGGCGTGCTCAGCGCTGAAGACGGCGACGTCCACCTGGATACGCCGGTGGTGTGGGATAAGGAGAACTACAAGAACACGGGCAAGCCTGCGGATACGTGTGAGCGACCTTCGGGGTACGAGCCGTGGCTGACTGGCGCTTCGGATGGAGAGAAGGTGCGCGTCTATGGGGCGTTTGCGGTCCCGGAGGGCGCGGTGACGCTGGGGATCGAGGGCGCGAAATTCGACCTAGCGGAAGTGGAAAAGGGCAGTGCCACCCACGCCTCGCCGGCGACGCAGGCTACGGAGTCGGCGGACGCGCCTGCATCGGAGACTTCCGCAACTGTGGTGACTGAGCAGACGCTTCCGCCGGCCGAGGCTGAGCCCGCTGAACCCGTCATCGGCTTTACGGAGGCGCCGGGCAACGAGGCGCCTCACGTGATGGACAAGCAGATTGCCTCGTGCGGCGACCCGAGCATCCACGAAACCGGGACCACGTTTTTCACTGACGGGACGAGCGGTTGGACGCAGCAGTGTGCGTCGCAAATGTGGCCCGCGCAGGAAGCGATGATCGCGGAGCAGGAGGCAGGCATGGACGGCGATGTGTCGGTCGGTGAGGGCGTGGACGCTGATGACTTGGAGTAACCCGGCCTGACATACGAAGGAGCGGTCCCAAATCGAAATCTGGGACCGCTCCATAAAGCTCAGACGAGCGAGCCGAATTACTTCAGCACTGGGGAAAGCACTGCGAGGCCGTTAGCCGCGACACCTTTGTTCTCGTTGCGGTTGTTCACAGCGTTAAAGGAGATCTCGACTCGACCCCCGCCGCGGACGTCGATCTTTTGAGGCTTTGACTCACCCTGCTTGACGTAAACCTTGCCACGTTCGCCGTTGTCGAGAGTGACTGTGACGATTCCTACGCCACCGGAATTAGGAACAGTGTCCGACCATGCAGCGGTGAAATTCAGGCTTTCGTACCCTGCTGGCACGGTGAACTGCTGGAAGCTCAAGTATGCATCATTATCCGTCGAGATCAGGGATTTCGCATAGTCCTTACCGTCCACCGTGACGGACACGTTCGATTTGAGCCGACGCGGGTCAAACTTCTTTTGGTCGACCAGGTAGTTGCTCACGGTGGTCTCTGGCTTCGAGAACCCACCCTTCGAGTCGGTCGGGCGGCTGTTGCTCGTACCGGCGTTGCCGCCAAGTGCGTTGCTGCTGGAGCCATCTTCCAGGCTCGGGACGAGGACACCGATAGCGGTTGCGATCGCAACGATTGCGCCGACGATGGCGGGGACAAGCTGCTGGACGTCGTTGAGCATCCGGGTGAGTTCACGAGCGTTTGGCACGGGAAGTCTTCCTTTCGTAGCAGAGGGGGAAGCAATGACGTGTTTATGAAAGCACGTTTTTCCAGTGTGTGCACAGTGAAATCGGATAATTTTTCAAGCCTGGGGTGCCGCACGCGCCCTGGTGGGTAGCCCGGCCACTGGGGCAGTGCCTCTCCTGTCGTCCCGCGTATAGATACCGATATTAAGAACCCGAAGACGCTGCTCAGGAGCGTGTTGTCGGTATCTTACTAACGGTATCTGCGGAACGGTCGGCCAAATCCGCATGTCGCGGCGGGTCCCCCAGGCAAGACCCGAACCCAAAACAGCTACCCCGCCAAAACGATACAAAAAAGTGTTACCGTGAGGGGCATGCAACATCGAGTCCCCGTCGTCGCCACCGCAATTGCCGTGGCCACCATGTCAATCTCCCCAATTTCTTCCCACGCAGCCACCCCGAGTCGCCCGAGCTACGATGAGTTCCAGCGAGACGCTACCGTAGCGGTCAACTCCGGCAGCTCGGTAAAGAACAGCTACGAGCGCGCCGTCGGCTCCAGCTTCGAGGACGCCATCGCCGCGGGCAGTCTTTCCGCGGTGGTGCGCAACGCGAGCCGCACCGACATCGTGCTCACCGCGCTCCTCGGCGCGTTCGCGGCCGGGTCGACCGGCTACTATATGGTGCTCCAGGGGATGGTGCCCAACCCGTTGCCTGGGATCATCCCGTCGACGTCGAAGTAAACGCCCAAAAAACACCGAGGCCCCGCGCTCTCCCGGAACGGAGAAAGCGCGGGGCCGAAACGTGTCGTTGACTTAGACCTGGTAGTGCATCGGCGAGCCCGGGCCGAGCGGGATGCCCACGTAGTACCAGATGAGGAAGAAGATGAACCAGCCCGCCAGCATCACAATCGTGTACGGCAGGGCCAGTGACATGAGCGTGCCCACGCCGGCCTTCTTGTAGTAGCGCTGCAGGAACGTCAGCGCGAGGGCGAAGTATGGCGACATCGGGGTGATGATGTTGGACGGGGAATCGCCGATACGGTAGAGCATCTGGGTCACCTCTGGGGAAACGCCTACGTACATCATCATCGGGACGACCACCGGGGCCATGAGCGCCCACTGCGCGGAGCCGGACGTGATGAACAGGTTGATCAGCGTGACCATGAGTACGAACCCCAGGAAGAGCAGCACGTTTGGCAGGTTCCAGCGCTGCAGCAGCTCCGCGCCGTTAATCGCGGTCCACGCACCCAGGTTGGACCAGCTGAACCAGGCTAGGAACTGGGAGACGGCGAAGAAGAGCACCAGCATGGGCAGCAGCGTCTTCAGGCCGCGGGCCATGAACTCGGGGATGTCAGCGGCGGAGGTGATCGTGCCGACAATGAGGCCGTAGACCAGGCCCATGAGGAAGAACGCCAGGGAAATCGGGACCGCGATCGCGCGGATCAGCGGAGACTCCATGAAGCCCTCCTCGGGGCGCGCGAACGGCGAGCCAGGGATGAACAGCAGGCAGAAGTACGCGATCAGGAACAGCACCAGCGCGATCGTGGACCACACCATGCCCTTCCACTCGATGGGGGAGAGCTTGAGCTGGTCCTCGGTGAGCTCGC
The DNA here is from genome assembly GCF_007559235.1 of Corynebacterium gottingense. Taxonomy (NCBI): domain Bacteria; kingdom Bacillati; phylum Actinomycetota; class Actinomycetes; order Mycobacteriales; family Corynebacteriaceae; genus Corynebacterium; species Corynebacterium gottingense. Next base: position 573,522 of record NZ_VMHH01000001.1, on the reverse strand, counting down.
CCTCCTGGTAGTCGTCGGGGCGACCTTGGGCCGCCGCGTTCTCGGCGGCGGCCTTCTCCTTGGTCTTGCCGGCGGCCTCCTCCAGCAGCGGGTCGCCGGACTCGGCCTCTTTCAGCGCCTTGGCGTGCTCGCGGCTCTCAATCTTGTCAAAGGAGAGCTCCTCGGTCTCGATGTGGTCGTGGTTGACCAGCGCCTGCGCCTTCTTGTCCACGTAGAACTCGGTCACGGCGGTGATCACCAGCGCGAGCACGATTGCGGACGGGATGACGAAGTAGATGTTGGCCAGCGGTGAGACCTCGTAGGCCTCGTCGACAATATTGGCGGCGGAGGTGGAGATACCGGCCAGCAGGAGGTCCGTGATGTTCAGGATCAGGGACGCGTTGAAGCCTGCCGACGACGCCGCGAACGCCACCATCGCGCCCACCACAGGCGAGCGGCCGAGCGCGTGGAACGCCAGCGCGCCCAGCGGGATGATGATGACGTAGATCGCGTCGGAGGCGACCGAGCCGGTCACGCCGGCCAGCGCCACCATGAAGGTGAGCGTGCCGGGGCCGACCTTGGCCACCATCGCGCGCACCAGCGCGCCGAGGAAGCCGGTCTGCTCCGCCACGGCCACGCCCAGCATCACCGACAGCACCACGCCGAGCGGCGGGAAGGCGATGAAGTTTTCCACCGCGTCGGTCACCATGCGCGAGATGTTCTCGGTGGTCAGCAGGGATTGGACCTCGATCGTCTCGCCCGTGCCGGGGTCTACTGCGGACATGCCAGCCTTGTGGCCGATCCAGGACGTGACGGCTACGACACCCGCGAGGATGACAAACAGCCAGAATGGGTCCGGCAGCTTGTTGCCGATCTTTTCAATGATGCCGAGGAAGCCAGCGCCCTCGCCGTGCGTGTCGTGCGCGCGGTCGTCGCGCTTGTCGGGTTTCGTCTTTGTGCCCGCGGAACCGGGCGTGACTTTGGAGGAACCGGTCATCGATTCTCCCTCTCGTGCTCGTTGGGGCCTGCCCGGGTCTCCGCGCAGGCTGCGTGCAGTTATGAAGGCCGTTCGGCCGGTGACCCGTGGCCCGGAGGCACATAGGTGAGAGCTAGCTTACACGCCACGTGTGTCACGTCCACATCAGCGGAGCGCAGGTACGCTCGGCACCATGGATTTCCGCCTCGACGACTACCTCGACACCTGGCCCGCCGACAACGTCAGCGCCGCCCTGATCGGCACGCGCACCGCCACCTACGGCGACGCCGAGCGCGTCTACGAGCTCGCCAGCGTGACCAAGCTGCTCTCGGCCTACGGGTTCCTCCTCGCCGTCGAGGAAGGAGCGTTCTCGCTTGAGAGCGCCTGCGGGCCCGAAGGCGCGACCGTCCGCCACCTCCTCGCGCACGCCTCCGGCGTCGGCTTCGCCTCCCGCGAGCCGCAGAAGCCGGTGGGGGAGCGACGCATCTACTCGTCGGCCGGCTACGAGATCCTCGCGGACTACCTGGAACAAGAGACTGGGTTCGCCTTCGCGGACTACATGCGAGAGGGGGTTTTCGAGCCCCTGGGGATGCGTACGGCTGAAGTGTATGGGTCGGCGGGGCATGGCGGGAGGGCGTCGATAAGCGATCTCGCCCTGTTCGCGCAGGAGCTTATGGCGCCGAAGCTTTTGAGCGAGGAGACGCTGCGCGAGGCGTTCAGCAACCAGTTCGGGGACCTGCGCGGCATCGTGCCGGGCTACGGGATGCAGAAGCCGTGCCCGTGGGGGCTGGGTTTTGAGATCAAGGGGGAGAAGGCGCCGCACTGGACGGGCGACGGGATGCCTGCAGACACGGTCGGACACTTCGGCATGGCAGGCACCTACCTGTGGGTCGCCGATGGGCAGGCGATGGTGGCGCTGACGGACCGCGAGTTTGGCGACTGGGCCAAACCCCTGTGGCAGGAGACCAACACCGCGATCTGGGCAGCGCTGGGGAAGTGATTTTCCAGCGCATGCCCTAGGCTGATGGGTATGCAACCCAACCAGGCGTCCGGCGCGGCCGGGCACAAACTTCCGTCCTCGCAGGTCTGGCCGCTCATGCTGGCCCTGCTCACCGCTATTTTTGCGTTCCAGCTCAACGCATCCATGCTCGCCCCGGCGCTGGCGACCATGGAGGTGGAGCTTAACGCTACCACCAACCAGATCGGCATGACGCAGACCGCGTTCTTTACCGCCGCGGCGCTGTTCTCCCTGTTCATGCCCCGTTGGGGCGACCTGATTGGGCGCCGCAAGGTGCTCGTGGCCATGATGTGCGTGACCGTGATCGGCTCCATCATCGCCGCCCTGTCCACCAACGTGCCAATGCTGTTCCTGGGGCGCGTGGTGCAGGGCGTGTCCGGCCCGACGGTGGCGCTGACGTCTGTCATGCTGCGCCAGGCCGTGCGCGATGAGAAGCAGTTCGCCCTGCTGGTTGGCGTGCTGACCTCCATTAACGGTGGTATCGCCGGCGTGGACGCTCTGCTCGGCGGCTGGCTCACCTCCGCCTTCGGCTTCCGCTCCCTGTTCTGGGTCATCGGCGCGTTCGCGCTCGCGGCCGTCTTTACCATCCGCTTCGGAGTGGCGGAGACGAAGTCCAGCGAGACCCAGCGCATGGACTGGCTGGGCGTGGCCCTCCTGGTGGTGGCCATCGGCACGATCCTCACCGCGTTCAACGAGGCCGGCGCGCTCGCGGAGGCCAACTGGTTCCTGGTCATCGTGCTGCTCATCATCGGCGCGGTCGCGCTGTTCTTCTTCTGGCGCGCCGAAAATTCGAGCTCGCACCCGCTGGTCCAGCCCGAGCTGCTCACCCAGCGCCGCACTTGGGCGCTGCTGACCACCACCACGCTCACCATGACCGGCATCTTCGCCGTCATGAACGGCCTGGTGCCCAACCTGGCGCAGGACGCGACGAACGGCCCGGGCCTGTCCGCCGGCACGGTCTCCTTCTGGACGCTCACCCCCTACGCCATCGCCGGCCTCATCTTCGGCCCCATCGCCGGCTACATGGCGGGCCGCCTCGGCTACACCACGGTCCTCAAGATCGGCATCGGCGGCGCGGCCCTGTCCGTCCTGCTCGGCGTGTTCGTGGTGGGCAACCCGACGCCGTGGCTGCTGCTGCTCGTCTCCATCGCCGCCGGCGTCACCTACGCAGGCATTGCCAACATCATGCTCGGCTCGCTCCACGTCGTGCTCGCGCCGAAGTCCAACCAGGGCTACCTGCCGGGCCTGAACGCGGGCGCGTTCAACCTGGGCGCCGGGATCTCCTTCACCGTCATCTTCGCCGTGGTCACCTCGTTTGCGGACAACGGCGGCGGCTACCGCGCCGGCATGATCGCCGGTCTGGTGCTGCTCATCGCCGCGTTCTGCACCTCGTTCCTCATCCCGCGCCCGCAGGACCTCCCCGACACGATCGCCGCTGAGGAGGCCGCGCGTGCGTAAGATCATCCTGGATTGCGACCCGGGCCACGACGATGCGGTAGCCATTCTCCTCGCCCTCGGCGACCCCTCGATCGAGCTGTTGTGCTTAACGACGATCGGCGGCAACCACACCATCGACAAGGTCACCCGTAACGCAGCCCAGGTGCTCACGGTGGCCGGCCGCACCGACGTGCCCGTCTACCGCGGCGCGCACCGCCCCCTGGTGCGCCCGGTGGAAACCGCCGAGGCCATCCACGGCGACTCCGGCATGGAGATCCACGGCTTCGACCTTCCGGAACCGGAGGTTGCGGTCCAGGAGGGGCACGCGGTGCGCGCGATCATCGACACCGTCATGGCCGAGGAACCCGGCACCGTCACCCTCGTGCCCACGGGCCCACTGACCAACATCGCCCTCGCCGCCCGCCTGGAGCCCCGCATCGTGGAGCGCGTCCGCGAGGTCGTGCTCATGGGCGGGGCCTACGGCACCGGCAACTGGACCGCGTCCGCCGAGTTCAACGTGGTCGCCGACCCCGAGGCGGCCCACATCGTGTTCAACGAGTCCTGGCCCGTGGTCATGGTCGGCCTGGATCTTACCCACCAGGCCCTGGCTACGCCCGAGGTGGAGCAGCGGTTTGCCGCGCTCGGCACGCCTGTGGGCGACCTGGTCGTCGGGCTTTTCGACGCGTTCCGCACCAACTACAAAGACAACCAGGGCTTTGACAACCCACCGGTCCACGACCCCTGCTGCATCGCCTACCTCATCGACCCGTCGGTGGTGAAAACCGTGCCCGTGCCGGTGGACGTGGAGCTCTCCGGCGCGCTCACCGCCGGCCGCACCGTCGCCGATTTCCGAGCCCCCGCCCCCGCCGACTGCCACACCTCGGTAGCCACCGAGCTGGACGCCGACCGGTTCTGGGACCTGGTCGTGCGCGCCGCCGAAAACCTGGGGTAAGAGGGGCTGGGGGTCGTGGGTTTTGGGTTCGGGTGCGAGCCGGGGGCTAGCCTTCAGCGCCCAAACCAGCCTGCCATGTCCCGGTCTGGCCCTAGAGCGTGACAAATCCGACATGCATAGCCAGACTATATACTGTTTATGCTGGTAGTAAATGTCTAGCTGTTATAGGGTGGTCGTTATTGTCACGCTCCTTCGGGCAAGCAACCCGGCGCAGGCCGCGGATCCAACCCCGCCCACAGCGCGCGACCAGTGACACCACCGGATAGCATGGTCGCCTATGTTGCACCTTCCGATAGCGCTGGCAATCGGCGCGATCATCCCGATTCAAACCGCCGCGAACTCGCGCCTGCGCCTGAGCGTGAACAACAAGCCGGTCGTCCCGGCGCTGATCTCATTTAGCATCGCGCTGCTTCTCTCCATCCTGGCCACGACCGTGCTGACCGGGAACCCGCTGCCGCAGTTCGCACCGGGCACCCATGCGCCATGGTGGGTCTGGCTCGGCGGCCTGATGGGTAGCTTCTTCGTCTTGGGAAACATCTTGCTGTTTCCCAAGTTGGGGGCGGTACAGACTGTGGTGCTTCCGATCCTGGGCCAGATCATCATGGGTTTGAGTATCGACCACTTCGGCCTGTTCCACTCGCCGCAGACGCAGGTTGGCGCGCTCCGGATTCTGGGTGCTGTGGTGGTGCTGGCGGGCATTGTGGTCACGCTCGGCATGGGGCGCAAAACCGTGGTCGGCGACGCCGAGGGTGCGGAAGTCTGGCTCTACCGGCTCATCGGTGTGGGCGTGGGGATGTGCTCGTCGATCCAGGCTGCGGTCAACGGGTACCTGGGTACGATCGCGGGCTCGTCGCTGCACGCGGCCGAGATCAACCTGGCCGTCGGCGCGGTGCTACTGCTGGCTACGGTGCTCGTGACCAGCCCGAAACAGCTGACCCGCAAGGTAGAGCCGGGGCCGTGGTGGATGTGGCTCGGCGGCGTGGTGGGCGCGATCTTCGTCATCGGCGGCGCCACGCTCGTGCCCGTCCTGGGCACCGCCACGACGGTCATCGCGTTCAACGCGGGCACGATCGTGGGCGGCCAGGTCATGGAGTCGGTGGGGGCGTTTGGCGCGCGCAAGACGCCTATCGACGCCACACGCGCCCTCGGCCTCGCAGTCATCATCGCCGGCGTGCTGGCGGTGCGGCTGCTGTAGGGGGGCGCGGTGGCGTCGATAAGCAAACTGCTAGGAGGTGTGGTGGACCTCCGCGAGCTCATAGACCGGGGTGTCCATGCCCTCGTAGCGGGCTTTGAGCTGCAGGGAGAGGTAGCGCGAATAGTGGCGGGACTGGTGGAGGTTGCCGCCGTGGAACCAGAGCTGCTCCACCTGGGTGGGCTTCCACATGTTGCGCAGCTCGCGCTCCCACGGGCCCGGGTCCTTGGTGGTGTCGGAGCCGAGGCCCCAGACGCGGCCAACGCGGTCGGCGGTCTCCTTGTCAATGAGGCGCTCGACCCAGCCGTTCATAGAGCCGTAGCCGGTGGCGAGCACGATGACATCGGCGGGGAGTTCGGTGCCGTCGTCGAGCACGACTGAGCGCTCCTTGACCTCGGCGATCGTGGTGGGGGAGTGGACGGGGATCGAGCCGTCCGCGACGAGCTCGGAGGCGCCGACGTTGATGTAGTAGCCAGAGCCGCGGCGCAGGTACTTGAGGAAGAGGCCGGAATCGTCGTCGCCGAAGTCCACCATGAAGCCGCGGTCGGCGAGCGAGTCGTAGAACTCGGCGTCGTCCTTGCGGATCTGGTCGAAGGCGGGGCGTTGCGCGTCGGGGAGCACCTTGTACGGCCAGGAGGCGAACAGCAAGTCAGCGGTATCAGTATCAATGCCGGCCTCAACCGCGTCCTCCGAGTACAGCGGGCCGAAGACGTACTTCATCAGCGAATCCGACTGCGAGATGTGCGTCGACGAGCGCTGGATCATCACCGGGCGCGCGCCGTTGTGCACCAGGTCCGCGGCGATGTCGTGGGCGGAGTTGTTCGCGCCGAGGATCACCACGTCCTTGCCCGCGTCCACGTCACCGCCCGGGTGCTCGGAGGAGTGGCGGATCTCGCCGGCGAAGTTTTCCTGGCCCTTCAGCTGCGGCCGGTTCGGCACACCGGACATGCCGGTGGCAAAGACGAGCTGGGTCGGGTGCAGCGTCATCTCGTTGCCGTCGCGGGTCAGGCGCACGTCCCAGCGCTGCTGGGCCTCGTCAAACTCGGCGTGCTTGACCTCGGCGTTGGTCCAATAGTCCAGGTCCATGATGCCCACGTAGTGCTCGAGCCAGTCGCCCATCTTGTCCTTCGGGGTAAATACCGGCCAATCGTCGGGGAACGGCAGGTAGGGCATGTGGTCGTACCACACCGGGTCGTGCAGGCACAGGGAGTGGTAGCGGCCGCGCCACTGGTCGCCGGGGCGGTCCGCCTTATCGACGATCAGCGCGGGCACCCCCTGACGCTTCAGCCGCGCTCCCAGGGCGATGCCGCCTTGGCCGCCGCCGATGATGAGCACGTACGGCTGCTCCGAAACGCCGAGGGTGGCGCGGCGCTTCTCCCTGCGGTCGGCCCAGTTCTCCGGATCCTGCTGAGGACCATGTTGCGCGCCGAGCTCGCGGTTGCGCCCTTTCTTCTCCGGGAAGTCTTTCAGCTCGCGGCCGGAGATGAGCAGGGTCCACGCCTTGCCGCCACGCAACCTGGCGATGCCGCGGCAGTGGAAATGGCCCGTATCGCAGGTGAAGTGCAGGCGCGTGACGCCGTCGCCCTCGTCCTCGACGTCCGTGAGCTCCGTGTTGGTGATCGTGCTGTCCGGGTGCGTCGCGGCGACCATGCGCGCGATCTCTTCCCGTCCCTCAGCGGTGTAGAGGTTCCAGGTCATGCCGATGAGGTCGCGCCAGAACCCCTCCGGCTCGAAGAGGTCGGCGGCAGCCTGGCCCGCTGCGTCTGGGTCGGCTGTTGCCGTCGCCGCTTCCAGGTCGGCGAGCCATTGCTGTGCAGCGTCGCGCAACTGGTCGTTTTCGCTCACGTGTTCCGCGTTGGCCTGCAGGGTCTCAGTCATGGGATACCTTTCCGAAGTGATGGGTTAGGGTGTTTCTACACACACTAGACCCTCGTGGGAGACGTAGCCCACATAAAGGGGTGGATGTGGTGGACCGCGGTGTGGCTTCGCCCGTGTTCGGGGCGCTCACCCTCTACCTCAGCTTGAGTAAATAGGGGGATCAACCTGGGGTTTAGGGTTGCCGGAGTGAATGTGTGTGGCGCAAGATTGGTCGCGTTAAGCCAGAGGCCGTTGGGGAAGACGAACCTCTCGTCTTACACCCCGCCGGCGCGCCTAGTTACCGCGTCGGAACCCGCCTAGTCACCGGGTGTGGGGTGTTGTTCACCGAAACCGCGAAGCAATCCACGGAAGGTCCCCCACACCATGACTACGACATTGGTCGCGCCGTACACCTCGTTGACTGCGCGCGAAGTCACCCACACCCGCCAGCACAGCACAGCCGCGGCCACGCTCACGGTGGCGGGGATGGAGGGGCGGCGGAGGCGTGACGTCGAGAAGCTGCTCTGCGAGCTCCCGGAAGCCCCAACCACGCGCGAGGACGACGCGATCTGGTTTACCCGCTGGCGCCGCGCAGCCGACGGCACCTACGAGTGCCGCGAAACCTTGCGCGCGCCTGCAGAGGCGCTGGCCACGTTCGCCGAGAAGTTGGACGCATACGCAAAATCGCATGGGTTTGTAGCGAGCGTCACGCCACGGTCGTACGATGGGGCGCATGTCTGATCAGTATCGCGTACAAAATCCCGTAAACAACCAGGTCGTCGAGATCTTCGACTTCATCTCCGACGAGGACCTCGGCACCGCCCTCGACTGCGCCGACGCCGCCTTTGCACAGTGGCGCGAGGTTAGCTTTGAAGACCGCGCGGCCCTGCTGCACAAGATCGCCGAGCTTTTCGACGCCAAGCGCCCCGAACTCACCCGCATCATCGCCGAAGAGATGGGCAAGCCGCTCGACCAGGGCGAGGCCGAGCTCAACGACGTGGTCAACATCTTCAACTACTACGCGGACCACGGTGCCGAGCTGGGTGCCGACGAGCCGATCGAGCACACCGGCGGCGAGGCTGTGATCCGCAAGGTCCCCACCGGCGTGATCGTCGGCGTCATGCCGTGGAACTTCCCGTACTACCAGGTCGCACGCTTCGCTGCCCCGACGCTTATGGCGGGCAACACCGTGCTGCTCAAGCATGCCGAGATCTGCCCCCGTTCCGCGGAGGCCATCCAGGCGATTATCGACGAAGCAATCCAGGTTACCGGCGCGCCTGCCCACCTGTACACCAACGTCCGCGCCACCCACGACCAGGTCGCGGACCTTATCGCCGACATGCGCGTCCAGGGCGTGTCGCTCACCGGTTCCGAGCGCGCCGGGCGCGCCGTCGCCGCGACCGCCGGCCAGCACCTGAAGAAGGCGTTGCTGGAGCTCGGCGGCACCGACGCCTACATCGTCCTGGACACCGACGACGTGGAGGCCGCCGCCGACACCGCGTGGGGCAAGCGCATCGCCAACACGGGCCAGGCTTGCACGTCGAACAAGCGCATCATCGTCATGGAGGACATCTACGACGACTTCGTCGACGCAATGGTGCGCCGTGCGAAGGCGTTTGCCCAGGGCGACCCGCTGGACCCGCAAGAGGGCCACTTCTACCCGCTGTCCTCCCGCGACGCCGCAGAGATCCTGGACGAGCAGGTCAAGAAGGCCGTCGAGGAAGGTGCGACGCTGCACGTCGGTGGCGAGCTCACCGGCGACGGTGCCTACTTCACCCCCGCCGTGCTTACCGACGTCCCCGTCGGCTCCGAGTCCTACTACGCCGAGTTCTTCGGACCCGTCGCCGAGATCTACAAGGTTGCAAGCGACGACGAGGCGGTCAAGCTGGCCAACGACTCCAACTACGGCCTGGGCGGCGCGGTCTTCTCCCAGGACGAGGAGCGCGCGAAGAAGGTGGCCAACCGCGTGGTCACCGGGATGATCCACGTCAACATCCCGCAGGCGCGCGGACCCGAGCTGCCGTTCGGCGGCGTGAAGAACTCCGGCTTCGGCCGCGAGCTCGGCACGCTCGGCATGGACGAGTTTGTGAACAAGCAGCGCTTCTACGTCGCTGACTAGTCCCCGAACGGGTCGCGGATCCGGTTGACCAGGTCCGCGACCGAGTCCACGATCTGGGTGGGGCGGTACGGGTAGCGGGCGATCTCCGCATCATCGCTGATCCCGGTGCGTACGAGTACGGTGCGCATGCCGGCCTCCATGCCGGATTTCACGTCGGTGTCCATGCGGTCGCCGATCATCACGGTGTGCTCGGAGTGGGCGCCAATGTTGTTCAGCGCCGAGCGCATCATCACCGGGTTCGGTTTGCCCACGTAGTAGGGCTCGCGGCCGGTCACCGCGGTGATCATGGCGGCGACCGCGCCCGTCGCCGGAATAACGCCGCTGGGCCCAGGGCCGGTGAGGTCCGGGTTGGTTGCGATGAAGCGGGCGCCGCCGCGGATCAGGTTGCAGGCCGTGGTCAGCGCTTCGAAAGAATAGGTGCGGGTCTCGCCCAGCACCACGAAGTCCGGGTCCGCCTCGGTGAGGATCCAGCCCATCTCGTGCAGCGCGGTGGTCAGCCCGGCCTCGCCGATCACGTAGGCAGAGGCCTCGCCGGCCTGCTGGGAGAGGAACTTCGCCGTCGCCGTGGCGGAGGTCCAGATCCGCTCCGGCTCAATGCGCAGGCCCATCCGCGTCAGCTTCGCGGACAGATCCCGCGGGGTCTGCATCGAATTGTTCGTGAGCACCATGAACGGGATGTCCTCCTCGCGCAGCCGCGCGATGAATTGGTCCGCGCCCGGGATCATGTCGCCCTCGCGGTGCAGGACACCGTCCATGTCGGTTAAGTACGCGATGCTCACTCGTGTTCCTCCAAGTACTCTGCGAGTTGGCCAACAGTCTCGTATTCATCGTAGATCTGCTCGGTCACGCGCGCGCCGAACTCGTCCTCGATCCGGATGGCCAGCTCGACCCGGTCCAGTGAGGACACGTCCACGTCCGACAGCCGCGATTCGCGGTGCACGCCGTCCTTCTCGCCGGTGATGCGCTCGATCAACGCGGCGAGCCGGGAGAACGCGTCGGTGCCTTCGGATTCGGTGGAGGTGTCGGTCGAGGGGGCGTCGACAAGCTTGCCCAAGTCCCCGAGATTGAGGCGTTGTGAGAGTTCCATACCCTCATAATAAGGTGTAAACATGCTGCATCCGCTCGCGTACCTTCGCACCCTCACGCCCGCCGCGCGCCGCAACCTGCTGGACACGCGCGCCAAGCTGCACGACGCCGACGGCACCTACGGCCTCAGCTACGAGCGCTCGGGCACCACGCCTATCGACGCCACCGCCCACCACCCCCGCGTCCACTGGTACGAAGTCGGCCCGACCGACCCCGCGGCGCCCACCGTCATCTATGTCCACGGCTTCAACATCTCCGCGGAGACCTTTTACATGCAGGTCCGGGGCGTGCGCGAGCGGTGCCCCGAGGTGCGTCAGCTCCTCGTGGACCTGCCTGGCCACGGGCAGAACGCGACCGCGGCACCCGCGACGCTGACCATTGACCACGCCGCCGACGCCTGCGCCGCCGTCCTCCGCGAGCGCGGCGCCACAGGCCCCGTGATTGTGGTGGGGCACTCGCTCGGCGGGCCGGTGTCGCTGTCCATGCTGCGCCGCTACGCGGACGAGTTCACCTGGGCCGGCAGTGTGCAGGTGTCCAGCGCCGTCGAGCCGTTCACCATGCAGGGCCTGCTGCAGGTGCTCGCGGGGCCGATCGGCGGAGTGCTGGAGAAGGCAGTGCGCTACACGCCGGGGTTTGCCGAGGGTGTGCGCGAGATCGTCACGGACACGATCTCTCCAGTCCTCGCGCTCGCGTTCTACTTCCGGCCGATGCCGTACGACATCGTGGACTTCCACGCCGCCATGATCCGCGAAACACCCCTGGAGACCTACGCCGGCTACTTCCAAGACCTGCTTTCTCACTCCGAGCTGCAAGCAGGTATAGTCCTTTCTGAGATCCCTGGGTATATCCTGGTGGGAGACCGTGATGATGTCACCCCCGTCACCCAGTCGGAGAAGTTGCACGAAATCTGGCCGCGCGCGTACATGCAGGTGTTGCCGGACTCCGGGCACATGCCTCCGCTCGACGCACCCGGTGCCGTCACCACCGCCATCGTCCGCCTGATCCAAGGAGCCTAGCCGTGCTGCGAATCGCCCCCACCTCGGTCACTTGCGCCGTTGCCCTCGCCGTGGCCGCGAGCGCCGTCGTCGCGCCCGCAGCACAGGCCGCCGAGGCGATGAAAGACGCCTACCAGCCCTACGTCTCCGCCGAGCCGCAGGTGGTGCGCACCGTCCCGGGGCAGTGGATCAGCACCTCGGCCTTTTTCGACCTCGAGGGCATGCCCGACGGGGCGACCTGGAAGCTGATCGCGCAGGACAACCTGACCAAGCCGCTGATGACCAAGCGGGAGAAGGACCAGCTGCAGGTCAACCTCACCCATTCGCGCCCCACCCTGGTGCACGCCGGGCCGAACACCTCGGACAAGGTGGACATCCGCATCAACTACCCGGACGGCTCGACTGAGATCGTGCAGGTGACCCCGAAGCTTACGCCCACCAGCGAGTACCTCTACGAGCCGCTGTATGACTCGGTCGAGGGCGACCCCGGCCAGAAGCTGACCATCTCGCCGTTCAACCTGTACGAGACGCCGCTTGGCAGCGACGTGAACAGGTGGCACGTCGAGTCCTCGGAGAAGTGGGACGTGCACGTGGACGAGCACGGGACCGTCACCACGACGATCCCCAAGGACACGGTGTGGGGCTCCGAGTTCGCCGTCACCACGACCTACGCGGACGGGACCACCGACAACACGAAGTTCGTGGTGAGCAATACCGGCAAGGGCGTGAGCACGGGCACGGGTGCTGCAGGCACTGCTGGCACCGGGAAGCCGGCGGGGCCCGGGCACACCGGCACTGCGCAGGCGGGTTCCTCTAACGCGCAGGTGGCGGCCCTGGTCATCGGGCTGATTGCCGCCATCGGTGGCGCCGTCGCGTTCCTGCTCCCGCAGCTTGCGGACATCTTTGGCGACGGCATCACCGTCCCCACGCGCTCGGCGTAGGGTGTGCACCTGCGGCGCGCCTGATGCGCGCGCTGTTTCCTCAAAACGCGGGACGCCCCCGCCGCGCGTGGCGCGGCGGGGGCGTGGCGTCGATAAGCGGGGAGCCCTTAGTGGGTGCCGCCATTCGGGTTCGGCTCGGTCGGGTCGTCGATGTGCAGGTCCTTCGCTGCCTGGGCGGCGACGGACTTGTCAATCTTGCCCTCGTTGGCCAGGCCGAGGAGGGCGGCGACGGCCATAGACTCCGCGTCGATGTTGAAGTAGCGACGGGCGCCCTCGCGGGTGTCCGCGAAGCCGAAGCCGTCCGCGCCGAGCACGATGTACTGGCCCGGAACGTAGGCGCGGATCTGCTCCTGCAGGCTGGTGGTGAAGTCCGAGGTGGCGATGTACGGGCCCTCGGTCTGCTTCAGCTGCGTGGTGGCGAACGCCTCGCCGGCGTCCTCACCCGGGTGGAGCAGCTGCTCCTTGGCAACGCGCGCGCCGTCGCGGGCCAGCTCGACCCACGAGGTGACGGAGTAGATCGCGGCACCGACGTTGTACTGCTCCTGCAGGATTTCCTGTGCGCGCAGCGCCTGCTGCATGCCCACGCCGGAGGCGAGCAGGGAGACGTTGTGCTCCTTCTTCTCGCCCTCGTCGTACAGGTAGATGCCCTTGTGCAGGCCATCGACGTCCAGGTTCTCCGGGCGGGCCGGCTGGTGGGTCGGCTCGTTGTAGACGGTGATGTAGTACATCACGTTCTCGTCCTCGCCGGAGCCCTTACCGTACATGCGCTCGATGCCCTTGGACACCAGGTACGGCATCTCGTAGGCGAACGCCGGGTCGTAGGTGACCACGGCCGGGTTGGTGGAGGCCAGGACAGGGGAGTGGCCGTCCATGTGCTGCAGGCCCTCGCCGGTCAGGGTGGTGCGGCCTGCAGTGGCGCCGATGATGAAGCCACGGGCCATCTGGTCACCAGCAGCCCAGAAGTTATCGCCGGTGCGCTGGAAGCCGAACATGGAGTAGAAGATGTACATCGGGATCATCGGCTCGCCGTGGGTGGCGTAGGACGTACCGGCGGCGATGAAGGACGCGGAGGAGCCGTCCTCGTTGATGCCCTCGTGCAGGATCTGGCCCTGCGGCGACTCGCGGTAGGACAGCTGCAGGTCGTGGTCGACCGGCACGTAGTTCTGGCCCTTCGGATTGTAGATCTTCTGCACCGGGAACCAGGAGTCCAGGCCGAAGGTGCGGGCCTCGTCCGGGATGATCGGGACGACGCGCTTGCCCAGCTCCTTGTCGCGCATCATGGCCTTGAAGGTACGTACAAGCGCCATGGTGGTCGCGACCTTCTGCTTGCCCGAGTCCTTGAACATGGCCTTGTAGGTCTTTTCAAAGTCGGCCTGCTCAAGCGGCGTGTACTGCTCGCGGCGCTCCGGCAGGAAGCCGCCGAGCTCCTTGCGACGCTCCTTGAGGTACTTGATCTCTTCTGCGTCCTCGCCCGGGTGGTAGTAGGGCGGCATGTAGGGATCCTTCTCCAGCTCTTCGTCGGAGATCGGGATTTCCTGCTTGTCGCGGAACTGCTTGAGGTCCTCGAGCGTGAGGTTCTTCATCTGGTGGGTCGCATTGCGGCCCTCGAAGTTGTGGCCGAGCCCGTAGCCCTTGATGGTGTGCGCGAGGATGACGGTCGGCTTGCCCTTGGTCTCCAGCGCGCGTTTGTAGGCGGCGTAGACCTTGCGGTAGTCGTGACCGCCGCGGCGCAGCGCCCAGATCTCCTCGTCGGTCATGTCCTCGACGAGCTTCTTCGTGCGCTCGTCGCGGCCGAAGAAGTGCTCGCGGACGTAGGCGCCATCGTTGGCCTTGAAGGTCTGGTAGTCACCATCCTTCGTGGTGTTCATGATGTTGACCAGCGCGCCGTCCTCGTCCTTCTCCAGCAGCTCGTCCCACTCGCGGCCCCACACGACCTTGATGACGTTCCAGCCAGCGCCGATGAAGAAGGTTTCCAGCTCTTGGATGATCTGGCCGTTGCCGCGCACCGGGCCGTCGAGACGCTGCAGGTTGCAGTTGATCACGAAGGTGAGGTTGTCCAGCTCATACAGCGACGCCATCTGGAGCAGGCCGCGGGACTCCGGCTCGTCCATCTCGCCGTCGCCGAGGAATGCCCAAACATGCTGCTCGTCGGTGTCCTTGATGCCGCGGTCCTGCAGGTACTTGTTAAAGCGTGCCTGGTAGATCGCGTTCATCGGGCCAAGGCCCATGGACACGGTCGGGTACTCCCAGAACTCGGGCATGCCGTGCGGGTGCGGGTAGGACGGCATGCCGCCCTGCGGGCGGGAGTGTTCCTGGCGGAAGCCGTCCAGGTCGTCCTCGCTCAGGCGGCCTTCGAGGAACGCGCGGGAGTACATGCCCGGGGAGGCGTGGCCCTGGAAGAAGACCTGGTCGCCGCGCTGCTCCGCGTCCTTGCCGTGGAAGAAGTGGTTGAAGCCGACCTCGTAGAGTGCGGCTGCAGAGGCGTAGGTGGAGATGTGGCCGCCGACCTTCACGCCCGGGCGCTGCGCGCGGTGCACCATGATGGCGGCGTTCCAGCGCATCCAACGGCGGTAGCGCTTCTCAATCTGCTCGTCGCCCGGGAACTCGGGCTCCATGGTGGTGGGGATGGTGTTGACGAAGTCGGTCGAGGACAGTGCGGGCAGGTGGACGCGCTTGGCATTCGCCCGTTCAAGCAGGCGCAGCATGAGGTAACGCGCGCGCTCGGGGTCAGATTCCTCGAGCAGGCCGTCGAGCGAGTCCATCCACTCTTGGGTCTCTTCCGGGTCGCTGTCGTGTAGGTAAGACGCCACACCGTCGCGAATCAGCTCGATGTTTGACGCTTTGGCCTTGTCTTTCTCAGCCACGAGAAATCCTCCCTAAATGGTTGGGCAATGTTTCCTCCCACATTACTTGGTTTTTTGTTTTTGCCCCTGCGCGGGGGCAGTTGCTTATCGACGCCCCCATTTCCCCTTTCACCCCTCACTCCCATCACAACAGATGTAAGCTCTATTGCACTGTCGTTCATTACCAAACATGGAGGAAACAAGATTTTGGGCGCCGCAGGTGTCAACACGTACGCAGACCGCTTGGGTATTCACGCCGACGACATCGTGCAGGAGATCGGCTGGGACGAAGACGCCGATTCCTCCATCTCGGAGGCCATCGAGGACGCGGTCGGCGAACAGCTTCTGGACGAGTCCACCGACGAGCTCTGCGACGTCGTCCTGCTCTGGTTCCGCTCCGACGATGGCGACCTCGTCGACGCGCTCATGGACGCCATCCGCAACCTCGGCGACTCCGGCCGCGTCTGGCTCATGACGCCGGGTGCCTCCAAGCCCGGCGGCGTCCACCCCGGCGAGATCTCCGAGTCCGCCCAGCTCGCCGGCCTGATGCAGACCAAGGCCGACCGCTTCGGCGAGTGGCAGGGCTCCTGCCTCACCCCCGCGGGCACCAAGAAGTAGCGTCGCGGCGCGCCTTGACCTGCGCGTTAGGTGGTCGGGGACAAGTTCTGCTAGCCTCTACCGCTAGCGCGCCGTTAGCTCAGCTGGAAGAGCAACTGGTTTACACCCAGTAGGTCGGGGGTTCGAGCCCCTCATGGCGCACAGCCTGGAAGCCGCCTTCCACCCCATCCAGGGGCCGGGAGGCGGCTTTCGTCGTGCCGGTGGGCGCGGGGGCGGTGCGGTCAGGTCCTCGGGGCGCTCAGTTTTGCAGATACCGATAGTAAGACCCCGATTTCGCTGCTCTAGAGCTGCGTTCTCGTCATGCTGGTATCGGTATTTGGCGAAGCGGGGGCGCATCCGGAGCACCCCCGGGGGCCTCCCGGGCGAACCAGGCGCGCGCCGGCGGCCCCACCTGGACCACGAGCGCTCCGCGCTCGGGCCGCCCACTAGCCTGGAGGGAACAGTCGCGCGACGCGGAGGAGGATGTCAGCGATGGGCCAGGACAGCGGGTATGCGGTCATCGACCTCGAGACCACGGGGTTTGGCAAGTTCGACCGGATCGTGGAGATCGGTGTCGTCCAATTGGGGCCGGACCTGTCGGTGGAGCGGACGTGGCGGACGCTGGTGCAGCCCATGCGTGACATCCCCAACACGCACATCCACGGCATTTCCGCGACCGATGTGGTTGACGCGCCGACGTTCGACCAGGTCGCGGACGAATTGCGCGGCCTGCTGCAGGGGCGCACGCCGGTCGCCCACAACGCGTCGTTTGAGAAGCGGTTCCTGCAGACCGAGCTGGCCAGGGCGGGGATGGCCAACTGGGTGTCGGAGGCGTGGGTCGATACGATGCGGCTGGCCAGGGAGTATATGGGCGTCGGAAAGCTGAGCGAAGCTCTCGCGCTGGCGAACATCACGAACAAGCGGGCGCACTCCGCGTTGGCGGACGCCGAGGCCACGGCGGAGCTGCTGCGGTACTTCTACAGCCAGCAGGCGCGGCAGGCGGGCACGCGGATTGCGCAGCTTTCGTGTGCGCTGCCGTCGAGCGGCGAGTGGGGCGAGGAGACGTATCGGCGCAGGCTGGCGCACGCGCTCAAGGATAAGGAGATCACCCGCGCCGAAGCGCGCCTGCTCGAGGCCGCCGCGACCGGGTTGGCGGCGGAGGATGTCGAGGCGATCAACGAGGAGTTCACCCGGCAGCTCGTCATCGAGGCCTGGGCCGATGGGGTGATCACCGACGATGAGCGCGCGGAGCTGCTCGCGGTCGCCGAAGCCCTGGGCGTGAACACAGCCGGCCTGCTCGAAGACCCGCAATCTGACGACGACGGCGTTGTGCTCAAGCCCGGCGACCGGGTCGCGCTCACCGGCGCGCTGGACATCCCGCGCGACGCATGGACCAAGCGCGCCACCGCCGCGGGCCTGGACGTGGGCGGGGTGACCAAGAAGTGCGCGGTGCTCGTCGCCGCAAACCCCGACTCCATGAGCGGCAAGGCGCGCAAGGCTCGCGAGTACGGCGTGCCCATCGTGAAGGAGGCGAGGTTTGCCCAGCTCATTGCCGCAATGGACTCAGGCGGTGCGGGGGCGATTATCGACGCCACCGCCACCGCCCCCTTCTCCTGGCTCACCCCCGAGGACACGCAACGGACGGGCGCGTCGCCGGCGCAGATCGCGGCGCTGTGGATCGCACGCAACCCCGAACGCCAGCTGTACGAGATGTCCGACCACCTCCGCCCGGAGCACCGGCCCGAGGCGACGGGCACTGGGATTGACAAATACCTCGATGCCTGGCGCGAGCAGCATCCGCTGATGCTCAAGGCCAGCGCCGCCGACCTGCTTCAGCTGCGCGGCGTGGGGGAGAAGCGCTGCAACAAGCTCGTGGAGCTCGTCGTGGAGCTCGCCGCCGACGGCGCGCCCGAGCCGGCGGCGCCTGAAGCGATGAAAGAGCCAGCGCCGGAGCCGCTCCCGCGCCCGGTGGCCACCCCGGTGCCGGGGAGTCCGTACGCGTACTCGGCTGCGGATGAGTTGTTTGAAGACCCGTTGGCGCCGTCACGCACCCCGGCGAGCGCCCCGCCTAGCGCGGTGACCGTGCCGGACGAGGCGCCGCCGGCGAAGAAGCGGAACGGCGCTGCGCGGGTGTGCAAGTGGTCGGCGATCACGATGGCCGTGACCGCCGTGCTGATCATCGTGCTCGGTGCCGGGCTGGGAATGCCGGGCGAGCACCCGGTCGCGATTACGGTCGCGCTCGTGTTCATGGGGGCGGCGCTCAGCACGATCCTGTCCGGGATCGTCGCCGTGATTAAACTGCTGCGGAAGTAGCCCCCGCGAACGTCGCGGTGTCGATGACGAAGCGGAACTTCACGTCGCCCGCCACGACTCGCTCGTAGGCGGCGTCGACGTCGTCCACGCCGATCTTCTCAATCACCGCGCCGATGCCGTGTTCCGCGCAGAAGTCGAGCATCTCCTGGGTCTCGGCGATGCCACCGATGTTGTTGCCGGTCAGAACCTTGCCGCCGCCGACCAGGCTGCCCATGTGTACGCCCAGCTGCTCCGGCGGCAGGCCGACGACGGACATGATGCCGCGCGGCTTGAGGAGCTGCAGGTAGTCATCAAGCGAGTAGTGCGCGGAGATGGTGGACAGGATCACGTCGAACTCGCCGCGGTGGTTGGCAAAGAAGTCCTCGTCCTCGCCGGTGGCCAGCACGTGGTGGGCGCCGAGCTCGTACGCCTCCTTCTCCTTGCGCAGCGAGCGCGAGATCACGGTGACCTCGGCGCCCTTCGCGGCGGCGATTTGCACGCCCATGTGCCCGAGCCCGCCGAGCCCGACGATGGCCACCTTGTCGCCTTCCTTCACGTTCCAGCGGGCGAGCGGCCCGTAGGTGGTGATGCCAGCGCAGAGGAGGGGCGCGGCGACGTCGAAATCCAGCCCATCCGGGATCGTGCAGACGAAGTTCTCGTTCACGACGACCTTTTCGGCGTAGCCGCCCTGGGTGATGGTGCCGTCGACGTCCTCGGAGTTGTAGGTGCCCACGTTGCCGTTGAGACAGTTCTGCTCCTGGCCGTTCTTGCACTGCTCGCACTCGCCGCAGGAGTTGACCAGGCAGCCGACGCCCACGCGGTCGCCGACCTTGAACTTGGTCACCTTGCTGCCCACCGCCTCGACCACGCCCGCGATCTCGTGGCCCACGGTGAGCGGGAAGTGGGCCTCGCCCCACTCGTTGCGGATCGTGTGGATGTCGGAGTGGCAGATGCCCGCGGCCTTGATGTCAATGACCACGTCGTCTTCGCGCGGGTCGCGGCGCTCGATCTCGACGACCTTGAACGGTGCGTCGGGGCTGGCTTTCTGCAGGACTTTGCTGGTGATTGTCATGTCACCAACCCTACGCCTCGGCTTCGGACTCCGCAGCCAGGACCGTGAGCAGGTTGTCAATCGCCGTGTTGCGCTCTGCCGCCCGCGCAGCCGCGGCGGTGACCGGCTTCTTCGCATCCGGGGAGGTGTGCGGCGCGGGACGGCCGTGCGCAACGCCCGCATCCGTACCGGTCTCCGGCGTGAGGTAGATGATCGCGGTGTCGCCGTCGGCGGTGGCGAAGAGGGCGGCCTCCCCGCCCGTCGGCAGTGCGGCGGCGATGAGGTCGGGGACCAGCCCGCGCGACCCGTTCACGCGGTCCGGCTCCCAGCCGCCGTTCGCAAGGTCGTAGGAGACGTCGACCACGTCCCACTCGCCGAACTGGAGGCGCAGCGTGCCGGCGGTGGCGGAGCCCGGGTCGGACACGACGGCGACGTCGCGCAGGTCGGTGCCGGCGGGGTCGCAGATCGCGTGGACGTAGGCCGGCAGCTGCGCGTGCGTGGTGGGGATGCGGGGAGCGTCGAGGCCGTCGGAGAAGGTGATGGAGGTGAAGAAGGGGTGGGCGTCGGCGTCGATAAGCGAGAGCACCGTTGTCGCGGGGGCGACGCGGAAGCCCTCGAGGTCGTCGCAGACGCCGTCCTCAACGTCGGCGATCTCGATGCCGGGGGCGAGCGTCAGCCCGGCGCGGCGGAAAAGGTCCAGGTGGGCGGCGAGAATGTCGTGGTCGGTGACGGTCAGTTGCGGTGGCATCGGGATCCTTCCTGCGCCGGGGTCAGCGTTCCTCCTGCCTATCGTAGGCGCGCTGCCACGGGTTGCGCCGACCGTCGCCGTAGCGCGCCCGCGACCGCGCGGGGGCCGGGGGCATTGGGGCATGCTTTTTGACGCCACCCTCACCCTCTCCATCCGCAGACTCGGGGTCGGGCCCGGGGCCGGAGGCGGGGGCGTCGAGAAGCATTTGCTCCTGCTCCTCGCGGAAGCGGCGGCGCTCGCGGGTCTCGGCGACGATGAAGTAGATGAGGCCCGCCGGCGCCATGATGCCGAACGCGATCCACTGCAGGCCGTAGGAGAGGTGGTTGCCGGTCTCGAGCACCGGCAGCGGGATGGCGGTGAGCTCGCCGGGCTGGCCGGAGAGCAGCTGCAGGTAGGGGGCGACCGGCTCGGTGCCGGTGAGCTCGCCAACCTGGGCGGGGTCGATGGAGTAGACCATGTCGTAGCCCTGGTCGTGCATCGGCGCCTTGGGGTGCGTGGGCTCGCCCGCCAGGAGCATGGCTTCCAGCGTGACGTCGCCGGTGGGGGCGGGCGCGATGTCGGGCACCTGGGTGGAGTTCTCGGCGGGGACCCACCCGCGGTTGATCAGGATGGTGGGGCCGTTGTCCAGCGCGAAGGGGGTGAGGACCTGGAAGGCGGGGTTGCGGTCCACGGGGCGCAGGCGCAGCAGCACGGTGCGGTCCAGATAGTGGCCGGTGGCGGTGACGCGGGCCCACTCGCTGTCCTGGCTGATGGTGCCGTCCGCGCCGAGTAGGTCAGAAAGCGGGACCGGGTCGTGGTCGAACGCCTCGCTGATGTGCTCGTTGCGCTGCTCGAGCGCCTCGTTCTTCCCCAGCTGCCAGGGGGCCAGGAAGGTGAACGCGTAGTAGGAGAACAGGGCGATCAGGATCGCGGCGATGATCCAGCCCGGGTTGAGAAAGGTTTTCCACCACCGCTTCTCGGCGGTTCCGCGCGTGCTGTCTCGTTTCTGTTCTCGTTCCTGTTCGCCCTTCACGCTGGCCTAGTTTAGTCGGTGCGGGGCTGGGACTGAACCCGGTTGCGGACCCAGGCGACGATGCCGTCGGCGGCGGCCTCGATCTGCTCGCGCGTGGTGGTGAAGCCGGCCGGGCCGCCGTAGTAGGGGTCGGCCACCCCGGCGCCCTCGGGCGCGGCGGGGTCGAAGGAGCGGATCAGGCGCACGCGCTGCTCCGGTACGCCGCGTGCGACGAGCTCGGAGACGTGGTTGGTATCCAGGGCGACGATGAGGTCCGCGTCGAAGCGGTCGCCACCGAACTGCGCGGCCTTGTGCTGCGAGCCGTCATAGCCGTGTGCGGCGAGCTCGGCTTGCGCGCGCTCGTCGGCCGGGCCGCCGACGTGCCAGCCGCCGATGCCGGAGGAGGTGACGCGGACATCGCCACCCAGTCCCGCTGCGGTGAGCGCGTCGCGTACGATGACCTCGGCCATCGGCGAGCGGCAGATGTTGCCGGTGCAGACGAAGTCGATGTGCAAGGGGTTAGCAGTACTCACGGACAATGTCCTCCAGTTCAGTCGAAGTGTGCGCCACGTAGGTGGCCTGTTCCCATTCTTCTTCGGCGCCGTAGCCCCAGGTCACGGCTATGGACGGCAGGCCGAACTCGGCCGCGCCGGCGAAGTCGTGAATCCGGTCGCCCACCATCACCGGGTGGTACGGGTCCGCGTTGTCCAGCACGTACTGGATGACCTCGATTTTCGTGCTGCGCCCGGCGTCCCAGTTCGCCGCGCCGAGGAAGTCGATGTGCTCAAGCACGCCCGCGCGCTCCAGCGCCAGCCGCGCGAAGTGCTCGCTTTTCGACGTCGCCGTGCACACCTTCCACCCCTCGTCCTTCCACCGGCCGATGAGCTCCGCCATGCCGTCGAAGACGGTGAAGCGCTGCCAGCCCTCGCTGCTCATGTAGTCGGAGTACGCCTGCATGGCGCGCTCGACCTGGTCGGGTCCCAGGCCTGCTGCCGCCATGGAGTCGCGCATCGGCGGACCGGGGATGCGGCGGATGAAGTCCTCGGCGGGGCGCGTCGCGCCCACCGCGTCGAGCCCGCGGAGGAATCCTTCGCGGATGCCGGGATAGGAATCGATGATGGTGCCGTCCACGTCGAGCAGGATGGTGTCCTGCCCGCCGTTGTTTGCTGTATCAATCACGGACCCCAGCTTGGCAAATTTGTAGGCTTGGTGCCATGACTGTTGTAGCTGATGTTGTCCGCGCCCTGGAGACCGCCTACCCGCCGCAGCTGGCCGAGAGCTGGGACAAGGTGGGGCTGGTCTGCGGGGACCCGGACGCGGAGGTGACCAAGGTGGCCTTCGCCCTCGACTGCACGCTGGAGGTCGCGCAGGCCGCGGTGGACGCGGGCGCGCAACTCCTCGTGGTCCACCACCCGCTGCTGCTGCGCGGGGTGAGCTCGGTGGCGGCGAACACCCCGAAGGGCAAGGTGGTCCACACCCTGATCGCGGGCGGGTGCGCCCTGTTCGCCGCGCACACGAATGCGGATTCCGCCCGGCCTGGCGTGTCCGACAAGCTCGCCGAGCTGGTGGGCATTACCCCGGGCCGCCCGATCAAGCCCAGCTTCCTCGACGGCACCGACCACTGGGGCGTCCACGTGCCGCCCGCCGATGCCGACAGCGTTAAGCGCGCGCTGTTCGATGCCGGCGCCGGCGCGATTGGCAACTACCGCGAGTGCGCGTTCAGCCACGACGGCACCGGCGAGTTCACCCCCGTCGAGGGCGCCGACCCCACCGACGGCGAGGTGGGCGCGCACTTCACCGCGCCCGAGGTCCGCATCGAGTTCGTCGCCCCCACGCGCCTGCGCGCCTCGCTTACCGACGCCCTCCGCGCCTCCCACCCCTACGAGGAACCCGCCTTCGACATCGTCCAGATGGCGCAGCCCGCAGGCACGCGCGAGCTGGAGAACGCCTACGGGCTCGGCCGTGTGGGCGAGCTGCCCGAGCCGATGACGCTGCGCGAGTTCACGCAGCAGGTGGCCGACGCGCTGCCGGAAACGGTGTGGGGCGTGCGCGCTGCGGGGGACCCGGACCTGCTGGTGCGGCGCGTCGCGGTGTCCTCGGGGGCGGGGGATGGGTTCCTCGGTGACGTCGCAAAGCTTGGCGTTGACGTATATGTGACCTCGGACCTGCGGCACCACCCGGTGGACGAACACCTGCGCGCGGGCGGGCCCGCCGTGATTGATACGGCGCACTGGGCGAGCGAGTTTCCGTGGACGGAGCAGGCGGCGAGTATCGTTGAGCCGCTAGGCGTGCAGACGCAGGTGCTGGACATCCGCACCGACCCGTGGACGGTGTCTGCACACCCCGGACACCCCGGGGCAGAGAAGTAAAACAAGGGAGGAGTACCCGTGAAGCTTTCCGCAGAGGAGCAGCCGATCCTGCTCGAGTTGGCCAAGGCGGACCGCGTGGCCGCGCACCCGGACTCGGCGCGGCCGGAGGAGCAGGAGCTGGAGAGGCTGCTCAAGGAGCGCAAGGACCTGCAGGCGGCGTCGGCCGCCGCGCAGATGGCCGTGGACGACATGGAGCTGGAGATCCTGCGCATCCAGGAGGACGAGCGCAAGCTGAAGAAGCGCGAGATTGATGACAAGCGCCAGCTCGGCGCCGAGACCAACCCGGAGCGTCGCAAGGACCTGGAGCACGACCGCTACGCGGCGAAGTCGCGCATCGCGGACCTGCTCTCCGAGCTCAAGGAGGCGCACAACGAGATCGCCGCGCTGCGCAACAACCGCGACAACCACGGCGCGCGCCTGGACGAGGCGGACCGCAAGGTGGAGGCCGCCCGCCGCGCCGTCGAGGCGCTGCCGGACCGCGAGCAGGTGGACACCGCCGCGCTGCGCCACAAGCTCCCCGACGACGTCCTCGAGGTCTACGACGAAATGGGCGCCGCCGCGTTCAACGGCCGCACCTGCAACGCCTGCTTCATCCAGCTGCCCGCCTCCGAGCGCGCCGCGGTGATGGGCACGCCCGCCGACGAGATTCCCACCTGCCCGAACTGCGGCGCCTTGCTCGTGCGCGTGCGCCTCACCCCAGACGAGGCTGCGGCCCGCACCGGCCTGACCATCGAGGAGTAGGGGAGCCGATGAAGGTCAGCGTCTTTACTGACGGCGGCTCGCGCGGCAATCCCGGCGTGGCCGGCTCCGGCGCAGTTGTCTACGGCGAGGGCGGGGAGACCCTCGCCGAGATCGTCTACGTGGTGGGCGCGAAGTCCTCCAACAACGTCGCCGAATACCACGGCCTGTTGCGCGGCCTCGAGGCCGCCGCCGAGCTGGGAGCCACCGAGGTGGCGGTGTCCATGGATTCCAAGCTCGTTGTCGAGCAGATGAACGGCCGCTGGAAGATCAAGCACCCTGACATGCAGAAGCTCGCCGTGCAGGCCCGCAAGCTCGCCGGCGGCTTCAACCGCGTCACCTACACCTGGGTGCCGCGCGCGAAGAACAAGAAGGCCGACGAGCTGTCCAACAAGGCGATGGACGCCGCGACGAAGGACGGCACGCCCCGCATCGTGGAGGAAGCAAGCCTGCACAGCGGGCCGCCCGCCCGCGCCACCGCCAAAGCTCCGAACGACCGGGCAGCGGCCGGCCACCCCGGCGCGCTGGTCTACGGCAACAGCGGCGCAACCCGCACCCGCTTCATCCTGCTGCGCCACGGGCAGACCGCGCACTCCGCGGAGCACCGCCTCTCCGGCACCTCCAACCCGGAGCTGACCGAGCTGGGCCGCGCGCAGGCGCGCCGGGCCGCCGGGGCGCTCACCGCGCTGGCGCAGGAGTCGCAGTTTGGGCCCATCGACGCGATCGTCGCCTCGCCGCAGGCGCGCGCCCAGCAGACCGCGGAAGCTGCGGCCGATGCGCTCGGGTTCGACGCGTTTGCAACCAACGACGGATTCCGGGAGATCAACTTCGGCGACTTCGAGGGACTGACGAAGGACGAGGCCCGGGGGAAGTTTCCGCATGAGTTTGGGGAATGGGAGGCGTCGGTAAGCAAGGCCCCGCCGCGGGGCGAATCGCTCGCCGCGCTGCACCGACGGGTGACCCGCGCGCGGCTGAAGCTGCAGGAGGAGCGCGCCGGGCAGACCATCCTGGTGGTCAGCCACATGATGCCGATCAAGAGCGTGATCCGGCAGGGGCTCGGCGCCGGGGCGGAGGTGTTCAAGCACACCTACCTGGACCTGGCCAGCGTGTCCGTGGTGGATTTCTACGACGATTTTGGTGTCGTACGCTGCGTCAACGATGTCGCGCACCATAGGTAAGGTACAATGACGGCTTGCGAATGAGTCGGCCGGGTGACCGCGGCCGCCCGAACCGCCGCGCATGCGGGCTGGCGGGTGGACGAGGAAAGTCCGGACTCCACAGGGCACGGTGGTTGCTAACGGCAACCCGGAGTGATCCGCGGGAAAGTGCAACAGAAAGTAGACCGCCTCGCGCTTGTCGCGGGGTAAGGGTGAAAGGGTGCGGTAAGAGCGCACCGGCGCTGGTGGTGACATCGGCGGCCAGGTAAACCCCACCGGGAGCAAGGCAAGAACCGCTGCGCGTGCGCAGGGGTCGTCGGACGCGATGAGGCTGCCCGCCCATGTTCGAAGGTAGCTGCTTGAGGCGCCCAGCGATGGGTGGCCCAGATGGATGGTCACCGCCCCGTCCGGGGCACAGAATCCGGCTCATAGGCCGGCTCATTCGCACTGCGCGCTCCCGCAGACTCTGGCACGATGGCGGGGTATGAAACTGTATGCCGCGCCGCTGAACTTTCGCGCTATCGCGAGCGAATTTTCCGTCCCTACCGACTTCCCTCCGCAGGTGCTCGAGGAAGCGACGCAGCTCACCGATCGGTTCGCCGGGCAGCGTATCGACGCCCGCTCGATCCCCCTCGTCACCATCGACCCAGTCGGCTCCCGCGACCTGGACCAGGCGGTGCACATCGCCGAGCGCGGCGAAGGAGGAGGCGGCGGCTACACCGTCACGTACGCGATCGCGGACGTCGCCGCCTTTGTGGAGCCGGGCGGGGCGGTGAAGGACGAGTCGCTGCAGCGCGGCCAGACCATCTACCTTCCCGACGAGCCGGCCCGCCTGCACCCGCCGAGCCTGAGCGAGGGTTCCGCCTCGCTGCTGCCGGACGTGGACCGGCCGGCGGTGTTGTGGACGTTCGAGCTGGACCAGGAGGGCGAGGTGGACAGCGCTCACGTCGAGCGCGCCCTGGTGCGCTCGGTGGCCCGGCTGGACTACGACGGGGTGCACGAGGACTTCGCGCGGGGGGAGCCGCACGCGTCGATACGCTTGCTCCCCGAGGTCGGCCAGCTGCGGCAGCGCAGCTCGCTGCGGCGCGAGGCGATCAACCTGCGGCTGCCCAGCGTGCGCGTGGTCGGCGAGGGCGGGACCTTCGAGCTAGTCATCGAGCCGCGCCACCCCGTCATGGACTACAACTCGGAGATCTCCCTGCTCACCGGCATGGTGGCGGGCAGGATGATGGTGGAGGCTGGCGTCGGGTTCCTGCGCACGCTCGGGCCAGCGACCGGTGAGGCGGAGGCCGAGTTCCGGCGCGAGGCGTCGAACCTGGGCTACGAGGTCGGCGGCAACATCGGCGAGTTCCTCGCCGGGATCGACGCGGACACCCCGCGCGGGATGGCCATGATGCGCGAGGCGCAGAAGCTGCTGCGCGGCGCGGGCTACGTGGACCTGTCGGAGAAGGAGCCGGAGGTACACGCGGGCATCGGCGGCTACTACAGTCACGTCACCGCGCCGCTGCGACGGCTGGTCGACCGCTACGCCACCGAGGTCTGCCTGGCTATCTGTGCGGGCACAGAGGTGCCGGAGTGGGTGCGCGAGGACGCACCAAGGGTGATGAAGACGATGGGGCGGACCTCCCAGCTGGCCAACACCGTGGACAAGGCGTGCCTGAACCTGACCGAGGCGACTGTGCTCGAGCCGTGGGTCGGCCACAACTTCGAGGGCGTGACGCTCACGGTCAACGAGGAGGACCGCGCCCGCATCTTCATCGCCGACCCGCCGGTGCTCGCTCCGTCCGTCGGCGCGCCGGGGGAGGGCACGGAGACGAAGTTTTCGCTCGTGCTTGCCGACGCCACCCAGCGCGAAGTCTCCTTCGCCTGGCCCGCCGACTAGGTCTGCCGACTAGGACGCAGGGGCGTCCTCGAGGCGCGCGGTGGCGCCCGGCGTGATCTCGACGACGTCGAACTGCTCGGCCATGCGGCGGGCGAATTCGTCCGCGTCCCGGCGCGGCACGATCGCGAGCACCGCCCTGGAGGTGCCGGTGGCCGCGGGCCGTGCCGCGAGCGCGCCCCGCTCGCGACACAGGGCCACGAGCTCGGCGGGGATATTGAGTCCGCGCAGTTCGGTCGGCGAGTTCACCAGGGCGAACAGGTCATTGGTGTGGCGAGAGCGCAGCGCCCTGGCTATGGCCATGCTGCGCAGCGTCTCCGCTTCGCAGAAGTGAACCCACGCCCGCGCCGTCTCCGGCGCCGGCGCGGTGGTGTCGCCGACGGTGTGGCGCGCCTGGACCCATTCGACGACGCGCTCGATGGCGTCGGGCAGCTTGCGCAGCGAGTGGACGCCGAAGTTGGCGCACGCCGCGCTGATGAACGCGCGGTGCGTGGCGATGCCCTCCACCTGGCCCGCGTCCGCCTCACCGAACGCTTCCGCGACGGAGAAGATGCGCACGCCCTCGCGGGTCGGGTGCGGGGCCTCGGTGAGCGAGCCGTCCGCGTAATCGATCACGGCGATGCCGTTGCCGGTGGCGCGCAGGGCCGCGGTGTGGCGGGAGCGCAGGCCGTTGAGCGACGAGTACGTCTCCACCGCGTGGGCGGCGATGTCGGCGAGGCGGGCGCGGAAGGGCGCGTCGTTGATGTCGCCGTGTCCGGCGGCGAGGGCGAGGCACATGGCCGAGTCCGCGGCCCACAGCGCCCCAAGCCCGGCTCCGAGCGGGATGTCGGAAACGACCGTCACGTCCAGGCCCGCCGTGTCGCGCGAGAGCACCTGTCGCTGGATCAGCTGGTGGACCAGGCCGGCCCACCGCTTGCCCAGGGGGTGGTCGGCGCCGTTGGGGTCGCCGAGCGGGGCGGTGGTCAGGACCGGCTCCGAGCCCGGCGCGGAGGCCGCGAAGCGGAGCTTGTGGTCGTCGCGCGGGCTTACCGCCACCGCGGCGCGCAGCCCGCCGAGCCCGATGAGCGTGGCGCCGCCGAAGTGGTCCACGTTTTCCCCGGCGAGGATCCACGTCGCCGGGGCGGAGGCGACGTGTGCCGGCTGCGCGCCCACGCGCCGTTCGTGCTCCTCGCGAGCGCGTTCCACCAGGCCGGATGGTTGGGCGTCGGGGGCAGGCCACAAAGACATAAAGCGTTCTCCACTCTGCACAAAGGGGGATTTATACGAGGAAACTCCAGACTACCAACCGCCGTTGGCGGGTATGGTGGGCCAAAATGTCCACCGTTCGCGGCTCACCGCGAACCCCCGGAATACACGAAGGAGCCGATCATGGCAGACGAAAAGTTCTACTTCAACCCGTCCACCGGCGAGGTCACCCAGGGCAAGGTTGCGTCCTGGGACAACCGCATGGGACCGTACGACACCCGCGAGGAGGCGGAGCGCGCCCTGGAGACCGCGGCGCAGCGCAACCAGGTCGCAGACGACCAGGACGAGGCCTGGGAGGACTAGGACGCGAGCCCCCCGGCTCTACACCTGCTTGAATGCCTTCTTGATGTCCTTGATCGCCTTCGGGTAGCCCTCGAGCGCCGCACGCCCGATCTCCAGTTCCCGCTGGTAGAGGATGCCGTACGCGAAGGTGTCCTCGCCGCGGTCGCGCGCCGCCCGGGCGAGGCGCTCGATGTGCTCGCGCGCGGTCACCGCGTCCTGGAAATCGCCGAGGATGGTCTGCAGCCGCTTGCACGCCTTGGCTAGCGGCCCCGTCTTCAGGCCCGCGTCCTTGGCGGCCACCGCGGCGTAGCGCAGCTTCTTCGCCGTCTTGCGCACGTCGTGCACGTACGACTCGCGCTGCAGCAGTGGCAGGGAGGTGTCGCCGTAGTACTTTTCCACCTTCGCGTTGCGCTTCTTCAGCTTCTTGTACGCCGCCCGCAGGTGCGCGTAGAGCACCGCGTCGGCGGGCTCCTCGGGCTCTTGCTTGTCCGCGCCACCCTCATCCTCATCAACCTCACCGGGGAGGTGGGGCGTGTGGGCGTCGTGAAGTAACGCGTCGACCTCGCCGAGCAGAGCGGTGAAGCGCTCCGAGTCGAACATGTCGACGATGTCGGCGTGGGCCTCCTCGTAGACGCCGCGCATGTCGCGGTTGATGTGCGCGGCGGTGATCACGTCGATCATGTCGGACTGGTCGCTGGCCAGCAGGTCGTGGAAGCGCTGCTCGACCACCTCGGCGTCGCGGGCCATGCCGAGGACCGCCGCGGCGTGCTTGAGCTCCGCCTCGAGGTGGGCGAGGTCGCCGGCGGTGATGACGCCGTCGAAGGTCTCCAGCAGGGAGCGCAGCTCGCGGGTGGCCACGCGCATCTGGTGGACCGAGTCGTACTCGTCGGCGCGCACGCGCGGCTCCCAGCTCAGGATGGCGTCGCGCTTGTCGCGCAGGGAGGCGTACACCGCGTCGGCGGCCGCGTCGCCGGTGCCCGCGGACGGCAAGGGCGCGTTGTTGAAGCTGTCGCCAAGCGCCGTGGCCAGCTTGGACGGCGAGTCCGAGTGGCGGGCGCCCGCGGCCAGCATCGCCTCGGTGGCGCGGCTGAGCAGGCGCTCGCCGGCGGGGGTGCCGGCGATGGCGTCGGTGAGCTCAAGCTCCCACTCGCGCCACTCGGAGGCCGTGCCGCCGGGCAGATAGGACTCGGCGGAGACGTGGTCGTCGCAGAACTCCGCCACCGCGAGCGAGTCGGCCGGGTCCGGGTAGCGCACGCCGATCACGGTTTCCACGCGTCGGTTGTCCACGCGCGCGATCGGCTTCAGCGGCGGGTGGACGGGGCCGAGAACGTCGCGCACCGCGTCCAGCAGCGGCTCGGGGACGGTGTCGGCATCGCTGTTCGTACCGGTGCCGTCCGACAGCGGGTGTTGCAGCTCGCGGCGCCCGCCGGACTCGCCGGGCAGCTTGACGTGCCAGCCTGCGTCCTTGCCGCCGGTGCGGCGGCGCAGGGTGATCTTGGAGCGCGTCAGGCGCAGGTCCGCAGTATCGAAGTAGATGGCGGAAAGTTCGTGGGTGGTGGTGGAGATGGGGGACAGTGTGGCGTCGATAAGCGAAAGCCTGGGTGGCTTAGTCTCGGCGTCGACGGCGAGCTTGACCTCGAGTTCCAGAAATTCCTGTGGTTGTGGCATGCGTTCCTCTCCTCACTTCGGCTGGCATAGAGTCTAGCCCGGCTACAGTGGGCCGTATGAACACTCAACAGGAAGAGGTCCTGCGCAAGGTAGAGCAGCAGGACATCGCGTTTCTGCGGCTCTGGTTCACCGACATCTTCGGCTCGCTGAAGACGGTCATGATGTCTCCCGCGGAGCTGGAATCCGCGTTTGACGAGGGCGCGGGGTTTGATGGCTCCTCCATTGAGGGCTTCACCCGTATCTCCGAGTCCGACACGCTGCTGAAGCCGGACCCGTCGACGTACCAGGCGCTGCCGTTCGACGAGAACTCCGGGCTGCAGACCGCGCGCATGTTCTGCGACATCACCATGCCGGACGGCGATCCGCTCTACGCGGACCCGCGGCAGGTGCTGCGCCGCCAGATCCAGAACGCCCGCGACATGGGCTTTGAGTTCCTGGCCAGCCCCGAGATCGAGTTCTACGTGGTCAAGCCCTTCGAACCGGGCGAGCATCCGCGGCCGGCCGACAAGGGCGGCTACTTCGACCAGGCCAAGCGCAACGAGGCGCCGAAGCTGCGCCGGCAGGCGATCAGCGCCCTGGAGTACATGGGCATCGTCACCGAGTTTTCGCACCACGAGGCCAGCGCCGGCCAGCAGGAGATCGACCTGCGCCACACCGACGCGCTGACCATGGCGGACAACGTGGTGACGTTCCGCTACATCGTAAAGACGGTCGCCGAAGCGAACGGCGTGCACGCGACGTTTATGCCCAAGCCGTTCCGGGACATGGACGGCTCCGCCATGCACACGCACTTCTCCCTGTTCGAGGGCGACGAGAACGCCTTCCACGACCCGGACGACGAGATCAGCCTGTCGCGCACCGGCCGCCAGTTCATCGCCGGCATCATCGAGCACGCCAACGAGATCTCCGCCCTGACCAACCAGTACGTCAATTCCTACAAGCGCCTCCAGTTCGGCTCCGAGGCGCCCACCGCCGCGACCTGGGGCGTGTCTAACCGCTCCGCGATGGTCCGCGTGCCCACCTACCGGCTGCACAAGGCGGAGTCGCGCCGCGTGGAGGTCCGCTCGCTGGACTCCGCCGCGAACCCCTACCTGGCCTACGCGGCGGTCCTGGCCGCCGGCCTGCGCGGGATCGAGCAGGGCTACGAGCTGGACGAGCCCGCCCGCGACGACGTCTTCTCGCTCACCCGCCGCGAGCGCCGCGCGATGGGCTACCGCGACCTGCCCAACTCGCTCGACCAGGCGCTGCGCTACCTCGAGCAGTCCGAGTTCATGGCCGAGGTGCTCGGCGAGCAGGTCTTCGAGTACTTCCTGCGCGCCAAGTGGGACGAGTGGCACGACTACACCTGCCAGGTCACCCCGTGGGAGTTGGAGAGCGGGATGGACCTTTAATATGGCGCTTCCCACCCCAGCAAAACTCGGCCTCGTCTCGCCGCGCGCCGCGGAGGACATCGAGGAGCTTTCGCTTGTCGACGCCCCCTCGCTCTGGACCCTCGCCGGCACCGGTGACCCCGACCTGGCCCTGAACAACACGCACCGTTTCGCCGGGGCGCTGCAGGAGCACGCGCCGGGCGAGTGGGCCGAGGTGCGCGACCAGCTGGCGGCCGATCCGGCGTTTTGCACGCGCTTCTTCGCGCTGCTCGGCGGCTCGACGGCGCTGGCGGACCACCTGGTGGCCAACCCGGGGCAGTGGCGCGCGCTGGCGGGCGAGTTGCCCACCGCCGAGGAGATGCGTGAGGCGATGCTCGCCGCCGTGGACGCCGCGCCGATCGCGGAGGCGACGTACCGCGCCGGCGCGCGCTTCGACGACAAGCACGCCGCGAAGGAGGCGCTGCGCGACGCGTACCGCACGCTCATGATGCGGGTCGCCGCCGCGGACCTGGCGGGCACGTTCGCCCCGGTGAAAGGCCACGGCGGGACGGAACCGCTCGGCTACACCCGCACCACCGAGACGCTGACCGCGCTTGCCGACGCCGCCCTCACCGCCGCCCTCGCCGTCGCCGTCCGCCACGTCTACG
Source organism: Corynebacterium gottingense (assembly GCF_007559235.1). Taxonomy (NCBI): domain Bacteria; kingdom Bacillati; phylum Actinomycetota; class Actinomycetes; order Mycobacteriales; family Corynebacteriaceae; genus Corynebacterium; species Corynebacterium gottingense. Next base: position 541,093 of record NZ_VMHH01000001.1, on the reverse strand, counting down.
GCGACGAGGAACCGGATACACGGCTCGCCGTCGTCGCCATGGGCAAGTGCGGCGCCCGCGAGCTGAACTACATCTCCGACGTGGACGTCATCTTCGTCGCCGACGACGCCACCGCCAAGGCGACCCGCACCGCCAGCGAGTTCATGCAGCTGGGCACCGCCTGCTTCTTCGAGGTGGACGGCAACCTGCGCCCCGAGGGCAAGGCCGGCGCGCTCGTGCGCACCCTGGACAGCCACGTGGCGTACTACAAGCGGTGGGCCGAGACGTGGGAGTTCCAGGCCCTGCTCAAGGCGCGGCCGCTGACGGGGTCGCTGGAGTTGGGGCAGTGCTATGTGGATAAGCTTGCTCCGCTCGTGTGGGAGGCCTCCCAGCGCGAATCCTTCGTGGAGGACGTGCAGGCGATGCGGCGGCGCGTGCTGGCCAACGTGCCCGAGTCGCTGCGGCAGCGCGAGCTGAAGCTGGGGGAGGGAGGCCTGCGCGACGTGGAGTTCGCCGTGCAGCTGCTGCAGCTTGTGCACGGGCGCATCGACGCCGACCTGCGCAACCCCAACACGGTCGCGGCGCTCGAATCGCTTCGCGACGGCGGCTACGTCGGCCGCGAAGACACGAGCAAACTCATCCGCGCCTACGAGTTCCTCCGACTCCTGGAGCACCGCCTGCAGCTGCAGCGCTTCAAGCGGACCCACCAGCTGCCCGACGCGGACGACGAGAAGCGGCTGCGCTGGCTCGCCCGCGCCGCCGGGTTTCAGGCCACCGCGCGCCGCACCGCGGTCGAGGAGATGCAGCGGGCGCTGTCGCAGCTGCGCCAGGTGGTGTCCAACCTGCACGAGCGCCTCTTCTACCGCCCGCTGCTGGAGGCCGTCGTAGACCTGTCCATCGGCGAGGCGACCTTCTCCGCCGACGCGGTCAAGGCGCAGCTGGCCGCGCTGGGCTACCGCCACCCCGCCCGCGCCTACGACCACCTCAACGCGCTGGTCAAGGGCACCTCGCGCAAGGCGAAGCTGCAGGCGATCCTCCTGCCCACGCTCATGCACTGGCTCGCCGGCACTGCCGACCCGGGCGCGGGCTTGCTCAACTACCGCAAACTCTCGGACGCCGCGCTGGATCGCAGCTGGTTTCTGCGCATGCTTCGCGACGAAAGCGTCGTCGGCATGCGCCTCATGCACATCCTGGGCAACTCGCCGTACACCTCCGACCTCATCATCTCCGCCCCCGACGTGGTCAAGCTGCTCGGCGACGGCTCCAGCGGGCCGCGCCTGCTCGAGCCCGCGCCGGACCAGGTGTACAAGGCGATCATCAACTCCGCCAACCGGCACCGGGGCAACCCCGACAAGGCCGTCGCGGTGGCGCGCTCCCTGCGCCGCGCGGAGCTGGCGCGCATCGCGTCTGCGGACCTGCTGGGCCTGATGGAGGTGCGCCAGGTGTGCACCGAGCTGACCATCGTGTGGGAGGCGGTGCTCCAGGCGGCGCTGGAATCTGAAATTTACGCCGACCTGCAGGACCAGGAGCTGGCCGAGCAGCCGGCGCGCATCGCTTTCATCGGCATGGGCCGCCTCGGCGGCGCGGAGCTGGGCTACGGCTCCGACGCCGACGTCATGGTGGTTGCCGAGCCCGTGGGGGAGACCTCCGAGGCCGACGCCACCGCGTGGGCGGCGCGCATCGTGGACCAGATGCGCAAACGCCTGGCCAAGCCGTCCGGTGACCCGCCGCTCGAGGTGGACCTGGGGCTGCGCCCCGAGGGGCGCTCCGGCGCCGTCGCGCGCACGATCGCCTCCTACGAGCGCTACTACCGCGAGTGGGGCGAGGTATGGGAAAAGCAGGCGCTGCTGCGCGCCACCGGAGTGGCCGGCCACGCGCCGCTCGGCGAGCAATTCCTGCACATGATTGACCAGTTCCGCTACCCCAAGGGCGGGGCGAGCAGGGCCGACATCCGCGAGATCCGCCGCATCAAAGCTCGCGTGGACAACGAGCGCCTCCCGCGCGGCGCCGACCGCGCCACCCACACCAAGCTGGGGCGCGGGGCGCTTGCCGACGTCGAATGGACCGTCCAGCTCCTCACCATGATGCACGCCCACGAGCACCAAGGGCTCCACACCACGTCCACCTTGGACGCGCTGGACTTCCTCGCGGAGTTAGACGACCCGGAGGTGCTGGCCGCGTCGAAGGCGGAGATCCTCCGGACCGCGTGGCTCACGGCCACGCGCGCCCGCAGCGCGCTCGTGCTGGTCGCGGGCAAGCGCACCGACCAGCTGCCCGCGCCGGGTCCGCACCTGGCGCAGGTGGCGGGCTCAGCCGGCTACGACCCGGACGACCAGCAGCAGTTCTTGGAGGACTACCTGCGCATTACGCGCCGGGCTCACCAGGTGATTGAAGAGGTGTTCTGGGGAGAAAAGCCCACCCGCGAGTTTGATTAGCGCCGCCTCCCGCTCGCGCCCGTAGAGTGGGGGCATGGCTGTTCACTTTTCCATTGATCTGACCGATGCGACCTACGCCGACCTGGTGGCGCTGGTGGAGGGGGCGCGTGTGGCGGGCGTCGATAAGCGTGCCGCGCTGCACCTTGAAGATACGACGCTGTCGCTCGAGGTTGAGCCCGAAGTGCGCCCCGAGCGAGGCGCCACGCGGGGCGAGCACGCGCCGGCGACGGGCGGGCAGCTGCCGCAGCTTGGCGACGCCGCCATCCGCTCCGTCGTGGACATCCTGACCGGGCGCCAGGAGCCGCCCCGACGGTAGGGGCTACGCCTGCTGCAGCTTCTGCCGCTCGGCGGGCGCCTCATTGACGATCCTGACGTGCGGTGCCGCGGTGAGGCGCTGTGCCTTGCGGCGCGACACGAGCAGGCCGATGAGCAACACCGCGGCCGTGACGTAGAAGGCGATCCAGGCGAGCTGGAAGTCGTGCCACTGGTAGGTCTGCCCGTGCGAGGAGTGGTCGAGCAGCACGCCGACGGTCTGCGCGCCGATCATGGTCGCGACGAACCCGCCCATGTTGCCCAGGCCGGTGCCGGTGGCGACCATGTTGGTGGGCAGGTTTTCGCGCACGGCGTCGAAGCCGAAGTTCGAGGTGGGCACGCACAGGCCCATGATGATGGCCATAGTGAGGATGGCCGCGTAGCTGCGCGGCTCGCTGGGCAGGAAGAAGATGATCCACGCCAGCGGGGTGACGCCGCCGAGGATGAGGGCGCCGAGGTCGCGGCTCGAGCCCATGCGGGCGGAGACCGCGCCGACGAACGGCGCCGAGGCGATATTGACCACTGTGAACAGGATGAGCACGGTGCCGGCCTGGCTTTCGGTAAGGCCCATGCCGAGCGTCATGAGCGGCAGGCCCCACAGGAGGCAGAAGCTGAACATCCAGAAGATGACCCAGCCATGGATGAAGAATGCCTCCCAGGCGATGGGGGAGCGAAGGACCACGCCGAGCACCTCCCTCATCGGGGTGCGATCGTCCTGGCGCTGCTGCTTGATCTCGCGGCGCTGGCCGGGCGTCATCTCGGCCCATTCCGGGGTGTCGGCGACTGCGATCGCGGCGAGGAGCGCGATGAGCAGGCCGAGCGCGCCGAGGGAGACGAAGGAGACGGTCCAGCCCTTGGCGGTGAGCAGGGCGAGGAAGGGGACCGCGGAGAGGAACTGGCCGAGCTGGCCGAGCGCCGCGGTGAGCTGGGTGAACAGCGGGGTCTTCCGCGGCGGGAACCAGTAAGGCAGGATGCGCATGCCGGACAGGAACGCGGTGGCGTCGCCGGCGCCGATGAGGACGCGGGCGAAGATGGCCACGCCGTACGACGTGGTCAGGCCGAGGACGATCTGCCCCACGGCCATGATGATGGCGCCGGCGACGAGCATGAAGCGGGGGCCGAGCCTGTCGATGAGCAGCCCGGTGGGGATCTGCGCGAAGGCGTAGACGCCGACCTGGACTGCGGTGAACACTGCGATTCGTGATGCGTCGACGTTGAATCTGTCGATAGCTTCCACGCTTGCCACACCGAAAGAGGTGCGGCCGAGGATGGCTACGGCATACACAGCGACTGCGCCGAACCACACGATGAGGGCTTTGGTTGTCAGTTGTTCGCGTGGATGATTGTTTGCCATGGCAATGAATGGTAGTACCCTAACGCCCGTAATGTTTAATTGAGATTACCTTTGAGGGAACTCGTGCGCGTTGCACAGCCGGATGCGCCGCAAAAATATCTACGAATCTCAACCCGGTCCCGTAAACTCGACGCCCGTGGATTACATTTCAACTCGCGATACGACCGCCTCACCGCACAAGTTCACCGACATCCTGCTCGGGGGATTGAGCGCCGACGGCGGCCTGTTCATGCCGGCCACGTATCCGCGCCTGGAGCCTTCGCTTCTCGACGGCTGGCGTGACCTCCTCGCCACCGAGGGGTACGCAGCCCTCGCGGCCGAGGTTGTGAAGCTGTTCGTGGACGACATCCCGACAGCGGTGATCGAGGAACTCACCGCCAAGGCCTACAGCACTCCCAAGTTCGCCCACCCGGACATCGTGCCGGTCACGGAGCTGGACGAAACGCTCTCCATCGCCCACCTGTCCGAGGGCCCCACCGCCGCGTTCAAGGACATGGCGATGCAGCTGCTCGGCGAGCTGTTCGAGTACGAGCTGGCCCGCCGCGGCGAGGCGCTCGCCGTCTTGGGCGCAACCTCGGGCGACACCGGCTCCTCGGCCGAGTACGCGATGCGCGGCCGCGACAACATCCGCGTCTTCATGCTCACCCCAGCCGGCCGCATGACCCCGTTCCAGCAGGCGCAGATGTTCGGGCTCGACGACCCGAACATCCACAACATCGCCCTCGACGGCGTCTTCGACGACTGCCAGGACGTGGTCAAGGAGGTCAACGCGGACGCCGCCTTCAAGGCCAAGTACTCCATTGGTGCGGTGAACTCCATCAACTGGGCGCGCCTGCTCGCGCAGACCGTCTACTACATTTCGACCTACCTGCGCGTGACCGAGTCGAACGACGAAGCCCTCTCGTTCGCTGTCCCGACCGGCAACTTTGGCGACGTGTGCGCGGGCTACGTCGTCAAGCGCATGGGCCTGCCCATCGACCGCCTTATCGTGGCCACGAACGAAAACGACGTGCTCGACGAGTTTTTCCGCACCGGCAACTACCGCCCGCGTTCCTCGGCGGAAACCCAGGCCACCTCCTCGCCGTCCATGGACATCTCGAAGGCTTCCAATTTCGAGCGCATGCTTTTCGACGCCCTCCAGCGCGACGCCTCCGCCACCAAGCGCCTCTTCGGCACCAAGGTGAAGGAGGGCGGCTTCGACCTGGACGATCTGGGCGGCCAGGAGGTCCTGGACCGCATCCGGAACGACTTCGGCTTCGTCTCGGGCTCGTCCACCCATGCCGACCGACTCGCCACGATCAAGCAGACGTGGGAGGAGCACGGCGTGATGGTGGACCCGCACACCGCCGACGGCATCCACGTCGCCCGCGGCCTTGCCAGTGAGACCGACACTCGCATCGTGGTCCTGGAGACCGCGCTGCCGGTCAAGTTCGCCGACACAATCGTCGAGGCAACCGGCCGCGAGCCGGAAGTGCCGGAGCGTTTCGCCTCCATCTTGGCCGCCGACCGCCACGTCACGGACCTGCCCAACGACGCGGAGCGCGTCAAGCAGTTCATCGTCGATACCCTCGGGCAGTAAGCCCCAGCACGAAAAAGGAGCACACCATGGCACAGGAACAGTTCGCCGGCCCCGACTACTTCACCGAGTTCGACCCGGAGAAGTTCATCCGCGACCTGAAGATCCAGGCATCCGGCGACGCTGAGTCGGAAAACGACGAGGAGGAGCACTCGGACGCCGAGTAGCGTGACCCACCCAAACGATTCATCGACCGGCAACCACGCCAGGAAGTACCAGCCGACCTACGGCGAGCGCTGGACGTTCCCGGAGCCCGCGCCGCAGCACCGCGCCGCACCTGCCCCGCACAGCACCACGGCACGCACCGTGAGCTGGGTGGTCTGCATCGTCGCGGTCGCCCTGTTCGTCGCCTCCGTGGTGTGGCTCGGCTTGACCACCTCGCAGCTGCCCACCGGCTCCGTCGAGGAGCGCCAGGCGCGCGAGGCGGTGCAGACCCCGCTGGAGACGGAGGCCGCCGAGTCTGACGGCCAGGCCAACCAGGTCCGCGTGCCAGCGTTCGCGCTGTGGGCGCCCGGCACGCGCATCCAGACGACGGACCACCAGCCGCAGCCCGGCGAGAGCTTCACGGCGCAGTCGTGCACCGTCGCGTTCAGCTTCAGCGACGCGGCGGGCCAGCACTACGCCGTCACCGCGGGGCACTGCGGCCACGCCGGCGACCTCGTGTGGCCCACGAACGCCTCGCGCGCCTTCGACTACGCGCACGAGGTCGGCCAGTTCGTCTACTCGGGGCTGTTTGCTCACGACGCCAGCGCCTCCGACGGCATCGACGTTGGCATTATCAAGATCACCGACCCGGACCGCTACATGGACGTGATTGGCGACCCAATCCCCACCGGCATCGCCGACGAAGTCCCGCCGGTGGGGCACGTCTGCAAAACCGGCGCCACGACCGGCTACACCTGCGGCGAGTTCGAGGACACGCAGCGGGTGCAGATCGTGAACGCGGGTGACGACGAAGACCGCGAAACCTTCGGCGACATCGCCGCAGTCTGCGCCGCCGCCGGCGACTCGGGCGGCCCGGTGTTCACCCACGTCAACGGCCGCGCCGTAATCATCGGTATCGTCTCCGGCACGGAGGCCGGCCGCAGCGGCGAGGACTGCTGGGAGGGGATGGAGAACCCCAAGCTCATGTCCTACTCAAACGTCGAGCAGATGATGACCGTGATCGACCAGGTCGTGCCGGACGCGCAGTGGGAGACGCAACGCTGGTAGCGCTGCGAAGCTACCAGGATTCGCCAGGCTCCGGCATGCCCCACTTCTCGCGCAGCGCCGCGCCGGTCGGTTCGTGCTTGTAGGTGTGCGGCCGCGAGGGATTCGCCTCCATGATGGTGAGCTCGTCGTCCGTGAACGCCTCGAAAGTCGCGCGGTCCAGGTACGGGCGCAGGCCGAACTCCTCCCATGCCGGCTGCAGCGCCTCCACCTGCTCGTGCGTCGCGTCGAGCCAGTACAGCTGCGCGAGTTGGCCGCCCCCCTGGCGCTCCAGGTTGTTGGTCACCGTGACCGAGTTGGCACCGTGCTCGTCGCCGAAGTGGAGGAGGTCGGCGATGGTCTGGGGCGGGAGCGTCGTGAAGCAAAAGCCCAGCAGCTCGAAGCGCATGTTGTCGGGTGTCTCGAGGGTGAGCGTGTCCAGGCAGTTCTGCTCGAGCAGGCGCGAGATGTGGCCGGCAGTCTCCGTACTCACCATGGCGGTGGGGGTGAGGTCACCGCGCAGCATCACACCGGTCTTCGTGGCGCCTACCTGCGCGTCGGCGATGACGTTGGGGCGGACGCTGGCGGCGACGTTGGGGGCGTCGGCAGGCGCGGGGTTCCAGGCGGTAACCGGCGGCGCCGGCGTCGTCTGCGTGGTGCGCGCGTTGGTCTGGTAGCTGGTCAGCGCCGCGATCATGACCACGAGCGCGATCAGCACCGCGCCGTAGACGGTGATAAATACGGCTTTGGGGAGGCGCTTCAGGGTGTGCATCGCAGCTCATCCTAGCCGACGTAGACTCGTGGGCACGCGAACGACGAACGAAAGGACACGCCGTGCCAATCCCGGAATTTATCGTGCAGATCCGCGAGAAGATCGGCCACGACCCGCTCTGGCTGCCGTCGGTCGCCGCGATCGTGCTGCGCGATTCCGCCGACCAGTCCGCCTGGGCGGTGCCGGACGTGCTGCTCGTGCGCCGCGCGGACAACGGCGAGTGGACCCCGGTGACCGGGATCGCAGAGCCGGGCGAGCAGCCGCACGACGCGGCGGTGCGCGAGGTGCGCGAGGAGACCGGCATCGAGGCCACGCCCGCCGCGATCCTTGGCGCGGGGTCCGTCGGCCCTCTCGTGCACGCCAACGGCGACCAGGCCAGCTACATGTCGGTGCAGCTGCGCCTCGAGCCGGCCGACCCCGCCGCGGAGCCGGTGGTGGGCGACGACGAGTCGACCGAGGTCGGCTGGTTCCCCATCTCGCGCATGCCCGTCACGGACCCGAAGTGGCGCCTGACCATCGCGGACGCAGCCGCCCAGCGCCGCCACCCGGCGTCGTTCACTCCGCGGATGGGGCTGTCCAAGCGGTGAGGCTCGGCGTCGACTGCTCCGAATACCAGGTCGGCCTCGACTTCGCCGGCTTCGACTTCGCGGTCCTGCGCACCACCGACGGCACCTACCAGGACCCGTGCTTTGAGCAATTGCTTCTCGACGCCCACTCGTCCCACTGCTCCCTGTCCACCTACCACTACCTGCGCAGCCCGTCGGAGGGCACGACCGTCGCCGAGCAGGTCGGCGCCGCCCTCGACGTGTTGGGTGGGAGGCGGCTGCCGATGTGGCTCGACGTGGAGTCACCCGCGGGGCTTTCGCTTGCCGACGTCCGCGCCGCCGCCACCGCCTTCCGCGCCGCCGACGTCCCCGTCGCCGGTATCTACACCACCGCCCGCTACTGGCGGCGGCACATGCTCCTGGCCGACCCGGCGGAGTTCGGCGCGCTGTGGTTGGCGCAGTGGGGCGACAACTCGGTGACCGAGCCCGCGCGCCTCGGGCCGTGGCCGCGGCCGCTCGGGTTCCCGGCACCGCAGATGTGGCAGTTCACGTCCCGCGGGCGCGTCGGTGGGATCACGGTGGATCTCAACCTTGCGGTTGCGGGGTGCGTGGGGGTGGGCTAGGTTGTGGGCCTATGGGGGAGGAACAACTACGGGCCTTTTTGGCCTTCCGCGCTGGGGGTATTGCCGCGCTCCGGCTCGTCCACGAGGCCGGGCTCGACGCGCCCGCGCTTGTGGGGATGGGTGCGGCCGATGACTACGCGGACACGCTGGTGCGGCTCGCGCGGCGGTTCTTTCGGCCGACCAACCACTCGCGCTACCAGGCCGAAGCACGCTCCGCGGCGGAAGCCAACAGTCACTGCATTGAAACGCTGGAGCTGATCGAGCGCACCGCTCGCCGCATCAGCAACCCGACCAAGCGTTGGGAATACACCGCCGAGCTGTGCGCCGCGCAGGGGGATACCGCCACCATCGCGAAGAAAGCCGCCCGGCTGCGCAAGGACTTCATCGCGCCGCGCGTGCCCGAGGACGGGGTGCGGATCCAGCGCGACATGAAAAACGACAAGTTCATCATCCGGCTCACCGGCCCTACCAACCGGCTGCAGGACGTGGTCACCACTTTTGAGACGCCCGACGAGCGGGGCAAGCCTATCGATGCGATTGACTGGATTGTCAACAACCGGCGCATCGTCCAGGCACCGGTGGCGGTGCACGCGATTGTCACCGACAAGGACATCGATCACGTGCTCGCCGGCACTGACGACAGCGACGACACCGAGCCGGTCGTCGTCACCAACACCGGGGTCCGCATGACCACCAGCCAGTTGCTCAAGCGCCGGATCCTGCCGGACGGCTACATCACGCTCGCCGCGGAGCACCTTGGCCCGATCAACACCCACCGCATGCGCCTCGCATCCCGGGTGCAGCGGCTCGCGCTGGAGGTGGACTCGCCGACGTGCTGCTGGCCCGACTGCAACGCGCCGATTTCCAAGTGCCAGGCCCACCACCTCACCGAGTACGCGCACGGGGGAGAGACCACCCCGGCGAACATGTGCTGGCTGTGCCCGCACCACAATGCCGTCAACGGCGACCCGAAGCGCGGCCGCATGACCCGCATCAACGGGCGCATCGCGTGGGTCGGTCCGAAGTACGCCGCGCCGCGCTTCACCGGCCGGGCCTACGCCGATACCGGCGCAGTGATCGGCGGGCCGGCCCAGGGCGCGCCGGCCGGTGAACCCACCTACGCGGGTCCGTCGCCACCGGAGTAAAGGCGCACGCGGCGGCGTGCGCGCGGATAGACTGTGCACCATGAAGGTGGTGTGCATTGGTGCGGGCGCGATCGGTGGGTACTTCGGCGGCGTGCTCGCAGAGGCTGGTCACGAGGTGTCGTTTGTCGCGCGCGGGAAGACGCTCGCGGCGCTCAGGCAGCGCGGCGTGCTGCTCAGCCGCGGCGACGAGCCGGCGCGCGCCGTCCGGGTCCACGCGGCGGAGCACGCAGGGGAGGCCGCGGACCTGATGGGCGGGGCGGACATCGTGGTTGTCGCTACGAAGGCGCTGCCGGATAACCCGACGTTCGCGGACCTCGCGGACGCGCGGCAGCTTGGCGGCGTGCCCGTCGTTACGACCCAGAACTCGGTCGAAGTCCACGACACCGCCGCACGCATTTTCGGCGCCGACCGGGTCCTCGCCGGGGTGGCCCGCTGCTACGCCACGCGCGTCGGCCCGGCAGAGATCGTGCTCAATCCCGGGCCTTTGGCGTTGAGCTTTGGGCCGGTAGCGGGGGCGTCGATAAGCGAAACTGCCCGGGAGTTCCGCGCGGCGCTGGATGAGGCGGGGATCGGCGGCGAGCTGTACGCGCCGGGCAACGTGCTTACGGACGTGTGGTCAAAAGCCATGTTTGTCACCACCACGGGCGCGCTCGGCGCGGTGGCCGACGTGCCGATGGGCGTGCTTCGCGACGCTTTGCGCCCCCAACTCCGCGCCCTGATGAAAGAAGTCGAGGCCGCAGCCCGCGGGCTTGGCGTGCGGCTGCCGGCGGACGCGGTCTCGCAAACCCTCGCGTTTGCGGACCAGCAATACGCGGGCGCGACGAGCTCGATGCAGCGCGACATCGCGGACGGACTGCCGAGCGAGCTTGACGCGCAGGTCGGCGCGATCCGCCGGCAGGCCGCCGCCGCGGGCGTGCCCACCCCGCTGCTGGATTACACCTACGCGGTGCTCGCGGTGCGCGCCTAGCTCGTGCGCCCCTCCGCCACCCAACTGACGAACCGGCTCGAGCACAGCGCCCAGTGCGCGACGAGCAGCACCGGGATGCTCAGTGCGATCGCGTCCAGCCACTGCGACCCGCTGACCATCGCCATCTGGTGTCCGCCCATGCTGACGGTGCCCGGCGGGAAGGTGCACGACCACCACGCCGGCGAGTACGGCACCCAGCGCGCGGCGTTGGGGTAGAAGGTGATCATGGCGTAGATCGCGAGCGGGATCGCGATGATCAGCGCGACCAGGCCGTAGTAGATGGAGACCGTGCCTGGGAAGAGGATCTGCATCGCGGTGGTGGATTGCCCGACCACGCCGAGTGGCACCCACGCGGTGGCGGACTTCGCGCCCTCGAAGTCAACGCGCCCGTGCCAGGCGGCCCAGTAGACGCGGGCGAATGTCGGCACCGCGGTAAGCAGCGACATGACAAACAGGGCGGTGCCCATCACGCGGTAGAGCGGGCCGTAGTCGTGCGCGAGCCAGCCGGAGACGGACGCGGAAATCATCGGCCCGACCAGCGGCAGGCCCCAGGTGAACCGGGGCTCGCCGTCGAATCGCGTGAGCTGGATCGCCCAGGTGATGACGGTGACTGGGCCGCCGATCCAGAAGCCGATGAGCCTGTACACGCCGTCGCCGGTAAGCCCGGACAGCGCGGCGCCGAGCGCGAGGATGCCGATAAAGTACATCGACCACTCGGCCATCGTGGTGCGCTCGAAGCTGGGCTGGCGGTAGCGCGCAAAGCCTACGGTGAGCACGACCAGGATCACGCACGCGATGGCGGCGAAGACGCCGGCGAGGAAAAGGAGGTCTTCCTCGACGAGCAGGCGCGCGACGATCGAGGTGCCCATGAGGCTCCCGCCCCACGCGGGGCCCGGGGGCGGGAGTTGGCGAAATTTGTCAGTCACGGGCTTATGGTAATCCCTATTGCTTCACGACGCCACGTTACCCCACCCCAGCGGCGTATCATGAAGTTATGGGTTCCTATCATATGCTCGGCCGCGACGGGGCGCCGCGCGTTGCCTGGTGGCGTCCGCTTCTCGAGTTCGTCGTCGTCCTCGTACTCTTCTTCGGCATCTTCGCCGCGATGCTCGCGCTCTTCAGCGCGGCGGATCAGTTCTTCGCCCCGTCGGTCAAAGCGATGGGCGAGTTCGAGTTCGTGGACACGCCTTGGCTCGCGCTCGCGGCGGGGTCAATAGAGGCCGCGACGATCCCTGCGGCGTTCATCGCCGCGTGGTTGCGGGGCCGGCGCCCGTCCGCGCTGTGGTCGGTGGAGCGCCGCTTCCGGTGGCGCATCTTTGGCATCGCGCTGGTGCCGGCGCTCGTCGCGTTCGGTGCGGAGCTAGGGTACTTGCTGTGGCGGAGCGAACCCGCGGACGGTGCGTTCACCGCAGAGAACTTCGGTGCGTTGTGCATCCTCGTCGCGCTCATCCCGCTGCAGGCGCTGTCGGAAGAGCTGGTGTTTCGCGGCTCGCTGGTGCAGGCAGTAGGGCAGTGGACCCGCTCGCCGTGGGTGGCCTACCTCGTCCCCGCGTTGATGTTCGTCTCCGTCCACGACTACGGCTGGCGAGGCCAGCTCAGCGTCGCGACGTTCGCGCTCTGCGGCGCGTTCCTCACGTGGGCAACGGGCGGGCTGGAGGCGTCGTTGGCAGTGCACGCCGTGGCGAACACGCTCGCGATCCTACCGGATCCCTTCCACGTGCCCGTTGCGGGCTTGGCTGAGGCGACGGTGGGGGATGCGGTGGCGTCGATAGGCGCGACCGTGCTTGCCACCGCCGCGATTTGGTGGCTGGTGGCTAGCGGTACTGCTGCGAAATCTCGTCGAAGCTAGCCTGCTCCTTGCCAACCTGCTTGCGCTGCTGCTTCGCGCGCTTCTTCCTGCGCACCTGGTTCGGGGTGTCGCGCTCCTCGTAGCGCAAGCCCGGAATACCGGTGCGCATCGTGCGCGTGCGGCCGCCGTTGGAGTTGAACGTGTAGCGGAACGGCCCGGAGCCGACGGACGCGGAGAGGCCGGAGCCGGACAGGGTGAATCGGAACGGCCCGAACTTCTTGGAGCGGCGGAAACGGAACGGCATGGGGGCTCCTTATCGACGTAGCGTAAAAGTCCCTCAAGCGTAGCAAAGGACACCACACACTCGACCTTGGTGTGCGGTGGCAGTTCTGTAACGCTTTCATAAGACGTGTTCGTTTCGCGGGAGATCGCGCCGGGGCGCCGGTACGTTGGTCCGCATGGCTAACCAGATCGTACGGAAATTGACCACCAAGACGGCTGCCGCGGCGGCGATCGGCGCGCTGGCGCTCAGCGGCGTCGGTACGGCGGGGGCGCAGGACCTGTCGTCTGTGCCGAGCGTCGCAAGCCTGGACGCGACCGACTACGTCGATACCGACCGCCTTGGCGAGCTCAACGCCACCGTACTTGGCGGCGCGAGCGGGAAGGCGGCGGAGCAGCGCGCGTCACAGTCTTCCGTCGTGACCACCCTGCCCGCCGACGCGCAGCCGCTGCCCAAGTCGCAGGCGCAGCGCGCGGTGACCGGGCTGCTTGAGGCGAAGCAGAGCCAGGCGATGACCGTGGAGCTGCGCGCCGACGGCACGCTCACCTACAGCGACGGCTGCAACTCCGGCAACGGCCTGTACACCATCGACGACGCCGGCGCGCTGCACGTCAGCGGCCTTTCGGAGACCCGCGTCATGTGCGATTCCGCGACGATGAACAACGCCGCCGCGCTGAAGTCGGTGCTGCAGTCCACCCCGGCCGTGTACCAGGTTAACGGTGGCGTCGCGCTCGGGAGCCAGGCGAAGGCGATCGAGTTCACCAAGGCCGCCGCGCAGTAGTTACTCGGCGGCGATGAGCGCGTCGCGGTTGATCTTGCCCGCCAGCGAGCGCGCCACCACGAACGGGATCCAGAGCATCTGGCAGAAGAGTAGTTTGGCAAAGAACAGCGCCACGTCAACGTTCGACGGTTCGAATCCGAGGCGCGTCGCGAGCGCCAAGAATCCTGCTAGGACAAACATGGCGGTCGAGGAGAAGATGGACCAGCTTAGTCCCTCGTCGCGTGCCTCGATGTGCCGCTGGGTCTCGTACTCGTCGAGCTCGGCGCGCGGCATGTCGGCCCCGCCGATGGACTTGCGAAGCAGCAAGATTCCGACCGCGGCGAGCGCACCCCCGCCGAGCCACAGCGCAGTGGACACGGTGGGGTTGAAAAGTTGGAGGACCGCAGCGAGCAGTACGATCGCGATTCCGACGTCGGTGGCCAGAGTGAGTCGCTTTCGCTTCACGACGATCGCGTGAACATCTTTCGGTGCCATGGGGAGTCCTTTCGGGGTTTTAGGGTGTGCGGTAGATCTCGGTTGACATTGGCGTGAACTCGGTACGGGAGAACACGGCTTCCACAGGCAGCCCGAAGACGTCGCAGATTTTGAATGCGAGGTCGAGGCTGGGGTAGTGGTCGCCGCGCTCGAGCGCTCCGATGGTTTGTGGATTGACTTCAACCGCTTCCGCGAGCTGTCCACGCGACATGTCCCGTTCGGTGCGCAGCACGCGGATACGGTTGAAGATCGGATCCACAGGTCTTTTCTTTGGGGACATGACTCAGAGTGTTGTATAAACACAACGGATTGTCAACTGTTCGCGTTAATTTTCATGTGACTCTCAGCTTCGACCGCCGCGTTTAGGAGCGCCCTGGAGATACCGTTCTAGTTCCCTCAAGGTGGTTGATTTGGCGGTTTTGCTCGGTAGGTTGAGGGACATGGTTTCCAAGATCATGAAGAAACTGTCCACCGCAACCATTGCCGTCGCCCTGATGGGTGGCGCTACCGGCACCGCCCACGCACAGGAGCTGCCGCAGGGCCTGTCGTCTGACCCTGCGATCGTCGAGACCGCAGTCGGGTTGAGCTCTACCCTGCTCGGCGGCGCACCGCAGCTGCCGGGCTCCAGCGCTCAGCAGCCGGGTGCTCCGGCCGAGCAGGGCGGCCTGATCACCGCGCTGCCCGAGTACGCGCAGCAGGCTCCCGAGCACCTGTGGGCTTCTTCCGTCGAGCGCCCGCTGCAGGCGAAGGCCAACGAGAACGTGACCATCGAATTCAGCCCGGATGGCACCTTCTCCTACGGCGACGGATGCAACTCAGGCAACGGGACCTATCACTTCGATGAGCAGGGCAAGCTGCACGTCGGCGATCTTGCACAGACCCAGGCGCTGTGCGACCCGGCGGCAGAGGCTGCCGCCAAGGACCTGAAGACGATTCTGCAGGCCAACCCGGCGGTCTACCTCATCGACCGAGAGACCATTGCCCTGGGCAGCCAGGGCCACGGCATTGAGTTTGTGGAGGCGAAGGCTACCACCATCGAGCCGCAGGAAGGCTAAAGCACGACGCACTAGAAACGATGTGCTTGCGGCCCGGGCCACTTTGGTCCGGGCCGTGTAGCATTGTCACATGTCCGCAACGAGAAAGCCCATACCGAAAGTCGCCTACGCGCCCATGCTCGGGCTGGAAACGTACGTCCGAGCACGTGTGGACAAACGCTATTCGCACCTGGTGCAGCTGCGGGCTTCCGCGCTCAACCAGTGCGTGTACTGCCTGGCCATGCACCGGCGCGACGCGAAGAAAGACGGCTGGAGCGAAGAAAAGATCAGCAGCACTGAGCGCTGGACCGACTACAAGGAGCAATTCTCTGACGAAGAGTGCGCAGCGCTCGAGCTCACCGACGCCGTGACCCGAATCCACGGGGAGGAGTCCGTGCCGGACGAGCTCTGGGAGCGGGCTGAACGCCTGCACGGGGAGAAGGGCGCGAGAAACCTGCTCATGGCGGTCGTGGCGATCAACGCCTGGAATCGGATCGGCATCACCACACGACTTAACCCGCGAAGCCTCTCCGGAGTTGACGACTTCGACCTAGGCATCCGGGCATAAGCAAACCCCGAGGGAACACCCTCGGGGTTTTGACTTACGCGCGCGAGCTAGCAGTCGAAGTACATTTCGAACTCGAGCGGCGTCGGGCGCAGCTGGGCCGGCGCGATCTCGTCCTCGCGCTTGAGCGTGAGGTAGGTCTGGATCAGGTCGTCGGTGAAGACGTCACCTTCGGTGAGGAAGTCGTGGTCCGCCTCGAGGGCGGCGAGCGAGGCCTCGAGCGAGGTCGGGGCCTGCGGGATCTCCTTCGCCTCCTCCGGCGGGAGCTCGTAGAGGTCCTTGTCCACCGGGGCGTGCGGCTCGATGCGGTTCTTGATGCCGTCGATACCCGCCATCATCATCGCGGCGAAGCCGAAGTAGGGGTTGCCCGACGGGTCCGGCGCGCGGAACTCAATGCGCTTCGCCTTCGGGTTGGTGCCGGTGATCGGGATGCGGATCGCGGCAGAGCGGTTGCGCTGGGAGTACACCAGGTTGATCGGCGCCTCGAAGCCCGGGACCAGGCGGTGGTAGGAGTTCAGCGTTGGGTTGGTAAACGCGAGCACGGCGCCGGCGTGCTCGAGGATGCCCCCGATGTACCAGCGTGCCAGGTCGGACAGGCCGCCGTAGCCGGACTCGTCGTAGAACAGCGGCTCGCCGTCCTTCCACAGCGACTGGTGGGCGTGCATGCCCGAACCATTGTCGCCGGCCAGCGGCTTCGGCATGAACGTCGCCGTCTTGCCAAACTGGGTCGCCGTGTTCTTCACAATGTACTTGAAGTCTTGCAGGTCATCGGCTGCGTGCAGCAGGGTGTTGAAGCGGTAGTTGATCTCCTGCTGGCCGCCGTTGCCCACCTCGCGGTGGAAACGCTCGATGTGGAAGCCGGCCTGGTCGAGGTTGCGGACCATCGCGTCGCGCACGTCGACGGTCTTGTCGTACGGCGGGACCGGGAAGTAGCCGCCCTTGTAGCGGTTCTTGTAGCCCAGGTTCGGGTTGCCGTCGGCGTCGGATTCCTTGCCGCGGTTCCACCAGCCCTCTTCCGCGTCGATCTCGTAGAACGCGCGGTGGCCCTCGGCCTCGTAGCGGATGGAGTCGAAGAGGTAGAACTCGGCCTCGGCACCGAAGCTGCAGGTGTCCGCAATGCCTGTCGACGCCAGGTAGTCCTCCGCCTTGCGCGCCACGTTACGCGGGTCACGCGAGAAGGCCTCGTGGGTGAACGGGTCGTTGACAAAGAACTTCACGTTCAGGGTCTTCGCCTCGCGGAACTGGTCAAGCTTCGCGGTGGCCAGGTCCGGCATGAGCGTCATGTCCGACTCTTCAATGGTGGTGAAGCCGCGGATGGAGGAGCCGTCGAATGCGAGGCCCTCTTCCATGACATCCTCATCAAACATGGACGCCGGGATGGAGAAGTGGTGTTCGCGGCCGGGAACGTCGGTGAACCTGACGTCGACGAATTCGACTTCCTCGTCTTTGATGAATTTTGTTACGTCCTCGATATTTTCGAAAGACACGTGCTATCTCCTTACGGCGACAATGTGAACCACACCAAGTTTAGTCGAATGCCCCGCCGCGGTCGTGGACCCCGCCCATTTTCGTGGCTCGCGCGGCGCGGCTAGGCTTGGTCACCATGGCAGGATCGAAGAGTTGGCGCGAAGGCCCGGAAATGCCGAACCAGTTCGGCGGCACACCGGAGTACCCAGGGCAGACGTTGGGGCTGCCGGCGGAGGGGCCGGGCTCGCAGGCGTCGGTAATGCGGCGCGCGGGCGGCGTCCTCATCGACTGGGTCCTCGCGTGGGCGATCGCGACGCTGATTACCGCCACCACGGATGCGCTGGGAGACACCGCCACACTGACTTACCTCGTCTGGATCGTCCTGGGCATCCTCACCGGATGGCTCATGGCCCGCACGCCCGGGATGGCCATGCTGGGCATGGGCGTCGCGCGTGTCGACGCCACCGAGCCCGTCGGCCTCTGGCGCGCCGCGCTGCGCACCGTCCTGACCGGGTTCGTATTCCCGGCCGCGATCGTGGACGCGGACGGCCGCGGTATGCACGACCGGGCGACGAACACGACGGTGATCCGCGGCTGAGAAGGGGGAAGTGGGGGGCGTCGATAAGCGACTAGCCCGGCGTGCCGCCGAGGTTTTCGCGGAAGTCGATGTGGTGCTGGAACGCCCAATTGCGGTCCGTGATGAGGCGGGCGACGGTAAGCCCGCCGGAGAGGAAGAGCACCGCGAGGACGACCTCGGTGGTGGCGCTGATGCCGCCGGTGACGTCGCCGCTGGTCAGCTCCTGCATCGCGGCGTAGATCGTGGTGCCGGGGATCATCACGACGGTCGCGGGGATGGTGACCGTGGAGCGCGGGACGTGGAAGTGCTGGCCGAGCCAGCGGCCGAGAATGCCGATGGTGAGCGTGCCGAGGAAGCACGCGAGGAAGTACCGCATGTCGGCGTGGAGGAGGACGAGTCGCAGGATGTTAGCGACCGTGCCGAGCGTCGCGGCGAGGAGCGCCATGCGCCGTGAGGCGTTGAAGATGATGGCAAAGCCGCCGATACTGAAGAAGCTGGCGACGGCTGCGGCGAGGTAGAACCCGAGCTCCGGCTCCGCGGCGATGTGCGGCGGCGGGGGAGCATTGGTGATCATGGCGATCACGGCGACGGTGAGCATCATGGCCACGATCACTTCGAGCGCGTAGAACAGCCGGGGGATGCCGGCGCTGAAGTCGAAGCGCGACAGGTCATTGAGCGCCACGAACAGCGGGAAGCCGGGGATGAGGTAGAGGATCGCGGCGACGAAACCGGCGGAGAGCTGCGTGTCCGCGCCCGGCACGAGGAGCGACAACAGCAGGAAGAGGATGGTGGAGACGGCGCCGGCGATCATCACCACGCCGAGCTGGAGGAATCGCTTGTGCGCCAGGCGTTGGCGCACGAACTGGCCGACGCCCGCAGCGATCACCACCAGCACTGCGGTGAGCAGGGAGAAGCGGTTGAGGATCGCGAATCCGCCGCACGCCAGGCCCGCGGCGAGCGACGCCACGAGGGGGCTCCAGCGAGGGGTGTGGATGTGCTCGATGTCGTCGAGAAGCGCGTTGACTTCCTCGGCGGTGGCGTAGTGGTGCAGCTCGTGGCGGCTAAAGTTTTCCAGCGCCTCAATGCGCGAGGCGTTCACGCCGGGCACCGGGAGCACGGCGGCGAGGGTGCGGAACCGCTCGCCGCGGTGGAACGTGCAGGTGAGCGTGTCGAGCCCGACGATGACGTCCGCGTGGTCGAAGCCGAGCGCGCGGGCGCACCGCTTCACGGCGCGGATGACTCGGTAGGCGGGCGCGCCGGAGGTGAGCAGCATTGAGCCGAAGCGCAGCGCCGTGCTGGCTTCTACGCCCATGCCGAAGTGCTCGTCGCTGCCGTGGTGCGTGTGGTCGATTCGCATCGTCGTCTCCGGTAGCCGCCCGGTCGCTCTACTTACCCTTGCGCTGCTGCATGCGGCGCATGCGGCGGTTCATGCCCGCCATGTTCTGTGCCTGACGCGGCATTGGGCCGCCCGGCATGCCGGCGACCTGGCCGGGGCCTTTGCGGGTGTCCATCGCCTCGAGCTTGGCGTTGAGGGAGTAGACCTCGTCCTTCTTGTAGTTTTTCGGCAACTTCAGCAGGTGCTTCTGCAGGTCACGAACGGGAACCTGGTCCTCGCCGTCGCCGGCGTAGACCTCGTGGATCGGCACGCCGGCCAGGAGGCGGTCGACGCGCTTGTGTTCCTTCGCCATCATCGGCTTGAGGCGGTTCGGATTGCCCTCTCCAACCAGCACGACGCCGGGGTTGCCCACGACGCGGTGGATGGTGTCCATGTGGGTGTTGGCCTGGACGCCGTTCTTGGTCAGCCAGACGATGCCCATAGTGTTGCGCATGTTTTCCAGGGTCCAGCCTGCGGCACCCGGGGTGTCGCCGACCTCATCGTACATGGACTTCTCCAGGCGGCGGGAGAACAGCCACATCGCCAACACAGCACCAAGCAGCAGGCCGATGACCAGCATGAACCACTCCCCGCCCCAGAGCAGACCGATGAGGAAGAACAGCAGGCCCACGCCGAGCACCGAACCCAGCATGATGGGGATGAGCGCCTTGTCGCGCTCCTTTTGCATCTTGAACGCCTGCCACACCTGGCTGCGCGTCTGCTTGCTCTTCGCGCGCTTCGCGGCGCGCTCTTCCTTCTTCGCGGCCTTCGCTGCGGCCTTGTCATCCTGCTTCGCCATGTCGCCAATGTTAATGGCACGCCCCGGGCAAGCAAAAAGAAACGCCCGCCGCTGAGGCGGGCGTGAAGCAGTGCTTAGCGAGTGACCACGGGGTGGTCCTGCGACGGGCCGTACTTCTTCAGCAGGGTCGATGCCTCCTGCGTCGTTTCGCCCTGCGAGGTCTCCTTGAGGTGCTTGAGGTTCTCGGGCAGCTCGCGGCCGTGGTGCTCCATCGCCTGGACGTAGAGCTTGCCGGCGCGGTAGGAGGAACGCACGAGCGGGCCGGACATGACGGCGGCGAAGCCCATGTCGTAGGCGGCGTCGCGGTATTCGATGAACTCCTCCGGCTTCACCCACCGGTCGATCGGGTGGTACGTCGGGCCGGGACGCAGGTACTGGGTGATGGTGATGATGTCGGTGCCGGCGTCCTGCAGATCTGCCAACGCCTCGAGGATCTCCTCGCGGGTCTCGCCCATGCCGAGGATGAGGTTGGACTTGGTGATCAGCCCGAAGTCGCGCGCCTGGCGGATCACGTCCAGCGAACGGTCGTAGCGGAACGCCGGGCGGATGCGCTTGAAGATGCGCGGCACGGTCTCCACGTTGTGCGCGAAGACCTCGGGGCGGGCCTCGAAGACCTCCTGGAGCAGGTCCGGCTTGCCGGAGAAGTCCGGGGTGAGGTTCTCCACACCGGTGTGCGGGTTGAGCTCGTGGATCTTGCGCACGACCTCGGCGTAGAGCCACGCGCCTTCGTCCTCAAGGTCGTCGCGGGTCACGCCGGTGATGGTGGAGTAGTTGAGGTTCATGCCGCGGACCTCTTCGGCCACGCGGCGCGGCTCGTCGCGGTCCAGCGGGTCGGGCTTGCCGGAGGCGATGTCGCAGAAATCGCAGCGGCGGGAGCAGCGGGAGCCGCCGATGAGGAAGGTCGCCTCGCGGGATTCCCAGCATTCGTGAATGTTGGGGCAGCCGGCCTCCTGGCACACGGTGTGCAAGCCCGCGCCCTTGACCTTTTGTTTCATGTCCTCGTACTCAGGTCCCGTTTTGACCTGGTTGCGGATCCAGCGCGGTTTCGACTCGATCGGAGTCTCCGCGTTGCGCTTTTCAATACGGAGGAGCTTTCTGCCTTCTGGTGCTACAGTCACGCCCCCTACGTTAACGGACGTGTCAAGAACTGCGTTACCGCGGTCGCTTCTTCAGCCCCTTCGTGGGGTCGGGCGCCGAAGCGAAGGTGTGGTTTGCCACCGTGAGCTCGCCGGACAGCGCGCGGTCGAGGTGGTGGAGGAGCCTTGGGGCGATTGCCGACGCCCGCGTGTCCCTTCCCAACTCCAGACTCATGGTGGTCACGTCGGCGTCGTCAATGCCGCAGGCGACGATGTGCGCGTAGTGGGCGAGCGTGTTGTCACAATTGAGGCTCAGCCCGTGCATGGTGACGCTGCGGGTGATGCGAATTCCCAGGGCCGCGATCTTGCGGTCGCGCGTCGGGGCGGCCTGGTCGGCGGCGCGCGTGGTGTGGGGGACCCAGACGCCGGAGCGCCCGTCGATGCGCCCGGCGGTGGTCACGCCCGCCTCGCGGACCGTCTCAATGAGCGCCTCTTCCAGGCGGCGGACGTAGTCGACCACGTCGACGGGCTCGGCGAGTTTGATGATGGGGTAGACCACCAGCTGGCCTTCGCCGTGCCACGTGATGCGCCCGCCGCGGTCCACGTTGACCACGGGGACGGGGTAGTCGGCGTCGGGCATGTCCTCGGGCTGCGTGCGCTTGCCCGCAGTGAATGTGGAGGGGTGCTCGAGGACGAGCACGGTGTCGCCGACCTCGCCCGCGGCGCGCTTCGCCGCGAGCTCCGCCTGCAGGTCCCACGCCTCCTGGTACGGCACGACGCCGAGGTCGCGCACCTCGAGCGGGGTGGCGGCGTCGGCGCGGATGGATTTGTCGGCTGGGAAAAATGGGTCACGCGGGGCAGTCATGCTTTTGCATTCTAGCCCCGCGTGAAGTGGTGGGTGTTTAGCCCTGCTGAGCCCTGTTTAGCCCTCGACGCCGTTCTCTGCGGCGTACTCGTCGGCGGTCATGAGCTCGCCGACGGACTCGACCTCGACCTCGAAGAGCCAGCCGTCGCCGTACGGGTCATTGTTGATGGCCTCGTACGCGCCGTCGATGTCCTCGTTGACGGCGGTCACGGTGCCGGTGACCGGGGAGAACAGGTCGGAGACGGACTTGGTGGACTCGACCTCGCCGCAGTGCTCGCCGGCGGTGACGGTGTCGCCCACCTGCGGCAGCTCGGCGAAGACGATCTCGCCCAGGCGATCAGCGGCCACGTTGGTAATACCCACGCGCACGGTGGCGCCGACGGCGGTGTCCGGGGTGGCGTTGATCCACTCGTGGTCCTCGGAGTAGTAGAAGTCCTTCTGCAGTGCCATGTTAGGCGTCCTTTCGGGAGTAAAACGGGGTCTCTACGATAGTAAACGGATAGCGACGTCCACGGATGTCAATTTCCACAGCCGTGCCAACCGCTGCGTGCTCGGGCGCGATGTGCGCCAGAGCAACAGGGTAGCCCAGCGTCGGCGAAGGCTGGCCGGAGGTGACCACACCGATGCGGTCCTCCGCGCCCGGCAGGAACACCTCCGCGCCCTCGCGCGCGGCGCGGCGCTGCTCGGAGGTCAGACCGGCGATGACTACAGACGGCTCGCGGCCGGTCAGCGCGTCCTTGCCCACAAAGTCCGCTTCCTTCTTGGCAAAGGCGCGGCCCATCCCGGCCTCGACCGGGGTGATGTTGGTGGTGAGTTCGTGGCCGTAGAGCGGCATCGACGCTTCGAGGCGCAGCGAGTCGCGCGAGGCGAGCCCGCACGGGGTGCCGGAACCGATCACGGCGTCCCACACCGCTTGGGCGTCTGCGTTGGCGCAGAACAGCTCGAAGCCGTCCTCGCCGGTGTAGCCGGTGCGGGCGACGAACACCTCGACGGACCCGCCGCCTGCCGGGTGCAGGGTCATCCAGGCGCCGGAGTAGTAGGCGAGGGTGTCGGCGTCGTCGCTTAGCAAAGGCTCGAGGACCTTGAGCGCATTCGGGCCCTGGACTGCGACGAGCGCCACGGCCTCGGAGTCGTTGCGCAGCTCAACGTCGAAGTCACCCTTGCGGGCCTCAAAGGCGGCCCACACGGTGGCGGTGTTGGCGGCGTTGGGCACGACCATGAAGTGATCGTCGGCCATCTTGTAGGTGATCAGGTCGTCCAGGATGCCGCCGTCCTCGGCGACGATCATGGAGTACTTCGCCTTGCCCACCTTGAGGATGGACATGTTGGAAATCAGGGCGTAGTCCAAAAACGCGGCGGCGTCGGGGCCCTTGACGTCGATCTCGCCCATGTGGGAGAGGTCGAAGATGCCGACGGCGCTGCGAACCGCGCGGTGCTCGTCGAGCTCGTTGCCGTACTTCAGCGGCATGTTCCAGCCGCCGAAATCGGTAAACGTGGCGCCCAGCTTCTCGTGGGCCGCGTGCAGGGGAGAGGTAGCCATGAGGGTTCTCGCTTTCAGTGGGAGGGGACTATTCGCCGGTGTTGATGCCAAAGGCTTCCGGCGGCGGGCATGCACAGACGAGGTTGCGGTCGCCGTACGCCTCGTCGATGCGGCGCACCGGCGGGAAGTACTTCGCGTGCACGAGCCGGTCGACCGGGTAGGCCGCCTGCTCGCGGCTGAACTCGTACGGCCAGTCGGAGCGCACCACGGAGTGGGCGGTAAACGGCGCGTGGTGCAGCACGGAGGATTCGTAGGCGACGCGGCCGTCGATGATTTCCTGGATCTCGCCGTGGATGGAGCGCATCGCCTCGACGAAGCGGTCCAGCTCGGCCAGGTCCTCGGACTCGGTCGGCTCGACCATGAGGGTGCCAGCGACCGGGAAAGACAGCGTCGGCGCGTGGAAGCCGTAATCCACCAGGCGTTTCGCCACGTCCGCGGCGGTCACGCCGGACTTGTCGGTCAGCTCGCGCAGATCCAGGATGCACTCGTGGCCCACCATGCCGTTGTCGCCGGTGTAGAGCACCGGGAAGTATTCGTTGAGCTGGTGCGCCAGGTAGTTCGCGCCGAGCACCGCGTGCTGGGTCGCGGCCTTCAGCCCGTCCGCGCCGCTCATGGCGATGTAGGCCCACGAGATCTGCAGCACGCCCGCGGAGCCGTAGAGGCTCGCGGCGACGGGGACGCCGGCGTCGCCAGGCACAGGCGCCGAGGCCTGCTCGAGCGAGACGTTTGCGTCGCCCGGTAGGAACGGAATGAGGTGCTCGCCCACGCCGATCGGGCCCACGCCCGGGCCGCCGCCGCCGTGCGGGATGGTGAAGGTCTTGTGCAGGTTGAGGTGGCTCACGTCGCCGCCGAAGTCGCCGGGGCGCGCGATGCCGGTCAGCGCGTTCATGTTCGCGCCGTCGATGTATACCTGGCCGCCGGCCGCGTGGACCTTGTCGGCCACGGTGCGCACGGTGTCCTCGTACACACCGTGGGTGGACGGGTAAGTGAGCATGATGGCGGCGACGTGCTCGCCGTGCTTCTCCAGCTGCGCGTCGAGGTCGTTCAGGTCGATCGAACCGTCGTCGGCGGTCTTGATCACCACGACTCGCAGGTTGGCCAAGCTTGCCGACGCCGCGTTCGTCCCGTGTGCCGACGCCGGGATCAGGCAAATGTCGCGCTCGGTGTCGCCGTTGGCCACGTGGTAGCGGCGGATCGCGAGCAGGCCTGCGAGCTCACCGGTCGCGCCCGAGTTGGGCTGCAGGGAGACCTCGGCGTAGCCGGTGATGCTGATGAGCCAGGTGCGCAGGTCGTCGATAAGCGTGGCCCAGCCCTTGGTGTATTCGGCCGGGGTGAAGGGGTGCACGTTGGCGAACTCGGGCCAGGTGATGGTCTCGAGGCCCGCGGTGGGGTTGAGCTTCATCGTGCAGGAGCCGAGGGGGATCATCGTGCGGTCCAGCGCGAGGTCCTTGTCGCCAAGGGTGCGGATGTAGCGCATCATTTGGGTCTCGGAGTGGATCGCGTTGAACGTCTCGTGGGTGAGGAACTCCGTGCGGCGCTCCAGCGCCTCGGGCAGGCGCGCTTCGGCGTCCTCGGGCGCGGTGGCGCCGAAGGCGTCGAGGAGTGCGGCGAGGTCGGCCTCGGAGGTGTCCTCGCCGAAGGACACGCCCACGGTGGTCGCATTGATGGCGCGCACAAGGTAACCAGCCTGCGCAAGCTTATCGACGACCCCCTGCGCGTCCCCAACCTCAACCGCCACCGTGTCGAAGAAGTGCGCGTGCTTGACGCGCGCGCCGGCGGCCTCCACACCCGCAGCGAATCTCGCGGCGAAGTCGTGGACGGTGCGCGCGATCTCGGTCAGGCCTTTAGGCCCGTGGTAGACGGCGTACATGGAGGCCGCTACGGCGAGCAGCGCCTGGGCGGTGCAAATGTTGGAGGTGGCGCGCTCGCGGCGGATGTGCTGCTCGCGCGTCTGCAGTGCGAGGCGGTAGGCGGGGAAGCCCTCGGCGTCCTTGGACACGCCGACCAGGCGGCCCGGCAGCTGGCGCTTGAGCTTCTCCGGCACCGCCATGAAGGCAGCGTGCGGGCCACCGTAGAACAGCGGGACGCCGAAGCGCTGAGAGGAGCCGATCGCGATGTCCGCGCCGAGCTCGCCCGGCGACTCCAGGACGGTCAGGGCGAGGATGTCGGCGTCGACGGTGACCAGGCCGCCGCGCTCGTGGATCGCCTCGATGACCGGGCGCGGGTCCGCGATGTCGCCCTCGGTGCCCGGGTAGGCCAGCACGGCGCCGACGAGGTCTTCGCCGACGACCCCCTGCGACAGGTCCGCGACCTCGACCTCAAGGTCGATGGCGCGGGCGCGCTCGCTGGCGACGGTGATGACCTGGGGGTGCAGGCGGGCGTCGAGAAGCACCCTGCGTCCCTTGCGCACCGCGCGCGACATGAGGCCGACGGCCTCGGCGGCGGCGGAGGCCTCGTCCAGCAGCGAAGCGTTGGCAATGTCCAGGCCGGTGAGGTCCTGCACCATGGTCTGGAAGTTGAGCAGCGCCTCCAGGCGGCCCTGGGAGATTTCCGGCTGGTACGGGGTGTAGGCGGTGTACCAACCGGCGTCCTCGATCACGCCGCGGCGGATCACTGGCGGGGTGAGCGTGGAGTTGTAGCCCTGGCCGTAGAAGGCCTTGAGCACGGTGTTCTGGCTTGCGATCTCGCGCAGGCGGTCCTGCGCCTCGTACTCCGTGAGCGCCTGCGGCAGCTGCAGCGGCCCGTCAGCGAGGATGCCCTTCGGCACCGCCGCACTGATCAGGGCGTCCAGCGACTCGTAACCCAGCGCGTCCAGCATTTGCCGCTGCTCGCTCTGGTCGGGGCCAATATGACGGGAGATGTAATCCAACAGGTGCTCCTTGGTCGAAAGTGGTGCCAAACACTGTCAGTATACGGTCTGGGCCTTAGGTGACTCGAACTGTGGGGGAGTCCCAGAACGCACACAGCGGCCCGGCCCCCGTTCGTGGGGGACCGGGCCGCTGTGTCGCTGTGCCGTTGATCCAGCGCTGGATCAGTCGGCGAAACTACAGGGCGAGGTCTGCCTCGAAGTCGCCGACCTCGATGCGGTCCTTGATCGTGGTAATGAAGCGACCTGCGTCTGCGCCGTCGACCAGCTGGTGGTCGTAGCTGAACGGCAGGTAGCACATCTGGCGGATCGCGATGGAGTCGATGCCGTCCTCGGTGACGATGACCGGGCGCTTCTCAATCGTCGCCGTGCCCAGGATGCCGGCCTGCGGCGGGGTGAGGATCGGGGTGTCCAGCATGGCGCCCTCGGAGCCGATGTTGGTCACCGTGAAGGTGGCGCCGGTCAGGTCGTCCGGGCGCAGCTTCTTGTTGCGGGCGCGCTCGGCGAGGTCCTTGATGGCCTTGGCAATCTCGGCGAGGTCCATGTCCTGCGCCTTCTTGATCACCGGCACGAGCAGGCCCTGCGGGGTGTCCACAGCAATGCCGATGTTCACGTCGGAGTGGTAGGTGATCTCCTTGGTCTCCGCGTTGTAGGACGCGTTGACGTTCGGGTGGGAGACTAGCGCCTCGGCCGTCGCCTTGATGAAGAAGGCGAGGTAGGTGATGTTCGTGCCGTGCTTCTCCACGAAGGCCGGCTTGACCTTCTTGCGCAGCTCTGCGACGCGGGTGACGTCGACCTCCTGCACGTGGGTGAGCTGGGCGGTGGTCTGCAGGGACTCGACCATCTTCGCAGCGGTGATCTCGCGGATGCGGTTGACCTTCTGCGTGGTGCCGATGAGCTTCTGCTTCTCCGGGTCCACGGACTTGGTGGACCAGTTTGCGCGAGCACCCTTGGCGGCCGGCTTCTCGGCCGCGCCCTTGTCAGTTGCGGAAGCGCCCTTGTCAGCTGCGGACTCGCCGTTGGCGGCAGCCAGCACGTCCTGCTTGCGGATGCGGCCGCCAACGCCGGTGCCCTCAACGGTGCTGAGGTCAACGCCATGCTTGTCGGCCAGCTTGCGCACCAGCGGGGTGACGTACGGGATGTCGCCACCGCGGTTTGCCAGCTTCTCGGAAGCGCCCGCCTTCGGGGCCTCCTTCTTGGGTGCCTCCTGCTTCGGGGCAGCCTTCGGAGCTTCCTGCTTCGGCTCCTCTGCCTTGGCCGGAGCCTCTTCCTCAGCCTCGGTCTCGTCGGCTGCGTCGTCCGCGCCAGCGGCAGCGGCGTCTGCGTCGCCGACAACGGCGATGGCGCCGCCGACCTCGACGGTGTCGTCCTCTTCAGCCAGGATCTCCAGCAGGGTGCCGGCGACCGGGGACGGGATCTCGGTGTCGACCTTGTCGGTGGAGACCTCGAGCAGCGGCTCGTCGACCTCGACTTCGTCGCCGACCTCCTTGAGCCAGGTGGTGATGGTGCCCTCGGTGACGGACTCGCCGAGCTCCGGCATCTCAATCTTGGTGCCAGCGCCCGAGCCGGAGGACTTCTTCTCCTGCTTCGGAGCGTCCTGCTTCGGCTCGTCTGCCTTGGCCGGAGCTTCTTCCTCAGCCTCGGTCTCGTCGGCTGCGTCGTCCGCGCCAGCAGCAGCGGCGTCCGCGTCGCCGATGCGGGCGATGACCTCGCCGACCTCGACGGTGTCGTCCTCATCGGCCAGGACCTCAACCAGGGTGCCGGCGACCGGGGACGGGATTTCGGTGTCAACCTTGTCGGTGGAGACCTCGAGCAGCGGCTCGTCGACCTCGACTTCGTCGCCGACCTCCTTGAGCCAGGTGGTGATGGTGCCCTCGGTGACGGACTCGCCGAGCTCAGGCATCTCGACGTCGGTCGCGGAGCCGGATGCCTTCGGTGCGGACTTGGCTTCCTGCTTCTCGGCCGGCTTTTCCTCTGCGGCCTCGTCCTTCGCCTCGTCCTTTTCCTCAGCCTTGTCGGCGGAGTCGGCGGAGCCAGTGGCTTCCTCTCCCTCCTCGCCGATGATGGCGATGACCTCGCCGACCTCGACGGTGTCGTCTTCCTCAGCCTTGACCTCAATGAGGACGCCGGCGACTGGAGACGGAATTTCGGTGTCGACCTTATCGGTTGAGACCTCGAGCAGGGGCTCGTCTACCTCGACGGTATCGCCGACTTCCTTCAGCCACGTGGTGATCGTGCCTTCGGTGACAGACTCGCCCAGCTCGGGCATCTCTACGGAGTGCGCCATGTTTTCTCAGTCTCCTCGTAGTTCAAGGTTGTAACGGAAGCTATACAGAAAACAGGCTACCCGTATTCTCCCGTATTCGTCGCGTTTGGGGGCACCATCGGTGGGGCCTCAGCCGGGCGGCATCGCCTCGCCCGTGCGCCGGTTCCGTAAGATAAGGCGCGTGTTTAACCTTTTCGGCAAACGGAAACAGTCCTCCAGCTTCAAACCCCCGCGCGCGCCAGGCGGAACGATTCGCCCGGACGACGCCGAGTACCTGAAGCAGTGGGTGCGTGGCCGCAAGTTTGTCGAGGGCTACATTGAGCCGGAGACCATGGTCAATGAGATGTCGGTCGTGCTCGTCGATGAGCTGGGCAACTACACCCGTCGCCGCATCGGCGGGCCGAAAGGCATCGACCAGGTGGCCAAGCTGCTGAGCATCTCGCTCTACGACGTCGAAGAGACCGGCTACCCCGACCGCATGCGCAAGAAGATGGAGCAGGAGCGCATTCTGCGCAAGCGCGAGGAGCAGCGGCAGCGCCGCGCCAAGTTCGAGCGCGGCGAGGACCCCTACAGCTAGGGGCTCATCGCTTATCGACGCCACCGCCCCCGGCCACACCTACTCACCCGCAAGCTGCGTGAGCGTCTCCACAATGGTGCGAACCGGCGCGCCGGTTGCCCTCTTTGGGGTGTAGCCGAATGGCGAGTCGGTGTTGAAGGCCGGGCCCGCGACGTCGATATGCGCCCACTGCGTGCCGTTGTCCTCCCCGGAGAACTTGGAGAGGTACAGGCCGGCGAACAGCATGCCACCGGTGCGCGCGTTGTGGGTGTTGCGGATGTCCGCGATCGGGGACTTCAGCTGCGCCTCCTGCTCCTCGAGCAGCGGCATGGACCAGGCAGGCTCGCCGACGGCGCGGCCGTTCTCCGCGATGCGGTCGCGCAGCTCCTCCGTGCCCATCACACCGGCGGTGCGGGTACCGAGCGCCACCATCTGCGCGCCGGTGAGCGTGGCCGTCTCGATGAGGTAGGTGGGCTTGTCCTCCGCTGCGCGCGCCATAGCGTCGGCCAGCACCAGGCGGCCCTCCGCGTCGGTGTTGAGGATCTCCGAGGTCAGCCCGCCGTAGTGGGTGATCACGTCGCCCGGCCGGGTGGCGGAGCCGGACGGCATGTTCTCGGCGAGGGGTAGCCAGGCGTCGATAGGCATGGCCAGCTCGAGGCGTGCCGCGGCGACGATGGACGCCAGCTGGGCCGCGGAGCCGCCCATATCGCTGATCATGTCCTCCATGTGCGCGCCCGGCTTCAGGGAGATACCGCCGGTATCAAAGGTGATGCCCTTGCCCACCAACGCGGCGCTTGCCGCCTCGCCGTCCTGCGCGGTTGACGGAGCCCAGGACAGGTGCACCAGGCGCGGCGGGCGGGCCGAGCCCTTGCCCACAGCGGTGATGCCGCCGAAGCCGTGGTCCTCCAGGTACTGCTCGTCAAAGACCTCGACGCTTAGCCTGACCTGCTCGCCGACCTCGCGCATGATCTCCGCGTACGCCTCGGGGTAGAGGTAGTTCGCCGGCGTGTTGACCAAGTCGCGCGCCAGGTTGACGGACTCTGCGATGATGCGCGCGCGGTCGAACGCTGCACGCTCCTCCTCGCCCGCGACGACCGTCACCGCGACCGGGGCGGGGGCGTCCTCCTCCGCGGACTTCAAGCCCTGGTAGGAATAGGAGCCCAGCAGCAGGCCCTCCACGATCGGTCCCATGCCAAACTCCGTGCTCACCGCGACCTCCTCGAGGCCGGAGAGGCTGCGCGCCGCCGTGCCGACGCCGCGACGCACGGACTCCTCGTCAACCTCGTCGGCAGCGCCCAAGCCGTAAGCGATAAACAGGGTGCCGCCGACCACGACGCGGTGCAGCTCGCTGGCCGCGCCCTTCGCGCCCACCTTCGCCAGGGCGTCGAGGACGCCGTCCGCAGTCAGCGCGGTCACGGGCAGCTCGACGCCGTCCTGGCCCGCAGCGACCGGGATCAGGCGCGCGGCCTGCAACGGGGTGGAATCCGCCAACGTCAGCGCCGCGGTGGTGCCGCGGGCGGGGAGTGCGCAAGTGAAAGTCATGTTGGGTTACCTTTCGATCAGGGAATCGTCGATAAGCTCTGCTGAATAAATTCCAGCCCTATTCAGCGTACTCGGGCTCCGGCGGGGTACCGCCCGAGTAGGGTGGGGCGCATGACAACGCTAGACTTCTCCATTTCGCAGCACCCGAACCCCGCAACCGACGCGGAGCGCGAAGCCATCTTGGCCGACCCGGCGTTCGGGCAAGAGTTCACCGACCACATGGTTTCCATCGAGTGGACCGAAGAGAAGGGCTGGCACGACGCGCAGGTGCGCCCGTACGGGCCCGTCTCCCTGGACCCCGCGACCAACGTCTTCCACTACGGGCAGGCCATTTTTGAGGGCCTGAAGGCGTACCGCCACGCCGACGGTTCCATCAGCACCTTCCGGCCGGAGCAGAACGCGAAGCGTATGCAGCACTCCGCCCATCGTCTGGCCATGCCGGAGCTGCCGGAGGAGTTGTTTATCGAGTCGCTGCGCCAGCTGGTGAGCATCGATAAGGCGTGGGTGCCCGAGGCGGGCGGCGAGGCCGCGCTGTACCTGCGGCCCTTCATGATCGGCACCGAGAAGACCCTGGGCGTCAAGCCCTCCCATTCGTACACGTTCTACGTCATTGCGTCGCCCGCGGGCGCGTACTTCTCCGGCGGCGTGAAGCCGGTCTCCGTGTGGGTGTCCAAGGAGTACGTCCGCGCCGCGCCGGGCGGCACCGGCGACGCGAAGTTCGCCGGCAACTACGCGGGCTCGCTGCTCGCACAAGCGGAGGCCCAGGAGAAGGGCTGCGACCAGGTGGTCTGGCTCGATGCGATCGAGCGCAAGTACATCGAGGAGATGGGCGGCATGAACCTCATGTTCGTCGAGGGTTCCGGGGACGACGCCAAGCTGATCACTCCGGCGCTGTCCGGTTCGCTGCTCGCTGGCATCACCCGCAAGTCGCTGCTTCAGGTCGCGGAAGACGCCGGCTTGGGCACCGAGGAGCGCAGGATCACCGTGGAACAGTGGCGCGAGGGGGTGGAAAACGGCACGATCACGGAGACGCTGGCGTGCGGCACCGCTGCCGTGCTCACCCCGGTGGGGCGCGTGCGCAGCGCGGACGGCGAGTTCACCATCAACAACAACGAGGCCGGCCCGATCACGATGTCGCTGCGCGAGCGCCTGCGGGGAATCCAGAACGGCAGCGTGGAGGACACCCACGGGTGGAACGTCACGCTGGTTGAGGCGTAACGCGCCTCACCCGGGCTAGCGCGGCTCCGGCCGGCTCGTGGCGCGCAGCTGCGTGAGCGCCTCGGCCGCCATCTCCGCAGCCATGTTGACCTGCGGAAGCGCGGCCAGCGCGCCCGCCGCCTGGCCCGTGGTCATATCCAGGGCAAGCACCGGGGTCAGCTCGAGCGCCTGGAGGCAGCCGATGTGCGCCGGCTCTGGGCTTACCCCGCCGGCGATGCACCAGCGCTTTGTGCCGGGGGCGAGTCGCTCGGCTGCGTAGGCGGCGACGGAGGGGAGCGCGGCGTCGATAAGCACTGGCGTCCTGCGCGCCGCGGACTGGGCGATGAGGCCTACGAGGAAGGCCATGTCGGGGCCGGAGATCTCCGCGAGCACGCGCTCGACGTCGTCGGCGATGGTGCGGGCGCGGAACATCGCATCGCGGATCGCGGCGACTTTAACCTTCCACACCTCGTCGTTGATCCCGGAGCCGCGGCCGATCGCCTTAACCGGCTCGGTGCGCGTGAGCGTGCCGTACACCGCGGCGGCGACCGTGGTATCGCCGACGCCCACGTTGCCGGGGATGATGAGGTCGGTGCCGGAATCCACCTCGTGGTCGGCCACCTCCATACCCCGCGCGATGGCGGCGGCGCATTGCTGCGCACTCATCGCGGGCTCCACGTCGATCGCGCCGGTGACCTCGTCGAACTCGTCTACCACGCGCACCGACGCCCCCGCGGCGCGCGCCGCGATGTGCGCCGGACCCGCGCCGGCCTCAAGCTGTTCCAGCAGCGTCGCGCCTGCGTCCGGCTCCCACGCGGACACGCCGCGCTGGGCTACGCCGTGGCGAGCGGCAACGACGACCGCGCGCGGGTGGGCGAACGGCGCGGGCGTCGACGCCCCCTGCACCCCCGCGACCCACGCGCCGATGTCGGCCAACCGGCCCAGGTTTCGCCCCGGCACGGAGCGCGCGAGGAGGCGCGCCACGTTCCGCGCGCGGCCGAGATCGGGGGATTGCACGGGCACGAATTCGACGCCGGCCAGATGGGGCTCGATCATGGCTTAGACCTTCTCGCCGATGCTCACCTGCGGTTTGGGCGAGCGCCAGTTGCGCGGCTGCGACGCGCGAGAAAACGCGTACATACCCAGGCCGAAGCCGGTCTCGGTGGTACCCGGGAACTTGGCACGCACCGCGTTGTTCACGCGCTTGCCAATCACGAAGGCCTCGATGAAGATGGCCAGGATAAACAGCATGGTCAGCCCGGAGAGCACCGTGGACACCTCGGGCAGCCACGTGCCAATGAGCAGGACCACCACGAGCACAAGCGCGACCGGCATCACGTAGTTGTTGAAGAAGCGTCGCGCGTCGACCCAGTCGCGCACGTAGCGGCGCACCTCGCCCTTGTCGCGGTCCATGAGGTAGCGCTCGTCGCCAGCGTCGATGCGCGCCTGAATCTCCTTGTTCGCCCGCCGGTTCTCCGCGCGCTGCTCCTTCTTGTAGGCCTTCCACTCCTCCTTCGACATGGAGGCCTTGAGCTCCTTGTTCTTCTGCGCGCGCTGCGCCTGCGTCATGTTGTCAGGGTCGCGCACGACGCCACGCTTGACCTCCTGGTCGTGGCGCTTCGGGGTCGGCCGCCCCTTCGGCGGCGTGTAGCCCTTCGGGTACTTGGGCTCGTCGTGTGCATCGCTTATCGACGCCCCCTTGTCCCCACCGGACGCCCCACCGATCTCCGCGGCGGAGATGGCGGTCGAACCGCCCTCGGCCCGCTGCTCGGACTGTTGCTCAGATTTCTGCCATGGGAGTTTCACGCACTCTAGGCTACAAGGCACCACCCGGAATGGAGCAATACGCTGCCGGGAATATTCGCCCACGGTCCCGCGTTGCGAGGCGTGAGTAAACCCCACCGGCGACACCGATGCTGCGCGGGCAGTATGATGGGGCAAACTCCGGCAACATATATAAGGAGAGATTTCAATGACTGCACCTACCTCTGCAACTGGTGTGAACCTGACCGAGGCCGCCGCCGCGAAGGCCAAGGCGCTGCTGGACCAGGAAGGCCGCACCGACCTGTCCCTGCGCATCGCCGTGCAGCCGGGTGGCTGCGCTGGTCTGCGCTACCAGCTGTACTTTGACGACCGCGACCTGGACGGTGACAAGGCCGACGAGGTCGGCGGTGTGCGCCTCGTGGTGGACAAGATGAGCGTGCCGTACCTCATGGGCGCCACCATCGACTTTGCAGACACGATTGAGCAGCAGGGCTTCACCATCGACAACCCGAACGCCGGTGGCTCCTGCGCTTGCGGCGACTCCTTCAACTAAGTCGCAACGCGACCGATACCCCGCCCGCTGTGTGGATCCTTTCCGCAGCGGACGGGGTATTCTTCTGGCCGGCTACGCCTCGCAACCGTGCTCGGCGTGGAGCCACGCCTTCGCCTCGTCGAGCGCCGCATCACCGGTGTCCGTGGGAGTGTCCGGCGCGACCGGATCCTCGGCGAACTCCTCGCCTGTGCGGGCCTTGTCCTTTGCGACGGTAAGCATCAGCTCGCTGCCGTCTGGGAAGTCATACACCATGTTGGCCGAGGCAAAGCCGGCGGTCGGCGTGCCGAAGGAACGTGCGGTGTCCAGGCCGCGGAAAGCGAGCATGGTCGCCTCGCCGGAGGAGGCGGTGGTGGCGTCGACAAGCACTGCGGTGGGCGCTTCCCACTTACCGCCTGCAGTTTCCAGCGGGGTGCCGCCGCCGCTGACCGCGTTGCCGTCGACCGTGACCTGGGACGTGTTGACGCGGCTGACGAACTCGAGCGCCGTCCCGTCGGGCAGGAGCGGGGACAGGCCGGCGATCATGGGGCCCATGTCGCCGCCGTCGTTGCCCCGGAGATCAACGATTGCGCCGCACGCCCCGCCGTCCCGGGCCTCGAGCAGTCCACTGGTGAGGGTGTCCGCGTATTGTTGGATGTCATCGTGCCTCCCGATGCCCGGCACAGTTGCGACCGCGACGTTTCCCACCGTTGTCACTCCGACCTGGGCAGTAGGGCTGCCTTCTTCGGCGTCGGGCTGTTGGGTTTCCGCCGGAATGAGCCTGGAGTGCTTGCCGCCGGCGGAGTGGACAGCCTGGTCGAGCACGTCCAGGAGCTCGGCCTGGTGCTCCGCGCCCTTCGCAGCCTCCTCTGCCTTGGCTCGAGCGGCGGCGAACTCCTCCGAGTCTCCGTAAAGCCCCATGGACTCAGACAGGTCGAGCACCGTGCGGGCGTAGCGCTGCGGAGAATCCTTGCCCAGGAACTTTGCCTGGCCGGTCATCTGCGCGGAGAGCGTCGGCCCCCAGACGTAGCAGGCGGCCGCGAGGGCCAGGGCAATGGCGACAACGACGCCGCCGAGGACGAGAAGAATTTTCTTTGCTGTACTCATGGTGTCCATTCCACCGTGGCGGCGGGCTTCGAACAATGGTGGTAAGCGGAGTCTTTAGGTAGAGTTAGCGCTACCCCTTGAGCTCGCGCGGCTACTTCGCTGCCGGCTGGTGCTGCCTGGTGCGAATGGAGCTAGCTCCATCTCGACGGACGTGGCCCAGCCCCCGCGTGCCCACCGGAACCACCAGCCCACGCAGGACCCCCAAACGCGGCCGCCCGGTTACAGCTTGACCGGGTACTCCTTGTGCTCGATCTGCGGGTCAATGCGCTGCTCGACAAAGATGCCGTGCCACACCATAAACGCCAGCACGGTCCACAGGCGTCGCGAGTGATCCGAGATGCCGTCGCGGTGCTCCTTGAGCATCTCGAGCACGGCCTTCTTGTCAAAGATGTGCTCGGTCTGCGACTCGTTGATAGTGTCCTGCGCCCAGCCGTACAGTTCCTCGCCGGCGAGCCAGTGGCGCATCGGCACCGGGAAGCCGAGCTTGCGGCGGTTGAGCACGTGCGCGGGCACGATCTGCTCCATGGCGCGCCGCAGCGCGTACTTGGTCGTCCCGTTCGCAATCTTCTGCTCATGCGGGATCGTCTGCGCAACCTCGAACACCTCCTTGTCCAGGAACGGCACGCGCAGCTCGAGCGAGTTCGCCATGTTCATCTTGTCCGCCTTCACCAGGATGTCGCCACGCATCCAGGTAAAGAGGTCAAGGTTCTGCATGCGCGCCACCGGGTCCATGCTTGTCGACGCCGCGTAAATCGGCGCCGTGACCTCGCGGTGGTCCCACTCGCGCTTCGCCCAGGGCAGCACCCGCTCCAGCTGCTGGAAGTTGAAGGACCGGGCGTTGCCGTAATAGCGGTCTTCCATCGGTGTGGTGCCGCGCTCGAGCAGGCTCTTGCCCTTCATGCCTTCCGGCAGGACTTGCCCGAGCCTGTTCAGCCCGCGCAGCAGGGGAGAGGGGAGCTTCTCAAACGGAGCGAGCGACAGCGGCTCCTTGTAGATGGTGTAGCCGCCGAACAGCTCGTCGGCGCCCTCGCCGGACAGCACTACCTTGACGTGCTTGCGGGCCTCCTGGGCCACGAAGAACAGGGGCACGAGCGACGGGTCGGCGACGGGGTCGTCGAGGTACCACATGATCTTCGGGATGGCGTCGGCGTACTCCTCGGGGGAGACGATCTTCACGATGTGCTCTACGCCGATCGCTTCGGCGGACTCGGCCGCCACGTCGACCTCGGAGTAGCCTTCGCGCTCAAAGCCAGTGGTGAAGGTGAGCAGGTCCGGGTTGTGGCGCTTTGCCAGCGCGGCGATTGCGGTGGAGTCGATTCCGCCGGAGAGGAAGGAGCCGACGGTAACGTCCGCACGCATGTGCTTCGCCACCGAGTCCTCAAGCGCTGCTGCGATGCGGTCGTAGAGGTCTTGCTCCTTGTCTTTGGTCACCGGGGTGGTGCGAAACTCAGGCTTGAAGTAACGCTCCGCGTGGACCTCGCCGCCCGGGGTCAGGGTGACGGTGCAGCCGGACTCTACGCGGCGAATTCCGGCGTGCAGCGTCTCCGGCTCAGGGACGTACTGCAGGTCCACGTAATGCTCGATGGCGCGACGGTCCAGGCTGTTGTCTTGACCGGAGAGGTCGAGGCCCAACTGCTTGGACATGTTCAGGATGGACTTCTTCTCGGAGGCGAAGACGGTACCGGCTTTGGTCGTGGCGTAGAACAGCGGCTTGATGCCAAACTGGTCGCGGGCGGCAAACATCGTCTTGGTCTCGGTATCCCAAATCACGATGCCGAACATGCCGCGCAGGTGCTTGACCACATCCTTGCCCCAGTGGTGGTAGCCCACCACAATCGGCTCGCCGTCGCCGGAAGTATTGAACGTGTAGCCGGCGGCCTGGAGCTCTTCGCGCAGCTCGATGTAGTTGTAAATCTCACCGTTGAACGTCATGGCGTAGCGCTCGGGGTTCTCGGCCGGGCCCCAGCGCAGCGGCTGATGGGAGTGCTCGAGGTCAATGATGGCCAGGCGGTTGAAGCCGAACACTGCGTCGTCGTCGTGCCAGGTGCCGGCGGCGTCCGGGCCACGGTGGTACATGCACGGCAGCGCGTCGTCCACGGCGGGGACGAAGGTGCTGGCGTTGGATCCGGCGGTAAGCATTGCAAGCAGGCCACACATCGTAAGTTGAACCTTCTCCTTATATATACGGTGCGCCGCAAGCATCGGCCGGGGCGCGTCATGATGTGTAACAGGATAAGGTTTCGAGGGCTGGAACGGCGAACCAGACGTGGCCACGGTGGTTCAACCTTTAGCCCGTCCCCGATTGGGGGCCAACTTTCGGATGAACTTTTTGCCGAAAAATCCGGTTTTTGGGTGACGCAGGCCACGTGGCGAGTGGGTGATGGGGAAAAGCCAAGGGTGGCGGGTGTGCGTCGAGAAGCGAAAGCACGGTGCTTCGCGGCTCCAATCTGCAATTCCGTGCCTGCCCGCTGGATGAACTATTCTGACTGGGTAGGAATGGGTAGGAATGCTCTGGCATTTCTATGGACGTTCATCGTTTTTAACGAATTGAAGTGTGGACAGGAAGGCAGACACACGTGGAAAAGGAAACAAAGCGCAGCTTTGCCCGGAAGCTCGGTGTAGCAGGCTCGCTCCTGCTCGGTGGCTTCGCGCTCGCTGGCTGCAGTGTTGCTCCCCCGGAGGCCCTCGCTAACGTGCTGGATATGGGCTGGCCGGACCCGATTACGCCGGAGGGTACGGAGCTGTACAACTTCTGGGTGTGGGTCTGGGTTGCCGCCTGGATCGTCGGCATCATCATGTGGGGTCTGTTCCTCACCGCTGTGTTCAAGTGGAACCGCAAGGCGAAGGAAAAGAAGGGCGAGGGTGAGTTCCCGAAGCAGCTGCAGTACAACGTCCCGCTGGAGCTTGCGCTGACCATCGTGCCGATCGTCATCGTCATGGTCCTGTTCTTCTTCACCGTGCAGTCGCAGACCAAGGTCACCGCGCTGGACAAGGATCCGAAGGTGACCGTGGACGTCACCGCGTTCCAGTGGAACTGGAAGTTCGGCTACGCCGAGCTTGACGGCGAGTTCACCAACAACGGCCAGCAGTACGAGGGCGTGGACAAGGAGCGCCAGGCGCTCGCCGAGGAGACCAAGCACGATCCGGAAGACATGCCGAACGCGAACCCGATTCACGGTATGTCCCAGGGTGACCAGTCGTACCTGAACTTCAACAAGATCGAGACCATCGGTTCCACCGAGGAAATCCCGGTGCTGGTGCTGCCGACCGACACGCCGATCGAGTTCCGTCTCGCGTCCGGCGACGTCTCCCACGCGTTCTGGATTCCGGAGTTCCTGTTCAAGCGCGATGTCTACGCACACCCGGAGGCAAACCAGCAGCAGCGCAGCTTCCAGATCGAGCGCATTGAGAAGGAAGGCGCATTCGTCGGCCGCTGTGCTGAGATGTGCGGTACCTACCACTCGATGATGAACTTCGAGCTCCGCGCCGTCTCGCCGGAGAAGTTCAAGGACTACATGGAGTTCCGCGAAGCGAACCCGGAGGCGCCGAACTCGGACGCGCTGAAGGCTATCGGCGAGGAGCCGTTCGCAACGACCACCCACCCGTTTGTCACTGACCGCACTGCAACCCGCGACGGCGATAACGCCGTTGTCGCTGCCAACA
Organism: Corynebacterium gottingense; assembly: GCF_007559235.1. Lineage (NCBI taxonomy): Bacteria > Bacillati > Actinomycetota > Actinomycetes > Mycobacteriales > Corynebacteriaceae > Corynebacterium > Corynebacterium gottingense. Next base: position 502,085 of record NZ_VMHH01000001.1, on the reverse strand, counting down.
ACTAAGAAAGAGGAAGTGTAGAACTATGGGTCCTGGCGCAAAAGTTTTCTACGCAATTGGCACCTTCTTGGGTCTGATGGCGGTGATCTACATCTTCGCCACGAGCTGGATTGGTGAAGATGCTTACCTGTTCGGCCTCGAATGGGTCGGCGGTGTTGCCCTCGTTCTGGCAACCGCCCTGTGCTTCATGATGGGTGTGTACCTCGACTTCACCGAGCGACGTATGGACGTCGTCCCCGAGGACTGGGAAGAGGCGGAGATTGAAGACGGTGCGGGCGTGCTCGGTTTCTTCTCCCCGCACTCCATCTGGCCGTTCGCAATGTCCGGCGCCGTGCTCTTCCTCGGCCTGGGTATCGCCTTCTACCAACTGTGGCTGATCGCCTTCGGTGCAGTGTTCCTCATCTGGACCACCACCCAACTCAACCTGCAGTACGGCATCCCGCGCGAGAAGCACTAACTGCTCCGCCCCGCTGCCTTCGCGGGTCCGTAAGCCTCGGCACTTCGGTGCCGGGGCTTTTCGCTTTTCGACGCCCACCCGCCCAGGGGTCAACCGAAAGTAGGTCCGCGCGCCAAATTCCCTGGGAGAAAATGTGATAAGTGACACATTCGGGAACTTGGGGAACCAGCAGTGCGACCGTGGATCCGTCGGTCGGGGAGGGGCGCGGGGTTGTGGAAATCGATGCCCGGCGGCGCTCGCTTGTGTCGTGTTGGTGTGACCAGGGACGATGCGCGTCGTAAAGCGCGGGCGAAAAGTTCCCGAGTTTTTCAAAAAGCTTTTCCGCAACCGTTGTTCGCGCTGAAACGGCAGGTTGGGGCATGCCTGTCAGAGAAAGTCCGGGGGTATTCGAGGTGACTTTAAGGCGGAAACGCGCCATAATCACATGCGTGACGACCGCAATTACTAATCAAGGTATGGCGACACCGCAGAATCGTGTCCCAGTGCTGAACCGACCCAACATGGTCAGCGTTGGCACGATGGCGTTCCTCGCCCAAGAGTTGATGTTCTTTGCCGGCTTGTTCGCGATGTACTTCACGTCGCGCGCAAACGGCCTGGCCGCCGGAGACTGGGCGCACCAGACGGAAAACCTGAACGTTATTTTTGGCCTCATCATTACTATCGTTCTGCTGGCTTCCTCGGTGACGTCCCAGGTGGGCGTATTTGCTGCAGAAAGGGGTGACGTATTCGGGCTTCGCAAGTGGTTCTCCGTGACCATTCTGCTCGGCGTGGTCTTCCTGGGCCTCGTCGCGTTTGAGTGGACTGAGATGGTGCACGAGGGCGTGACGCCGCAGGCGAGCGTCTACGGCTCGGTGTTCTACATCATCACCGGATTCCACATGGCGCACGTGACCGCGGGCATCCTCGCGTTCATCGTGGTGCTGCTCCGCGTTTCCAAGTCGAAGTTCACCCCGGCGCAGGCTACGGCCGCAATGGTGACCTCCTACTACTGGCACTTCGTGGACGTCGTGTGGATCGGCGTGTTCACCACGATCTACCTCGTCCAGTAGCCGGCCTAGTAACCGTTTGAATAGTCGCTAAAAGGAAACAAGATGGAAAACACACCAAAGAAGAAGCGCGTTGGTCGCAAGACCAGGCGCACGGTCGCTGGTGCTGCCGCGCTCACGCTCGGCCTCTCCGGCGCCGGCCTCTTGGCATCCGCACTGGCCCCGAACGCTCAGGTTGCTAACGCCGAGCGAGACGAGCAGGCGATGATCCAAGAAGGCAAGGACATCTACGACGTCGCGTGTATCACCTGCCACGGCGCCAACCTGCAGGGCGTCGAGGACCGCGGCCCGTCCCTGATCGGTACCGGCGAAGGCGCCGTGTACTTCCAGGTGCACTCCGGCCGCATGCCGATGATGTCCAACGACGCGCAGGCTGAGCGCAAGCGCCCGCGCTACACCGAGTCCCAGGCACTCGCCCTCGCTGCGTACGTCGCGGCGAACGGTGGCGGCCCCGAGCTCGTGTACGACAAGGACGGCAGCGTCGCGATGGAGTCGCTGCGCGGTAAGGACTACGACGGCAACATTCAGGCCGCCGACGTTGCCCGCGGTTCCGAGCTCTTCCGCCTGAACTGCGCGTCTTGCCACAACTTCACCGGCCGCGGCGGCTCGCTGTCGTCGGGTAAGTACGCGCCCGCACTGGATCCCGCCAACGAGCAGGAGATCTACCAAGCGATGCTGACCGGCCCGCAGAACATGCCGAAGTTCTCTGACCGTCAGCTCTCCGCTGATGAGAAGAGGGACATCATCGCCTACATCAAGTCGGCTAAGGAGACCCCGAGCCCCGGCGGCTACGCACTGGGCGGTCTTGGCCCGGTCTCTGAGGGTATGGCTATGTGGATGATTGGCGTGACCTTGGTCGCCGCCGCTGCTATCTGGATTGGATCGCGTTCATGAGTGATGTAAAGAAGAACTACACAAACGAAGAGCTGGACCGCATGAGCAATGCGGAACTGGCCGCGCTGGGCACCGAGCTTGACGACGTCACCGTTGCCTACCGCAAGGAGCGTTTCCCGGTCGAGGGCGACCCGCGCGAGAAGTCCGCCGCCGCAGGCATCAACGCCTGGCTGCTGATTTCCGTCCTGTGTGGCATCGCGTTCCTCGGCGTTTACCTTTTCTGGCCCTGGGAGCCGAAGTTCCACGGCGACGAGGATCTGTGGGTCTACACCCTGTACACCCCGCTGCTCGGCCTGACCTCCGGTCTTGGCTTTGTCACGCTGGGCATTGCGATCATCCAGTACGTCAAGAAGTTCATCCCCGAGGAGATCTCCGTACAGCGCCGCCACGACGGCCGTTCCAGCGAGCTGGACCGCCGCACCACGACTGCGCTGCTGAACGACGCGTGGGAAACCTCGACCTTTGGCCGCCGTAAGGCCATGCAGGGCCTCCTCGGCGGTGCCGGCGTGCTGGCCGGTCTCATGGTCATCGCCCCGCTGGCCGGCCTGATCAAGAACCCGTGGCGTCCGCGCACTGAGCTCGGTTACATGGGCGACGGCACGCTGTGGACCCACGGTTGGACCATCCAGGACCAGGGCGTGAAGGTCTACCTCGGACGTGACACCGGAGCTATCGCCGAGCTGCACGAGGGCGAGGCCGGTTCGCACTACAGCACCGCCGGCGTGTCCCGCCTGGTGCGCATGCGCCCGGAGGACCTGGCTGCCGCGTCCATGGAAACGGTCTTCCCCCTTTACGAGGAGGACGTCAACGACGGCAAGGAGTACGACCCGAACCGCGACGTGTACGAGAACCACATGCACTCGCTGCACGGTCCGCGTAACTCCGTCATGCTGATCCGCCTGCGCTCGCAGGACGCTCAGCGCGCCGTCGAGCGCGAAGGCCAGGAGGACTTCCACTACGGCGACTACTACGCATACTCGAAGATTTGCACGCACATCGGTTGCCCGACCTCGCTGTACGAGGCCCAGACGAACCGCATCCTGTGTCCGTGCCACCAGTCGCAGTTCGACGCACTGCACTACGGCAAGCCGGTCTTCGGCCCGGCCGCCCGTGCGCTGCCGCAGCTTCCTGTGACTGTTGACGAAGAAGGTTACCTCATCGCCAACGGCAACTTCATCGAGCCCGTCGGCCCGGCATTCTGGGAGCGTCGATCCTAATGAGCACTAAACTTGCACAAGCCGCGGACAACGTAGACTCGCGCTACACAGTCGCCGGGTTCCTGCGGCCCCAGCTGAACAAGGTCTTCCCGAGCCACTGGTCCTTCATGCTCGGCGAGATGGCCCTGTACAGCTTCATCATTCTGTTGTTGACCGGTGTCTACCTGGCGCTGTTCTTCGACCCGTCTATTACCAAGGTCATCTACGACGGCGCGTACCTCCCGCTTAACGGTGTGGAGATGTCACGCGCATACGCAACCGCACTGAACATCTCGTTCGAGGTCCGCGGCGGCCTGTTCGTCCGCCAGATGCACCACTGGGCAGCGCTGATGTTCATGATGTCGATGTTCGCCCACATGATGCGCATCTTCTTCACCGGCGCGTTCCGTCGCCCGCGTGAGGCGAACTGGATCATCGGTGTCACCCTGGTGCTCCTCGGCATGATCGAAGGCTTCATGGGGTACTCCCTGCCGGACGACCTGCTTTCCGGCGTCGGTCTGCGCATTATGTCCGCCATCATCGTCGGTATTCCGATCATCGGTACCTGGATGCACTGGGCCATCTTCGGCGGCGACTTCCCGTCGGACCTCATGCTGGATCGCTTCTACATCCTGCACGTGCTGATCGTGCCGGGCATCATCCTCGCGCTGATCGCAGCTCACCTGCTGCTCGTCTGGTTCCAGAAGCACACCCAGTTCCCGGGCCCGGGCCGTACCGAGAACAACGTCATTGGTATCCGCATCATGCCGGTCTTCGCCGTCAAGGCAATCGGCTTCATGATGTTCGTCTTTGGCGTCCTCGCAGCGATGGCTGGTCTGACCACCATCAACAGCATCTGGATGCTTGGCCCCTACAACCCGTCGCAGGTCTCCGCAGGTTCGCAGCCTGACGTCTACATGCTGTGGACGGACGGTGCCGCGCGTGTCATGCCGGCATGGGAGCTCTACCTGGGCAACTACACCATCCCGGGTGCCTTCTGGGTCGCCCTGCTCTGTGGTCTGCTCGTGGTCCTGCTGATCACGTACCCCTTCATCGAGAAGAAGATCACCGGCGACGATGCGCACCACAACCTGCTGCAGCGTCCGCGCGACGTTCCAGTGCGCACCTCCATCGGTGTCATGGCGCTCGTGTTCTTCCTGCTGCTGACCATCTCCGGTGGTAACGACCACGTGGCCCACTTCTTCCAGATCTCGCTGAACGCGATGACCTGGTTCGGCCGCATCGGTTTGATCATCCTGCCGCCGCTGGCTTACTTCATCACCTACCGCCTGTGCATCGGCCTGCAGCGCTCCGACCGAGAGGTCCTGGAGCACGGCATCGAGACCGGCGTGATCAAGAAGCTGCCGAACGGCGCGTTCGTGGAGATCCACCAGCCGCTCGGCCCGGTAGACGAGCACGGCCACCCGGTCCCGCTCGAGTACGCCGGTGCCCCGGTTCCGAAGCAGCTCAACCAGCTTGGCTTCGCCGACTCCGAGACGGTTGGTACCTTCAAGTCCTCCGAGCTCGGTGTCACCGAGCGCGTTCGCGACGCGGAGGCGCAGAAGCACCACGAGGAGATCGAGACGTTGCGCAAGCTCGAAGAGACGAAACACCTCTCCGACCGCAACGCCACCGACGAGCCGAGCCATTAGGCTTCGCCACAGTAACTCGCGGTCGCTGAAAGGCCCCTTTCCCAGAATGGTGAACTGCTCCCCATTAGTTGGACTGAGAAAATCAGCTACCGACTAGTGGGGAGTAGTTTTCATTGAGAGCTCGAAGTTCGCTGAGTGAGCATCAGCGCGAGCAGTTGGTTGCACTATTTGAGCAAGGCATGGGCTTTAAGGCTGCTGCCACTGCTCTTGGTGTCTCCAAATACGCCGTCCGTATGCTCTATCGTCGGTTTACGCTACATGGCAGGCTATGTCTTGTGGAGAAACCGACTAAGCAGCAGTATTCGTTCGAAATCAAGAAGGACGTTGTCCAACGCCACCTTGCTGGTGAGACAGCGATGGATCTCGCGCGTGAATTTGGCCTGTCATCAGAGCAGCTAGTCAGCCAGTGGTCGTGGAAATGGCGTAAAGGTGGCGATGACGCGTTAAAACCGAAGCCGAAAGGCAGGCCTAAAGGTTCGGCCGCGCTCAAGCCGCTGTCGGAGGAAGAGAAGCTGCGTCGCCAGATCGCACGGTTGGAAGCGGAAAACGCTTACTTAAAAAAAATTGCGGAACTTGAGGAGTCAGGGACGCGCCTGAAAGTCCAGGCGATTGTCATCCTCAAGTCACAACACCGCCTGGAATACCTGCTTGAGGCAGCAGGTATGGCCCGGTCGACATTCTTCTACCACCAGAAACGACTCAGCGAGCCGGACAAGCACGCTGCGCTCAAAGACGCGATCCGGGAAAGCTTCGAACGCAATAAGCACCGCTACGGCTACAGGCGAGTCCTGCTTGACCTACGCAACCAGGGCTGGGAAGTAAACCACAAACTTGTCTTTAAACTCATGCGCGAGATGGGTCTTCGCGCCAAGATCCGCCAGCGCAGGCCCTATGTTTCATGCGGCGGCACCGTCAACCGCATTGCTGATAACACACTTGACCGCAACTTCACCCCGGACAAGCCAAACACCGTTTTTGTCAGTGATGTCACCGAGTTCAGAGTCGCAGGTCGCAAGGTATATCTGTCACCGGTGATGGATCTGTTCGACCGCACAATCGTTGCCCACACCGTGGCCACCTCGCCGTCGACAGCGTTTACCTCCGCCTCGTTGGCCAAAGCGATTGTGGGGTGTGCACCTGAGACTGGGTGGATGATGCACACCGATCAAGGTTTCCAGTACCAGCATTCGTCCTGGCGAAACCTCATTTATGACAACGGCGGTGTTCAGTCGATGTCGCGTAAAGCCAACTGCTACGACAACGCGGTCATGGAGAACTTCTTCGGCCACTTGAAAACCGAGATGTACCACGGAGAAGTCTTCGACACCGTCGCAGAGTTCAACCAGGCGATCGACGACTACATCCAGTGGTACAACACCGAACGCATCCAACAACGACTCAAGGGCCTGACCCCGATGCAATATCGAAATCAGACCCTTGAAGCCCTAACCACCTAGAGTTAAACCAGTCCAACTTTCGGGGGCCAGTTCATGGGGAAAGGGGCCTTCGTCGTGCGCTGCTACGCGTTGTCGATGATGACCTTCATCGCCTGGTGCTCCTCGGCGTGCGCGAACGTCTCCCACGCCTGATCCAGTTCTGCGAACGTGAAGTGGTGGGTGGCCAGCGAGCTGATCGGCAGGTCCGAATTCTGGACCGCCTTGAGCAGCATGCCCGTCGTGTTGGTGTTCACGAGTCCGGTGGTGACGGTGAGGTTTTTAATCCACATCTTCTGCAGCTCAAAGTCGACCGGCTTTCCGTGCACACCGACGACGGCGATGTGGCCGCCCTCTTTGACGTTTTCAGCGCACGTTGCCCACGTTGCCGGTAGTCCGACCGCCTCGATGGCAGTGTCCACGCCGTAGCCACCCGTGATGGAGGCGACGTGGGCCGCGACGTCCTCCTTTGCCGGGTTCACCGTGTACGTCGCACCCATCTCCTTGGCCTTGGCCAAACGGTTGTCGTCCATATCCACCACTGTGATTGATGCGGGGGAGTAGAACTGCGACGTGAGCAGCACGCCCATCCCTACCGGTCCCGCGCCGACGATGAGGACGTCCTTGCCAGGCGCGACGGCACCATTTTGCACGCCGATCTCGTGGCCCGTGGGCAGCGCATCAGACAGGAAGACCGCCACCTCCTTGTCCAGTGGCTCCGGCAGGTGGTAGAGCGAGTTGTCCGCGAACGGGGTGCGCACGTACTCCGCGAGCGTGCCGTCAATCATGTAGCCCAGGATCCAGGACCCGCCGTTGCGGCAGTGGCTGTACAGCTGCTTCTGACAGTTCTCGCACGTGCCGCATCGCGACACACAAGAGATGAGGACCTTGTCGCCTGGCTTAAAGTTCTTCACGGCGTCGCCGACGGCCTCAACCGTGCCGATGCCTTCGTGACCAAGGATGCGCCCGTTCCATTCGCCTGTGCGCTCGCGCTCGGTGGACTCAATCTCCGGGTTCTTCCCGTGGAAGATGCCGAGGTCTGTGCCACAGATCGTCGTGGTGTCCACGCGAATGATGGCGTCAGTCGGTTCCAGGATCGTGGGGGTGGGGCGGTCTTCGATGCGTACGTCGTTCGCACCGTAATAAGTCAGCGCTTTCATCGGGCGGTCCTTCCAGTAGGGGGTATCGGTATAGACCCAATTTTACGGCGAGGAGCATGCTTGCCGACGCCCTTCTGCCCCCCGTTACACCTGCCAAAAATGCCCCTGTGTCTAACGTCACAATATCTCATGGGGTGGTGCAGTGTACAGCTGTAGTCAATCAGTGGAATTTCCGCGATTGTCGGTTTAGTGCAGGTCAATGGGTGCAAATCGGGGTAAGGGCGGCGCGAATTGAGGGGAGTGGTGGCGTCGATAAGCGGGCAAAGCCTTTGCAAAGATTCAATAACGGATTAGTAACACTCTCAGTATTGGACAAACTTGTTGCCGTTTCGTAATCTGATCGAGACATTGCGACAACAGCCGTTGCTTGCAAGGTACGAAAACAGAACATATGAGCCGAATACCGCGGACCGAGTGAGATTCACGAGCGATGTGGAACCGGGAAACCGCACTTTCCTACAAGGGCGGATGGCGTGCAGAGGTACGTCAGGGCGCATTCTCAGGGCCCAGCCCGACAGGCAACCCGGTAGGCGAAGAGAAGATATGGAGAAACTTACAATGGCTAAGCACCGTCGCCAGAACAATTCCGCAGTGCGCACCGTCGCAGCTGCCACGGCCGTCGTCGCAGGCGCGACTCTGATGGTCCCGACCCAGGCTTCCGCCGCTGAGGTCCGCGTCCCGAACACCCCGGTTGCTGCGCAGATCCCGGGCATTGAGAACATTCCGGGTGTTGCAAACATCCCGGGCATCGAGGCTTGGGTCCCGTCCCTGGCGGGCAAGGCCGATGGCGGCCAGTACCGTCAGGCCCTGTCTCAGGTGAAGGCGCTGCCGGGGATTGCCAACGTCCCGGGCTTCAACCAGTTCATCGCCAACGTCGAAGCACAGGTCCTGCCGGAGACCCCGGCACCGGCCGTCGCTCAGCAGTACTCCGCTCCGGTGACCGCGCCGGCGCCGGTGGTGCAGGAGAAGACCCAGGGCGAGCGCATCGTCGACATCGCCCGCACCAAGATCGGTTCGCCGTACGTCTACGGCGCAGCAGGCCCGAACGCGTTCGACTGCTCCGGCTTTACCTCCTGGGTCTACGCCCAGGCTGGTAAGTCCATCCCGCGTACCTCGCAGGCGCAGGCCTCCGCAGGCACCCCGGTCTCTCTGGATAACATCCAGCCGGGTGACATTGTCGTGTACTACAGCGGCGCCTCCCACGTTGCTATCTACGCTGGCAACGGCATGATCATCGACGCCCTGAACGACGGTGTTCCGGTCGGTGAGCGCCCGCTGAGCATGATGCCGGTCCACTCCGTGGTCCGCTTCTAACTTGCGGATTCGCGCACTCGCTGCGCACCAACTTTCACACCCGTGTCAATCGTTGCTGATTGGCCGGGTGTGCTTTTGTTGGACGGCTGATCTGGCTATAGTAGTTACAGTTTTGTAAAGGCTTGCGGTCAGTTGGATCACGGGCGGTATTGGTTTTCCGAGTGGCGTACTCGGCTTGAAAGCTCAAGGGGATTTGTCGTGGGCAAACACTCTCTCCACGCGCGCGGCGCGCGCCGTTCAGCACGTCGAGGCGCGATGGTCATCGCGGTCGGTGCGCTCTCTTCGGCGGCGGTCGGCACGCTGCAGGTGCCGGCTGGTGCGGACGACGTTGATGAGTTGATTGACAGGCTCGAGGACGTCTCGCACCAGGCCACGGCAAAATCGGAGGAGATCAAGTCCCTCGAGGACCAGGTCGCTGCGTCCGAACGCAAGATCGCGGAGGCGGACGAGAAGGCTGCCGCGGCGCGCACTGCCGCTGCGGAGGCCAACGGCGCAAAGACGAGCTACCAGCGCAACGTCAACGACATTGCGCAGTCGAAGTACCGCAAGTCGGATTCCGAGGTGCTGCTCACCACGCTCGAGTCGGGCAGTCCGCAGGCGGCGATCGACCGGGCCGCGTACCTCAACTCGCTGTCCCGCAACGCGCAGACGACCATTGACGGCTTGAACACCGCCAACGAAGAGGCAGCGTCCCGCGCCCGGAGCGCGAACATTGCGAAGGCGGAAGCGGAGTACAACCGCAACCAACTCGCCGCGCAGCTGGACGCGCTCCACCGCGAGCGCGACGAGCTGGATGACCAGATCCGTGACATCGAAGACCAGGTAGACAGTCTGAACGAGGAAGATCGCCAGCGCTGGATTGCCAAGGACGGCCCGATCGACCTCGGTGCCAACGTGCCGGCAGCGGATTCTGGCGTGGTCGCCGCAGCGCTCGCGCAGATTGGCAAGCCCTACGGTTGGGGCGCGACCGGCCCGGACGCATTCGACTGCTCCGGCCTCATGGTGTGGGCCTACGGCCAGAACGGCAAGGGCATCCCGCGTACGTCGCAGGCCCAGCTGGCCGGCGGCACGCCCGTCTCCATGGACCAGCTGCAGCCGGGAGACATCATCGGCTACTACCCGGGCGTAACCCACGTGGCCATGTACATCGGAGACGGCATGGTGGTCCACGCGTCCGACTACGGCATTCCGGTCCAGGTGGTGCCGGTCAACTCCATGCCGGCCCAGGGCGCAGTGCGCTACTGACCGCGTACGCTGGCAGGCCATGACCCCGACGCTGCTTGTCACCAACGATTTCCCGCCGACCCTCGGCGGGATTCAGTCGTATCTGCGGGACTTCGTCTCCCACCTCGTTGCGCTGAACGGGCCCGACTCGGTGGTCGTGTTTGCCTCCACGCAGGACGCGGCGGCTGCGCGCGAATGGGACGCCGCGCAGCCCTACACCATCGTGCGGTGGCCGCACCGGGTCATGCTGCCCACCCCGCGCGTCCGGGCGGCAATGGCGCAGCTGATCCGCCGCCACGGTGCGACCACGGTGTGGTTCGGCGCAGCCGCCCCACTGGCCGTCCTCGGCGGCGCCGCTAAGCGGGCTGGTGCGCGCCGCGTCGTGGCCACGACCCACGGGCACGAGGTTGGCTGGTCGATGCTCCCGGGCGCGCGCCAGGTTCTGCGCAACATCGGCCGCAACGCCGACGTGCTCACCTACATCTCCGACTACACGCGCCGCCGCATCGCCCCCGCATTCGGCACACATCCCGAGTACGTCGCGCTGCCGTCCGGGGTGGACACGGACTTCTTCCGGCCGGCCGGGCCCGCCCATGCCGATCGCGAACCACGCATCGTGTGCGCGTCCCGGCTCGTCCCCAGAAAAGGGCAGGACCAGCTCATCCGCGCGCTGCCCGCGATCCGCGCAGCAGTGCCGGGCACGCAGCTTGTGATCGTCGGGTCCGGTCCAGACGAGCGCCGGCTCCGCACCCTCGCCCGCGGCACCGCAGGCGTCACCTTCACCGGCGCAGTCGACCGTGAGACGTTGCGCGACACCATCGCCTCAGCCGACGTCTTTGCCATGCCCGCGCGCACCCGCGGCGGCGGCCTCGACGTGGAGGGCCTCGGCATCGTCTACCTCGAGGCGCAGGCCTGTGGCGTCCCCGTCATCGCCGGCGACTCCGGCGGCGCGCCCGAAACCGTCACGCCGGCAACCGGCGTCGTCGTTGACGGAACGAGCGTGAGCATGCTTGCCGACGCCACCATCACCCTCCTCAGTGATCCCGCCGCGTCCAAGCGGATGGGGGAGGCGGGGCGGGTGCGCGTCGAGAAGCACTTTGCCTGGGACGTGCTGACCCGCAGATTGGCTGCACAGCTGAAGTAACTACGATGATGGGCTATGGCAACGGACGAAACGCTCACGCTCGGTTTTGACATCGGCGGAACGAACTTGCGCGCCGCCGTCGTGGATTCGGCGGGGCGGATTCTTGACTCGGCGCAGACGCAGACGCCACAAACCGGACCTGAAATGACGCAGGGGATCGTGCAGCTGGTCAACCAGTTACGCGAGACGTACGACATCGGTGCTGTCGGCCTGGCGATTGCCGGCTTCCTCGACCCCGACTGCGAGATCGTGCGGTTCGCCCCGCACCTGCCGTGGCGCGACGACCACCCGCTGCGACGCGAGCTCAGTGACGCCCTTGGCCTGCCGGTGCGTTTGGAGCACGACGCGAACTCGGCGGCCTGGGGCGAGTACCGCTTCGGCGCCGCGAAGTCGGCCGACACGTGGGTGCTGTTCGCCGTGGGCACGGGAATCGGCGCGACACTGATGCACCACGGCGAGATCTACCGCGGGTCCTTCGGCACCGCCCCGGAGTTTGGCCACATCACCGTCGTCCCGGACGGGCGGGTCTGCTCCTGCGGCAAGCAAGGGTGCCTCGAGCGCTACGCGTCGGGGAGCTCGCTGGTGGACTGCGCGATAGAGAGCGCGGCGAAGGGCTGCTACAAGCGCTGTGGCCTGTACCGCAAGGTGGTGGACAAGCGTGCAACGGGGCGTGACGTGATGGCCGCGGCGCGCGCCGGCGACGAGCTGGGGCAGGCCGCCGTGGACAGCTTTGCCACGTGGCTGGGGCGCGGACTGTCAATCGTCGCTGACGTGCTCGACCCCGCCCTCATCGTGTTGGGCGGCGGGGTGTCGGAGGACGCCGACCTGTTCATTGACACTGCTCGGGAAACGATGGTGAACACGATGGTCGGGTCTGGGTACCGCCCGGTGGCGGACATCCAGTGCGCGGAACTCGGCCCCCAGGCCGGTATGATCGGTGTGGCTGACCTCGCGCGCGAGATGCTGCGCGGCGAGCACTGAAATCTTGATGAGGGAGCAAACGCAATGACAAACCGGTGGTATTCACTGTTTAAGGCCGTGCTCGGCCCGTTCCTCATTGTGTGGAATCGCCCGACGATCAACGGCGCGGACAACATTCCGGAGCGCGGCCCGGCGATCATGGTGTCCAACCACCAGGCCGTCATGGACTCGTTTTACCTGCCGCTGATGGTGCGCCGGCAGCTCACGTTCCCGGCGAAGAGCGAGTACTTCACCACGCCCGGCGTGAAAGGCGCGGTGCAGAAGTGGTTCTTCTCCTCGGTGGGGCAGGTCCCGCTGGATCGCCAGAGCGCGGATGCGGGCGATGCCCTGCTCAACGCCGCGACGCGGGTGCTGGACAGCGGAGAGCTCTTTGGTATTTACCCGGAGGGCACCCGCTCGCCGGACGGCCGGGTGTACAAGGGGCGCACGGGCGTTGCGCGCATCGCGATGGAAACGGGAGCGCCCGTTGTGCTGACCGGCATGGTGGGCACCCGCAACGCCAACCCGATCGGCACCAACTTCCCGCGCCCGGCGAAGGTGCACATTGAGATCAGTGAGCAGATCGACCCGCACGCGTGGGCCGCGGAGAACGGGTTCGACCCGGCGTCGCGCGACGTGGCCCGACCGTTTACGGATTACCTCATGCGCCGGCTCGCCGAGCTGACGGGCTACGACTATGTTGACGTCTACGCCAGCGAGGTCAAGGAGTCCCTCGCCGCGACGGGGTCGTACCCGCCGGGCACCGAGCCGGAAACAACGACGGAGGGAAAGTAGGTGAGCATGAAGAGCATGGACAAGGATCTCCTCACCCGCATCGTGCTGGTGGTAGTCACGGTGGCGCTCTACATTGTTGCGTCGCAAACCGGCTTTCACACGACGATTGCCGCACCGATCGCCGTCGCCATCGTCGCGGTCGTGATGTTCTGGCCGCGCAGTCGCGCTCGGCGTGAGGAGCGCCTGCCGATCCGCTTGGATGATCGCCCGAGCGAGTAGCAAATGTTTACACCCTGAAACTAGGAAGGCCTGTGTGCGCAGGTGAAGTACTTCTACGATACGGAGTTCATTGAGGACGGCTCGACGATCGAGCTGGTGTCCATCGGCATCGTCGCCGAGGATGGCCGCGAGTACTACGCGGTTTCTCGCGACTTCGACGCCTCCCGCGCCGGCGACTGGGTCGTCCGCAATGTGCTGCGTAAGCTGCCACCGGAGAGCGACCCGCGGTGGAAGCCGCTGCGCACGATCCGCGATGAGGTCTTCGACTTCCTCACCGCTGACTCCTCCACGCCGCACCTCTGGGCGTGGGTTGGCGGCTATGACCACGTGCTGTTCGCGCAGATGTGGGGCGACATGAGCGCGTACCCGCGCGAGCTGCCGCACTTCACCCACGAGCTGAAGCAGTATTGGGAGATGGCCGGCCGGCCGAAGCTTCCGCGGGTTCCGAAGGGGAGCCACGATGCGCTTGTCGACGCCCGCCATAACGTCAAGAAGTACCGCGCCTGCGCGGAAGTGCTGCCGTTGGACGCAAAGGGCCGGGTCACCGCGTTCCGTGACCCCTCTCTTGGCCACGCATAAAAGTCCGCAAATTCATTTTGTGCCCCTCACCGGTGTGCTAAGAATGAGAACGTGAGTTGGACTATTGACATCCCTAAAGACGTTTTGCCCGATCTTCCGCCGCTGCCGGGGGACCTGAACGAGCAGTTTCAGGACGCGGTGTCGCGCGACGCGAAGCAGCAGCCGAGCTGGGACCCAGATCAGGCCCGCAACGTGCGCAAGATCCTCGAGTCCGTTCCGCCTGTGGTCCTCGCGCCGGAGATACACCAGCTGAAGTCGCACCTTAGGAACGTCGCGCTGGGCAAGGCGTTTCTGCTGCAGGGCGGCGATTGCGCCGAGACCTTTGAGTCCAACACGGAGCCGCACATCCGGGCAAACGTGCGCACGCTGCTGCAGATGGCGGCGGTGCTGACGTACGGCGCGTCGATGCCGGTGGTCAAGCTCGGCCGCATTGCGGGACAGTACGCCAAGCCGCGCTCGTCCGATCTGGACGCGAACGGTCTGCCGAACTACCGCGGCGACATTGTCAACGGCGTGGAACCGACCGAGGAGTCCCGCCGCCACGACCCGGCCCGCATGGTCCGCGCGTACGCAAACTCGTCCGCAGCGATGAACCTGGTGCGCGCTCTGGTCGCCTCTGGCACCGCTGACCTGCACAACATCAATGATTGGAACCGCGAGTTCGTGACCAACTCGCCGGCGGGTGCGCGCTACGAGGCGCTCGGCCGCGAGATCTCTCGCTCGCTCGCGTTCATGGACGCCTGCGGTGTCAACGACTACAACCTGCGCACCTCCGAGATTTTCGCGTCCCACGAGGCGCTGCTGGTTGATTACGAGCGCGCGATGCTGCGCCTGGCTGACGGCGAGGACGGCAAGCAGCACCTCTACGATCTGTCCGCGCACCAGCTGTGGATTGGCGAACGCACCCGCGGGATGGATGACTTCCACGTCAACTTCGCGGCGCTCATTGATAACCCGATCGGCATCAAGCTCGGCCCGAAGGTGACCCCGGAGGAGGCTGTCGCCTACGCGGACAAGCTCGACCCGAACCGCGAGCCGGGCCGCCTGACCATGGTGATCCGCATGGGTCACGACAACGTCCGCACGGTCCTGCCCGGCATTGTCAAGGCGGTCGAGGCGTCCGGCCACAAGGTCGTCTGGCAGTCGGACCCGATGCACGGCAACACGTTCACCTCGTCCAACGGCTACAAGACGCGCCACTTTGACAAGATTATTGATGAGGTCCAGGGCTTCTTTGAGGTCCACCGCGAACTGGGCACGCACCCGGGCGGCGTGCACATCGAGCTCACCGGGGAGAACGTCACTGAGTGCCTCGGCGGCGCGCAGGACATCAGCGACGTGGACTTGCCGGGCCGCTACGAGTCGGCATGCGACCCTCGTCTGAACACCGAGCAGGCCCTCGAGCTGGCCTTCCTCGTCGCGGAGATGCTGCGCTACTAAGCGCCATTCGCTTCTCGACGCCCCCGCGCGATCCCTCCCTTCCTCACCCGCCCAGCGCGGAACTGAGCAGGGGAGGGATTTCGCCGTAGAGGCCCGAGCCGAACCACCAACCGCCGACGGCGACGGCTGCGGTGACCGCAACCGCGAACAGCACGTACACCACAATCCCCAGGCCTGATCGGTTGGACACGCGCCGCACCTTGGGGCGCGGTCCGCGCGCGGCTGGCGGTGCCGCCGGTGCTGGCCGCCGCTGCGTGGGTGGCGGCGCGACGGGAGCCTGCCGCGTCGGCACGGGCACCGGTTGCGGGGCGGGTTGCGGGACTGCAGCCGCGGCCCCAGCGCCCGGGGCATCCGGGAACAGGCGCCGCTCGGCCTGCGGGACGGCGCGCGTGGATCCTGCTCCGTTGGGGCGCTGAGTGCGAGGAGGGCGCGGCCGGGAGCCGAAGCGCGTGGGGTGCGCGGCGGCGCGGTTTGCGGCCGAGTTTTTTGGGGCCGGCACGGTGTAGGCAGGAAGGCGCAGGTCGCGCGCGACGTCGTCGAGTGCATCGAGGAACTCCCCGGCGTCGCGGAACCGCTCGGAGGGGGTCCGGGCTGTCGCGGTGGTGACGAGTTCGTCGAAGAGCATGGGCACTCCGTCGATAAGCTGCGACGGCGGCGGCACATCATCCTGCAAGCGTGCGTAGGCGTGGGCGAGCGGCGTGTCGCCGGTGAACGGGGTGCGGCCGGTGAGGAGCTCGAAAAGGACAATGCCGGCGGAGTAGACGTCTGAGGCGGGCGTGATCGCGGAGCCGTTGACCTGCTCCGGCGAGAGGTAGGACACGGTGCCCACGATCTGGTCGGTAGATTGCGGCGACTCAGCGGCGGCGCGCACGAGCCCGAAGTCGGCGAGTTTGACCTGGTGGTCGGCGCTGATGAGCACGTTGTCGGGCTTGATGTCGCGGTGGACAAGGCCCTTGGCGTGCGCGACCCCGAGCCCGGTGAGCAGGCCGCGGAGCACGCTGGTGGCCGCGTGCGGCGGCATCGGGCCGCGCTCGGCGAGGAGCTCGCGAAGCGTGCCGCCGGTGATGAGCTCCATGATGAGGAAGATGGTGTCGCCCTGCGCGGAAAAGTCGTAGACGTTGACCAGGTTTGGGTGCGACAGCTGCGCCATGGCGCGGGCCTCGCGGCGGAACCTGTCGAGGAACACTGGGTCATGAACGTACTGCTCGTGCATGACTTTTGCGGCGACCTCGCGCCCGAGCCGGGTATCCACGCAGCGGTACACGGTGGCCATGCCGCCACGCGCGATCGGCCTGTCGATCACGTATCGGTTGTCCAGGTAGTCTCCTCCACGCATGCTGACCAGTATGGTGCACACCCGCCGCTCGGCGCTAAACTACGGTTCCGTGAATACTCTTGATGATCTTCTCGCTGGCGAAGAACTGCTCACCATGCCCGACGTTGCGGAGATGCTCGGCATCCCCGTGACCAAGGTGCATGACTACGTGAACGGCAAGAAGCTCGTGGTCTACCGCAAGGACGGTAAGAAGTACATCCCGGCCGTGCTGTTCAGCGACGGCGAGATGAGCAAGTTCATCACCGGTGCGATCACGGTGCTCTACGACGGCGGATTTTCCGAGGAGGAGATCCTCGCCTACCTGTTTACCCCGGACGATTCACTCCCGGGCCGCCCGATCGACGCCCTGCACGGCCACGGCGCGCGCGAGGTGATCAGGCGCGCGCAGGCGATGGCGTTCTAGCGCCGATCTGCTTATCGACGCCACCGCGCGGCCACACCAGCACCACCGACAAAAGTGCCGCGAACGGCGCGACCACGAGGAACCACGGGTCGTAGAAGCGGTGGTTGCCGCTGCCCGTGAACGCGAGCGCGATGACGACGGAGCCGCCCACCGCGACCCGCTTGACCCACGCCGGGGCTCGGAACGTGCCCACCAGTGAGATGAGCGACGCGTAATACCAAGGCAGCGTCACCGAGTTGGCGACGAAGGCGACGGCGTAGGCGGCGGCGGTGCCGGCGACGGCGGTGGCGTCGGCAAGCGTCCTGTCCTTGGGGCGGAAGTACCACCACACGACGACGAGCCCGGCGAGCATGAGGATCCCGCTGGCCGCGCGGGTGGCGGCGAGGGCGCTGTTGTAGTGGAAGTCCTCGTTGATCAGCTGCGCGATCGGCGTGATGAGCTCGGCGAGCAGCGTCGGCCCGGCCAACGGGTTGACCACCTTGGAGTTGCCGGAGATCTCCTCGACCCAGCCCCACGACGATCCGGAAAGCACGGTGACGAGGTTGACCACCGCGGCCGTGACGGCGACGGTCCACGCACCGCTGCCGGTGAACACGCCCACGCGGCGCGGCCAGCTGGTGTGCGCGCCGCCGGCGTAGCGCGCGAGGAGGATCCAGACGACGAAGGGGAGCGCGATCGCCGCGGTGGCCTTCAGGGATACGGCGAGCGCGATGAGCGCGATGCCTGCGGTGGACCAGGCAAATCGGCGTCGCTCCGGCGCGATGCACGCGAGCAAGCCGGCCGAGACGAGGCCGACCATGACGGATTCGTTGTGCATGCCGCCGACGAGGTGGAGCAGCATGACCGGGTTTGTGGCGCCGATCCACAGCGCAAACTCCGCGTTCCCGCCGAGCTCGCAGGCGATCCGCGGTACCGCCCACACGATGAGGGCGAAGCCGGCGAGCGAGATGAGCTTGTAAGCCACCAGCCCGGCGGTGACGTCGTCGTCGACCACCGAGGTAATCGCCTTGCCCAGCCCGAGGTGGAGCGGGCCGTACGGTGTGGTGGTGTTGCGCCAGTCGTGGCTGACCTCCCAGAGGTACGGTCCCGGGTTGACAGCTGCGCCCTCGGTGTAGGGGTCGTAGCCGTCGCGAAGCATTGCCCCCTGCATGAGGTAGGAGTAGACGTCGCGCGACAGCACCGGCCCGCTGAGCACGAGCGGTGCGGTCCAGGCGCAGGTGGCCAGTCGCGTCGCGCGCAGGCCGGGGCGGGCGCGGCCGAGCAGCAGCCAGGCCACGAGAAGACCCAGGATGCCCACGGTGAGTAGGCCGTCCATGAGTCCGCGGCCGTGGCCGTAGGTCAGCGCGTCGAGGCCCAGTTCCCGCATCAGCCCGCTGCGGTTGCGCGTTGCGCCCGCGCCGTAGGAGCCAAGCGCGATGCACACGCTGGCGGCGACGCCAAGCCAGAGCGTGCGCTGCATCAGGCGCGCCGTTCCGTGGACTTGATGGCCAGTTGCCGCAGGGTGTCGGCCACGGTGTCGTCGATGTTGGCGGTCTCCAGGTGCGCGAGCCCCGAGGTAGTAAGGGCCTCAATTCGCTTTTCGACGCCCTCCAGCGCCCCACTTTCCGCAATCAGCTCCGCCAGCCGGGCCAGATCCTCAGGCGCCGTGGCGGTGCCGATGCCGGCGCGTAACTCGGCCGCGGCGGACGGGTCGGACTCATCGAGCAGCTGGAGCGCGGTGGCGAAGAGGACGGTGCGCTTGCCCTCGCGGAGGTCGTCGCCGGCCGGCTTGCCGGTGACGGCGGAGTCCCCGAAGACGCCAAGGACGTCGTCGCGGAGCTGGTAGGCGATGCCGATGTCGTGGCCGTAGCCGCGGAACGCCTCAATGGTGTCGGCAGGCGCGCCCGCGATGGCGGCGCCGAGGTGGAGCGGTCGCTCGATGGTGTAGGCGGCGGTTTTGAAGCGGTTGACGCGGTCCGCAAGCTCGATGGACTCGCTGCCCTGCGCCTCGAGCATGATGTCGAGCAACTGGCCGCCGATGACCTCGGTGCGCATCCCGCGCCAGGGCGCTGCGGCGCGCTCGAGGGCGGCGTCGCTCAGGCCCGAAGAGCGCCACATGTCCTCGGCCCACACCAGGGCGAGGTCTCCGATGAGGATGGCGGCGTGTTCGCCGAAGGCGGCGGCGTCGCCGCGCCTGCCGGCGGCCCGGTGTTCGGCCTCCACGGCGCGGTGGACCGTCGGGTTACTGCGCCGGGTGTCGGAGGCATCAATGATGTCATCGTGGACCAGAGCGCAGGCTTGGATGAACTCGAGCGCGCTGACGGCGCGCAGGACTGCTTCCGGGTCCTCCGCGGGTGCCGAGCCGCCGCGCTCGAGCCCTCCGCCTCCGACGAAGCCTGCCCAACCGTACAGCGGGCGGATGCGCTTTCCGCCGCCCAGGACGAATCGCTCCAGGTGCGCTACCGCGTTGGTGACGGGCTCGCCGATGCGGGCGACCGGTTCGCGCTGCTGGTCAAAGAACTGACGGAGTTGTGCTTCCACAGCCGCGGGGATCTGGTCTAGCGGGGTGCTCCTATCGGCCACGGTGTGGACTCCTTGTATCTCATGAGTGTGGGGGCGTCGTGCTACCGCAAGATTACCTACCCGTCGGACGGCAGCGGCAGGGTGCGTCCCAAGATTGCGAACGGGCGCGGGTCTCCCGAGTAGTAGAAGCCGCGGGCGACGTCGGTGAACCCGAACCTGCGGTAGAGCCGGAAGGCGGCGTTGGCCTCCTGCTCGACCTCCGGGGTGGACAGCAGCGCGTGGGGTGCAGGTGTCGCCTTGAGGAGCGCGCGCAGGAGTTGCGCGCCGATGCCTTGCCCCTGGGCGCTGGGGGAGACGTGGACCTCCGCAACCTCGAAGTAGTTGCGCAGGATCGCGCGGTCGTGGTTGGTCGGCCCGCCGTTTTCCCGCATCGCGCGGACGAGCTGTCGGTCCCACCAACGCTCGCGGCTGCCCAGAAATCCGTAAGCCACGCCGAGAATGTGCTCGCCGCTGCTGGCGGCGAAAGCGACAAACCCGGGGGTGGTGACTTCGCCGCGCCAGACGTGGATCCGCTCGGGACGGATCGAGCGCGGGTACTCCATCGCGTCGAGGTAAATGTCCACGAGCTGCGGTGCAAGGTACGCGAATTCAGCGTTGCTCAGGGGGCGAATGTCTACGGTCACGTCTCCATCGAACCATGCCGATACTTCCACCGTGGAAAAAGCCACAACTTCGAACAGTTGAGCGACTATCGACGCCACTGTGTTCGCCCCGCACCTTAAGGTCAACACCAACGACATCCCAATAGAAAAGGACTGACCGATGACCACCACCACTGCCAGCGTGATCTCCGCAACGACCCGCTCCGCGTCCTCCACCGCCAAGCGCGACCGCTTCCTTGCCGCCGCGGACGCCTTCTTGGCGCAGGCCCACGAGGAGCTCGAGGCGGGGGATGAGGCGCTCGCTCTTGAGCAGGCGTACCTGGCTGCGCTGCGTACTGCGGGAGCGGTGTGCGCCACCGCGCCGGAGATACGCCGGCGAAAGCGGCTGCCAAGTAGCGCGTGGGACAAGCTGGCGCTCACCGGCCCGGGCGGCAAGCGGTGGGCGGCGACGTTTCGTGGTTACTCGGCGCTGCGTGGTCGCGTGGCCTCTGGCATCCAGCAGCGCCCCGAGATGGACAAGGTGACGGCGCTGCTGGACGAGGCGGAGCAGTTCTATCTGGCGTCCCTGCCGGAGTTTGGTGCGGAACCGCCACTGGTGGCCTAGTACGGCGGCATGGGGGCGGGGTGCGCTGTGGACGAACGGCAAATCAGCACGGTTCGCTGAACCGATTCTCCGGCGGGAACAATCTGAGTAGGATGACCGTTGTACCCATAAGATGATTCGCCGCCGGGGCGATTCAACCACCGATTGAGTGCGGTCAACACGCCGTATAGCTGGGGAGTGAAGCCATTGTCTCTTTCTGAACAGGAACAGCGCGCCCTCCGAGAGATCGAGCAGTCGCTTCTCGCCGAGGACCCGCAGTTCGGGAGCTCGGTCGCGCAAGACGCTGACTATGCAGGCCGTCAGCCGTCCGGCAAGATCACCCTCCGTAGCGTCGCGCTGATGGTTTTGGGCCTCGTGCTCCTGCTCGGCGGTGTCGCGCTCGCAACCGTCAGCGTGTGGATGGTGCTCATCAGTATCGTGGGCTTCGGCGTGATGATGTTCGGTGGCGTCATGGCGTTGCGTACGCCCGCAACCCCGTCCCCGCACCTCCGCCCGCAGCAGGCGAACGCGGCACCGCAGTCGCGCCGTGGCGCGTCGATGGAGGAGAGTTTCCGCCGCCGTTTCGAGGATCGACAGTAGACAGCCGGTAGGCACTGCCCGGGGAATTGTTGCCCCGCAGATTTGCTCAGCGCACCCCGTTCTGGGGTGCGCTTTTTTATGCCAACACTCACTACGGATTCTCAGGCTCTTTCCGGCCCCGGGCGGTCAGCACCGCCCCACCATTGGCGCCGGCCGGCCATGAGCCAGGACGCCTCGTCCGCTCTGACAACGATTTCGACGCCCAGATGACGAGATCACCGTGACGAAGTCGTTAGGAAATCCTCGTATCTTCGTCATGGAGATCTCGTCAAACAGGCAAAATGCCTCCGGCAACGCGCCGAGCCGACCAGACTTCTTCCCCCCGTAACGCATCACCGGTGTTCCCGCACGCTCTGTGGGCCACCCACTTTGCCCCACCGCGACGCCCCACTTTCTCCCACTCCGCCACTTGTCCCCACCGCAGTCGCCGTTCGAGGTGCCTGCGCACCCTCGGGCTCAGCGATTTTCCTGCGCTTTTGCACTTCGGGCGCGTGGAGGGGCTGGAGGAGCGTGTGGTGATGGTGGGGTAGGGGCGTCGAAAAGCGACCAATGTGGCGCCGGATCTTCACTGGCCGGGGTCCGCGCCCCACCGCCAAACGTGCCTGATGTACAGGAAAAATGCGCGACGTGAAAAGAATTTTCCCGCGTGGTGTGGCGTCAGTGGGGGAAAGTGGGTTAAAGTGGGCCATGCGTGAAGGAGTGGCGTGCATCTTGACTACGTGTGCGGCACGAATTGGCGCAGAGAAAATTTCAGAGCCGATTCCGAAGGTGAAGGAGAGGTGGGTCGCCGGATGTTTCTGGGAACCTACACTCCCAAGCTGGACGACAAGGGGCGCCTGACGCTGCCCGCAAAGTTCCGAGAGGGGCTCGCGGACGGGTTGATGGTGACCAAGGGGCAGGATCATTCGCTCGCGGTGTATCCGCGGGAGGAGTTCACCGCCAGGGCCAGAAAGGCTGCGGCGGCGTCCCGGACGAACCCGAAGGCGCGCGCGTTCATTCGTAACCTGGCTGCCAGCGCGGATGAGCAGACGCTCGACGGTTCCGGTCGCATCACGTTGTCGCCGGCGCACCGGGAGTACGCCTCCCTGACGAAGGAGTGCGTGGTCATCGGCTCGGTGGATTTTCTCGAGATTTGGGACGCTGAGTCTTGGGCTCAGTACCAAGAAGAGACTGAAGCCGCCTTCTCAGCGGCGGACGATGACGACATTCTCTCCGGTCTGCTGTAGGGCTGACTACCCGGCAGTAGGCGTGTGACTACTGACGGAGAGCGTGTACGGACTCTGTCCGGGGCGTGAAGCGTTCTGGTGTACTTCCCCGACATCAGAACTGCCGCCTCGGGCAGGGCTCTATGCGCTCCCCATTCGTGGGATTTGGGCGATACGAAAGCGGCAAGTGAGACGGAGGGAGGATCCTCGGATGAATGACAACCTTTCGGCGATGGATTACTCCGTCGCGGCAAATCACGGGCACGTGCCGGTGATGCGCGATCGTATGGCCGAACTGCTGGCGCCGGGCGTCGAAAAGCTTGGTGCGAAGGCAGTGCTTATCGACGCCACACTCGGCGCCGGCGGACACACCGAACACTTCCTCCGCACGTTCCCTGATGCGCACGTGATCGGTGTAGACCGTGATCCGAACGCGCTGGCGCAGGCGGCAGAGCGGCTCGCCCCGTTCGGTGATCGCTTCGCCCCCGTGCAGGCGCGCTTCGACGACATGGGTGCGGAAATCGCTGGCGCTGCCGGCTCCGCCTTTGACCTCGTCCGTGAGGTCGGCGTGGCCGGTGCCCTCTTTGACCTGGGCGTGTCATCGATGCAGCTGGACCAGGAGGAGCGCGGGTTTGCGTACCGCGTGGACGCGCCACTGGATATGCGGATGGACCCCTCGCACGGCATTACTGCCGCTGACGTGCTGAACACGTACAGCCACGGTGACCTGGCGCGGGTGCTCAAGACCTACGGGGACGAGCGCTTCGCGGGCAAGATCGCCTCCGCGGTGCTTAAAGAGCGTGAGCGGGAGCCGTTCACCACCAGCGCCCGACTGGTGGAGTTGCTGTACAACACGATTCCGGCGGCGACCCGGCGCACCGGTGGCCACCCGGCAAAGCGCACCTTCCAGGCGCTTCGCGTCGAGGTCAACGGAGAGCTGGATGCGATCCGCGGCGTGATCCCCGTGGTCACGGACCTGCTTGCGCCTGGTGGTCGCGTGGTGTTTATGAGCTACCAGTCCCACGAGGACAAGATCATCAAAGCTGCGTTCCGTGATTTGACCACTTCGAAAACCCCGCCCGGGCTGCCGATGGATTTGCCTGGTACCGCCGCGGAGTTCGCGCCGATTACCCACGGTGCGGAGAAGGCTTCCGAAGAAGAAATAGAGCGTAACCCGCGCGCCGCTCCCGTTCGAGTGCGAGGAATAGAGAGACTGTGTGCGGACAACGCCGCACCTGTCTCCGCACCGAACGATTCAGCACCGCAGGATCCGTCATTGCAACGCCCTGCACACCAACTTCCCAACCACCAACTTCCCAACCAGTAGCTGACTCGACTGGACAAGGCCGAAAAGGAATCGAAACATGGGAGCACGAGACTTCACCGCAACAGGATCGACCGACACGCTTGAACGACCAAGCCGCGCCGGTGGATCCGCCGCGCGAGGACGCGCGGGCTCGCGCGTGAAGCCGAGCGGGCGCCCGGTCAAGCCGCACGTTCCGCACACCAAGTCGCGCGGCCGCCTCGGCTCGCAGCAGGTGGTTACGGTGCGCGGCCGCCGCGTCGCGGCGCCGGCCGACGCAGCGAAGCGCCGCTTCTCCGTCGTGTCTTCGGTGGGGTTGCCGCTGCTCATCGTCGGCGTCATCATCGCGATGGTGCTGTCAGGTCTGGCCACCAGCCAGTCCTTCGTGATCGAGAAGCTGCAGTCGCAGGAGCGCGATCTGAAGAGTTCGGTGGAAACCCTCAACCGCGACCTCGAGCAGCGCCGTTCTTCTGCGGAGCTGGCGCAAAACGCGGCGGATCAGGGCATGCTCGTCGCCTCCGAGCCGGGCATTGTCGACGTCGCGGCGGACGGCAAGGCCAATACCCGCCGCGAGTTCGACCCGGAGAAAAACGCGAAGGTCATCGACGTCAACAGCGAGAACGCGCCCGCTGGCCGCGCTTCCAGTGACAAGAAGGCCACCGCAGAGATCGGCGACGCGCTCACCGCAACCCCGGGTGGCAGCCGCAACGCCGGCCAGCGCCCGTCGGCGGCACCGGCACAGCAGGGGCAGGCAGGACAGTCGTCGCCCCCGGCTCACGCGCAGATTGATAACGTCGCGCCGTACCAACCAAACGTCGCATCAAACTTCTAAGATGAGGTACCTGCACCGGCCAGCTCATCGGTAAAAACGCCGGAGAGCCTGGAGGGCTCTGCAAACACAAGGAGGACACGTGGTGGAATCGGGGTCGCGACGGCCACGTGGCTCAGCTGCTCGACAGCCTCAGCGAAAGGGCTCCGGCAAGCGCCGGGGAGGGGGAAGCGTGAAGCTGCCGCGGAGCGCAATGGATCAGCGCAAGCTGACCAATGCTCGCGTCAGTCTCGTGGTGACCGTATTCCTTATCGTCGCGGCCGTGCTCGTCGCTCGACTCGCGTGGGTCCAGCTCAAGTGGGGACCGGAGCTGCGCGAGCAGGCGCAGACACAGCGCGCCCGCGTCTACGTCGACCCGGCCCGCCGCGGTGACGTCGTTGATCGCGAGGGCAACCAACTCGCTTACACCATGCAGGCGCGCTCCCTAACGGTGTCGCCGGTGGTGTTGCGCCAGGAGCTGGCGGAGTTGGAGACGTATAAGATGCGTCAGGCAGACGTCTCCGAATCCGACATCGAGCAGCAGCTCGACGCTCGCGTCGAGGACCGGCTGCGCCAGATGGCAAACTCGATTCCGCTGGCCATTGAGCACCGCGTCGTGCTCCGCGAGCCGGAGGAGGGAGAGGAATCGCTTGACGTGCTGAGCGACCTGGACGGCCTCGAGCTGCCGAAGTCCACCGGCGCGAAGCCCACTGCAAAGGGCGGAAACCAGAACCCCTCCGAAGGGGTGGGGCCGGATGCCCAAGAAAGTTCGGTCAAGCCGAAGGACATCCTGGACAAGCTGCACTCGGACTCCAACTATGAGGTGCTCGTCCGCAACGTCGACCCAGATGTTGCCGGCGCGCTCGCCCGCACGTTCCATGGCCTTGCCGCGGACAACCAGGACATCCGCCAATACCCAAACGGCGCGATTGGCGAGAACATTATTGGCAAGGTCTCCATGGACGGCCAGGGTCAGTTCGGCCTCGAGGCATCGAGCGACGCCGCGCTGACCGGCATCAACGGCCGTTCCACAGAGGATGTCGCCGCCGGCGGCACCGCAATCCCGGGCACGTTGCGAGATGTCGTCCCCGCCGTCGACGGCGCGCGCGTCGAGCTCACCGTGGACCTGGACCTGCAGACCTACGTGCAGCAGACCCTCGAGCAAGCGAAGCGCAACTCCGAGGCAAAGGACGCGCAGGCCGTCGTGCTCGACGCCCACACCGGCGAGGTCCTGGCGATGGCCAACACCGACACGATCGACCCGAACGGCGACTTGAACAAGCAGCTCAAGGAGGGACGCGACTTTGAGAACAACGCGGTCTCGCACCCATTCGAGCCGGGCTCGGTGGCCAAGATCATCACAGCTGCTGCCTCGATCGAGGAGGGTACGACCAACCCGGAGGAGGTCCACCAGGTCCCGGGCTCCATCGACATGGCAGGGGTGACGGTCGCAGACGCTTGGCAGCACGACGTCATGCCGTACACCACCGCCGGCATATTTGGTAAGTCCTCCAACGTGGGCACCCTGCAGCTCGCGCAGCGCCTCGGCGAGGAGCGCTACTGGGACTACCTGCAGCGCTTCGGCCTGGGCAAGACCACGGGCGTCGAGCTGCCCAACGAGTCCGCAGGCATCGTCCCCGTCCTGGAGCAGTGGTCCGGCGGCACGTTTGCCAACCTCCCGATCGGCCAGGGAATGAGCTGGACCGCGCTGCAAATGGCCAGCGTGTTCCAGACCCTGGCCAACGGCGGCGAGCGCGTCGAACCGCGCGTGATCAAGCAGATCACCGGCCCGGACGGCGAGCAGATCGAGCAGCCCGCACCAGCGACCAACCGCGTGGTCAGCGAAGAAACCGCGCGCAC
This sequence comes from Corynebacterium gottingense, assembly GCF_007559235.1. Classification (NCBI taxonomy): domain Bacteria; kingdom Bacillati; phylum Actinomycetota; class Actinomycetes; order Mycobacteriales; family Corynebacteriaceae; genus Corynebacterium; species Corynebacterium gottingense. The sequence continues at coordinate 475,310 of NZ_VMHH01000001.1, read as the reverse complement.
CGTCGTGGATATGTTCCGGTCCACCTTCCAGTCCGACCCCGCCGGTGTGCAGAACGGCACTGCTCAGGGCAACGAGATCGAGGGCTACCAGCTCTCCGGCAAGACAGGCACGGCGCAGAAGGTCGACCCGGACACGGGCGCGTACTCGCAGAGCCAGTACTGGATCACGTTCGCGGGCATCGCGCCTGCCGACGATCCGCGCTTCGTCGTCGCCATCATGCTTGATGAGCCGACGCGCGGCCCCCTCGAAGGCGGCGCCGGCGGCCAGTCCGCCGCGCCGGTGTTCAAGGACATCGCCGCCTGGCTGCTCAACCACGAGAACATCCCGCCGAGCCCGGAGGCAAAGCCGTATGTGCTGCAGCAGCAGTAAGGTGCGTGGTGCAGTGCCCAGTGCCTAGTGCCCAGTCACGACACAACTTAATAACCAGCAGCAACCGCCAACACAAGGAGGCCACATGAACACCGAAGCACCCACGCTGCAGCACCTCGCGCAGATCGCCGGGGCGCGCGTGGTCAACCCGCCCGCTGACGACACACAGATCGCCTCGATCAGTCTCGACTCCACCGCGATCGAGCCGGGCGGGCTGTTCGCGGCGCTGCCCGGCACCCGCGTCCACGGCGCGTCGTTCGCCGAGGGCTCGCAGGCGGGGGCAATGCTTACCGACGTCGCCGGCCTGGACATCATCGCCGCCACCGGAGACGAGCGGCCCGTGCTGGTCGTCGAGGACGTCCGCGCCGTGCTCGGCGAGGTGTCGGCAGAGGTCTACGGGTGGCCGTCGAAAAGCATGCTCCTGCTTGGCGTGACCGGGACCTCTGGCAAGACGACAACGACGTATTTGCTCGAACGCGGCCTAAGCGCCGCGGGGCACAAGGTCGGGCTGATCGGTACGACGGGCACGAGGATTGCGGGGCGCGATGTCCCGTCGAAGCTGACCACCCCGGAGGCGCCGGCGCTGCAGGCGCTGTTTGCGCGGATGCGGGACGAAGGTGTGACCCACGTGGTGATGGAGGTGTCCTCGCACGCGCTGATGCTCGGCCGAGTCGGCGGCACTGATTTCGACGTCGCCGGGTTTACCAACCTGAGCCAGGACCACCTCGACTTCCACCCGACGATGGAGGACTACTTCGAGGCGAAGGCGCTGTTCTTCGACCCGGCGTCGCCAGTCGCGGCGGCGAAGAGCGTGGTGTGCGTGGACGATGAGTGGGGCGAGCGGATGGCCGAGCGCGCCGTGCACCCCGTCACCGTGGGGACCCACGGCCAGGAGGGCCTCGACGTGCAGGCCCGCCAGGTCTCCGTGGAGGAAAGCGGAGCGCAGCACATCGCGCTGACCCACGACGGGCGCGACTACGAGTTCCGACTGCCCATGCCGGGCGCGTTCAACGTGGCCAACGCCGCGCTGGCGGTGGGGATGGCCACCACCTGCGGCGTGGACGCCGAGCCGTTCATCCAGGGGCTCGCTAACGCCGCGGTGCCCGGCCGTATGGAACGCATCGACGCCGGCCAGGACTTTGTCGCGGTCGTGGACTACGCGCACAAGCCCGCCGCGATCGCCGCGGTGCTGCAGACACTGCGCAAGCAAGTTGACGGCCGCGTGGGCATTGTCGTCGGCGCGGGCGGCGACCGTGATTCGTCCAAGCGCGCGATTATGGGCGCGGAGGCCGCACGCGGCGCGGACTTTGTCGTGGTGGCGGATGATAACCCGCGCACGGAAGACCCGGCCACGATTCGCGCGGCGGTGCGCAAGGGCGCGGAGGACGCCGCCGGAGCAGACACCGAGATCCGGGAGAACGACTCGCGCGCCGGTGCCATCGACGAGCTGGTCGCCTGGGCGCAGCCCGGCGACGCGATCGTGGTGGTTGGCAAGGGCCACGAGGTCGGCCAGATTGTGGGAACCACGACCCACCACTTTGATGACAGGGAAGAGATGCGCCGCGCGCTGGCCGAGCACGGCTACGCGGCGGGAGCCGAGAAGGAGCACGCATGATACCGCTGAGCCTGGCAACAATCGCTGACATTACCGGCGGGAGGCTGAGCCCGGAGGCCGACCCGGACGCAGTGGTCACCGGCAACGTGGAGTTCGACTCGCGCAAGCTGGTCCCCGGTGGCCTGTTCGTTGCGCTCCGGGGCGCGCGGGTGGACGGCCACGACTTCGCCGAGGCCGCGGTGCGCGACGGTGCGGTCGCCGCACTCACCGCGCGCGAGGTTGGCGTCCCCGCCATCATCGTGCCGAAGGTCCCGCCCCGAGAGGGCGACAACTCGGACTTGGCTGCAGGCGACCCGGACGGATCCACCGCGGGCGTCGTCCAGGGCATGAGCAAGCTCGCCGCCTACGTGGCGCGGGAGTTGAGCGCGACACACAACCTGACCATCGCCGGGGTGACTGGTTCCGCCGGCAAGACGTCGACCAAGGACCTCATGGCCACGCTGCTCACGCGCGCTGGAGAGACGGTAGCGCCCCCGGGATCGTTTAATAATGAGATCGGTCACCCCTACACGGTGCTGCGCTGCACCGAGGACACGGACTTCTTGGTCGCGGAGATGTCCGCACGCGGCATCGGGCACATTGCCCACCTGGCCAAGATCGCCCCGCCACAGATCGGCGTGGTGCTCAACGTCGGCTCCGCCCACATTGGCGAGTTCGGATCGCGCGAGAACATCGCCCTGGCCAAGGGCGAGCTCGTGGAGGCGCTGCCGTCGGCGGAAGAAGGCGGCGTGGCGGTCCTCAACGCGGACGACGACCTGGTCTCCGCCATGGCGTCGCGCACCAACGCGCGAGTCGTCACCTTTTCCACGCACCCGCGCGGCGGCGATTTCTACGCCACCGACATCACCCTTGACGCCATCGCTCGCGCGTCTTTCGTCCTGCACTGCCCGGACGCGGAACCCCAGCGCGTCTCGCTCGGGGTCTTCGGTGCCCACCAGGTGTCCAACGCGCTGGCCGCCGCGGCGGTCGGCGTCCAGGCCGGGCTCGACGCGGCCCAAGTGGCCGAGGCACTCAGCGCCGCCCGCTCCGTGTCGGTCAACCGCATGGACGTGAACACGCGCGAGGACGGCGTCACCGTGATCAATGATGCCTACAACGCCAACCCAGAATCCATGCGCGCCGGCATCGCGGCGCTGGGCTACACAGCTGCCGCCCGCCCCGGGGTGCGCTCCGTCGCGGTGCTCGGCGAGATGGGGGAGTTGGGCAGCGACGCGGTCGCCGCCCACGCCGCCCTCGCCGAGGAACTCGGACGCTACCACGTCACCCACCTCATCGCCGTCGGACACACTGCGCCGATGGAGGCGCTGCTGCGCGGGGCGCAAGAACACGGCATCCAGACCCAACTGGTCGAGGATGCCAAGGAGGCCACCGCCGCCGTGCGCCGGCTCTTGTCCGCCGCGCCGCCGGGCGAGTCGGGCTGGGAACACCGTACCGACCGCGACGTGGTGCTGGTGAAGGCCTCCAACGCGGTCAAGTTGTGGAGGGTCGCCGAGGAACTTCTGGCGGGTCATCACTTAAGGGACGACCAACGCAATTATCCTCATAGCTGATCTGTCTCCGTCGCCGTAGGTGGCGGGTGGGCGTCGATAAGCATGCGCCCAGCGCTCAACAACTCAACAGTAAAAATTTCTAGCAAGGTAGCACTTCAATGGTTCAAGTCTTAAGCGCAGGGATTATCAGCTTCCTCGTGGCCATTTTCCTGACGCCCGTGCTCATTCGGTATTTCCACCGGCGGGCCATGGGGCAGGAGATCCGCGAGGACGGCCCGCAGTCCCACGCGCGCAAGCGCGGCACGCCGACGATGGGCGGTATCGCGATCCTCGTCGCGATTACCGTCAGCTACATTCTCAGCTCGCTGATCGCGCTGTTTACCGGGCACGAAGCGTTCACCGCCAGCGGCCTCATCGTGCTTGGACTGACCCTGTCGCTCGGCCTCGTTGGGTTTGCGGACGACGGGATCAAGCTGTTCATGCACCGCAACCTGGGTCTGAATAAGACCGCGAAGCTGGTAGCGCAGCTGGCCATCGCGCTCGCCTTTGGCATTCTCATCTTGCAATTCCCCGACAACGAGGGGCTGACCCCCGGCTCAACCGCGTTGAGCTTCGTCCGAGACATTGAAACGATCGACCTGGCGGTCGGCGGCGGCATCCTCGGCACGCTTGTCTTCCTCGTGTTCATCTACATCCTGCTCGCGGCCTGGTCCAACGCGGTCAACCTCACCGACGGCCTCGACGGCCTCGCATCGGGCACGACCGCGCTGGTGATGTCCGCGTATGTGGCCATCACGTTCTGGCAGTTCCGCAACTCCTGCTCCCTGTCCGCAACCCCCGGCTGCTACGCGGTCCGCGACCCCCTCGACCTGGCCATCCTCGCCGCCGCCGGCTTTGGCGCCTGCATCGGCTTCCTGTGGTGGAACGCGGCGCCGGCCAAGATCTTCATGGGTGACACCGGATCGCTCGCGCTCGGCGGATTGGTCGCCGGGCTCTCCGTGGCCTCGCGCACCGAGCTGCTCATGATCGTGGTCGGCGCGCTGTTTGTCATGGAGGCAGGTTCCGTGGTCATCCAGGTCGCGTCGTACAAGACGACCGGCAAGCGCGTGTTCCGCATGGCGCCGTTCCACCACCACTTTGAAAACGGCGGCTGGGCCGAGACCACCGTGGTGGTTCGCTTCTGGATCATCTCCGCCATGGCCGTCGCGCTCGGCCTCGCGCTGTTCTACGGCGAGTGGCTCACGCAAGACGGGGTGAGCGCGTAAATGGCCTCCCAGATGCAGGGGCACATGCTTATCGACGCCCCCGTGCTCGTCGCCGGAGCCGGCGTCTCCGGCCTCGGCGCGGCCCGCATGCTCTCCGCCCTCCGGGTGGAGTACACGGTCGCAGACGACAGCGCGGCTGGCCGCGACGCGGTCCGCGATGCCACCGGCGCTCCCGTCATCACGACCGCGGAGGCGGCCGAGCGCTTCGCCGACTTTGCCACCTTGGTGACGTCCCCCGGCTGGCGCCCGGACACCCCGCTCCTGGTGGAGGCCGCACAGGCCGGCCTCGAAGTCATCGGGGATGTGGAACTGTGCTTCCGGCTCGACCGCGCGGGCGCGTTCGGCGCGCCGCGCGAGTGGCTGGTGGTTACCGGCACGAACGGTAAGACCACCACCACCGGCATGCTCGCCTCCATCATGGCGCAGTACGGGAACGACACCGGCAAGCGCGCACAGGCCTGCGGCAACATCGGCGTGGCCGTCGCAGACGCGCTGCTGGCCGAGGAACGCGTCGACGTGCTGGTGGCGGAGCTCTCCAGCTTCCAGCTGCACTGGTCCAGCCAGCTCGTCCCCGATGCGGGCGTGCTGCTCAACCTCGCGGACGACCACCTGGATTGGCACGGCTCCTTTGCCAACTACGCGTCCGACAAGGCGAAAGTGCTGCGCGCGCCCAGCGCGGTCGCCGGCGCAGACGACCCGGAAGTGACCAAACTGGTGGCGGCAACCGGCCGCGACGACGTCATCGGCTTCACGCTGCGCGCCCCCGAGCCCGGCCAGGTCGGCGTGGAGGGCGGTCGGCTGGTCTCTCGCTGGAAGAGCGACGATCCCGTGGACCTCGCTTCCGCCACGCGCATCCAGCCCCCGGGGGCCGCGGGCGTGCTCGACGCCGCCGCCGCGGCGGCGATGGCGCTCACCCAGGGTGCGACGCCCACTCACATCCAGGACGGGTTGGACGCGTACCGCGTGGCCGACCACCGCGGCGCCATCGTCCACAGTAGTGGGGGCGTGGATTGGGTGGACAACTCCAAGGCCACCAACCCACACGCCGCCCACTCCGCGCTCTCGGGCGCGGGCACCGTGGTGTGGGTCGCGGGCGGACAGCTCAAGGGCGCAGGCGTGGACGAGCTCATCCACGAGCACTCTGCACAGTTCCGCGCTGTGGCGCTGATGGGGACAGACCGCGAAATCCTGCGCGACGCGCTGAAGCGGCTCGCCCCGCAGGTGCCCATATTTGTCACGGAGAGCACCGACCCGGCCGAAGCGATGGACAACGTGGTTGAGTTCGCAGCTTCCGTAGCGCAGCCTGGGGATTCTGTGTTATTAGCACCGGCTGCTGCAAGTTTGGATATGTATTCCGGAATGTCAGCGCGTGGCGACGAATTTCGCGCCGCAGCAATGAGACACTGCTAACACGAGTAACACGAACCACGCTGGTTGAGACGACGAAAGGCCACAGGACGCATTCGATGACGCTGAAACCAGACAATCACAGGAGGTCGGAGCGCCCGGCCGGGGCGACTCGCGGGCGCCGCCCCGCCGAGCGTTCCAGCGCCGCGGTCCGACAGGAGTCCCGGCTGGGCAACGCCTCGCGTCGCCTGGGCGAGTTCATGGATTCGCGCCCCCTGCTGGACTACACCATGATCCGCACTGTGGTGCTCGTCCTCGCCGGCCTCGGCGTCGTGATGGTGCTCAGCTCATCCATGGCCATGTCGGTGGCGAACAACCAGGCGCCGTGGAGCATCGCACTGCGCCAGCTCCTCATGGTCATCGGCGGCCTGATCGCTTTTTGGGCCGCGCTGAAGATCCCGCCGTCCCGTTTGCACAAGCTCAGCGTCGTGCTTATGTGGTTGGCGGTTCTCCTGCTCATCGCGGTGCTTACGCCGCTGGGCACGGGTAAGGAATCGGTGGGCTCGCAGTCCTGGCTCGAGCTCGGGCCGCTGCGCTTGCAGCCCTCGGAGCTCGCCCGCATCGCCATTGCAATCTGGGGCGCACAAGAGGTGGCCAACAAGGACGCGACGCGCCCGCTGCAGGCCGGAACCGGAACGCTGCGTTTCACCGTCGTCTCGGTCATCTGCCTGGCGCTGATCGCTGCGCAGGGCGACTTCGGCATGGCGGTCTCGTTCGCACTTGTCGTCGCGTTCATCCTGCTCTTCGCGGGCATCTCGTGGCGCACGATCGGCATCTTCGCCGGCATCGGCGCGATCTTCCTCTTCAGCCAGTTTGCGGCGGGCGGCTTCCGTTCCAACCGCTTCCACGTCTACTTCGACGCGCTCCTCGGTCACTTCGAGGACACGCGCGGCATCGCGTTCCAGTCGCACCAGGGCTTTCTTTCGCTTGCCGACGGTGCCCTCTTCGGCGTCGGACTCGGCCAATCTCGCGCCAAGTGGTTCTACCTCCCGGAGGCGCAAAATGACTTCATCTTCGCCGTCATCGGTGAGGAGCTTGGCTTGTGGGGCGGCGCGCTGGTGATCTGCCTGTTCGCCATGCTCGGCTACTTCGGCCTGCGGGCCGCGCGCCGCGCGCAGACGCAGGAGCAGCGGCTCATGGCTGCCTCGCTGGCGGCTGCTGTGGTTTCCCAGGCGTTCATCAACATCGGCTACGTTGTCGGCCTGCTGCCTGTGACCGGCATCCAGCTGCCGATGCTCTCCGCGGGCGGCACGTCCGCGGTCATCACGTTCGGCGCTATGGGTGTGCTCGCCTCGGTGGCCCGCCACGAGCCGGATGCGGTCTCTGCGATGCAGAACTACGGGCGTCCGCTCTTTGACCAACTGTTGTTGATTGGGGAGCCGCGGCCCGTCGATAAGCAAGGCACCCCGCGCCCGAAGACCGCATCGCGGAAGCGCGAAGGGTCGCGCTCGGGGCGCGTCGTTCGACCGAACCAGCGCGACGCGCGCTTCGGCACACCCGTCACGGCGCGCGGCGCAGCGGGGGCCGGTCGCCGCACCGACGACGAACGAGGTCGCCCGAGCAGGCGCCGCGAGCAGGCACGCTACGATGAACCACGAAACAGCGCTCGCAGGGGCGAGCACCGGGCCGGCTAACGCTGCCGGTCAGCGACGTGAAAGGCGGAAATACGGCAATGGCTGAAACGCACGACGGAGACGGTACCGAGCTCAACACCCAGCTCAATGTGGTGGTAGCCGGAGGCGGCACCGCGGGCCACATCGAGCCCGCGCTCGCGGTCGGCGAGGTCCTGCGCGACACCTATGGCGCGCGCGTCGTCGCTCTGGGCACGGAGAAGGGGTTGGAGACGACCATCGTGCCCGCGCGAGGATTCGAGCTCGAGCTCATTGACCCGGTGCCGATGCCCCGCAAGCAGCCGCTGAAGTGGGCGGGCATCCCGCTGAAGCTGCGCCGCGCGGTGCGTCAAACCGCGGACATCATGAAGGAGAGCGGCGCGGACGTGGTCTTCGGCACCGGCGGATACGTCGCCGGTCCCGCGTACCTGGCCGCGCGCCAGCTGCGACTGCCGTTCTTTGTCCTGGAGACCAACGCGCTGGCTGGTATGGCGAACAAGCTCGGCGTGCGACTCGGTGGCATTGGGCTCACCGCCGTGCCGAACTCGGGCATGGCCGGCGACGTCGTCGGGATCCCCGTGCGCCCGGGCGTGGGTGACGACCCGGACGGGGCGAAGGCCGAGCGCGGATACAAGATGTGGGACCTTGACCCCAACACGAAGACGGTCCTGGTCACCGGCGGGTCCCAGGGCGCGGTGAACATTAACCGCGCGCTTGCCGGCGCGGTGGAGCGGATCACCGGCGCGGGGTTCCAGGTTCTGCACGCGTACGGCCGCAAGAACGACGCCCCCACGACCATGGACGGCTACACGGCCGTGCCGTACATCGACGATATGGAGGCCGCGTACGCTGTCGCGGACCTCGTGGTCTGCCGCTCCGGCGCCATGACCGTGGCAGAGAACTCCGCCGCAGGACTGCCCGCGATCTACATCCCGCTGCCGCACGGCAACGGCGAGCAGGGGCTCAACTCCGCGCACCTTGTTGCCACCGGGGCCGCAGTGCGTATTGACGACGCGTCGCTCACCCCCGACGCCCTCGCCGAAGGAGTCCTGGGCATCCTGGGTAGCCCGGACCGCTACCAAGAGATGCGCAGCGCCCTCGAAACCTCGGGCGCTGGCAACGTGGCCGAGGAACTCGCACGGCGCATCACCAAGGCCGCCGCCCGCAGCGCGCACCAGTAGCCCCCCGCCGATTCACCCGATTAGAAGGAGACCCCCAATGACGCCGACGACTACCCCGGGCGCTTCCGACCCGGCCGAGACCACAATCGACCTCTCCCGCGTCCACCTCATCGGCATCGGCGGCGCCGGTATGTCCGGCGTGGCCCACATCCTGCTCGACCGCGGCTCCGTGGTCACCGGTTCGGACGTGAAGGAGTCCCGCCCGGTCCGCGCGCTGCGCCTGCAGGGCGCGGAGGTGGCCATCGGCCACGCGCGCGAAAACCTCGAGCTTTCCGGTGAGCTCCCGACCGTCGTGGTGACCAGCTTCGCCGCGATCCCCAAGGACAACCCGGAGCTGGTGCGTGCTGCCGAGGAGGGAATCCCGGTGATCCGCCGCTCCGACCTGCTGGGCGAGCTCATGGAGGGCTACACCCAGGTGCTCCTTGCCGGGACGCACGGCAAGACGTCCACCACGTCCATGGCGGTGGTGGCGCTGCAGGCGGCCGGGGTGGACCCCTCCTTTGCCATTGGTGGTCAGCTCAACCGCGCCGGCACGAACGCCCACCACGGAGCGGGCGACGTGTTCGTGGCCGAGGCGGACGAGTCGGACGCGTCGCTGCTTCGCTACAAGCCGAACGTCGCGGTGATTACCAACATCGAGCCCGACCACCTCGACTTCTTCAAGACCCACGAGGCGTACTTCCAGGTCTTCGACGACTTCGCCGACCGCGTCCAGCCCGGCGGCCACCTCGTGGTCTGCCTGGACGACCCGCACGCCGCCGAGTGCGGTGAGCGCGCCGCCGCCCGGGGCGTCAACGTGCTCGGCTACGGCACCGCGGAGGCCGTCGCGGCCCATCCCGACGTCCCCGCCGGCGCCGTGATCACCGAGGAAACGGTGGAAGGCTCCTACGTCACGACGACTGTGGAGCTGAACGTGCCCGAACACACCGCCACGGTGCGCTATCAGCTCAGTGTCCCGGGCCGCCACATGGTGCTCAACTCCGCGGCCGCGCTGCTCGCAGGCGTGCTTGCCGGCGCCGACCCGGAGAAGCTGGGGGAGGGGCTCACCGACTTTTCCGGCGTGCGCCGTCGCTTCGAGTTCCGCGGCCAGGTCGAGGGCGGCGACTTCGACGGCGTGCGCGTCTACGACGACTACGCCCACCACCCGACCGAGGTCAACGCGGTGCTCACCGCCGCGCGCGACAAGGTCACTACCGAGGGCAACGGCGCGCGCGTCGTTGTCTGCTTCCAGCCGCACCTCTACTCCCGCACCGAAGCCTTCGCCGAGGAGTTCGCCCAGGCCCTTTCGCTTGCCGACGCCTGCGTCGTCCTCGACATCTACGGCGCGCGCGAAACCCCCGTGGAGGGGGTGACCTCGCGGATCATCACCGACCGTATCGCGGACGGGACCGAGGTCCGCCTGGAGCCCGACTTTTCCGCAGTGCCGCGGACGGTGGCGTCCCTGACAAAGCCGGGCGACCTCGTGCTGACGATGGGCGCCGGCAGTGTGACGCTGCTCGCGCCGGAGATCCTCCGCGAGCTCTCGGGCAACGCGACGCCGGGCGCGGAGGCCTAAATGTCCACCGCGATCGGCAGTTCCGGCACCCCGAACCCGGAGGAGCCCCAAGACGCTCAACACATCCAAGACACCCAAGATCCGCAAGACTCGCAAGAATTAGACGACTCGCGCGAGGAGCCGCAGACCCCGGAGGTCGACGGAGCCGTTGACGTCGCCGTCGACCCCGCGGACGAGGGTGAGCTCGACCCGGAGGAGTGGGACGAGCCCGAGCCGGAGCCGGAGCCCGAGCCGGGTGAGACATCCAGCCACGTACACGCGCGTGCCCAAGAGACGACCGCTGCGCCGCGCGCCGAAGCGGCAGCCGAGGAGCCTCTGGCACCGGTCGACGACGCGGCGTCGCGCGCCAAGCGTATGCGGAGGCGTCGTCGCGCCATCGGCTCCGTGGCCCTCGCCGTTGTGGTCATCGGCGTCGTGGGCGCGATCATGCCGTTTACCCCGATGATGCCGGTCCACGGGATCAATGTGGACGGCACCCAGAACCTCAGCACCGGCGAGGTCCAGGACCTCACCGGGATCGAGCCGGAGACGCCGATGGGCCGGGTGGACGTGCAGGGTGCCGCGCAGCGCGTCGCCGGGAACCCGTGGGTGAGCTCCGTGACGGTCAAGCGCGACTGGCCGAGCGCCATCGACGTCGTGGTGGACGAGCACAAGCCGGTCGCGTTTGTCACCGAGGATGACGGCGCGCACTTGATCGACGACGAAGGCAAGGACTTCATTGTCGCCGAGCCCCCGGCGGGCGCGATGGAGCTGGTTGGGCCCGGAATCGGTGATGAGGAGGGGAAGCGGCACGCGGTGGAGATCGCGGCGTCGATAAGCGATAAAACCCGTGGCGAGGTCGAGTCTCTGGAGGCGCGCGGGCCGTACGAGTACGTGCTGCACGTAGCCGGCGGGCGGCAAGTGACGTGGGGTGCTGCGGAGGACAACATGAATAAGGCGCTCGCGCTTGAGACCGTGCTGCAGCTGGAGGGCACGGAGTTCAATATCTCGAACCCGGAACTCGTCACGTCGCGGTAAAAGCCCAGGTCAAAACTCTAAAGTAGAGGTTGAGGGTCGTGACACGCCGGGGGAGAAAACAAAAATCTCCGTTGTGTCATTCATGATGGAACGCGTTAGAAAGAAACCACTCCTCACTGTTTGAAAGGCGAGTCACCACACCATGACCTCTCCCGCGAACTACCTCGCCATGATCCGCGTTGTCGGTGTCGGCGGCGGTGGCGTCAACGCCGTCAACCGCATGATCGAAGAAGGCCTGAAGGGCGTCGAATTCGTCGCCATTAACACCGACTCGCAGGCGTTGCTGTTTACGGATGCCGATACGAAGCTGGACATCGGCCGCGAAGCCACCCGTGGCCTCGGCGCGGGCGCGAACCCGGAGGTTGGCCGTACTTCCGCGGAGGACCACAAGCAGGAGATCGAGGAGTCGCTGAAGGGCTCCGACATGGTGTTCGTGACCGCCGGCGAGGGCGGCGGCACCGGCACCGGTGCGGCCCCGGTCGTCGCCGGCATTGCCAAGAAGATGGGCGCCCTGACCATCGGCGTGGTCACCCGCCCGTTCACCTTTGAGGGCAAGCGCCGCACCCGCCAGGCACTCGAGGGTATCGAGGCGCTCAAGGAGGTCTGCGACACCGTCATCGTCATCCCGAACGACCGCCTGCTGCAGCTGGGCGAGGCGGAGCTGTCCATGATGGACGCGTTCCGCGCCGCCGATGAGGTGCTCTACAACGGTGTGCAGGGTATTACCAACCTGATCACCATTCCGGGCATGATCAACGTCGACTTCGCCGACGTGCGCTCCGTCATGGCCGACGCCGGCTCGGCGCTCATGGGCGTCGGCTCCGCGCGCGGCGACAACCGCGTGATGACGGCGACCGAGCAGGCCATCAACTCCCCGCTGCTCGAAGCCACCATGGAAGGCGCTAAGGGCGTGCTGATCTCCGTCGCCGGCGGCTCGGACCTCGGCCTGATGGAGGTGAACAACGCGGCTTCCATCGTCGAGGGCAAGGCCGACGAGGACGCGAACATCATCTTCGGCACGATCATCGACGACAATCTGGGCGACGAGGTCCGCGTGACCATCATCGCCACCGGCTTTGATGAGAAGGCCAACGTGCGTGCCGAGGCCGCCCGCCAGGGCGAGCCGCAGATCCAGACTGCCCAGGCGCAGTCCGGCTCCAGCGCGGCACAGATCGACGGCGCGTCCTCGGCCACCCCGGCCCCGTCCCGCGGCTCGCTATTCGACGACCGCGCGGTGGAGACCAACCAGCCCGCGCCCAGCCAGCGTGCCTACGAGGACCGCCAGCCGCGCCACAGCTACGATTCGCAGCGAGGTGGCCTGTTCACCAGCTCCGACCGTAGCTACAGCGACCGCGGCGAGGTCCGTCGCGACGATCGCGACAACCGCGGCGACGACGATTTCGATCTCGACGTCCCCGATTTCCTGCGCTAACTACCACCGCTCGCCCGGCCGCGTGGGCCGGGTAGCCTGGTTGGCATGGAAAACCTGACAACCCGCCCCGTCCGCATGGTGTTTACCTCCCGTGCCGGCGGGGCTTCTGCGTCCCCGTACGACAGCTTCAACCTCGCGCTCCACGTCGGGGACGACGAAGCGCAGGTGCACGCTAATCGACGCCGCCTCGCCACCATCCTCGACCTCCCCGAAGAGCACTTCGTGTGGATGGAACAGCTCCACACCAACACCGTCACCGTGGTCGACGTCCCCCAGGAGGAGCCCGTCGAAGCGACCGACGCCCTCGTCACCACCCAGACCGGACTTGCGTTGTGCGTGCTGGTCGCGGACTGCACTCCGGTGCTGCTTTCGGACCACGACGCAGGCGTCATCGCCGCCGTCCACGCGGGCCGGTTGGGCGCGCGCAATGGCATCGTGGCGCGCACCGTGCAGCAGATGGTGGAGCTGGGGGCGAAGCCGGCCAACATCCAAGCGCTTTTGGGGCCGGCCGCGGCGGGCGAGTCCTACGAGGTCCCCGCGGAGATGGCGGACGACGTGGAAGCGCACCTGCCGGGTTCCCGCTGCGCCACGAACAAGGGGACGGCGGGCCTGGACATCCGCGCCGGTATCGTGCGCCAGCTGCTCTCGCTGGGTGTGACGCACATCGACGCCGACCCGCGCGACACCATTACGGACGAGTCCTTCTTCTCTCACCGCCGCGAGGGCACGACGGGGCGTCAGGCCGGCGTGATTTGGCTGACGGGGGCGAAATAAATGACTGAGCAACATGCCGAGCAACAGCACGGCGACCTCAGCGTCGCGCAGCTGCGTGCAAACCTCGAGGCGGTGCAAGACCGGATTCGCGCTGCGGAACGCGCCGCTCACCGCGAACCGGGAAGCGTGGCCCTCCTCCCGGTGACCAAGTTCCACGGCGCTGGAACAGTCGAAGCGCTCGCCGCTGCTGGAGTCCACCTGGTGGGGGAGAACCGTGAGCAGGAGGCGCGCGCGAAGGCGGAAACTCTCGCCACCGACGGCGTGGACTGTGGGATAGCCATGATCGGCCAAATCCAATCCAAGAAGGCCAACTCCGTGTCCCGATGGGCGTCCGAGGTCCACTCGGTGGACTCCGTCAAGCTCGCCCGGGGGCTCGACCGCGGGATGGCGCTCGCGATCGAGCGCGGCGACCGCCGGGACGGTGCCGGAAACGTGCTGCGCTGTTTGGTGCAGGTGTCTGCAGACGGCGACACCAGCCGCGGCGGCGTCGCGCTGGATGACGCGTCATTCGGCGGCGTCACCGCGGAGGAGACGGTCTCGGACGTCGTCGGGGCCGTCGAGGGCGCGGAACACCTCGTCTTTGACGGTTTCATGGTCGTGCCGCCGCTGGACGCGGAACCAGGCGAAGTGTTCGCGCTTGTCCGCCAGTTGACGGACGAGTGGTCGGCCAAGCTGGGGCGTACGCTGCGGATGTCGGCAGGGATGTCCGGCGACTTCGAGCTCGCTATTGCGCACGGCTCAGACGTGGTGCGTGTCGGAACAGCTGTGGTTGGTCCGCGGCCCGTAGGCTAAGCGCGAACCTTACAAATAACACGCCCGGTATTTGTCCGGTCTTCGTCCCGGTCTGGCCTTGATCTGAGCAGCATTGGGCAGTACAAGGGGCACTTTAAGCACCGCAATCAAGGAGCACGATCAATGTCTATTTTTGACAGCGCGAAGGAATTCCTCGGCCTCGGCCCCTACGGCGAGGACGACGCCTACTACGATGACGCATACGACCGTGATGACCGTGTTGGTACGGACATGCGCGACGATCGCGGTGACCGCCGGGGTCAGTCCGCCCACGCTGCGCATGAGGTCCGGGACGTTCGCGATGTTGAGCCGTCGCGTGCGCACCGTTACTCCTCCGCAGCCGGCCGCGACTATGCCGAGCCGCGCGTGCGTCGCGAAGCCCAGGTCGTGATCCCGATGCTGCACTCGTACCAGGACGCGAAGCAGGTGGGCGAGCCCTTCCGCGATGGCAACATTGTGATCATGGACCTGACCAGCCTGAGCAAGGTGCAGGCGAAGGCGTTCATCGACTTCTCCTCCGGCCTGTGCATGGCGCTGCGGGGCACGATGCACAACCTGACGTCGCGTCTTGACGTCGACCGTCGCGTCTTTGCCATCGTGCCCGATGGGGTTGACGTTGATGAGCAGGACTTGCAGCGTCGAGCGCACCTCATCTAGTCGGGAAGAGGTGACACGCGCGGGGTAGCGGTTGCACCCCGCGCGTTTTGCTATAGGTATGGTGGCTCCCGTGGCAATTTTCGGAGCAATACTGTACGCCCTCGTTGGCCTCTATTCGTTCGTGGTGATCCTGCGCGTCATCATTGAAATGGTGGAAAGCTTTTCCCGGCACTTTGACCCGCCCCACTGGTTCATGGTCGCTGGGGAGGCGATCTTTGTGGTGACGGATCCCCCGGTGAAGGCACTGCGGAGAATGATCCCGCCGTTGCGGATGTCCAACGGCATCGGTTTTGACCTCAGCGTGATCGTGCTGTTTGTCGTCCTCGTCGTGGTGCAGATGGTAATTCGCGCCACCCTCATTACTCCGTTCGTCTGAGAGCAGAAACCTGCAGTTCAACCGGAGGTAGAGATCCTTGAATAAGTGCGGTTTTACCCCGCTTTTTGCGCTTCACTCGACACAGACCGCGTGTTCACGTGTATAAATAGATTGACTCGACGTGGCGGAGCTCTCCGTATCGGCTAGAATCGTCGGGTAAAAGCGTTACAAATTATTAGAAACACGGATTGCTTTCCCGTAACGTGGGAGGAAATCCTGTGCCCGGGTAACCGGGTACGTCACTGACTTCGAAGGGAACGCCCATGCCGCTGACTCCAGCAGACGTGCACAATGTCGCTTTCAGTAAGCCTCCGATTGGCAAGCGGGGCTACAACGAGGATGAGGTCGACCAGTTCCTGGACCTCGTTGAGGACACGCTCGCCCAACTGCAGGACGAGAACGATGATCTGCGCGCCCGCGTGGACGAGCTTGCCGCTGGCGGCGCCGCGACCGGCGGCGCTGCCGCTGCGTCCGCGTCGCAGTCCTCTGCAGTCGACGAGGCTGCTGTGCGCAAGCAGGTCGAGCAGGAGCTCCGCGCTGAGTACGAGAAGAAGCTGCGTGACGCGAAGACCGCCACGGACAAGGCAGAGGCCGAGGCCCGCACCGCGAAGAGCGAGGTAGAAAAGGCCCGCAAGCAGGCCGAGGCCGCAAAGCAGGACGCCGACAAGCGTGTTGCTGAGGCGAAGCGCTCCGCAGAGTCCGCAGCCAAGAGCACCACGCAGGGCTCCTCCATCGCCGCGCCTGCCGCAGCTGCGGCTGCCGGGGCATCCGCTGAGGCTGCCTCCGCCGATACCCACGTCCAGGCCGCCAAGGTCCTTGGCCTGGCACAGGAGATGGCGGACCGCCTGACCAGCGACGCGCAGGCTGAGGCCCGCTCCATGCTGGATGAGGCACGCGGTGCCGCCGAGCGCCAGCTTTCGGACGCAGACACCAAGGCGAAGAAGCAGCTGGCCGATGCGGAGACCCGCGCGAAGCAGCTCGTGGCGGACGCCGAGAAGAAGGCACAGGAGACCACCAGCGACGCAAACTTCCGTGCCGAGGCGCAGATCCGTCAGGCCGAGGAGCAGGCGCACAAGCTGCAGGCCGATGCAGAGCGCAAGCACACGGAGATCATGAACACGGTCAAGCAGCAGCAGACCGCGCTGGAGAACCGTATTGCCGAGCTCCGCACTTTCGAGCGCGAGTACCGCACTCGCCTGAAGACCCTGCTGCAGTCCCAGCTTGAGGAGCTGGAGACCCGCGGAACCTCCGCACCGAGCGGCGACGCCGGCGCGAAGTAGCGGAGCACGCGCTCACACCGCCCCGCGCACGGACCTGGGATGAGGTTCGTGGGCGGGGCGTTGGCGTCGATAAGCATGCTCCGCACCGCAGCGGCCAGGGGTGCGTTATACTGGCGGGGCACTTCAACAGCGCACGTGCTGATCCGGCCATCACCGGGGAGCGTTTTCGGAAGAACCCCGCGGCTGCAGGGCCGTGGCAAGTAGAACCGGACGTGAACAAGGGGAGACGTCACTTCCTTCACCACAAATGAAGCGGGAGCTGGCCCTGCGGTTGGCTTCAAGCAGGGTGGTACCGCGCGGCTTGCCGCGTCCCTGCACGAGAACCGCAACGTGCGTGGAGGAATGATGACCGAGGTAGGTGGCGTCTACCCCAAGGTAGACATGACTGGTGGCAGCAGCCGGTTCCCGGACATGGAACGGGTCGTGCTGGACTACTGGAACAGCGACGGGACCTTTCAGGCCTCGCTGAAAAACCGTGAAGACGCCGAAGAGTACGTGTTCAACGACGGCCCGCCTTTTGCCAACGGCCTGCCGCACTACGGCCACCTGCTCACTGGCTACGTCAAGGACATCGTCCCGCGCTACCGCACGATGTCCGGCTACCACGTGCCGCGCGTGTTTGGTTGGGATTGCCACGGCTTGCCCGCCGAGCTGGAGGCGGAGAAGCAGCTGGGCATCAAGGACAAAGCGGAGATCGAGGACATGGGCCTCGAGCGCTTCAACGAGTACTGTGCAAAGTCCGTCATGCACTACGCGGACGAGTGGGAAAACTACGTCACGCGCCAGGCGCGCTGGGTGGACTTTGAAAACGGCTACAAGACGATGGACCCGGAGTTCATGGAGTCCGTCATGTGGGCGTTCAAGGAGCTCTACGACAAAGGCTTGATCTACCAGGGCTTCCGCGTCCTGCCGTACTCGTGGGCGGAGCACACCCCGCTGTCCAACCAGGAGACCCGCCTGGACGATTCCTACCGCGAGCGCCAGGACCCCACGGTGACGGTGACCATGCCGTTCACCGGTGGCCGCGAGGGCTTCGCCGCCGCAACCACGTGGGAGGAGCACCCGGAGCTTCACGACGCAGCCGCGATCGCCTGGACCACCACCCCCTGGACCCTCCCGTCCAACCTGGCCTTGGCGGTCCACCCGGAGGTGGAGTACTCACTGGTCCGCGTTGCCGAGGACGGTGTCGAGGGCTTCGCCGGAGCGAAGCTGCTGCTGGCCACCGACCTCATGGGCGCCTACGCCAAGGAGCTGGGCACGGACCCGGAGGTCGTCGCCACCTTCACCGGCGCGCAGCTGGAGGGTCTAGAGTACGAGCCGGTCTTCGACTACTTCAAGGACACGAAGAACGCGTTCATGATCCTGCTGGCGGACTACGTCACCACCGAGGACGGTACCGGTGTGGTCCACCAGGCGCCCGCCTTTGGTGAGGACGATATGCTCACCACCGAAAAGTACGACATCGACTTGGTCATCCCGGTCGACGCCGACGGCAAGTTCACCAGCCTCGTCCCCGAGTACGAGGGCAAGCTGGTGTTTGACGCGAACCGCGACATCATCCGCGAGCTCAAGGCCGCGGGCCGCGTGGTGCGCGACCAGACTATCGTCCACTCCTACCCACACTCCTGGCGCTCCGGCGAGCCGCTCATCTACATGGCGTTGCCGGCATGGTTTGTCAAGGTCACCGAGTTCCGCGACCGCATGGTTGAGCTGAACCAGCAGATCGACTGGATCCCGTCGCACATCCGCGACGGCCAGTTTGGCAAGTGGCTGGAGGGCGCGCGCGACTGGAACATCTCGCGTACCCGCTACTGGGGCTCCCCGGTGCCGGCGTGGGTGTCGGACAACCCGGAGTACCCACGCGTCGACGTATACGGCTCCCTCGACGAGCTCGAGCGCGACTTCGGCCGGCGCCCCGAATCGTTGCACCGCCCGCACATCGACGAGCTGGTGCGCCCCAACCCGGACGATCCGACCGGCAAGTCCATGATGCGCCGCGTGCCGGACGTGCTGGACTGCTGGTTCGAGTCCGGCTCGATGCCGTTCGCGCAGTACCACTACCCGTTTGAGAACGTGGAGGAGTTTGAAACGCGCCAGCCGGCCGACTTCATCGTGGAGTACTCCGGTCAGACTCGCGGCTGGTTCTACCTCCAGCACGTGATGTCCACCGCGCTGTTCGACCGCCCGGCGTTCAAAAAGGTCGTGGCTCACGGCATCGTGCTCGGCGACGACGGCCTGAAGATGTCCAAGTCCAAGGGCAACTACCCGGACGTCAACGAGGTCTTTGACCGTGACGGCTCGGATGCGATGCGCTGGTTCCTCATGTCCAGCGCCATTCTGCGCGGCGGCAACCTCATCGTCACAGAGCAAGGCATCCGCGACGGCGTGCGCCAGGCGCTCCTGCCAATCTGGAACGCGTACTCGTTCCTGCAGCTCTACAGCTCGCACGAGGCGACCTGGTCGCTGGACTCCACCGACGTGCTCGACCGCTACATTCTGGCCAAGACGCACGACCTGGTCGCGGCTGTGGACACCGCGCTTGCAGACACCCGCATCGCCGACGCCTGCGACGAGGTTCGCCGCTTCGCCGACACCCTGACCAACTGGTACGTGCGCCGCTCCCGCGACCGGTTCTGGGAGGGCCAGGAGGCGCACCCGGAGGCCTTCAACACCCTCTACACGGTGCTGGAGATCCTCACCCGCGTCACCGCGCCGCTGCTGCCGTACATCTCCGAGGTCATCTGGCGTGGCCTGACCGGCGGGCGCTCTGTGCACCTCACGGACTATCCGCGGGCGGACACCATCCCGTCCGACGACGCACTCGTGGCGACGATGGACGCCACCCGTGCGGTGTGCTCCGCGGCTTCCTCGGTGCGCAAGTCCCGCAAGCTGCGCAACCGTCTGCCGCTGCCCAAGCTCACCGTGGCACTGCCGAACGCGAATGACCTGGCCGACTTCGCCCCGGTCATCCGTGACGAGGTCAACGTCAAGGCCGTCGAGCTGACCGAGGACGTAGATTCGGCGGGTTCCTTCGAGGTCGTCGTGAACGCGAAGGTCGCTGGCCCGAAGCTAGGCAAGGACGTGCAGCGTGCCATCAAGAATGTGAAGGCGGGCAACTACGAGCGTCGCGGCGACGACGTGGTGGTCGACGGCGACATTGTGCTTACCCCGGAGCTCTACACGGAGCGCCTCGTGGCCGAAAACCCGGAGAGCACCGCGCGCGTGGACGCCAACGACGGTGTCGCCGGCCTGGTCGTCCTAGACACCGAGGTCACCGAGGAACTGGAGGCTGAGGGCTGGGCCGCCGATGTAATCCGCGGTCTGCAGGACGCGCGTAAGCGCGAGGGCCTCGAGGTCTCCGACCGCATCGCCGTGGTGCTCTCCGTGCCGGCGGAGAAGGAGGGGTGGGCCAAGCGCCACGCCGAGCACATCGCCGGCGAGACCCTGGCTACCGATTTCTCCGTCACCACCGACGCACTGTCCGGCGAGCAGACCGTGCACGAGGTGATCGACGGCGTGACGGCGCGGGTGCGCAAGAACGCCTAGCCCTCACCGCTGTGCCCACCCCAACCTGCCATTTGGAACTTGTGAGCGATGATTGGCAGACTTGGGGCATGACTCGCTGGGTGCTGCACATCGACATGGATGCCTTCTTCGCGTCCTGCGAGCAGCTCACCCGGCCCACCCTCAAAGGCCGCCCGGTCCTGGTCGCCGGGGTCACCGGGCGCGGCGTGGTCGCAGGCGCCAGCTACGAGGCGCGTAAGTTTGGCGCGCGCTCGGCCATGCCCACCCACCGTGCCGCCCGCCTCATTGGCCCGCAGGCGGTGCTGGTTACGCCGCGTCGCCCGGTCTATAGCGCGGCGTCGCGACGCGTCTTTGACATCATCCGCCGCCGCGTGGACGTGATGGAGCAGCTCTCCATCGACGAGGCGTTCTTAGAGCCAGAGGAGCTTGTCGACGCCACGCCGGACCACGTCCGCGCTTGGGCCAACGACCTGCGCGACGCGATCAAGCAAGAGACCGGTTTGCCCAGCTCCATCGGGGCCGGCAGCGGGAAGCAGTACGCCAAGATCGGTTCCGGCTTGGCCAAACCGGACGGCGTTTTTGTCATCCCGCACGACGAGCAGTTGGACATCTTGCACCCGCTCCCGGTGAGCCAGCTGTGGGGCGTCGGCCCGGTCACGGAGGGGAAGCTCGCGGCGGCCGGCATCGAGACGATCGGAGACTTCGCCGCGTTGAGCGAGAAGGAAGTGGACATCTCGCTCGGCGGCGTCGTGGCGAAGCAGCTGTGGACGCTGGCGCGCGGCATCGATGACCGACCGGTCGCGCAGCGGGCGAAATCTAAGCAAATCTCGTCGGAGCACACATACCCGCAGGACCTCACCACGCAGGCGGAGGTTGACGCCGCGCTCGAGCGGGCGGCAGCGGGCTCGCACCGACGCTTGCTTCGCGCCGGCCGCGGGGCGCGCACCGTCACGGTCAAGCTGCGCATGGCGGATTTCCGCATCGAGTCGCGCTCAGCCACGCTCCCATACGCCACCGATGACGCTGGCACCTTGCTCGCCACGGCCTTCAAACTGGTGCGCTACCCGGACGAGGTCGGGCCGATCCGGCTCGTCGGCGTCTCCTACTCGGGCCTCGAGCACTCGCTCCAGGACGTGCTCTTCCCGGAGCTAGACCAGGCGATCGTGAAGCCCGCTTCGGCGGACACGGACTACGAGACCGGGGTGAGCGACCACGTGGCCCAGGAGCAGATCGACGTGGATACGCAGGCCGGGCACGAGCAGGGAATCTGGCAGGCTACGCAGGACGTGTTCCACCCCGAGTACGGCCACGGCTGGGTGCAGGGCGCGGGCAAGGGGTGGGTGACAGTCCGCTTTGAAACCCGCTCGACGGGGCCGGGGCGCATCAAGAGCCTGCGCGAGACGGACGAACAGCTGCAGCCTGCGGACCCGCTCGACTCGCTGGACTGGGACGACTGGTTCGAGGAGGAACGCGACGCCGAGGAGCGCGACGGCTAGCTAGCGCGCGCCGAGCAGCGGCGCCGGGTCGACGCCCGCGGCCAGCGCCGTCGCGAGCGCCATGCGGGCCTGGCCCGGGCGCAGGAAGCCCGCCGGCAGCGCGCCCTTCGCGCCGAGTGTGCTGCCGCCGCCGGCACCGCCGTAGGCAAACGCGACCTCGCCGCGCGGCACGGAGGTGGAAATGACCACCGGGATCCCGGCGTCCAGGGCGCGGGCAAGGGCGGTGCCCATCTGCTCGGAGACGTTGCCCGCCCCCAGCGCGGCGACGACGATGCCGTCCGGGCGGGAGGCGGCAACGGCGTCTACAAGCGCGTCGTCCGCACCGGGCCACGCGGCGATGACGGGAACGTTGCACCCGGCAAGTTGGGCTAGGGGAGCGGCAGTGGGGCGGGGCAGCGGCCGGTCGGAGGCGAGCGCGAAGGCGCGCAGCTCGCCGGTGTCGGCCTTGTACAGGCCGCGGGCCGGCAGGGTGTCGCCGCCGAAGTGGACGAGCACGCCCTGGCCGCGGCGCAGCGGGTCGGCGGCGGTGTCGATGGCGCGGCGCAGGTTGTCGGGCCCGTCGGGCGCGTCGGCGTCGGCGGGGCGCTGCGCGCCGGTGAGCACGACGGGCCGGGCGTCGTCGTGGACAAGGTCGAGCGCGAGCGCGGTATCGGCCATGGAGTCGGTGCCGTGGGTGATGACGATTCCGGTCACGGAGGCGTCGTCAAGCGCTTTGCGCACGAGCGACCTTAAGGTATCGACCTCGGCGAGAGTGACTGAGGAGGAGTCCAGGCTCGCGGCGTCGTAGGTGCGCACTGGCTCGGTGGTGCCGCTGCGGGAGACGAGCTCCTCGCAGGTCAGGGTGGGGACACGCGCGCCGGAGGCGTCGGTGGTGGAGGCGATGGTGCCGCCGGTGGAGATGACGAGGACGAAGTGTTCCATGAGTCCTAGCGTGCCAGATGTTGTTGTTGGTGTGGTGATACCGGGGCGATACGCTGAGTGGAATAAAGTGCAAACGAGAACCTACGAAGCAAATGCTGCCGCAAGGAGAATCAGTGAACGCACACAAACTCATCGTCGCCGTTGCCGCACTCGGGCTGACTGCGGGCCTCGCCGCCTGCTCCGATGATGGCGAGTCCGGCGCGGACACCAGCGGGTCCGCCAGCAACGAGCAGACCTCCGCCCAGCAGGCCGCCCCGGTGGCCGAGCTGCCGACCGCCGAGGAGCTCAACGCCGTGCTGACCCGCGCGACCGACTCCGCCCTGCCGATCGGCGAGCGCGTCAACACCGTCCAGGGCGGCGACAGCGTGCCCGAGCTTTTCGACGTCATGGCGCAGTCCCAGCAGCAGTCCGGGGCAAACTTCCAGGTCGTGGACCCCATCCTGCCGGGCTACGGCCCGAATACGGTCCTGGCTACCGTGAACTTCACCCAGCCGGAGCAGCAGTCCGCGCAGCAGGCGGAGGACGTGGAGTTCGTCTTCGAGGACGGGCAGTGGAAGCTGTCCCAGGAGTGGGCCTGCACCCTGGTGACGAATACGCTGCCGCCGGAGCAGGTGCCGCCAATGTGCACCGCCGGCGCCGCGCCGACCGTGCCCGGGGACCAGGCCCCGGCCGACGCGCCGGTCGCAGATGCCCCGGCCGCGGATGCCCCGGCTGAGCAGGCACCGGAGGGCGATTACCAGGAGGCCCCGGCCCTGTAGTCCGCTAGTCCACCTCGTCGCGCCATACCTCGCCGGTCCACATCGTGGACAGGGTGAGGATCCTGGCGCGTTCGTCGTTTGTGCGGATCCGCTCGCGCCACTGGCGGCGCACCCACCGGTCGTGGCTGGTGATGATCACGGTGCCCGCGAAGCCCAGCAAGGCGTGCTCGAGCTCTTCCGCCAGGGCGAGCGAGAGGTGGTTGGTGGGCTCGTCCAACAGCAGCAGGTCCGGGGGAGTGGAAAGGATCACGCCGAGGGAAACCCTGCGGCGCTGGCCCAGCGAGAGGTCCTCCAGCTTCGTTGCGGCTTGCGCCTCGGTCATCAGTCCCATCTCCACGAGGTCCGGGGAGCCGCCACCGGTACGGATGGCAAACGCCTCGGCCGCGGTAACCGTCAGGTCGCGCCACGAGTCGTCCTGCTCAAGGCGGCCCACGCTGTACTCCTCCGGGATGAGGCACTCGCCGGAATACTCGGTGAGCGTGCCGTCCAGGATCTTCAGCAGCGTCGACTTGCCGGACCCGTTCGGCCCCTCCACCAGCAGCTGCTGGCCGGGCTGCAGCTTCAGGTCCAGCGGGGCGAGGCGATCCGGCACCGCGAGGCCGCGGGTCACCACGGCGGGCACGCCTATCGACGTCGCCGTGTGCTCCGGCACCCCGCGAAACTCCAGGCGCGCGGGAGGTGCAGGGATCGCCTCACGCTCCAAGGCCTCCAGGCGCAGTCGCGCGGAGCGGCGCCGGTTGCCCACCGTCTTCGCTGCCTTATCGGCGTAGAACTTCGCCGCACTGCGCGTCTCCGTCTTGTTCTCGTGGGAGTGGAAGACGTCGTCCTCGCCCTGCTCTGCGGCCTTTTCCAAGCGGGCCCGTTCGTGCTCTTGGGCGGCGTAGTCGGTCTCCCAGCGTCGACGGCGGTCCTCGCGGGCCTTCAGGTAGTCCGAAAACGCGCCGGAAAAGCGGGCGCCCTGGCGGGTCTCCTCGCCGAACCCGCCTTCCGCGCCAAGGCCGGGATCCAGGTCGACGATCCCGTCGCAGGCGCGGTCGAGGAAGTAGCGGCTGTGGGAGGCCACGAGCACGGGGCCCTTAAACGCCTCGAGCTCGCCGATGAGGAAGTCCACGGCCTCGTCGTCGAGGTGGTTTGTTGGCTCGTCGAGCGCCATAGCCTCGACCGGGCGCAACAGGAGAGCGGCGAGCGCGAAGCGGCGCCGCTGCCCGCCGCTCATCTCGCCCAGCGGGGTGGAAAGGGGAACGTTGGCCAGGCCGAGGCCGGCGAGCACGGTGGCGATGCGCGCATCCAACTCCCACACGCCGGACTGCTCGGCGCGCGCGAGTGCGCGGTCGAAGTCGGCGGCGAGTGCGGCGGACGCGGCGTCGTCCTGCTCCGTGGCCATGGCCTCCCCCAGGCGGGTGATGTCGGCTTCGACGTCGCGGAGTTCGGCCACGGCGGCGTCGATAAGCTTGCTTGCAGGCTCGGTGAACGGCAGGGACGTTTCCTGGGCGATGAAGCCGGTGGTTGGCGGGGTGATGAGCTGGCCGGTATCGGCGGTGAGCTCGCCGGAGATGACGCCGAGCAGGGTGGATTTGCCGGCACCGTTCTCGCCGATCAGGCCCGTGACGGAGCCGGAGGGGACGGCGAAGGAGATGTCGGTGAGCACTCGCTTGCCGCCGGGGTAAGTAAATGAGATGCCATCGAGGCCGATGTGCAGCGGTGCGACCATGGGAAACTCCTTGAAAACTCTGGGGTGAGCGCTACGCGTCGTCGGACCCGTAGGTCACGGCCTCCGTGACGTCCTGCACCACGCGGTAGGCGGCGTCCTCGCCCGAGTAGACCAGGCGGGTGGTGGACGCGACCTGTCCGGACGTGGGCAGCGGGTGCTTCAAGTCCAGCGTAATACTGCCCTGTGAGGTCGTGGACGTGCTCTCCACGTCGAGCGTCTGCCCGTCCAGGTCCCCGGCGACAGAGTTGTCAATCTGCAGCGACTGCTGGGTGGGGCGTTCCTCCACGTGGACGTCAAGGTCGACGGCATCGCCCTTGAGCCGGGTCACCGTATAGGTTGCGGTGCGCAGCATGTTCGAGGTCCCGGTGACGCGGTTGCGCACGGTCCATGAGCCGCCCACGCCGACCGGTTCGTCCGGCAGCACCACGTTCATCGACGCCATGGCCAGCAGCGACTGCTCCACCGCTTGGCGCCCCCGTTCCTGGGACTCGTTCGGCGCCATAAGCTTCAGCGTGGAGATGGCGCCGGTCGACTGCGCCCGCCAGCGCATGAGGAACCCCTCCGCGGACGCGACCTCCTGGCTCAGCGGCAGGTCGGAGTGCTTGCCTTTGCCCACGGTGAACTCCACCGCAGCGTCCGCCGGGGACTCGTCCTCGCCCGGCTCCGGGGCGCTGCCCGCCGTGACTGCGAGCGGGAGGGTGGTGGTGGAGACGTCGACGCTGCTCACGTTCGGCAGGCCGGGGTCCTCGTGCGCCTGGTCCGCGGACAGCACGTCCTGGCTGATGCCGGAGGACACCGCGACGGTGGTGTCCCAGGCGGCGTCGCCTTCGCCACTCAGCCGGTAGGAGAGCTGCTGCGGGGACTCGCCCGCGGCAACGACCTCCACGGCCGGGGTGTCCATGGCAAACGCCGGAATCCCCTTGAGCGGGTCCTCGTCCGCGGTGCCGCAAGCAGTCAGCGGGAGCAGCGTTGCGCTGAGCACCAGGCAGGCGGCGGCGAAACGGGGTCGTTGAGCTGGGCGAGCAGGACGCGCCGAGCGCGTTCGGGGAGGCAGAAACATCACACTTTGAAACTACCGCACCGCGACGACCCGGAAGCAACCACGGCTGCATGCCGAGACCGGGCGATAGTGCGCCCGCGCGGAGCCGGACCCGCTACAGTTGACAGGCGATGCAACACAACAACAGTCACACCAATACGCAGGACCCGGCGTCCGCGCCTCGCGGCCCGCGCCGGGGGAGGTACCTGCCGCTCGTCGCCGCCGTCATGCTGTTCATCGCGGTGGCGGATCAGGCCATCAAACAGCTGATGGTCTCGTGGCTCGAGCCGGGGGACCAGGTCCCGCTGATTGGTGATTGGTTTCGGTTCTACCTGCTGTTCAACCCGGGCGCGGCCTTCTCCATGGGCCAGAACTCGACCTGGCTGTTCACCACGATCCAGCTCGCTTTCGTCGTTGGTGCGCTGCTCTACGCCCCGCGCCTGACCTCGCGTTTCGAGGCCATCGGCCTGGCCATGATCGCGGGCGGCGCCCTGGGCAACCTCATTGACCGCCTGTTCCGCGACCCCGGCTTCTGGTTCGGCCACGTCGTGGATTACATCTCCGTGGGCTCGTTTGCGGTCTTCAACCTCGCGGACGCCTGCATCACCGTCGGCACCGCCCTGTTTGCGTTGGCGGTGTTGACCTCCGACCGCAAGGAGGCACCGCATGCCGGGTGACTTCCGCAGCCTCCCCGTCCCCGAAGGCCTGGCCGGCATGCGCGTCGACGCCGCGCTGGCCAAACTCTTCGGCATCTCCCGCAGCGTCGCCGCCGAGATGATCGCGCAGGAGCAGGTGCTTATCGACGCCACACCGCCCCAAAAATCCGACCGCGTCATCCCCGGCGCCCTCATCGAGGCCACCCTCCCGGAACCCAAACGCGCGCCGGAACCGGTGGCGGAGCACGTCGAGGGCCTGGAGATCCTCTACGACGACGCCGACGTCATCGCGGTGGACAAGCCCGTCGGCGTTGCCGCGCACCCGACCCTGGGGTGGGACGGCCCCACCGTCCTCGGCGGCCTGCAGGCGATGGGCTTCACGCTGCCGGACGCGGGTCCCCCGGAGCGCAAGGGCATCGTGCAGCGCCTGGATGTTGGCACCTCCGGGGTGATGGTGGTCGCCGCGAGCGTCCAGGGCTACTCGGTGCTCAAGCGTGCCTTCAAGGAACGTACGGTGGACAAGACCTACCACGCCGTCGTCCAGGGCTTGCCGGACCCCATCGTGGGCACCGTCGACGCGCCCATTGGCCGGCACCCGTCGTCGGGCTGGAAGTTCGCCGTGACTGACGACGGCCGACCGAGCGTGACGCACTACTCCGTCATCGAGGCCTTCCGCCGTGCAAGTCTGCTCGAGGTGCACCTGGAGACGGGGCGCACCCACCAAATCCGCGTGCACATGTCCGCGCTGGGCCACCCGTGCGTGGGCGACCCCATGTACGGCTCTGACCCTAACCTGTCCAAGCGCCTCGGGCTGATCCGCCAATGGCTGCACGCCAAATCGCTCGGGTTCACGCACCCGCGCACCGGTGAGTACATGACGGTCGAGTCCTCGTACCCAGCCGACCTTCAACACGCGCTGGATGTGCTGAGGGCGGGCTAGCATGCGCCATCCGCTTGCCACGGCAGCCGCCGTGTTCGGGGCGTGTGCGCTGCTCATCGTCGCGTTGTACGCCGTCGGGATGTCTCACGCGCCCGCCACACCGACGCTGCAAGGCGACGCGCTCGGCCCCGATTCGGGAGAGTCAGCGGAGGAGTACTCGCAACGCGCCGCGGCGACGCTTGACTCCGCGCGGAGGAAGAGCGCGCCGGGCGACTCCCACCTCGCCCTGGTCGCGTTCGACGCGCCGCAGTCCTGCGACGCGGCGGCAGCTGCGTACCGAGACGTGCCGCGCGTCAACGCGATCGTGCCGGAGGGCCTGCCGCCGAAGGACACCCCGGAGCCAGTCGGGGAGACGAGCGCAGGAAGGGGCGAGGTGTGCGAGCGCGAGGCGCGCCGGGCCGTTCAGCGCGAGCCAGGCGCTGGGCCGGACTGGGCGCAGGCTTCTGTGCTCCTCGCTGGCGCGGTGGTGACCGCGGACGTTGCAACGCTGTCGCGCCTCGCGGAATCGTCGCACGTGCGCTCAGTCGAGGTATTGCCCGCCGACGCGGTGTGGGGCGCAATCGCTGTGCGGAACCCGGGTGTGTATTCAGCGGGTTCGTAGGCAGAATCCAGGCTCGTCGTTCGGGTCCCAAGCGGGGGAATGCGCTGGCCCGAAGTGGTCCGGGCCCGTGTATAGTTCAACGAAGTTGCACGCCTAAGCGCCCGGACTCTTCAGTTGGCTTTGCCGAAGACGCCGTTGGCGCGCCCGTTTGTGAGGAGAAGTTTTGGTTTCCGAATCCGGAATTGCCACCCCGCACGCCACCACCAACCGCCGCCGGTCGCTGAAGCTGCGCTCCGTCGCGGTAATCACCACCGTGTCGCTGTTTGCATCTGCCTGCGGCTTCGGTGGAGGAGACAACAGCAAGGACGCGGACGGCTTGCAGCCGGGCGACTACACCGTGGCGTCGGCGGAAGACGTCTCCGACAGCGTTGTGGTCAACGGCAGCATTGCTCCGGTTCGGGCAATGAACATCACCACGTCGGTGCAGTCCGAGGTGCAAAAGATCGCCGTCCAGCCCGGTGACCGCGTGCAAAAGGACCAGTTCTTGGTCTCTATGGACACCGAGCAGCTGGACCGGCAGCTTGCCGCGCAGGAGCGCCAGCAGGCGAACGCTCAGGCCGACGCCACCCAGGCGCTGCAGCAGGCAGAATCCCAGCTCAACGCCCACGACCAGGCCATTAACGACGGCACGAACCAGGCCATCCGCCAGGCACAGGCTCAGGTGGATCAGGCGCAGGCTGCATACAACGCGGCGCTCGCCGCAAACGGCGGTCGTTCCGCAACCCGAGTGGCCGACGTATTTTCCCAGATGGCGGGCAACCTCTCCTCGCACCTGCCGGGTAGCTCGAGCGGCGGCGCCCCGGAGGCTCCGGCACCCGCTGCACCGGCAGCACCCGCAGCCCCCGCTGCGCCAGCTGCACCTGGCGCGGGCGCGGTAGCCGTACCGGGCGCTGCCGGCGCAGACGGCGCGGCAGGCGCCGGTGCGGTCTCCCCGGAGGACCTCGCCAGCATGGCAGGCGCCCAGGGCGCGGGTGCTGCAGGCGCGGCTGGGGCCGACGCTGCGGCGAGTGCGCCGATGAGCGTCGATGAAGCGTATGCAGCGCTGCAGGACGCCCAGGCGGCGCTCGCGGCCGCGCAGACCCAGGCGCAGCAGGAGCGGGAGCAGCTGCAGGGGCAGGTGGACAGTGCGCGTCGACAGGCGGAAAGCGCCGGCATCTCTGAGAGCGACGGCACGCTGGAGTACCAGCTGCAGGAGGCGACGCTGTACTCGCCGCTCGCCGGCATCGTGACCGCGGTGGACGTGCAGGAAGGCGACATCCCGCAGGGCAAGCTGCTCAGCTTGGCAGATGATTCCAGCCTGATCATCAAGTCCGAGGTTCGCGAGGCCGACGTGCCGAACATCGCGCAGGGCAACCGCGTCGAGTTCACGTCGACCGCAACCGGCGACAAGAAATTCAAGGGGCGTGTAAAGCGCATCGCCCCGGCCGCTGACCCGAGCGCGTCGGGCAGCATGAGCAGCGGCATGGCAGGTGGCATGGCCGGAGGCGTGAACGCGGCCGGCGGAGCCAACGACCAGTCCAGCAGCGTGACCTTCCCCGTGGAGATCGAGGTCACCGGCGACAAGAAGGGACTCCTGCTCGGCGGTACGGTGCGCGCGGAGATCATCACCGAAGAGTCCCCGGACGCCCTCAACGTGCCTGTCGACGCCGTGTACGGCGACGATAATGACAAGAAGGTCCTGGTGCTCGCCACCGATGGCGACGACGCGAAGTCCGGCAAGGTGGAGGAGCGCAGCGTGAAGACGGGCGCTACCAACGACGTGGACATTGCCATCACCGGGGGCGACCTCAAGCCGGGCGACATCGTCATCAACTGGCCGGACGAGTACTCCGACAAAATCGGCGAGACCGTGGACATCTCCGATCCGAAGTTCGACCCGCAGCAGGTACGCGATGCCAAAGACGGCGCCAAGGACAGCGCGAATGACAGTGCGAATGACAAGGACGGGACAAAGTCCTCTGAAGCGCCGAAGTCTGAGCAGAAGGACGCCGCCGAGGGCGGCGAGGAAAAGTAGGGGAGCGCGCCGTTGAAGAAGTTCTCCCGAAAAGGAAAACACGCCCGCAGAGACGACGACAACGCACTCGACACTGCGCAAGCAGCGCCCGGCCAACCGGCCGGGGCCGGAGAGGACGACGACCCGTTTTTCTTCGGCGCGGAGGAGGCCACCGGCGAACAGCCGGCCGTTTCCACCACGAAGGAGCCGCCGAAAGCGCAGCCCAGGGAACAGCGGGGCGGGAGCTCGGTGATCGTTGGTGGGGAACGTGGGGGCGTCGATAAGCGTCCTGCTCCTGCGAACCCGATGGCAAACTCGGGCCTACTCATTGACATGCGCGGGGTGGTGAAGACGTACAACGAGGGTGAGCCGAGCGAGCTGACCGTGCTGCACGGCATTGACTTTCACGCAAAACCGAGCGAGTTCGTGTCCATCGTTGGCCCATCCGGCTGCGGTAAGTCGACGCTGATGAACCTGATTGGCATGCTGGATCGGCCGTCCAAGGGTGCGTACGCGTTCAACGGCCAGCCGGTCTACGCCAAGGAAGATAAGGAGCTCGCGTCGTACCGCAGCAAAAACATCGGCTTCATCTTTCAAAACTTCAACCTCATCGGCCGCATCGACGCGTTGCAAAACGTGGCCATGCCCATGATGTATGCGGGCGTGGAACGGAAGGAGCGCGAGGAGCGCGCCGCGGAGCTGCTGGAGATGATGGGGATGGGTGACCGCATTCACCACAACCCGAACGAGCTGTCCGGTGGCCAGAAGCAGCGCGTGGCTATTGCGCGCAGCCTGGCCAACGATCCGGACCTGCTGCTTGCCGACGAGCCAACCGGCGCACTCGATTCAAAGACCGGCCGCATGGTGATGGACCTGTTCCACAAGTTGCACAAGGACCTGGGCAAGTCGGTGGTGTTTATTACGCACAACCCGGAGCTCGCGGAAGAAACGGAGCGCGTTGTGGAAATGATGGATGGGCGGGTTGCCAACGTGCGCACGCCCGCCGGGCTGGGAATGTAAGGAAGGAGACGACACACCGTGAATATCCAAGAATCGCTCCGGCTGGCCGTCTCCAGCCTGAACAAGAACAAACTGCGCTCGCTGCTGACGCTGCTGGGCATCATCATCGGCATCATGGCCGTGGTGATCATTATGACCCTCGGTCGCGGCCTGGAGAACCAGGTCATGTCCGGATTGCAGGGCGTGGGCACGACGACGCACCCGGTCGTGGTGCACGAGCGCCCCGACGAAGAGGAACAGTCCGACGACCCGTTTGCGGCCATGTCGCAGGCGCAGCCGACGGACGAGCGAGACTCGCTGACGCTGCAGGACCTGCAGGATATGCGCGACGCGTTCGGCGACCGCATCACCGGCATCGACGTCGAACTCTCCGGCATGGGCGAGATTGAAAACGGCGACAAGGACCCAGTGAGCACCACGATCAACCCGGCGCTCATGGACTCCATCGACATGCGCGGCGGCGAAGTCGAGTTCGGCCGCGGCATCTCCGATAAGGACATGCAGGGCCAGCGCCCGGTGGCCGTGGTGAGCCCAGAGCTTGTCGACGCCATGTTTGACGGTGACCCCGCCTCCGCCTTGGGCGAACGCATCGATCTGGTGCAAGAAGGCCAACCGGCCGTTTTCACCATCATCGGCGTGCTCGGCGGCAAGACGGATGGCGCCGGCGGCGGCGGAGCGTTCGGCGGGATGCAGTCCTACGCCGAGGCGTACATTCCCGTCACCGCGGCCGACCGCATCGGGCTCAACGGGGATTGGTTCACGTCCATCTCGGTGCGCAGCTCCGGCGAGGAGGAGGCGGCCACGTTCCAGAAGGATCTGCAGGACTACCTGGACCGGCAGTACCGCGGCAATGAAACTTACGAGGCCGAGGTCATCGACCTGTCCTCGTCGCTGCAGGAACTGACCAGCGTGTTCCGCATCATGTCCTCGGTGCTTTCCGCAATCGGCGGCATCTCCCTGCTGGTCGGCGGCATCGGCGTGATGAACATCATGCTGATTACGGTCACGGAGCGCACCCGCGAGATCGGCGTGCGCAAGGCGCTCGGCGCGACCCACGGCGACATCCGCACGCAGTTCATCGTCGAGGCGATGCTGGTCTGCCTGGTCGGCGGCGTCATCGGCGTTATCCTCGGCGGGGCAATCGGCATGATCGCCACCGCGGCGTTCGACGCATTCGTGTGGCCCCCGGTCGGTGCAGTGTTGCTTTCGCTGCTGTTCTCACTTGCCACCGGCGTGTTCTTCGGCGCCTATCCGGCGTCGAAGGCGGCGAAGATGCAGCCCATCGAGGCGCTCCGTTACGAGTAGACGGCGCCGTCGCGGCGAATCACACCCCCGTAATCACGGGGGTTTTGCCGTTTCTTGAGTCGGGTTAAGATGACCCGCATGGCCAAAAACTCCTCCTTCGTCCACCTCCACAACCACACCGAGTTTTCCATGCTGGACGGCATGGCCAAGGTGGACCTGCTGGCCGATGAAGTGGTGCGCCAGGGCATGCCTGCTGTGGGCATGACGGACCATGGCAACATGTTCGGCTCCAACGCCTTCTACCGACGCATGGTCGACGCTGGCGTGAAGCCGATCATCGGCATCGAGGCCTACATGGCCCCGGCCTCTCGCTTTAACAAGAAGCGCCAGCTGTGGGGGACCCCGGATCAGAAGCGCGACGACGTCTCCGCGTCCGGCGCCTACCTCCACCAGACTATGCTGGCGGAAAACGCCACGGGACTGCACAACCTGTTCAAGCTGTCGTCCCTTGCCTCCTACGAGGGACAGCTGGGCAAGTGGCCCCGCATGGACGCCGAGCTCATCGCCGAGCACGCGGACGGCATTATCGCCACCACTGGCTGCCCGTCCGGCGACGTGCAGACGCGCCTGCGCCTGGGCCAATACGACGAGGCCCTGGAGGCTGCCGCGATGTGGCAGGACATCTACGGGCGGGACAATTTCTTCCTTGAGCTCATGGACCACGGGCTCCACATCGAGCGCCGTGTCCGCGATGACCTGCTGCGCATCGGCAAAGCACTGGACCTGCCCCCGCTGGTGACCAACGACTGCCACTACGTCCTGGAATCTCAGGCGCCCGCGCACGAGGCGATGCTGTGCGTGCAGACCGGTAAGACGATGATGGACCCGGATCGCTTCAAGTTCGATGGCACGGGCTACTACATCAAGTCCGCGGAGCAGATGCGCGAGATTTGGGACTCCACCGTGCCGGACGGCTGCGACAACACGCTGTGGATTGCCGAGCGCGTCGGCGATTACGGCGAGCTCTGGGAGGACCACCCGCACGATCGCATGCCAATCGCGGACGTGCCGGAGGGCGAGACGCCGACGAGCTGGCTGCGCAAGGAGGTCCAGCGCGGGCTTGAGGCGCGTTTCGACGGCAGCGAGGTCCCAGAGGAGTACCTCAAGCGCGCTGAATACGAGATCGACGTCATCGACATGAAGGGCTACCCGTCCTACTTCCTCATCGTCGCGGAGCTGATTAAGCACGCGCGTGAGGTGGGCATCCGCGTCGGGCCGGGCCGTGGCTCGGCAGCTGGTGCGCTTGTGGCGTACGCGCTGACCATCACCAACATCGACCCGATGGAACACGGCCTGCTCTTCGAGCGATTCCTCAACCCGGAGCGCCCGTCCGCACCCGATATTGATATTGACTTTGACGACCGCCGCCGCGGCGAGATGATCACCTACGCCGCCGAGCGCTGGGGTGAGGACAAGATCGCCCAGGTGATCACGTTCGGCACCGTGAAGACGAAGCAGGCGATCAAGGACTCGGCGAAGGTGAACTTCGGCCAGCCCGGCTTCCAGATGGCAGACCGCATCAACGCGGCCCTGCCCCCAGCGATCATGGCGAAAGACATCCCGCTCGTCGGCATCACGGATCCGGAGCACGCCCGCTACACCGAGGCAGCCGAGGTGCGATCCCTGATCGAGACGGACCCGGATGTGGCCAAAATCTACGAGACGGCCCGCGGCCTCGAGGGCGTCGTGCGCCAGGCCGGCGTGCACGCCTGCGCGGTGATCATGGCGTCCGTGCCGCTCATGGACCACATCCCGATGTGGAAGCGCCCGGCGGACGGCGCGATCATCACCGGCTGGGACTACCCGGCCTGCGAGGCCATCGGCCTGCTGAAGATGGACTTCCTGGGCCTGCGCAACCTTACGGTGCTTGGCGACGCCCTGGAGAACGTGAAGAAGAACCGCGGCGAAACGCTCGACCTGGAAACGCTGGATACAGACGACACAGCCGTGTACGAGCTGCTCTCCCGCGGCGAGACCCTCGGCGTGTTCCAGCTGGACTCCGGCGGCATGCAGGAGCTGCTCAAACGCATGAAGCCGACCGGCTTCAAGGACATCGTGGCGTCGCTGGCGCTCTACCGCCCGGGTCCGATGGGTGTGAACGCGCACTGGGACTACGCGGACCGTAAGAACGGGCGTAAACCCATCACTCCGATCCACCCGGAGCTGGACGAGCCGCTGCGCGAAATTCTCGACGAGACCTATGGCCTTATCGTGTACCAGGAGCAGATCATGCGTATCTCTCAAAAGGTGGCAAATTACACGGCTGGCGAGGCAGACGGCTTCCGTAAAGCGATGGGTAAGAAGAAACCCGAGGTGCTCGCCCAACAGTACGACAAGTTCTGGGGCGGCATGCAGGAGAACGGGTACTCCAAGGCAGCGATGGACGCGCTGTGGGGCACGATCGAGCCGTTCGCGTCCTACGCGTTTAACAAGTCGCACGCCGCTGGCTACGCGCTGGTGTCGTACTGGACGGCCTACATGAAGGCGAATTACACCGCTGAGTACATGGCGGCGCTGCTGACGTCGGTCGGCGACAAGAAAGACAAGTCCGCGATCTACCTGTCGGACTGCCGTCACCTTGGCATTTCGGTGTTGCAGCCGGATATTAATGAGTCGGAAGAGAACTTCATGGCTGTTGGCGAGGACATCCGCTACGGCCTCGCCGCGGTGCGCAACGTCGGTGCCGAGGTGGTGGAGTCAATCAAGGAAACCCGCCGCACGAAGGGCCACTTCACGAGCTTCTCCGACTACTTGGACAAGATCGATCTGTTGGCCTGCAACAAGCGAATCACGGAATCGCTAATCAAATCCGGCGCGTTCGACTCGCTCGAGCACCCTCGCAAGGGGCTCATGCTCGTGCAGGAGGACATGGTCGACTCCGTGCTGACCACGAAGAAGGCGGCGGACAAGGGTCAGTTCGACCTATTCGCCGGCTTCGGCGGAGACGACGGGCAGGAGAGTGGCTCGGCCGTGTTCACCATGGACATTCCGGACGACGAGTGGGACAAAAAGCACAAGCTCGCGCTGGAACGCGAGATGCTCGGCCTGTACGTCTCTGGCCACCCGCTCGACGGGTTCGAGGAGGCGATTGCTGCGCAGACCGACACCGAGCTGACCACGGTCTTGTCGGGCGAGCTGCGCCACGGCACGGAGGTCACGCTCGGCGGCCTCATCTCTAGTGTGGACCGCCGCTTCTCCAAGAAGGACGGTTCCCCGTGGGCGATTGTGACCATTGAGGACCATCACGGCGCTCAGGTCGACGTTCTCCTGTTCAACAAGGTGTACTCCCTCGTTGCGCCCCAAATCGTTGAGGACAACATCATCCTGGTCAAGGCCCGCGTGACCATTCGCGACGAGCGCATGAGCCTCTTCGGCGACGACGTCAAGGTTCCCGAGCTTGGGCCCGGCCACGGCGCCGGCCTGCCGCTGCGTCTGACGTTGCGTACCGACCAGTGCACGGTTGAGAATATCGCGCGACTCAAAGACGTGCTGCTGAACAACCCCGGCGATTCCGATGTGTTCCTCAACCTAGTGAACGGGGACCACAGCCAGATGATGGTCCTGGGCGATCACCTTCGTGTGGAGCGCTCAGCAAGCCTCATGGGGGACCTCAAGGCCACGATGGGAATGGGGATTTTGGGGTAGCTGTGCTCCGCCGGCCGGGACCGGTTGGTCGGTTGTGGATGGAGCTAGCTCTGTTTGGCGGTGGCGGGGTGGTGAATTGCCTGGTCGCGCGGCGCTGTCAGCTGCAAATGGAGCTAGCTCCGTTGAGCACCGACCCGCCGCGCTCAGAACCACCACGCCCGCAGCCACTACGCCGATAACCACTACGCCGACAACCGCAGCGCCCCCGCAAAAAACCGCGCGGCCGTCCAGCTCCTAGGACTTGATACCTGCCTGGGCGAGCATTGCCTTCAGTTGCTCCTGCATCCGCGGGTTCGACGCCACGACCAGGGAAAGTGCTTGGAGCAGGCCAGCAAGCATCGTGATGGCGAAGTTGATGTAGGTAAAGATCTCCTTGCCGCGCTCATCAAGAATGCCCTTGTTGATCCACTCCGAGCTCGGACCCGTTGCGCGGAACGGGGTGGGGGTTGCGGTCACAGCCGGTGCAGTCACCGTCACCGTCACCGGCGTAGGACCGTCTTGGGAGGGCGACGGTGTGGCGGATCCGGTTGCTGACGCAGAGGGGCTCGGTGCCGCGGTTGCAGACGGGCTGGGCGTGGCAGCCGTGCCTGCCGGAGCCGCATCGGTGGTCGCGGAAGTTTCGGTCGTGCTTGGGGCAGTGCTCTTCGCAGAAACGGGGCTCAGACCTGCTACGGCGAGTGCAACGACGGTGGCAGCAGCAACGGGGTAGGTCGCCTTCACTTTGTGTCCTTCCAGTGGGAGTAGAGAGAAAAAATCGGCGGGGCCTTCGAGTGAAAGCCCCGCCGAAGTGCCGCGTCTTAGAATACCTTCGGAATGTTCAGGTGCGGGATGCCGAGGTGGAACTGCGCGTTGACCATGTCGATGATCTTGTTTGCGCCGGTCGGGTCGGAAGCAACGATCAGAGTGGTGGTCAGGACTGCAGCCAGGGTGCCGGACACGAAGCCGAGGATGTGGCCGTTGGAGGAGCCGGAAGACTTCGAGCCACCGTTGTTCGGCTGCGGAGCCGGCTGGGTCGGGGTGGTCGGCTGAGCGGTCTCAGTGCCCTCGGTGCCTGCGGGAGCCTCGGCGGTCGGCTCGGTGGTTGCGGTGTCCTCGGTGCCCTCGGTGGTGGGCTTCTCGGTCGGGGTAGCGGTAACCGTAGCAGTCTGGGTGGTGGTCGCGTCCTCAGCCAGTGCCGGTCCTGCCGTGATGGCCAGTGCGGTTGCAGCTGCGACGGCAGCGGTGGAAATACGCTTCATTAGTTTCTAGCTCCTCGTGAGAGTTTTGGTCCTGCGCCGAAATCGGGCTGAGAGATTACAGCTCGGTTACAGCGATGTCGTTAGAGAAAGTATCAGGTTTCTTACGAAATGGATAGTGCAGGGTGCCACACCATCCATTTGTTCAAAACGAGCTCCAGCTTAGCTGGGTTTGCTTCGCAAAACTACTTGGTCGCGGGCAAACGTTCGCGGAATCCCATTAGAAGGGAAGCTTGGGTGCGCCCGGAATCTGACCGAGCAGCTGGTCAACCGGGTTCTGGATCAGGCCCAGGGAAACGCCTCCGGCAACGAGCGCCGCCAGGGCAGCGAGCACGCCTGCGACCGCAGCGACAACCTTGCCTGCGGTGGAAGAGCCCTCCTGCTCGTCACCAGTCTGCTGATCCGGGGAATCCGGCTTTTCTTCCGGCGTCTGGCCAGGCTCCTCACCCGGCGTCTCCTCCGGCTCCTCCGCCTTGTCCAGCAGGGATTCCACCTGGAAGAGCGTGGTGGTGCCGGAGACCTCGTTGCCCACGGCCAGGAGCGCTTCGCCGTTCGGGGAGTCCTCGGCCGGGATGAATGTAAGTCCCTCGGCGCCGAGGTCGCCGACCTTGGACAGGCCGTCGCGAAGCTGCTCCTCGCCCTCGTCGGCAAGCGCCTCCATGTTGATCGAGAAATCGCGGTTGTTCACGTAGGCCTGGTACTTCGGAGCGCTCGGGTCGGTGATGTCGTAGACCATCACGCCGCCGAGGCGCTCAAAGCCGATGAACGCGTAGGTGCGGTCGTTGACCTCGCCGACGGTGACGCCCTCCGGCTCCGGGCCCTTGTCGTCGGAGCGGGTGTCAAAGGAGGTTTCGGTGTGGTTTGAGTTGAAGTACTCGGGCAGGATGCGGGAGGTGATTTCCTCGAACTGTGAGCCGGAGTCGAAGACGCGCTTGCCATCCGCGGTGAAGATGGAGAAGCTGCGCCCGCCCAGGTTGTGCAGGTCGTCGTAGCAGCCCTTCTCCTCGTTGAGGCCCATGGAGGTGGTCATGTTCAGGCGCCCCAGCTGCTCGTCGGACTGCAGCTCCTCGAGCTGGTCCGCGGAGAGACCGGCGTAGCCCTCGCAGATCGGGGCGACGTCCTTCTTGCCAAACTTCTTCAAGCGCGCCTCTTCGGAATAGCCGTCCCAGTCGCGCGAGTCGCCCTCGTTGGCCAGAACCAGGTAGGTTTCGCCGCCGACGTTGTAGGCAGCGATGGAGTCCGGCTGCAGGAGGGATTTCATCGGCCACTTGGAGATGTTGGTCGTGCCGTCCTTGTCGGAGGCGTCGAAAGGCACCTCGCGGCGGTCGGTGACACCGAGCGGCCAGACGTCCTCGACCTTGCCGGAGGTGATGTCCACGACAGCGATCGCGTTGTTCTCCTGCAGGGTCACATACGCCTTGTTGCCGTCGACGGCGATGTACTCTGGCTCCAGGTTCTGCGCCTCAGTCTTTGAGGCGCCGACCTGGCCAAAGATGCGCACGCCCTTGTCCGCCAACGTGCCCTCGAACGCCGAAAAGTCGGCGGTACGGACCTTGTCCTGCGTCGGTGCAGCAACGTCGTGCTCGAGGCGGATGAGGGAGATGGAACCCTCCGGGTCAACCGAGTAGTCCTCGGCCGGTTCGCCCTCGTTTGCCACCAGGGCGTAGCGGCCGTTGGGGGTCAGGGTCACCATATCCGGCAGGGAGCCCACGCCGACGCGGCCGAGCACCTCGCCCGGCGTGTCCGCGCCGGCGTCGAAGAAGATGACTTCGCCGGGCTTCGTCTTGTCCTCGTCCGGCTCCACGGTAGCGACCGCCAGGCCGTCCTCGCGCACGGCGACGGAGTTGATCGTGGTGTCGTCGCCGCCGTGAACTTCGCCCACCTTGTTGGGTGCCGTCGGGTCGGCGATGTCGAGCACGTCGATCTTGCCCGAGTTCGCATTCACGGTGAGCACGCGCTTCGAGGCCTTGTGGTAGGCCACGATCTCCGCGCCGGACTCGTCGAAGACGCCAGCATCGTACGAGCCGATCGGGGAGATTGTCGCGGAAGCATCCTTAGCCTGGTCGTACACAGGCTTATCGACGACCACCGCGCCCGCCGGGGCAACAGCAATCAGCGATGCGGAGAGCGCGGCAGTAGCCGGCAACGCGAGCAGGGCGCGGGAGCGGGGACGGCGGAGCGAAGGGAACATGCGTAGGCCTTTCTTGGAGCTGGCTTCGGACCGGCTTTGGGTTCGCCTGTCAAAAGCGTGGTCTGCGGTTGGGGGGGTGTTCCTATATAGGTTGTCAACTCCGCGGGTGGGCTTGTTGGGGGTGTGAACGGCTTCTGCTTCGTCTCGTAGATGTTGTTTTGGGTACCTTGAGGAGCCGATTGGGCTTGCTGTGCAATCGGCTTGGATGGGGGTCTGGTGGCTTTAGGCTGCTGCGGCCTCCTGGATTGTGGGGATGTCTCGGTAGAGCTCGCCGTTTCGCATCATGGCGAAGAGGACGTTGAGGCGTCGGCGTGCGAGTGCGACGACTGCGGCGTTGTGTCTTTTGCCTTCTTTGCGTTTTCGTTCATAGAATTGCCGGGAACGCTCGTGGAATCTGATCGATGCAAAAGACGATTGCCATAGGGCGTTCTTTAATTTTTGTTGCCAGCGCGGTTGGGCGAATTCGACATAATGGACGTTCCTGATTGATTTGTCCGTGGTGATAGGCCTGCATAGGACGCTAGGTGCGCTGCATCGGGGAAGTCGGACATATCGCCAACGGTCATGAGGATCTGTGCTGCGCTACGTGGGCCGATGTCGGGCATGGATAAAAGAATCTCGGTTTGAGGAATGTCTTGAATGAGCTTGAGTACCTGTGCTTCTATTTCCTTGCGATGCTCTAGTTTGGCCAGTGCGTCTTTGGCGGACATTGCTACGCCAAGTTCGGCGTATTCTGCGCCGGCAATGGACACGGTCTGTCCGTGGATGGCAGCAAGCATGGCATCGATGACAGGCTCGGGATTGCGCGCTTTGTGACTGCGCGCAAAGGCTGCTAGGCGTGTTTTACCGATGCGTCGAATCTTGGTGGGGTCACCGTATTTCGCAAGTAGGTGGAGGATCCATTTTCGGTGAATCATCTGTCCGCGCAGAACATGTTCGAATGCAGGATAGGTTCCTACGAGCGCGGATCGCATCTGGTTAATCAGGCGTGTGTAGGCCCGGGCGAGATCTTCGTCAATACCGTTGAGTACTTTCAGCTGGGTAAAGACTTCCTCAACGCGGTCGACACTGCGCAAGGAATCTGGAAGGTTAAGACCGGCATGGGCGATGACGTAGGCGTCGCGCACATCGGTTTTGGAGTTGCCGACGTGGATGCGAGAGAGCTGCCGCATCGCAAGCCCTGGTAGATAGCGAACATCTGCCCCCATGTCTTGGGCGACTGCGACGGTCAACCGGCCGATGTTGTTGGGAATAACAAGGACCGAGCCGTTGTCGGCGAGGAATTGGCCGAAGAGCTTGCGTAGCGAGCCTTCATGCTGATTGATGCGTTTGGACAGGACTTGCCTGCCTTGGGGATCGAGGACGCAGGCGTGGTGGAAGTATTTGCCGACGTCTACGCCAATGACGAAGTCATAGGCCATGGGGGTATGCCTCCTAGCGATGAATGAGAAGTTGGACTATTTAAGCTTCATCGCTGGGGTTGTCGGACATGCTTGCGCTGGCATCCACATTACTGTGAGACCTCATACCACCTGGGCTGGGTCAGGTTCCTATTAGCAGTTTGAGTATGTCACTGTCTTCGGCGGCATCACCCCCGGATCATTTTCAGACAGGGACAGGAATAAGCCATACCGAAGCCAGCGACTAGTTCCACTGTCCTTTCAGACGGAGGGAACGGAAGTAAACATAGCCCGCCCAATCGGGCGGACAGGTTATGAATCTTCGGTGCCCTGAGGTGAAACGGCTAACAACGTAATGGGGGGGGGAGCGGGGGCAAAGTCAATAATTCGAGTCTGGCATAAGTGGCTAAGGATTGCCTAACCTAATACTGTTTCAAGTTAGGTTCCCGATCGGGAATCGGCAACGGAAGCGAGGCGGCGACGATGAACAGAAAACGTGGATCGACCAGAGAACCCCTCTCCGGAGGGGGAGTCGGGGACGCGGGCCCGGACGGGACGGGCGACGGCGACGCGGTGGCGTCGCAGACGGACGACGGGCGGTTGGTACACGTCGCACCGGTCGCAGCGGGTGGCCGACCATCCACCCGCGATATGCTCGTCGCCGCCGCGATCGGCGTCGCGGGGTCTCTCGTCGTCGTGCCCTTGACCTACCTGCAGGTGTTCGCCGGCATCGCCCACGTTTATCTCGTCGCGGCGACGCTCGGGTTGTGGTTCCTGCAGTGCGTCGTTCCCCTCATCGTCGTCCGCAAGCCTGGCGCGAGCCTCATTGCGTGCCTTGCCATGGGCGTCGTGTCCGCGGCGACCACCCCGTTCGGCGTCGCCGCGATCGGGGCGCTGATCATGGAAGGATTGCTCATCGAGCTTCCATTCATGGTCACCCTGTACCGGCGGTGGACGCGTACCCAGTTCGTGGCGTCGGCGATGTTGTTCTCCGCGCTGATGGGAACGATGGCCCCGCGCGCAGTTGGCGTCGACTCGCCGACCACGCCCATGACCCTGATCAGCTTCGCCGTAGCCTTGGCATCGAGCTTGGTGTTTTTGGTCCTGGGCTTTGCCGTCGCAAAGGGGCTTCGCAGCCGCGGGGTCACCCGGTGACCGGCGGAGCACCCGCGTGCGCCGGTGCGACACGCGGGACGGCCCCGGCCCGGTTACGGGTCAGTGGCGCTGGCGTGCGGCACGCCGATGGGCGATGGGCACCCGACATGGTGGATCTCTCCTTCGACTTCGGTATGATCAATGTCATCACGGGACCCGTGGGATGCGGAAAGACGAGCCTGGCCCACCTCATCGCTGGACTGATCCCCTCGCACATCCCCATCGACCATGCCGGATCCGTGCATATCGTTGATGTCGACGGCACCGAATGCCCCGTGGACGGGGACCGGGTCACCTTCGTCGGGCAAGACCCGGCGACGCAGGTGCTCACGCTTCGAGTCGTCGATGACGTATCCATGGCCCTCGAGTTTTCCCTCGTGGAAGCCGACATCGTCGCCAAGCGATCAGCCGCGGCCCTATCAGAGCTCGGGCTGTCAGAGCTCGCGGAGAAGGATCCGTGGGCTTTGTCGGGCGGGCAACGCCAGCGGATGGCCATCGCCGGCGCGATGGCCAGTGCGCCGGAGGTCATGATCTTCGACGAGCCCGCGGCCCACGTCGACGAGGATGGTCGCCGGTCACTGTTCGCCGCTATCCGTGATTTGCGGGCCCCGGGGCGCGTCATCCTGCTCATCGAGCACGACCTCCGCCCGTTCGACGGGTGGGTCGACACGGTGACGATCCTCGATGTGGACGGGAGCGTCGCCGCCCACGGAGCGCCGGATGGCATCGCGGTGAAAGGCATTGCGACGACGGCCGCGACCGCCGGAACGCCGGACGCCAGTACGCCGGGCACGGGGGTGCCGGACCGTCCCAATCCGGAATCGGAGGCGGAGGCCGTTCCACTGCTGGCCTTGACCGGAACCCACGTGGCCCGAGGCGGGGAGAGGATCCTGAACGGGGCCGATCTGACACTGGAACGGGGCGAGATTCATGCCCTAGTCGGTGCCAACGGAGCCGGTAAGTCCACCTTGCTGGCGGTGCTGTCGGGCCAGATGAAGGCGGGAGCGGACCTCCGGATTGACGGCGCGTCCGCCCGGCGCGTCCCCGACGCCTTCGCGTCGTTGGCGTTCCAGAACCCCGAGCACCAGTTCACCCGCGCGACCGTCGCCGCGGAAATCGACTCCGCGCTGGCCGGCACGGACCCGCACGGACCACTCGGCGCCGATGAGCTGCGGAAACTGCGGGAAGCCTTGTGCCCCCGGGCACTTGACCCCGTCTCGCCGTTCGTCCTGTCGGGCGGACAGAAAAGACGGTTGGGCATCTTCCTGGCGGTGGCGGCCAATCGCCGTTTGCTGCTTCTCGACGAGCCGTTGGCGCATCTGGATTCGCCGAGCTCGCGCATCGTACTGGATGCCCTAGCGGAATACGCAGGGGCCGGCGGAACCGTTGTGTTCACGTGCCACGACCGCCGTGCTGCGCGAACGTGGGCGGATCGGGCGAGCATCGTCGCCGAAGGGAAGGTCGCCTGGTCCGGTCCCGCAGCCGACGTGCCGGCTTCCCCGGAGTCGTCCCGGCGGGATCGCGCACTGCCCGCGGCCGGCGCACGGACGTCCTTGGACGAAAGCCCCTGGACCAGTGGATCCGCCGCTCGAAGGCGCGCGGGGTTGAACGCCATCACGATTGTCGCGGCGGTGATGCTCGTCCTCGTCGCCGGGCTGCTCTCCGGCGGAGACGCCGTTCTCGCTCTGACGGGGGTCGCGTTCCTCGCACTCGCTGCGATCGCGGAACGCGACGTTCGGGCGACGGCGGGGAAGGTCCTCCTCGTCCTGTTGATCGGGGTGTTCTTCGGCCTGCTCGGGTGGCGCTCCGAGTTCTACGGCAGTGGGGATCCGGCGGAGGCTGTCCGCCACGGCATCCATCACGGACTGCTACTGACGGCCGTGTTTGCGGGGACGGTCCTGGTCTCCGCGTGTATGCGCGTCGAGGAGCTTTTCGACGCCATGGTGCAACGCCTCCGGGTGCCCTACACATGGTGCACCATAGCGATTTCCGGGGTGAGCATCGCGGCGTTCCTGCGCAGCGAAATCCCCCAGCTGACATGGGCAATTAGATTGCGCTCGATGCGACCGGGGCAGTCTTTCCGCTCCGGCTTCATTCGCGCGACGACGCCCGCGCGCATCGCCTTTCCCCTGTTCGTCAGCGCCGTGCGCTGCGCCGAAAAGCTGTCCCTGACCCTGGTGATGCGCAACTTCGGCCGCCATCCGCGGCGTACCTTCCGCACCGATCACCCCTGGCGAGTGCGTGACGGTTTCGCGGCCGCAGCGTCCGCCGCGGCCTTCGTTGCCGCCCTGGTGTCCGCAGTGACTTGACGGGCACCCGGAACCGGCGGGCCCCGAGCCCGCGAGCGTTTCCGAGCCTGTACGGAGACGCGCCCCACCCAGTTGCTTCAACCCTT
This sequence comes from Corynebacterium gottingense, assembly GCF_007559235.1. Taxonomy (NCBI): domain Bacteria; kingdom Bacillati; phylum Actinomycetota; class Actinomycetes; order Mycobacteriales; family Corynebacteriaceae; genus Corynebacterium; species Corynebacterium gottingense. The sequence continues at coordinate 430,503 of NZ_VMHH01000001.1, read as the reverse complement.
CAGACACATCCTCCGGGTCGCGCCATGCGGGCCCGGTCCGCCCGGCACCGGCATGGCGCCGACAACCGAAAGAGGTACCAGTGAACACGATCCGGACCATCAGCGACGTGCTTCGGGACAAGGCCGATGAGACGAAGAAGGGGATCACCTTCGTCGAGAATTGGCGGGACGTCCTCGTCCCGTACGGCCGGGTCCATGCGGAGGCGGTGGCGGCTGCGACTCGGTTGGCCGAAGCCGACATCGGCCCGTTCGAGGTGCATGCAGACTCACTCGCCCGTGCTTGCATCGACTCAGGCACCGGGTACATCGACGTCAACGATTCGATCGACGCCCGCCGCGCAATCATGGCCCTCGACGGGGATGCTCGGCGGGAGGGGGTTCCCGTGCTCACCGGGTTCGGCCTGTGCCCGGGCTTGTCGACGGCCCTGTTGATGCTCGGGGCCTGCGCTGCGGGGGCCGAAGAGGTCCGCGATGTGCGGGTCGATCTGCGAATTGGCGCCGACCAGGAATCCGGGGCCGCGTCGGTCGAGTCGATGTTCCGGACCATTCGCGGCGGATACCGCGCGATGCTCGGCGGCGCCATCGTCGAAGTGCGGCGCAACCTGGTGTCGTCGCAAAGCGGAATCGGCTACGAATGCCCGGACATCGACGTCGTACGCGGGGTGTGCCCCTCGATCCTCGGATTTTCCTACCACGTCGCCTTCGATGCTCTCCCCGATGAGTCGGTGGAGAAGATCCGCACGTCGAGACTGTACGCGATGCCCGTCGTCTCCGGTCTGCTCGCCCGTCTCGGGGCGGCCGTGACGTCGCGGAAGGCGCGGGCGAACGGCACTCCGCAACCCGCCGAGCTGGTCATCGCACTGTCCTCCGCCGGCGCGGGCGATGCGGGGTCGGCGGCCGAGACAACCGTCGTCCGGGCAACTGGCCCGGGTTCCTACAAAATGACCGCGGCCATTGCCGCCGCCACCGTTGCGTCGGTCGCGGGGAAGCCAGTCGCGCCGGGGTGCCGGGATCTCGTCAGCCACCCCCGGCTCCTCGAACCGGTCCTCGCCTTCGCCCGCGATGCAGGCATCCATATCGAAACGCCGCATGACAACCCGACCACGGGGCCACTGCCGGCAGCGGCCCACTGCGACACCAAAGAAAAGGAGAAACGATGACGGATCAAGCTGAACGGGGTGCGGCGATCGTCGTCCGCGACCTCACGAAGAGCTACCCGATTGCGGGCACAGCCGGCACCGCGCCCGAAGGCGGGGCAGGTGCTCCGCCGGACGGCGGGCGCAAGGGAAAGCGCGGCGCCCGGATGCGCAAGCATGTGCTCGACGGCGTGAGTTTCACCGTGCCCGCCGGGTCGATCGTGTCGTTCCTCGGCCACAACGGCGCAGGCAAGACCACCCTCATCCGAATCCTGTCGACGCTCATCACCGCAGACTCCGGCGAGGTGAGCATCTTCTCGCGCGATGTGAAAGAGGATCCGGCGGGCGTGCGCGCCGACATTGCCACCACCGGCCAATTCGCGGCGATCGACGAGAACCTCACCGGCCGGGAGAACCTGGAGTTCTTCGGGCGTCTGCGCGGACTCGACCGCGCCGACGCGGCCGCCCGCGCGACGGAACTGCTCGCGCAATTCTCGCTCGCGGACAGTGCCTCGACGCTGGCGTCGGCCTATTCGGGTGGCATGCGGCGCCGCCTCGACATCGCCGCGTCGCTGTGCGTCGTGCCCAGGTTGCTGTTCCTCGACGAACCCACGACGGGGCTGGACCCGGTCAGCCGCGAAGAGTTGTGGGGCTTCATCCGGCAACTGCGGGACGACGGAATGACCCTGGTGCTGACCACCCAGTACCTGGAAGAGGCGGAGGCGCTGGCAGACCACGTCCATCTGCTCAAGGACCGCCGCATCGTCGCCAGCGGAACGCCGGAGGAATTGCGCCGCGACTTCGGATCGCACGTGCTCCGCGTGTCCTTTGCCACCACCGCCGAGGCGGAGGCGTTCGCCCGCTGCCTCGGAGGAACGTGCCTGGACGGCGCCCGCGTCGCGGGGAAGTCGGTGTCCCTCGACGTCGACCCCGGACCGCAGGTCCTCGAGGCGGTGGCGCAGGCGATGGAGGCCTCGGACGCGTTGCCGGATTCGCTGAGCGTGTCGCCGCCCACCCTCAACGAGGTATTCATATCGATGAACGCAGGGGGTGCGGCGCGATGAGTGCGACGTCGGTCGCGGCGTTCCTCCGTCGGGATCTGCTGCTGTTGCGACGCAACACCGCGTCGCTGATCTCCATGTTCGTCGTTCCTCCCCTCTTCCTGCTGTGCCTGTACGCGGTGTTTGGGTACTCGGCAGGGCAATCCGGCTTCGGGTACCTGCGTTTCGTGCTCGGCGGCTGCCTGTTCCAGGCGGCGATGTTCACCGCCGCGGCGTCGGCGATGGCGGTGGGACAGGACGTCGAATCCGGGCTCGTTGACCGCGTGCGCGTGTTGCCCGGGGCCACAGGCGGCTATGTCGCCGGCAGGCTCGCCACCGATGTGCTGCGGATGTCCGCGTCGATCGCGGCGCTGCTGGTCGTCGCGTGGTCCTGCGGCCTCGACATGGCTCTCGGTGACGTCGCGTGGACAGTCCTGTGGTCACTGCTCGCCGCCGCGGTCCTGTCCCTGGTCACGGACGGGGTGATCCTGATGGTGCCCGCCCCGGTGTCGACAGCCTCATCGATCCAGGCGCTGGAAATGCTGCTGCTCATGTTCTCCACCGCGTTCATTCCGGCGACCGCTTTGGACGGCTCCCTGCGCGACGTCGTACGTCACATGCCGTTTTCGCCGATCATCGAGGTGATCAGGGCGGCGTCCCCGGATGCCTTCCCGGATAGTGCCGGGGAAGAGGCCGCCCTGTGGCTCGGTGTCGCGGCGGTCGCCGGAATCGTCTTGTTCATCCGCCGGTTCACCTTGAGGAGCGAATCATGATCGACGCCATTTTCGTGCATCTGCGGCGCATCGTCCACACTTGGCTGCGGCGCCCTGACTTCTGGTTCATGACGTTCATTGCTCCGCTCGTGTACCTGTTCATCGTCAACCGCATGTTCGGTGGCCTGGTCAGGCAGCTCACCGGAGAGTTCGAACTCCCGAACGCGGTCATCCTGGTCGTGACGACGTGGGCGTTCATCTTGGCCATCACGGGATCGTCCACTGTGTTCGTTGAACGCAGCAATGGCCTCCACGAGCGGTTGATCACCATGCCGGCACCGTACGCGGCCGTGCCGACCGCACGGATCATCGCCGAGTTTATCCGGATCATGGCGATGACGGTCGTCGTCGCGGCGGTGGCCGCCTTGCTTTCCGACAGCCCCCCTGAGGTGTCCTGGTGGTGGAGGATCACGGTGACCGGCGCGATGGTTGCCGCGGCGGCCGCATGCACCGGCACGTACATCGCGTTCTCCATCACCAGCCCCCAGGGATCCGTGGCCCTCATCCCGTTAATCATCGTTGCGATGTTCGTCAACACGGTGCTCATGCCCGCCGACCACTTCCGTCCCCTCCTGCGCGGAATCGCCGGGCACACCCCCGTATCCGCGGCCGGCGAGGCCGTCAACGGCACCGGGGCTGCGGGTCTGGTGGTCTGCGCGGCCTGGTTCTTTGGTATCGCTGTGCTCGCGGCGTGGGGCATCGCCGTGAAAACGAGGCCGGGGGAGTCTGCATGACGGCCCGCGAATCCGAGCATCTAACCCGAAACCGCCGCGTGGACGCGGCCCACACACCCGGAGACAGAACCAAATGAAGTCGATCGCCCAGATCGTCCAGAACAACCGCAGGCTCCTCGCGGCCTACGAGGACAAGGTCCAGCCGAGGTTCCTAAGCCGCTATGCGCGCGAACCGATGGACGCCGCTGCCGTGTACCGGAAGCTCCGTGCGCTGGATCCCGGGCCGGATGCGCCGGCCCGGGTCCTCGACCTCGGTTGTGGAACCGGGTGGCTCGCCCGCACGCTCGCCGCTGAGTCTCGCTATCGCAGGGCGAACATCGTCGGCTACGACCTGTCGCCCAATGCGATCCGCATCGCCCGCGAACGCGCCGCCGCCGACGGGCTCGGGGCCCGGACGGAATTCCACGTTGCCGACATCCTCACGCCGCTCGCGGGAGAGCCCGGCGGGGCCTGTGAAATCTGGGTGTGTGGCGCGCTCCACCAAATGAAGGATGCGGGAGCCGCGCTCGGCAGGGTCTCCGGGCTGCTCGCCGACGGCGGCATCGCTTACGTGCAGACGTTCGTCGAGGATCCCGACGTGAACGAGCGGGTCGACATGGCCGTCATGGAGAAGACGGGCCACCGGGTGTTCCGGGGCAGCGAGCTCGAGGACCTCGCCGAAGCCAACGGGCTGAAGCTGGACGGAGTCTCACGCGCCGGCATGGTGTATTTCTGCACTCTCACGAAGAAAAGCGCGATCGGGGAGGCGGGCAAGTGAGCGCCGTGGACGGGACCGTAGGCCCGTGGTCGCTGCTCGCCCCGATTCGGACCCGGATGCGTGCGGTGGTCGCGTTATCCGTCCTGTCGTCGGTGGCTACCGTCGCTTCGCTGGTCGGCATCATCGACATCGCGATGACGTACCCGGAGGCCCCGGAGCATCGGACGTGGTTGGCCGTGGCTGTCATCGTCGTCGCCGCAACGGTGCGCATGGCCGCGGACGGCGCCGCCGGCATGCTCTCGCACCGGGCGGATAATGACCTGCAGCTCCACCTCCGGTGCCGGCTGGTCGCCCACATCCGGAAGTTGCCGTTGGGCTGGCTGGACGCCCGGCGCTCGTCGGGAATCATCGAGTCGGTTGAGAAGGACGTCGCGGCTGTCCACCAGCTCATGGGCCACACCGTCGGTGAGACCGTGGTGGCGGTGCTGGTTCCCCTGCTTTCCCTCATCGCGCTCGTCGCGGTCGATTGGCGGATCGCGGCGGTGGCGGTCGTCCCGGTGCTGGTCACCTTCGCCCTGATGGGCGTGATGATTTCGCGCGGAGCCGGTCTTCAGCGCGACTACGAACGAGCCTCTGAAAAAGTGACGGCTGCGGTCATCGAGTTGGTGCGCGGCATCCCGGTGATGAAGTCCTTCGGACGCGCCAGCCAGGGCGCGGGCCGCTACGATGCCGCGGCGTCGTCGTTCGTCCGCGCGTGGTCCGCCTGGTCCCGGCAGTCGAACATCTATCTCGGGCTCATCGACGTGGTGACGTCCCCGATCACGGTCCTCGCAGTGATGTGCGGCGCCGGCCTCGCTTTGAGGGACACTGCGGGCGGCAAACCGGAGGGTCTCGTCGCCGGGCTGGTTCTCGGCCTTGGACTCTCCGCGGCGATCGTGAGGGTGGCTATGAACTCCGAACCCATCATCGCGGGGATCGCCGCCCTGAAGTCCATCGCGGAGGTGCTGGGCACGCCGCCGATCACCGAGTCCGTCGAGCCGGTGCCCGTGCACGGAGGCGCGCTCGAGGTTCGGAACCTGGTCTTCTCCTACGGGGATGGGCCGCGGGTCCTCGACGGGATGTCCGCGACGTTCGAACCGGGGACCCTCACGGCGCTGGTGGGGTCCTCCGGTTCCGGAAAGTCCACCGTCGCCCGGCTGTTGGCGCGTTTCCACGACCCTGTCGAAGGCTCGGTGCTGCTGGGCGGCGACGATCTTCGCGACATCGCCGTGCGCGACGTGCACCGTTCGGTGTCGGTGGTGTTCCAGGATCCGCAGTTGCTCACGCTGCCCTTGCGGGAGAACATCCGGCTGGCCAGGAGAGACGCCACCGACGGCGAAATCATGGCGGCCGCGAAGCTCGCGAACCTCGATACGGTCATCGCGGCGCTGCCGAAGGGCCTGGATTCGGTGGTCAACGTCGACGTGACCTTTTCCGGTGGTGAGGCGCAGCGCGTGGCCATCGCGAGGTCGATTGTCACGGACGCGCCGGTGCTCATCTTCGACGAGGCAACCGCTTACGCGGATCCGGCTTCCGAGGCCCTCATTCAGTCCGCAATCGAGCGTTTGGCTCGTTCGCGGACGGTGATCGTGATTGCGCACAGATTGAGCACGATCCGCAACGCCGACCGCATCCTCGTTCTCGATGGGGGAGCGGTCGCGGAGGCGGGCACCCACGACGAGTTGCTTGCGCGCGGTGGCCGTTACCGGGATCTGTGGCGCGCGTTCGCGCTCGACGACGAACCATCCGCCCCGCGGGGCACTGAAGCAGACGATGAAAAGGCAGGGAACCGATGATCCGGGACTTGTGGTCGATGACGGATCGGCGCTCGAAGATGACGCTGGCGTGGCTCATTGCGTTGGCCGCGCTTGCCGCGCTGGCACAGGGAGCGGCGTTCGTCGCGCTGCTGCCGCTGCTGTCGGCTCTGGCCGTGGGAGATGATGCGACGGCGTGGCGTTTCACCGGCGTTATCGCCGGCCTCGCGGCCGCCCATGCGGTGCTGTCCCTCGCCGCGGGGACGGTCGGCAGGGCGAATTCCGCAGCGGTGCTGTCGTCCCTGCTGCGTTCCCTGGGCGAACGCGTGCTGACGTTGCCACTCGGGTACGTCACCAAGTCCACGGCCGGCCGCTTTTCGGAGATGGCGTCTTCGGGCATGGCGTTCGCGGCGTCCGTGCCGCACGTGATCCTGCGGCCCGTCATCGCTGCTGTGGTTGCGCCGACCGTCATCGCTCTCGGAATTCTGGCGGTGGATTGGCGCGTCGGGTTGGTTCTCGTCGCGTCGGCGCCGGTGCTCTTCTTCGCCTACCGGGCCATTGGCCGAGTCGGCGGGGAGTCGGACGAAGCGCATGCTGACGCCGTCGCTGCCGTCTCCGGCAGGCTGATCGAGTTCACCCGCGGCCAGCAGGTGATTCGCGCCGCGGGCGACGGTTCGGCGGCGGACGCGATGGTGGATGAGGCGATCCAGGCCCAACACGATGCGTTCGCGAAGGCGACGTCGACGCAAGGCGCGGCCATCGGACGGTTGGGCTCGGTCGTCCATGCGGTGTTCACGGCGGCGGTGGTCGTCGCCGTGGCGGTCGCCGCGACGGGCGGGATGTCACCGGCGCATTTGGCGTCGATGCTCATTGTGGTCGTCCAGTTCACCGGACCGATCACCACGGCGGGAGCGTTGTCCGGCGGTTTCGGCGCGGGCCGCAACACGTTGGCTGCGCTGCGTGACCTGCGGGCGATCCCCGCCCTTCCCGAACCGGCCGCACCGGAGCTGCCCGACGGGCATGACGTGGAGTTCCGCGGCGTGAGCTTCGGGTACGGGGAGAAGAAGGTCCTCGACGGCGTCAGCTTCCGTGCACCTCAGGGAGTGCTGGTCGCCATAGTGGGACCTTCGGGGGCGGGCAAGACGACGGTCATGCGGCTGCTGTCGCGGTTTCATGATCCGGACTCGGGGGAGATCCTCATTGGCGGGGTGCCCTTGCCTCGGATCGGCACCGACGGCGTGAACTCGCTGGTGACCCCGGTGTTCCAGGAGACGTTCCTCTTCGACGCGTCCGTGCGGGACAACGTGGTCTTCGCCGACCCCGGATTCGGTTCCAGGCCCGGCGACGGAGACCGCTTGCGCGAGGCCGCCCGGCGATCCGGGGTGGACCGCATCGTGGAGCTGCTGCCTTCCGGGTGGGATAACCCGGTGGGGGAGGAGGGGACGCTGCTGTCGGGAGGCGAGCGGCAGCGCGTCGCCATCGCCCGGGCGCTTCTGAAGGATTCCCCGGTGGTGCTTTTCGACGAGCCGACGTCCTCGCTGGATGCGGCCACTGAGCGGGCGATTGTCGGCACGATGGAAGCGTTGCGCGGCGATCACACCGTGATCGTCGTCGCCCATCGCCTGCACACCGTCCGCGATGCCGACCTCATCGTCGTGCTTTCGGAGGACGGGACGGTCGCAGAACGGGGCACGCACGATGAATTGCTGGCGAAAGGCGGCCGCTACGCCGAGTCGTGGACGTGCCGGACGGGAGGCTCCCCGGGCGCCTGATCCTCGTCCGTCGAGGACTATCGCTCCGGTCCGGTACCGGTGCAGTGGTCCCGCCACGCCGTCCCGGTCAGCGGGTCCTCGACGATGCCCTGGGCGACAGGGTCGTAATTGAAGCCGTAGTGCTCGGTGCGGTGGGCGGGGCACACGTCTTGGACGGTGATGTTGGTGACGCCGGGTTCCCGCACGAAGGAGTTTTAGTGGGGGAGCACGGCATTGTCGTGCCGCGTGCCCAGGAAGGTGTACCGAACGCCCGGTCGAGTGATGTCGCCGATGGTCAGCTCATTCAGCAGCATGGAACCGGAGATCTGCTGTTCCCAGGCAAGCGCGTTCGTTTTGCCGGCGTTTCGGGAGTATCCGTGGCGCATCTCGGGGTGGACGTCAAAGCGATCGGCTGCGCTGTGCGCCCGGGGCCCGTGGTTCGAGGCCCGGTACCGATGAGCTGTTCGACGACCCGGTCCCGGGAATGAGGATGACGGGCAATTCACCGTCCCGGGGCGGCACCGGAAGTCGTTGGCGCCGGGGGCACCAGACCGGGCTTGGCCATGGACAGGGCCCGGGCGGCCGCGGGTGAGGTTTGCCGGCGGCCGGGCCACCGGTCGGGAAACCGCCGTCCGACAGCGACGAGGGGATTCTCGTCACCTCGTCGGGGGGTGTTCCTATATAGGTTGTCAACTCCGCGGGTGGGCTTGTTGGGGGGTGTGAACGGCTTCTGCTTCGTCTCGTAGATGTTGTTTTGGGTACCTTGAGGAGCCGATTGGGCTTGCTGTGCAATCGGCTTGGATGGGGGTCTGGTGGCTTTAGGCTGCTGCGGCCTCCTGGATTGTGGGGATGTCTCGGTAGAGCTCGCCGTTTCGCATCATGGCGAAGAGGACGTTGAGGCGTCGGCGTGCGAGTGCGACGACTGCGGCGTTGTGTCTTTTGCCTTCTTTGCGTTTTCGTTCATAGAATTGCCGGGAACGCTCGTGGAATCTGATCGATGCAAAAGACGATTGCCATAGGGCGTTCTTTAATTTTTGTTGCCAGCGCGGTTGGGCGAATTCGACATAATGGACGTTCCTGATTGATTTGTCCGTGGTGATAGGCCTGCATAGGACGCTAGGTGCGCTGCATCGGGGAAGTCGGACATATCGCCAACGGTCATGAGGATCTGTGCTGCGCTACGTGGGCCGATGTCGGGCATGGATAAAAGAATCTCGGTTTGAGGAATGTCTTGAATGAGCTTGAGTACCTGTGCTTCTATTTCCTTGCGATGCTCTAGTTTGGCCAGTGCGTCTTTGGCGGACATTGCTACGCCAAGTTCGGCGTATTCTGCGCCGGCAATGGACACGGTCTGTCCGTGGATGGCAGCAAGCATGGCATCGATGACAGGCTCGGGATTGCGCGCTTTGTGACTGCGCGCAAAGGCTGCTAGGCGTGTTTTACCGATGCGTCGAATCTTGGTGGGGTCACCGTATTTCGCAAGTAGGTGGAGGATCCATTTTCGGTGAATCATCTGTCCGCGCAGAACATGTTCGAATGCAGGATAGGTTCCTACGAGCGCGGATCGCATCTGGTTAATCAGGCGTGTGTAGGCCCGGGCGAGATCTTCGTCAATACCGTTGAGTACTTTCAGCTGGATAAAGACTTCCTCAACGCGGTCGACACTGCGCAAGGAATCTGGAAGGTTAAGACCGGCATGGGCGATGACGTAGGCGTCGCGTACATCGGTTTTGGAGTTGCCGACGTGGATGCGAGAGAGCTGTCGCATCGCAAGCCCTGGTAGATAGCGAACATCTGCCCCCATGTCTTGGGCGACTGCGACGGTTAATCGGCCGATGTTGTTGGGTTGATCGACAATGACCAGGACCGAGGCGTTGTCGGTGAGGAATTTGCCGAAGAGCTTGCGTAGTGAGCCTTCATGCTGGTTGATGCGTTTGGATAGGACTTGCCTGCCTTGGGGATCGAGGACGCAGGCGTGGTGGAAGTATTTGCCGACGTCTACGCCAATGACGAAGTCATAGGCCATGGGTGTGTGCCTCCTAGCGATGAATGAGAAGTTGGACTATTTAAGCTTCATCACTGGGGTTGGTCGGACATACTTGGACTGGCACCCACATTACTGTGAGACCTCATACCACCTGGGCTGGGTCAGGTTCCTATTAGCAGTTTGAGTATGTCACTGTCTTCGGCGACATCACCCCCCCCGGATCATTTTCAGACAGGGACAGGAATAAGCCATACCGAAGCCAGTGACTAGTTCCCCTGTCCTTTCAGACGGAGGGAACGGAAGTAAACATAGCCCGCCCAATCGGGCGGACAGGTTATGAATCTTCGGTGCCCTGGGGTGGAACTGCTAACAACGTAATGGGCATCCTAAAGTGGGCAGGTAGTTCCAAGGAGAACGCGTGGTGAACACTTGGTGAACCGTGCGGGTGAATGAAAACTGGCGGCGATAGCCCGCGCGAATACCTGTTCACGGATAGACTTGTCCACCATGAACGCAGCCACCGAGCACAATGAACAGTCAACGAGCAACTACCAACCGGTCCACGCTGCCGACATTCAAGCTGCTCAGGCGAAAATTTCCTCGGTGATTGAGCCGACCCCGCTGCAGTACTGCCCGCGGCTGTCGCAGCAGTACGGCGCAGATGTGTACCTCAAGCGTGAGGATTTGCAGGACGTGCGCTCCTACAAGATTCGCGGCGCTTACTACAACATCTCTCGCCTGTCCGCTGAGCAGCGCGCAGCGGGGGTGGTCGCGGCGTCGGCTGGCAATCATGCGCAGGGCGTCGCGTACGCCTGCCGTGCGCTAGGGATCCAGGGCAAGATCTTCGTGCCCAAGCCCACACCGAAGCAGAAGCGCGATCGGATTATGGTCCACGGCGGCGACAACGTCGAGCTCGTCGTGACGGGCAATACGTTCGACGAGGCGGCGGAGGCGGCTCGTGCCGACGCCCGCGAGCGCGGGGCAACAATCATCGAGCCTTTCGACGCCCGCGATACCGTCATCGGGCAGGGCACGGTTGCCGCCGAGATCCTCGCTCAGCTGACGGGGCTTGGCCGGGAGCTGGACACCATCATGGTGCCCGTCGGCGGCGGCGGCCTGCTCGGCGGGATCGTGTCGTACGTGGCAGACATGTCGCCGCGCACGGCCGTGGTGGGGGTGGAACCGCGCGGCGCGGCGTCGCTCGCCGCAGCGCTCGAGCACGGGGGTCCGGTGACGCTGACGGACATTGACCCGTTCGTCGACGGTGCGGCGGTCAAGCGCATCGGCGCGTTCCCGTTCGAGGTGATCGAGCACAACCAAGGGCGCACGCACCTTTTGCGCGCGGACGAGGGCGCGGTGTGCACCGAGATGCTGGCGCTGTATCAAAACGAGGGCATCATCGCCGAGCCCGCGGGCGCGCTGTCGGTGGCGGGACTGGCCGGGATGAAGGTCCAGCCGGGGTCCACCGTCGTATGCGTCATCTCCGGCGGCAACAACGACGTGCTGCGTTACGCGGAGGTCATGGAGCGCTCCCTGGTGCACCGCGGGCTCAAGCACTACTTCCTGGTGAACTTCCCGCAGGAGCCGGGACAGCTGCGTACCTTCCTCACCGACATCCTCGGCCCGGACGATGACATCGTCCTGTTCGAGTACCTGAAGAAGAACAACCGCGAGACCGGCGCGGCGCTGGTCGGCCTGGAGCTCACCCGCGCGAGCGACCTGGAGCCGCTGCTGGAGCGCATGGATGACTCCGTCATCGAGTGCCGCCAGCTCACGCCCGGCACGCCTGAGTACGAGTTCATCGTCTCCAGCTAGCCGAGCAAGCCCAGTGGGCCGAGCTAGCCCAGCGGGCCAAGCGGGCGCTGCCTAGCGCTGGATGTAGGCGATGCCCCAGGGGTCCAGCACCGTCTCGTCATCGCCGACCTGCGGGTGGGTGAACGAGTACAGCAGGGTACCGCCGACCGGCACGGTGACCGGCTCGTCGCTGAAGTTCGCAGCCAGCACGACCGTTCCGTCAGCGCTACCGTCCGCCATGGTCAGCCACTTCTCGCCGTTGTCCACCTGCAGCGTGCGCAGGTCCTCGCGGTTGCAGCCGTGCTCGCGGCGCAGCTGGATCAGGCGCTTGTAGGCGTCGTGGACCTGCTGCTGCTCGTCGGTAAAGGTCCAGTTCAGCTTCGCGGACGTGTAGGTCTCCTCGTTGCCCGGGTCCGGCACTTCGTCGTGGTCCCAGCCCTGGCGGGAGAACTCGTGGAGGCGACCCTGGCGGGTGCCCTCCAGAATCTGCTCATTGGAGTGGGAGACGAAGAAGGGGAACGGGGTGTCCGCGCTGAACTCTTCGCCCATGAACAGCATCGGGGTAAACGGGGAGTGCAGCAGCACCGCAGCCTTGAGCACCTGCTGGGTCGGGGTGAGGTTTTGGCTCGGGCGGTCGCCCGCAGCGCGGTTGCCGGTCTGGTCGTGGTTGGTGGTGTAGGACACCAGGTGCCACGGAGCGACGTGGGAGAGGTCCAGCTCGCGGCCGTGCGTGCGGGCGCGGTACTGCGAGAAGGAGTTGCGGAACCGGTAGCCGTTTCGCAGCGTATCCGCGAGGATCTCGGTGGTGCCGTAGTCCGCGTAGTAGCCCTGCTTCTCTCCGGTCAGCAGCGTGTGGATCCCGTGGTGGAGGTCGTCGAGCCAGTGCCCCTCGAGCCCGTAGCCGCCGCGCTCGGGGGCGCTGATCAGGCGCGGGTCGTTCTGGTCGGACTCGCCGATCACGGTGCGAGGCACGCCGGTGTCCGCAGCGAGGTCGTCGCCGATGCGGGCGATTTCTTCCATGATGGAGAAGGCGAGGCGGTCGTCGTAGGTCTGCACCGCGTCCAGGCGCAGCCCGTCAGCGTGAAACTCGCCGAGCCACTGGCGCACCGCATCCAGGATGTAGGCGCGGACCTCGTCTGAGCCGGGGCCGGAGATGTTGATGACCTCGCCCCAGGCGGTGAGCCCGTCCGTCAGGTACGGGCCGAACTCGTCGTTGTAGTTGCCCTCCGGGCCGAAGTGGTTGTACACCACGTCGAGGAGGACGGCGATGCCGCGGGTATGCGCGGCGTCGATAAGCTCCTTGAGCCCCTGCGGGCCGCCGTACGTCTCATGGATGGCAAACCAGTCGACGCCGTCGTAGCCCCAGTTTCGGGTTCCGGCGAAGGGCTGCAGCGGCATGAGTTCGATGGTGTTGACGCCCAGCTCGGCGAGGTAGTCCAGCTTCTCAATCACGCCGGCGAAGGTGCCGGAGGGGGAAAAGGTGCCCACGTGGAGCTCGTAAATCACCATGTCCTTGGTGGGGATGCCGGACCAGTTGTCATCGTTCCACGCGAAGTCGGTGCTCACGACCTCGGACGGGCCATGCACGCCCTCGGGCTGGAGGCGCGTGCGCGGATCCGGCATGGGGATGGACCACTGGGTGCCGTCGAAGAGCGAGAAGGTGTAGTGCTGACCCGGCTGCGGGGCGATGGTGGCGGGGTCGAGCGCCCACCAGCCTGCGCGCTCCGTGTCGGGCTGCATGTCGTGGTCCTCGCCGTCGACGGTCACGCGCACCTGCTGGCCCTTCGGGGCCCATACCTCGAACTGGGTCGGGGTGGTGTGGGACGCAGCATTATTCGCAGTGTTTGTGCTGTGTGATTCACTCATGTTCCCCAGCCTAAGGAGGCGACTCGAGCACTGCAATGACGTCCCCTGCCGGTAGACTTCACCCCTATGCTGAGCACCTACGAGCTGCCCGCCGCGGGCGCGCCGACCACCCACGAACTTGAAACTAAACGTTCCCGGTTCATCACCTGGGTGGGACGCGTCGAATCGGAGGACGAGGCGCGCGAGTTCATCCACGCAGCGCGCGAGGCGTTCCCGGATGCGCGCCACCACTGCTCGGCGTTCATCGTCCACGTCGACGGCGCGCAGCCCATCGAGCGCTCGTCCGACGACGGCGAGCCGTCCGGCACCGCGGGCACGCCCATGCTCGAGGTGCTCAAAGGCTCAGGCCTGGTCAACGTATGCGCCGTGGTCATCCGCTACTTCGGCGGCACCAAGCTGGGCACCGGCGGGCTCGTCAGCGCGTACACGCACGCGGTGACCGGCGCCCTCGAGGACCTGGCGCGCGCCACCCGCAACCTCCGCGAGCTCATCACCGTCAACCTGCCGCACGCCGAGGCCGGACGCATCGAGTCGGAACTGCGCAACGCGGGCATCGAGGTCGTAGACATCGCCTACGGGTCACTGGCCACGTACACGCTCGGGTTCGCCCCGGGGGAGCGTGAGCTTGTCGACGCCCACCTGGCAGCGTCCACCCAAGGCACCGTCGAGTCGAAGGAAGCCGGGCACCGGTGGGTGGAAACGACCGACTGATCCGCGGCAAACGCCGGCTGCGCGTGATCCCGCGATAGACTGTGCAGCATGACGATGAAGCCTCGCCTCAATAACCCCATCGCGCGCCGCAAGGAAGCTGTGCGCAAGTACAGCCGGAACGCCGTCCTCTGGGCCGGCGGCGGAGTGGTCGGCGGTGTCGCCCTCGGCCTCATCGCAGGCTCATGGTCGCTGCTCATCCTCGGTTTTGTCGTCGCCGTGGTCGGCGGCGTGGCCAACTGGATGAAGGTGCAGAAGATCGTGAACCATAAAGACGAGTACTAAAGGCGCGGGCGAATGACCCAACCCGATGGGAGGCCCGATGGGAGGGCAGTGCGGATCGACGCCTGGCTGTGGGCCGTCCGCATCTTCAAGACCCGCACCCAGGCCGCGGAGGCCGTGCGCGCCGGGCACGTCAAACTGAACGAGCAATCGGTGAAACCTGCCGCGCAGGTCGTGCCCGGCGACGCGGTGCGCGTGTGGAAGGACCACCGCTACCGCGACCTGGAGGTCACGGCAACCGTGCGCAAGCGCGTCGGGGCGCCCGTGGCCAAGCAGTGCTACCTCGACCACTCGCCGCCACCGCCTCCGATGGACATTTTCGCCACGATGCCCAAGCGCGAGCGGGGGGCGGGGCGTCCGACGAAGAAGGAGCGGCGCGAGACCGACCGCCTGCTGGGTCGGCGCCGCTAGTTCGCCGCCCGGAGCTGCGCAAGCCGCTTGGTCAGCCGCGCCCGGCGCACCTTCGGCCGGTTGCCGGCGTCCCAGGTTCGCTCGATGTGGTCGGTGCCGTAGCGGTTGAGCAGGAGGTCGTCGACAAGCCTGACCTGCCCGGGCACGAATGAGTAGCGCAATCCGTTGGTTACCGCCTCAAGGTCCGCCGGGTTGAGCAGCTCCGCGACCTGCGAGACCCGCTCGAGGCCGTGCGCGCGCAGCAGCTCGTTGAGGAACCGGTAGTCCGCCGCCCGCGAGAGTGGGTAGCGCGAACCGAGCAGCACCGTGAGGATGCCGGGCAGCGTCTCCGGCGCGATCTGCGCCTCCACGTCCGCCCCCTCCGTAGGTTGCACATCCGTGATCCTGGCGATCTGGTCAAACTGCTGATCGGCCAGCTCAATGAGCCCGGCAGCGAGCGTGAACGCACGGTCCACCTGCGGGTCGACGTCCTCAACAGCCCGTTTGTAGCGCACGTCGTGCTCGAACTCGGCCCAAGCATGCTGAAGCACCGTGCGGATCTGCACCTCGAAGGCAGTCCCCACATACTCCTCGAGCCCCTCGGACCTCTCCTGCACCCGCAGCACCAGGTGGTGCGAGCCGTAGCCGAATCCGCCGGCCACGCGCGTCTCCTCCGCCTTATCCACGCTGCGCAGGACCTCAAACTCATCCGCCAGCAGCGTTTGCACCGCGGGGATCTCAGTGGAGTGCAGCACCGTAATGCGCGCCCCGATGATGTCCTTAATGTCCGTCCACGGTTCCGGGTAGACGGGTTCGCCGTCGCGCATCTTGCGCGCCTTTTCCTTCAGCGAGGGCCACGTCTTGATCCGCACGTCCACCCGGTCGAAGTTCACGGCGGCATCGCGCATCAGCTCGTGTAGCGCGTGGCGGAACGCCGTCGCCGGGTCCTCGTGCGCATTGAGCCAGTTGAAATAGGTAGAGCCGAGCCGGGCGATGGTCGCGTCGGGAACCCTCGCCTCAGCCTTCCGCGCCCCCTTGCCCGCCCGGGCGCGCTTCTCCTGCTCGTTGCTCATCAGAAGCTACAGCATACCCCGCTGCATGCTTATCGACGCCCCCACAGTCCCATCCTCACGCCCCCGCACGCACGAACAGCGCCACCGGCAGCGCGGAGAACACGTCGGCGACCTGCACAGTCCCGCGAAACTCCCGCCTGCTCAGGCGCTCGACCCACGTGCCCTCCGGCAGGTCCACCGTCGTTTCGCCCCAGCCGCCGGTCCTGGCCAGCTTGAGCGGCTCCCGGGTGGCGAGCCCAATCACCTGCGCGTCCTCGCCCTGCATACCGCGCGCCATGCCGACGAGGTGGTGCTGCGCGGGACCCAGCGCGAACACGGCCCGGTACGAGCCCTCCGAAAATACCTCCGGCCGCTCGTGGCGCAGCCGCAGCGCCTCCGCCGTGACCGCCTGCTTCGCGTGGTTGCCGCGCTCCGCCAGCGCCTCGGGGGTCGGCGGAACCTCGCCGTACAGGAACCGAGCCACGTCGAATGACTCACCGCTGCGGGCGGCGTCGTACTGCGCGAGCGTTTGCGCCCGGGCCGTGTAGTCCACGAAGGCCCTGTTGTCCGGGTCCACGAGCGCAAGTTCCACGAACTCCTGGCCTTGATACGTATCTGGAATGCCCGGCCCGACCAGCTGGAGCAGCTTGCGGCCCAGCGACACCTGGACCGCCCCGATGTGCAGCTGCCGGACGAACGCGCTCACCCGCGCGGCGGCCGGTCCGTACAGGACAGCGTCCACCCAGTCCAGCACCCGCTGTTCGTAGCGCGCATCCGGGTCCACCCAGGTGGTGTGGAGTGCTGCCTCGCGCACCGCCTTCGTGGCATAACCGTGCAGGCGCTCCCGCAGTGCGTCCGTCACCGCTCCGTCCTCCGGCCAGACGCCGATGATGTTCTGCAGGAGGAAGTGGCCGGTCGCGCTGTCCGGCGGCGGCACCAGCGCAACAACCTGCCGCACCAGCTCGGCGAAGTCGTTCGGCACCTCGGTGAGCTCGATGATCCGCGCACGGGTGTCCTCGCTGCGTTTTGTGTCGTGCGTGGACAGCGATGTCATCGCGTGCGGCCACAGCCCGGCGCGCTCGTCCTGCAGCAAGTGGAACTCCGCCGCCCCGACGCCGAAGCGCCCCGGCGCTCCGCCGACTTCCTGCAGCGCCACGAGCCTGCTCGCGCGGTAGAACAGCGTGTCCTCGACGCCCTTGGCCATGACGGCACCGCAGACTTGGGCGAAGCGGTTCTTCGCCTCGCCGGACGCGAGGAAGGCAGCCGCGATGAGGTCGAGCGCGTTGCGGCGAGAGGGGAAGCGCTTGGCCATGTCCGAGATGACGCTGGACGTGATGCGCGAGAGCGACCGGTAGTCGGCGCGGTAGACGGGCATCGCCGCGACCAGCTCGATCACTGTCGACGCCAATTGCTCATCCGAGACTTCCGCGGTCACCGCGGAGAAGTTGTCGCGGCGGATGGCGCGGACGAGCCTGCGTACCTCGGCGCCCAGCTCGGAGGAGGCGACGTCGTGCTTGAGCTGCTGCTCGCTCGCCGCGATGGCCTCCTCGTCCCAGGTCGAGCCGGATTGCTGCAGGGCGAGCATGCTTAACGTGTCCTCGGCCGAGCGGTTGAGAAAGATGCCGTCGAGTTCCCGCAGCGCGTCGTACCCGGTGGTGCCGTCGACGTGCAGGCGCGGGTCGAGCGGCTCGTTGACGCCAAGGATCTTTTCCACCACGAGCCACCGGTCGTGCCCGACGAGGTCCCGCAGGCGGGAGAGGTACGCGAAGGGATTGGTCAACCCGTCGGGGTGGTCGACACGTACGCCGTCGATAAGCTCTTCTGCGATCAACTGGCGAAGGAGTCGGTGCGTGTGCTCGAAGACGAGTGGGTCTTCCTGGCGCACCCCTGCGAGCCCATCGACGGAGAAGAAGCGGCGGTACGAGATTACGCCGTCGCGCCAGTACATCAGCTTGTACGGCTGGCGCTGGTAGACCTCGAGCGGGTCGTCGTCGAGACCGCCGTACGACCCCGGCGCGAGGGGAAAGTAGTTGTCGTAGTAGGCCAGGACATCTTCCCCGCCCGGGGCAGCGCCTGCGGGGAATTCATCCTCGGCCAGGTGGGTGAGGCGGAGCTGCTCCTCGTCGCCCTCCTTGCCAAGCACCGGGAGCCCGAGCTTGCCGCCGGCGCCGTTGTCCTCGTGCCAGTCAATATCAAAGTAGGTGGCAAACTCGGAGTCCGCGCCAAGCTTGAGCACGTCCCACCACCAGCGGTTGCGGTGCGGGACCTCCACGCCCACGTGGTTTGGCACGATGTCCAGCACGATGCCGAGACCGGCGTCGTGTGCTGCCCGGGCGAGCTCGCGCAGGCCCTCGATGCCACCCAGCTTGGGGTTGACCTCGGTCGGATCGATGACGTCGTAGCCGTGATTGGACTCCGGCATGGCGGTAAAGATGGGGGAGAGATAGAGGTGCGATACCCCGAGGTCGCGCAGGTAGGGGATCTGCGCCTGCGCCTCAGCAAACCCGAACGCCCGGCCCGCCGGGTCGGCCCCCGGGCCGCGCAGCTGGAGGCGGTAGGTGGAAGTGATGGGTCGACGCATGGTCGTGCTGCTCCTTGAGCTGGAATGAACGGGGACACAGGGACACCCCATTCACCATAGCGAGGTGGCTAGTAAAAGCGGCGTATCTTGCGCGGACGGCACAGCAGGAGCGGGAAGCCGAGTGAGTACCGCATCAGGCGCTCCCAACCGATGACACCGGCGACGTCCCTCGGTGGTGCGTCGAAGACGAACAACTTGTTGTCATCAGCAACGTGGTACAGCAATTCGTGCTCCGGGCGCAGCACTTCCGTGAAGTGCGAGTGCAGCACGTCGAAGGTTGTCGGGTGCGTCACCCACCCCGCGGCCGTCCACCCAAGCGCTTGGACCTCAACGCCGCGCGGGAGCGAGCCTGGTGCACCACCGAGCGCGATCGACGCGTCTCGGACCCAAAACGCCTCCTCCGGGCCGCGCTCCTCGGCGAAGCGGAGCAGGCGCGCGGCAGCGTGCTTCCACGCTTGGTGCTCCGAAAAGCCCAACATGCCCACTTGCTGGTGCGTGAGCGCGGCCGTTGCCGGGGTGTCAAACACGCACGCCAGGCCGGGCGACAGGCCGACGTACGCAGTTGACGAGCACAGCCCGGGCGTGAGCCACGCGTACGGGCCGGTGGAATAACGCTCGTCTCGCCGGGCGAGGCGGGGGATGAGCAAGGCAGGCAGCTCCGGGGCGCGGGGAGCCAGGGTGTCAGAAAAATGCGTCATGCACTATTAGACGCAAAAACTGCCGCCCCGGTTCCATGCGTTGCCAAAAAAGTTGAAAAGTTTTTTAACGGAGGGGGGAATTGGTAGGTCAGAACGGTGGTTCGTCGTCAAGCCCGAGCACCGAAAGCAGGCGATCCGCCTGCCAGATCTGGATCTCCTGGCCGTTTTCCTGCAGTTCCTTGGCGCGCTTTTCTTTCGAGGTGACGCTGTTCCAGGCACCGACGACCAGGAGCGTCGTCTTCTTGGTCACGTTCTTGCCCACCTGGCCGCCGTGCTCGGCGATGCCGTTCCAGAGCGTGCCCTTGTCAAAGGGCTCGAACTCGCCGGTAAGCGTGACGTGCTGGCCATACAGCGGCGAATCCGGGCTGGCGTCCACGTTCGGCTCGGGGACCTTGTCGGGCGTGGCCACAGACTGCCAGGGAGCCGGGCCGCGCTGCCCGTCGCTCGAGGCCCCCGAACCCTTGCCCGAGCCGGATTGCCCACCGCGCTTCGGCCCGGCCTGGTTACTGCCGCGCGGCGCGGCGGCAGCCTCCACGACAGCCTGCACGCCGCCGGCGGCGAGCAGCTCCGCTTGCGCGGCACTCCGCGTCCCGGAGCGGTCCCGCGTCACCGGCGTGACCTTCGCCTGCTCGATGGTGCCCAGCACAAAGCCGCTGCTGTGTACGAAGCTGGCCAGGGAGCCTGTGTGGTGCGCCCGGCGTGCCAGGCCGAGCATGATGCCGGCGCACGCGGCCGCGTCGGCGCACGCGTCGTGGTGGTTGTCCAGGCCCACACTGAAGTACTCCGAAAGCGTGGGCAGTCGGTGGTTGCGCACGTCAAGGCGCTCCGCGCGCGACTGCGCGAGCGTGCACGCGAACAGCATGGGCGGAACCGGGTGACCCGTAGCCACGCACGCGCTGTGCAGCGCCGAGGCGTCAAACTGCGCGTTGTGCGCGACCAACGGCAAATCGCCGACGAAGTCAATCATCGCGTCGATGCGATCAGCCACGCCGGGCGCGTCAGCCACATCATCGGCGGTAATGCCGTGGATGGCCACGTTGCCCGGTTCGAACTGGTTGCAGCTCTCAGGGGGTTGGCATAACCAGGAGACGCGGTCGACCTCTTCGCCGTCCACGAACTTGACCAGCCCGATCTGGCAAATCGAACCCCAGTTTGGGTTAGCGGTCTCTACGTCGAACCCCACGAAATCGAAGCCGGGGATCGCGCCAGAAGCCTCCGCATTATCGACGTCCGGGGCTTCGCCCCGGCGCGCCGCAGCCACCAGCGACGCGAGCGCTTCTACCTGCGACGCCTCGCCGGGCGCGAAGCGCACCACCTTGGTGTCCCCAGCCCCGAGCGTGATGGTGAGGCGGCCTTCTTGCCACCCGTCCCCGGGCTCGGTGGTCACCTCGGTGATGTCCGCGACGTCCACGCTGTGCTCGTCGGACTCGCCCGCGAGGGCGGCGGCGAGCGGCGAGGGGCGCCACACCACCTTCGAGTTGGTCACCGTTACCAGGGCGCCGTGGGCGGAAATCACGTGAACTACTCTCCAATCACAGGCAAATGCGGGTTCGCACTAGTCTACCGGGGCGGTGGGGCGTCGATAAGCACCTGCCCCTTAGTCCTCCGGCATCACCGGCGGCTCGATCTGCTTGAGCACCATGGTGGAGCGGGCGGGCACGGTCAGGGTGCCCTCCGCGTCGGCGGGATCGAAGCCCACGGGGTAGCCCAGGGGCTCGGTCGTGTCGATGAGCACCTCCCACTTCGCGCCGAACTTCTGCGGCGGGATGCGGAACTCGATGTCCTCGTAGTGGGCGTTGAACATGAGCACGAAGGAGTCGTCTGTGATGCGGCGGCCGCGCGAGTCGGGCTCGGAGATCGCGTCGCCGTTGAGGTAGACCATGAGCGCCTTGCCAAAGGCGAAGTCCCAGTCCTCTTGCTCCATTTGCTGCCCGTCCGGGACGAGCCAGGCGATCTCGCGGTCCAGCACGTCCTCGCCCAGCGCGCCTCCGGAGAGGAAGCGACGGCGGCGGAACACGGGGTGGGCCTTACGGATGGCAATGAGGCGTTTGGTGAAGTCGTGAAGCTCGTTCGCCTCGTCCAGGCGGTCCCAGTTCATCCAGGCGATCTCGTTGTCCTGGCAGTAGACGTTGTTGTTGCCGCCCTGGGTGCGCGCGAACTCGTCACCGTGCGCGATCATGGGCGTGCCCTGGGACAACAGGAGCGTGGTGAGGAAGTTGCGGCGCTGCTGGGCGCGGAGCTGGCGCACCTCCGGATCGTCCGTCGGGCCCTCCACGCCACAGTTCCAGGAGCGGTTGTGGCTCTCGCCGTCGCGGTTGTCCTCGCCGTTGGCTTCGTTGTGCTTCTCGTTGTAGCTCACCAGGTCATTGAGCGTGAAGCCGTCGTGCGCGGTGATGAAGTTGATCGACGCGGTCGGGCGGCGATCGTTGTGTTGGTACAGGTCCGAGGAGCCGGTGAGGCGGGACGCGAACTCGCCCAGGGTGGAGGCCTCGCCGCGCCAGAAGTCGCGCATGGTGTCGCGGTACTTGCCGTTCCACTCGCTCCACAGCGACGGGAAGTTGCCCACCTGGTAGCCGCCCTCGCCGACGTCCCACGGCTCCGCGATGAGCTTGACCTGGCTGACAACCGGGTCCTGCTGCACGAGGTCGAAGAAGGTGGCCAGGCGGTCCACATCGGAGAACTCGCGGGCGAGGGTGGAGGCGAGGTCGAAGCGGAAACCGTCGACGTGCATCTCAGTGACCCAGTAGCGGAGGCTGTCCATAATCAGCTGCAGAGAGTGCGGGTCGCGCACGTTAAAGGAGTTGCCCGTCCCCGTGTAGTCCATGTAGTGGTACTTGTCATCGTCCACCAGGCGGTAGTACGCCTCATTATCAATGCCGCGGAACGCAATCGTCGGGCCCATGTGGTTGCCCTCCGCGGTGTGGTTGTACACCACGTCCAGGATGATCTCCATGCCCGCCTCGTGGTAGGCGCGCACCAGGTGCTTGAACTCGGCCACGGCGTCGCCGGGGTTGGAGGTGGAGGCGTAGTCGTGCTCCGGGGCAAAGAAGCCGAAGGTGTTGTAACCCCAGTAGTTGCGAAGCCCCATTTCCTTCAGGCGGTCGTCCTGGAAGAACTGGTGGATCGGCAGCAGCTCGACGGAGGTGACACCGAGGTCCTTGAGGTATTCCACCATTGCGGGGTGTGCCATACCGGCGTAGGTGCCGCGCAGATTTTCCGGGATGTCCGGGTGTGACTGCGTCATGCCCTTGACGTGGCACTCATAGATCACCGTTTCCTCGTCGGGGATGCGCGGGCTGCGGTCGTCGCCCCAGTCAAAAAACGGGTTGATCACCACCGAAAGCATGGTGTGACCCAGGGAGTCTTCCTCGTTGCGGCCGGTGCCGGGTTCCTCGGCGTCCGGGTCGTAGGAAAACAGCGCGGAGTGGGTGTCAAAGGAGCCGTCGAATGCGCGCGCGTAGGGGTCGATGAGCAGCTTGCTCGGGTCGCAGCGCTTGCCGTCAGCCGGGTCCCACGGCCCGTGGACGCGGTAGCCGTAGCGCTGGCCGGGGGCGATGCCGGGGAGGTAGCCGTGCCAGATGTGGTTGTCCATCTCTTCGAGTGGGACGCGCGTTTCGGCTCCGTCGTCGTCAATCAGGCACAGCTCGACGGCATCGGCGACGCCCGAGAACAGTGCGAAGTTCGTGCCGGCTCCGTCGTAGGTGGAGCCAAGCGGGTATGCGGATCCTGGCCACACGATCGGTGCCTCGGAGGTGGTGGGTGCATCAGAAGGTGCAGTAGGTTCAGTCATGTCGCCCGATCCTAGCCAAATTTGCGCGCCCGGTCCGGCTACGCGCCCGCCTCGCCCGCCGTGCCTCCCGCGCGCAACCCCGCCATGAGGAGCGCGACGCCTTCCTCGTGCTCGCGCGTCGCTTCCTCGGCGTTGACCACCGGCGGCTCCCCGGTGGCTTCGGCCAGCTGCGCGCCTGATTGATACACCGTCGCCGCGCCAAGCGTCATGGTGATCAGGCCCGCCGCCGCCGAGCGAAGGACACTTGCCGGAGCGCCCTCGTTCGCGACTCCCCGCACTGCCTCCTCAAAGACGGTGGAAAGCTCCCCGCGGATGCGCGCCCCCGGCTGGCTCATTGCCGCGAGCACGACCTCGGCGCCATCGCGGATGCCCAGGACAGTCTCCCGGAGGGCGCGCGCGAGCTGTTCCGGCGCGGTCGCCTCCCCCGCGGCGCCGGCTGCAACTGGGCGCACAATCTCCGCTGCAAGGCAGGAGATGAATTCCTGCTTGTTCTCGATGTGCCAATACAATGCCCCCGGGGCAACGCCGAGTGAGGTGGCCACGCGGCGCATTGAGACGTCCGCGAGCCCGTACTCTGCCAAAATGCGCAGCGCGGATGCGGTAATGGTGTCCCGGGTCAACTGCATAATGCTCCATCGTAACTGTGGCGCCGCCTGGGCACGGAAGGTTCGTTGCCCCGATTGCTCACAGGAAGCGCCCAGAATGTTGTCACCTCAACTCGACGACTGCCCCAGCTGGGTGTTGTTAGGATGGTCGAGACAACTTACAAGTATCTCGAGCGTGCGTTCGCGCGTCCAAGAGTGATACGACCCCGGACGGTCCGACTGTCTGGGAGATGAAGAGAGGTAATTCGTGAGGTTTTCCACCAAGACGACGAAAGCTGCTGTAGCAGGCGTCACGGCAATCGCCCTGACCTTGACACTGTCTGCGTGTGGCTCAGGGGAGGAAACCAACGGCGGCGGTCTGTCCACAGCAGCAGAGGCCGCCGGGGACAGCGGGGCCGACAACACCGAGTCTGTCGACGGCGCCGCGAAGGAATCGGAAAAGAAGTCCGGGGACGACAAGGACCAGAAGGACGGCCAGGAGGCTCAGGACTCCAAGGGTGGGGACGCCGCGAAGAAGACCTCGGAGAAGGATGCCAAGCACTCCGGCGAGAAGGATTCCGGCTCCGACAACCAGGGCGAGAACGGTGATGTGCCCACCATTGCTAACCCGTTTGCGGACGGTGAGTACGAGCAGGTCACCCACGAGCCGATCGCCGGTGGCCAGGATGCGTCGCAGGGCGACATCGATGAGATGACCAAGGTCGTCGAGGCCGTCTCCAACCCGGAGTCGCTCGCCACCTGGACCCGCACCATCCTGGATAACTCCTGCAAGGCCGTGCGCGACCCGGCGATGGAGGAGCTTGAGCGCCAGGGCATGACCCTGGACTCCGTCGAGGAAGCGGCGCGAATGCAGGAAGATGCCGGCATGACCATGGACCTGCCGAAGTCCGAGATCTCCCTGGCGGACGTTCGTGTTGACGGCGACCGCGCCTCCGCGTCCGTGACGGCCAAGAATGATTCCGGCGAGGATACCCAGACCCAGCTCTTCGAGCGCGAGGATGGCCGCTGGAAGCTCTGCAACTAGTCAGCGCCCCTCATTGAGTACTGCATTAGAAACACCCCAGCCCGCGTCGCGGCCCCGCATCCCGAGGTTCCCAGCCCGGATCGGGGCGGACGCGGGCCTTGTAGTGTGCGCGCTGCTGCTTGGTATTGGCGGCGGCCTCGTGTGGGGCTGGCTGCGCCCGGCGTACGTGGGCACGGCGGATGACGGGAGGCTCGCCATCGACCAGGTGGCCAGCCCGGCGAACGTGGAGTTCGCCGCGACCGGCTGGTTCAGCCTGATCACTCTGGCCATCGGCGTCGTCCTGGCCGTCGTCGCGTTGCGCCAGTTCGCTTCTCGACGCACCCGTGGAGGCCTCGGCTCGCTGTGTTGGCTCATCGCCTGCGCGGTCTCCGCGGTCCTGACGGTGGCCGTTACCGGCGACGTGCTCGCCGCCGCGCTGCACCCGCTGGACCACGCGAACCTGGCCGACGGCCAGCAGATCGAGATGGTGCCTCCCGCCAAACTCGGCGCTGCATGGTTGGTCGGCCCATTTTTCTCCTCCCTGATCTACTGGACCTCCAACGCGTTGTCCCTCGTCGTGGAGCGGGACGAGCTGCCAACTGACTGACGAACTTGCCGCGCGCAGCGGTCCCGACCCCTACACTGGAAACGTCCTGGGGCGCAGCCACGCAAAGGCCGCGCCCCGTACCTCAAAGCAACGCGAGCGATGTTGGGAGTTTCCATGCTGCACGTCACTGACCTCCGGGACACCACGCCGACGACATCCGAGCTGCGTCGCGCCCTACCGCGCGGCGGGACCGACGTGAACGCGGTCCTGCCCACCGTGGCGCCGATGGTGGAGGCCGTACGCACCGGAGGAGCTGCGAAAGCCCTGGAGTACGGCGAACAGTTTGACCGGATCCGCCCCGCGTCGGTGCGCGTGCCCGCCGAGGTCATCGAGCAGGCCGTCGCCGACCTTGACCCCGCGGTGCGTGACGCGCTTGAGCTGGCCATCCAGCGCATCCGCCGCGTCCACGCGGAGCAGAAGCCAGCGGCGCACACGACGCGGCTGGCGGCGTCGGCGCACATCACCGAGAAGTTCGTCCCCATCAACCGCGTGGGCCTCTACGTCCCCGGTGGCAAGGCGGTCTACCCGTCGAGCGTGCTCATGAACGTCATCCCGGCGCAGGAGGCGGGTGCCACCTCCATGGTGGTGTGCACACCACCCCAGGAGGAGTTCGGCGGCTGGCCGCACCCGACCACGCTCGCCGCCTGCTCCTTGCTCGGCATCACCGAGGTCTGGGCGGTCGGTGGCGCACAGGCCGTGGCGCTCATGGCGTACGGCGACGACGCAGCCGAGCTCGAGCCGGTGGACATGGTCACCGGGCCCGGCAACATTTTCGTCGCTGCCGCCAAACGCCTGGTCAACGGCGTGGTAGGTATCGACGCGGAGGCGGGACCCAGCGAGATCGCGGTGATCGCGGACGAGCACGCCAACGCCGAGTACGTCGCGCTGGACCTCATTTCCCAGGCGGAGCACGACGAGCAGGCGGCCAGTGTCCTCATCACTGACTCGGAAGCGTTCGCGCGCCGCGTCGACGAGCTGGTGGAGCAGCACTCCACGTCCACGCTCAATGCCGAGCGTGCCCGCAGCGCGCTGGGCGGGGCGCAATCCGGCATCGTGCTGGTGGGCGACATGGACGCCGCGGTCGCCGTGGCCGACGCCTACGCCCCGGAGCACCTCGAGGTCCACACCGCGAACGCCCGGGAACTCGCGGAGCGCGTGACCAACGCCGGCGCGATTTTCGTCGGCCCGTACTCGCCGGTGCCGCTTGGCGACTACGCCGCCGGATCCAACCACGTCCTGCCCACGTCCGGCACCGCGCGCTTCTCCGCAGGACTGTCCACCCACACCTTTCTCAAGCCGGTCAACCTCATCGAGTACGACCAGGCCGCGCTGGCGGAGATCGGCCAGGCGATCATCACCCTGGCCGCCGAGGAGCAGCTGCCCGCCCACGGCGAATCCATCCGCGCACGACTCGAAGGAGGCCGCTAACCATGCAGTTTCAGGACGGCACACTCGCCGCGTCCACCGAGCTCGCCGGGCTGCCGCTGCGCGATGAACTGCGCGGCAAGTCCGCGTACGGCGCGCCGCAGCTCAAGGTCCCGGTCGCGCTGAATACCAATGAGAACCCGTACCCGCCATCGCAGGAGCTTATCGACGCCCTCGTGCAGGAAGTTGCCGCCGTCGCCGGCAACCTCAACCGCTACCCGGACCGCGACGCGCTCGCGCTTCGTAGCGACCTCGCCGCCTACATCAGCGGCCAAACCGGCGTCCGCGTCACCCGCGACAACGTCTGGGCGGCCAACGGCTCGAACGAAATCCTCCAGCAGCTGCTGCAGGCCTTCGCCGGCCCCGGCCGCAGTGCGATGGGGTTTATCCCCAGCTACTCCATGCACCCGATTCTGTCTGCGGGCACGCAAACGGAGTTCATCGCGGTCCCGCGCGGTGAGGACTTCCGGATTGATCTTGAGGCGGCGCTGGTGGGCGTCGATAAGCATGCGCCCGACGTCATCTTTATCACCACGCCGAACAACCCGACTGGCGACGTAACGACCCTGGACGACATCGAGCGGCTCATCCAAGCCGCGCCGGGCATCGTGATCGTGGACGAGGCGTACGCCGAATTCTCGCCGAGCGCTTCGGCGGTGACGCTGCTGGAGCGGTACCCGGAGAAGCTCGTGGTGTCGCGGACCATGTCCAAGGCCTTCGATTTTGCGGGCGGGCGGCTCGGCTACTTCGTGGCGGCGCCGGCGTTTATCCAGGCAGTGATGCTCGTGCGGCTGCCGTACCACCTCTCGGTGCTTGCGCAGGCAGCCGCGCGCGTGGCGCTTCGGTTCGCGGGGCAGACCCTGGAAACCGTGGAGAAGCTCGCGCAGGAGCGTGACCGAGTCCAGGCGGCGCTGGAGGAGATGGGCTACGATGTCGTGCCGAGCGAGTCGAACTTCGTTTTCTTCGGG
Source organism: Corynebacterium gottingense (assembly GCF_007559235.1). Lineage (NCBI taxonomy): Bacteria > Bacillati > Actinomycetota > Actinomycetes > Mycobacteriales > Corynebacteriaceae > Corynebacterium > Corynebacterium gottingense. Next base: position 402,823 of record NZ_VMHH01000001.1, on the reverse strand, counting down.
CCGTTTGCCAACGCGCCCGCCGCGTGGCAGGAGTTCCTCGATCGCGGCGTGCTGATTCGCGACGTCGGGGTGGCCGGCCACCTCCGCGCGACCATCGGTCTGCCGCACGAAAATGACGCATTTCTCACCGCAGCGAAGGAGGTTTTCCATGGCTGAGTCTCCGGCGACAGCCGCGCAGCGCATCGGCACCGCGACCCGCACGACCAGCGAGTCCGACATTACGGTGCAGATCAACCTTGACGGCACGGGCCAAGTCGAGGTTGACACCGGCCTGCCGTTTTTTGACCACATGCTCACCGCGTTTGGCACCCACGGCGCGTTTGACCTCTCCGTGCGTGCCCAGGGCGATACGCACATCGACGCCCACCACACCGTCGAGGACACCGCCATCACGCTGGGCTGGGCGCTTATCGACGCCATCGGTGACAAGCGCGGCATCCGCCGGTTCGGATCGATGCTGCTGCCCATGGACGAGACCTTGGTGGAAGGTGTCGTCGACCTGTCCGGGCGGCCCTACTTTGTCATGCACGGCGAGCCCGAGCACATGGACTGGCAGGTCATCGGCGGGCACTACGCCACCGTGATCAACCGCCACTTCTTCGAGACGCTGGCGTACAACGCGCGCCTCACGCTCCACCTCAACGTGCGCTACGGGCGCGACCCGCACCACATCACGGAGGCGGAGTACAAGGCGGTGGCCCGCAGCCTGCGCCAGGCGGTGGAGCGCGACCCCCGTATCTCGGGGGTGCCGTCGACGAAGGGGGCGCTGTAGGTGTTTAACGTCGCTGCCGGAATGTGGGTTGTCGTCCTCTTCCTGCTTGCCGGGCTGCTCGCTGGGGGAGTGTGGTCGGCGTATCAACACGGCTCAAAGGCCGTCACAATCGTATTAGCTCTACTCGCTGCGCTGGCATTCGTGTTCGCGCTGTTCAACATGGCAAAGGTGGTGTGAGGTGTCCTTCTTTTCCCGTCGTCCTGTGACTACGGAAGAGATCAATTCCCTAACAAGCGTGTGGCAGGCACGCGGTCTCAAAGCGGTCTTCGTGGCCATGGCGTGCGCGTTCGGCGCGTGGGCCCTGCTCCTGCCCGTCGTTCCCACTGCCGTCCTTGACGCTGGCGGGGGCGAGACACTCGCCGGCACCACGACCGGTGTGTTCATGCTCTTTACCGTCACCACACAGGTGTTTACTCCGCGGCTGCTGCGAAAGTTCGGCTACACCACCGTGATGTCGGTCTCCGCGTTCCTCCTGGGCTTCCCCGCGGTGGGGTACCTCCTCGGGATGGAGGCGCCCGAGGTGCTCACCATTTCCGCGATCCGCGGCGTGGGCTTCGGCGCGCTGACGGTAGCTGAGGCGGCGATCGTCGCGGAGCTGGTACCCATCCGCCTGCTGGGCCGCGCGACCGGCGTGGTGGGCATCATGATTGGCCTGGCACAGATGATCGCGCTGCCCACTGGCATGGCCCTGGTCCAGCGCATCGGGTACGACGCTGTCTACTTGATTGCAGGCGGTGTCGGCCTGCTCGCGCTCGTGGCCTGCCAAGGCATCCCGCCCATCCCGCCGCCGGAGAAGGAAACGTCGGAGACGGACCACATTTACGTGCCGATCTGGCGGTTGGTGCTCGTCCCTGCGCTCGCGCTCATGTTCGTCACCACCGCATACGGTGCGATTACGAACTTCCTGCCGGCGTCGATGCGCGAGCTCGACCCTGTCGCCGGCGCAACCCTGGGCGGGCTCATGCTCGGGTTCATGAACTTTGCCTCCATGCTCTCGCGCTACTACGCGGGCCGCGTCATGGACCGCGTGGGGTATCCGGGTACCGTGATGATTCGTTTTCAGATCACCGCCGCCCTCGGCGTCTTCCTCATCGCCGTGATCCTGGTGTTCCAGCTGTCTGTGTGGTGGATGGTGCTCGCGGCGCTGCTGTACGGACTCGGCTTCGGCGCCGTACAGAACGAGGCGCTGACCATGATGTTCTACCGGCTGCCCCGGTCCAAGACCTCAGAAGCCGCGGCGATTTGGAACGTCGCCTACGACGGCGGCACCGGGCTCGGCTCAACCTTCTACGGCATGCTGCTGACCACGATGGCGTTTTCGCCCATGTTCGGTATTTCCGCGGCGGTCATCATGATCGGCCTGGTGGTGACGTTGCTGGACCGCCAGCTGGGCCGCAACCGCGTGGTTGAGGTGAACAACCTCGCCGCCCGGCTCCAGTCGGTGCAGGCACCGCGCCGCTACCGACGCCGCGACCGGTAAGATGAGCCACCATGAACCCCACTCCTGAGCGCCCGGACCACGCGACGACGCCGAGCAGTGCCCCCAGCGTCGCCCTGCTCGATTACGGGGCGGGCAATATCCGCTCCGCGCAGCGCGCCCTCGAGCACGTCGGCGCGCAGGTGACCGTCACACAGGACCCGCACGTTGCGGTGGAGGCTGATGGCCTGCTCGTTCCTGGGGTGGGCGCGTTCGACGCGTGCATGCGCGGCATTAACCGGCTCAACGGCGGCCGCGTCATTGGCCAGCGGCTTGCCGGTTCGCGCCCGGTGTTGGGCATTTGCGTCGGCCTGCAGGTGCTGTTTGACCGTGGCGTGGAGCACGGCGTGGATACCAAGGGGCTCGGCGAGTGGCCCGGGGTGGTGGAGAAGCTCGAGGCGCCGGTACTGCCGCACATGGGCTGGAACACCGTCGACATCGCGGACAACAGTGAGATGTTCGCCGGCCTGGACCCGCAGAAGCGCTTTTACTTCGTGCACTCCTACGGGGTGCGCGACTTCGCGCTGTCCGCCGACGACTACATCGCGTACCCCAAGGTCACCTGGGCGACGCACGGCGACTGCCGATTCGTCGCTGCGGTGGAGAACGGCCCGCTGTGGGCCACGCAGTTCCACCCGGAGAAGTCTGGAGACGCGGGCCTGGCGCTGCTGGAGAACTGGGTGAACACGCTGCGCTAAATGCGCTGCGGCGCTGCTACCATGTGTGCATGGATTTCACACTGCTGCCCGCCGTAGACGTTGTTGATGGCCAGGCCGTCCGCCTCGAGCAGGGCGAGGCCGGGACGGAGAAGAGCTACGGCGACCCGTTGGAGGCTGCCCTTCGCTGGCAGGAGCAGGGTGCGCAGTGGCTCCACTTCGTTGACCTGGACGCTGCCTTTGGGCGGGGGTCGAATCACGAGATGATGGCGGACATCGTCGGCAAGCTTGATGTGCAGGTGGAGCTGACCGGGGGGATTCGGGACGACGCTTCGCTTGAGCGCGCCCTGGCCACCGGTGCTCGTCGCGTGAACATCGGTACTGCAGCGCTGGAGAACCCGCAGTGGGCGGCCGATGTCATCGCGCGTTTTGGTGACAAGATCGCGGTGGATCTGGCGGTGCGCGAGGAAGCCGGCGAGTGGCGCACGAAGGGCAACGGCTGGACCTCGGACGGGGGCGATCTCTGGGAGGTCCTGGAGTACTTCGATGCGGCGGGGTGCGCGCGAGTTGTGCTTACCGACGTCAGCAAGGACGGCACCTTGACCGGCCCGAACATCGAACTGCTGCGGGAGGTCTCGGCGGCGAGCGACGCTGCGGTGACCGCCTCCGGGGGTATCGCCGCACTCGACCACGTGCGGGAGCTGGCCAGCTATGCGGAGGAAGGCATCGACTCGGCCATCATTGGCAAGGCGCTCTACGAGCAGAAGTTCACGCTGACCGAAGCGCTCGACGCGGTGGCACACGCCACGCCCGCGTCCCAGGACTAACTGCGAGACGAAGGAGAAGGGGCACCGCACGTGAGCGAGTTGCACCAGCCCAATTCCAACACCGATGTGGCGGGGACAGGCGTCGACATTCCCGGGTGCATGGACGCCGCGCGCGACGTGGTAGCGCAAGCTCGCGAGCTCTTCACCGCGCACCTCGGGGCGGCGCCGGCGTTGGATAAGGGGAAGGGGGACTTCGCCACCGAAGCGGACCTAGCCATCGAGGCGCTCCTGCGGCGCCGCCTCGAGTCCGAAACCGGCGTGCCCGTCTTCGGGGAGGAGCAGGGCGGGGAGCTCAACGAGCACGCGTGCTGGGTCGTGGACCCCATCGACGGCACGTCGAACTACTCGTCCGGCAACCCCAACTGCGCGATTCTGGTCTCGCTAGTGGTCGGCGGCGAGCCGGTCCTCGCGCTGACAGACATCCCGCTGATGGACATGCAGCTGAGCGCCGTCGCGGGCGGCCCGGTCATGCTCAACGGGGAGGCATTGCCACCGGTGAACAGCCGGACGGCGTCCGCGTGGCAGGTTGGCGTAGGCTCCGTCGGCTCGGACGACCGGCAGCGGTTCCCCGCCCGGATGCGCCTGGGACTTGTCGGGGCGCTCGCGGAGACGGAGCTGCGCCCCCGCATTTCCGGCTCCGTCGGGGTGGACCTGGCGTTCGTGGCGCAGGGCATCTACCAGGCGGCCGTGAGCTTCTCGCCGCACATCTGGGACAACGCGGCGGGCGTGTGCCTGGCGCGCTGCGCCGGGGCGCGCGTGACCGACGCCGTGGGCAAGCCCTGGCACATGCGCTCCGTCGGTGCCCTGCTCGGCACCCCGGAGGCGCACGCACGGACCCTGAGTACGATGAAGTCCATTGTGTAGATAGCTTTGTAGCCCTGCCCGAAAGGACGTGCCCGCTCATGCCCGTTGCAATTCGTGTGATCCCGTGTCTCGACGTGGACGAGGGCCGGGTGGTCAAGGGGGTCAACTTTGCCAACCTCCGTGACGCCGGCGACCCGGTCGAACTGGCCAAGAAGTACGGGGAGGCAGGCGCCGACGAGCTGACGTTCCTCGACGTCTCCGCGTCGAAGGAGGGCCGCGGCACCATGTTGGATGTCGTGCGCCGCACCGCGGAGCAGGTGTTCATTCCCCTCACCGTCGGCGGGGGAGTGCGCTCTGCTGACGACGTCCGCGAGCTCCTCCGCGCGGGAGCGGACAAGGTGAGCGTGAACACCGCAGCCATCGCGAACCCGTCGCTGCTGCGTGAACTCAGCGAGGAGTTCGGTGCCCAGTGCATCGTGCTGTCCGTCGATGCGCGACGCGTCCCCGACGGCGGCGCGGAACAGCCGTCCGGGTTCGAGGTCACCACCCACGGCGGCACGCGCTCGGCGGGTATCGACGCGGTGGAGTGGGCCCGCACCGGTCAAGACCTGGGCGTGGGTGAAATCCTCTTAAACTCCATGGACGGTGACGGCACGAAGGAGGGGTTTGACCTGGATCTGCTGCGCGCGGTGCGAGAGTCCGTGACGATCCCGGTGGTCGCCTCCGGCGGCGCCGGTAAAGCGGAGCACTTCCCGCCCGCGGTCGATGCAGGCGCCGACGCGGTGCTTGCCGCATCGATCTTCCACTTTGGCGAGGTCTCCATCGCCGCGGTGAAGGACGCGCTGCGGGAAGCCGGCAAGGAGGTCCGGTAAGTGGACACCCAGCACAGCGATAATCCCGCCGAGTACGCGCTCGACCCGGAGATCGCGCAGCGCCTGAAGCGCAACGATGCGGGGCTCGTTCCGGCAGTGGTGCAGGCGGCGGACACCCGCGAGGTGCTCATGATGGCGTGGATGGATGACCACGCGCTCGCCTACACGCTGGCCACGCGGCGCGGGACCTACTACTCGCGTTCCCGCAAAGACTACTGGATTAAGGGACTGACCAGCGGGAACGTGCAGCGCGTGACGGGGGTGCGTCTGGACTGCGACGGCGACACCCTCCTTGTCACGGTGGAACAGACCGGAGGGGCCTGCCACACGGGCGATCGCACCTGCTTTGACGCGGACCAGCTACTCTGACGCGCACGACTACAAAGGAGCAGAACATGAGCCAACCGACGAAGGGCTGGTCCCGCGCGGGCGCGATCGCGCTCGGAGTGGGCGGCGCCGCGCTGTGGGCCTTCGCACGCATGGAATGGATCCAGGTGGACTACCAGGACGACCTCTCCGGCGGAGGCAGCGTAGCCATCCGCGGGGCGGAGTGGTCCACGGAGACGACGGCGGTTGCGTTGCTGCTCATCGTCGGCATGATCGCAGGCGTTGCCCTGCGGCGCTGGGGTCGGCGCGCGGTGGGCATCGTCGGCGCGCTCGCGGGCGTCGGCGGCGCGATTTCGCCGGCGACGACGCTGTTCGGCACGATCGACCCTGAGCGGGTGCACACGCTGCTCAGCGTGGGGTCCGACACCGCGCAGACCGCGCAACAATCCCAGTCATCGGGGGCTGTGATTGCGGAATGGGCCGACATTACAGCCACGACGGTGGCACCGCTCGGGCCGATCGGTGCGCTGCTCGGCTGCCTCGTTGCGGTGGTCGGCGGCGTGCTGCTGGCGGCCAAGCCGGGACAGGATTCTGCGAAGCTGAACAAGTACGAGCAGGAGACGGTGCGCCGCGAGAAGATCCATGAGGACCTCGAGGCACGTCCGGACTCGGGTCGCGTCCTGTGGGACGCGCTGGACGCAGACATCGATCCGACCGAACAGTTAGGCCAGCCGGAGCGCCCAGTGCGCCCGGAGCGCCCAGTGCGCCCGGAGCACTCAGTGCGCCGAGGGGACCAGTAACCAGGGGAGATTTCGTGCGCAGCGGCCAATCCGTCTATTCTATGGACAAGAGTCAAGTCTCCTGGAGGTAGTCATGTTGGCACCGCACACGGCTGACGCGCCCGACAAGGTCAACACCGTTGTCGCCAGCGTCCTGCGCGACGTTGCCAAGCGCGAATCTGTCGTTTCCTTCCAGGACATTAAGGCCCGCTCCCGCGCCATGGCGCCAACTCGGGACGCCAAAGCCGCGCTGCTGCGCCACGGGTGCGGGGTGGTTGCGGAGATTAAGCGCAACTCTCCGGTGTTCGGACCGACCGCCGCCACCTACCAGTCCATCGAGGAGGTGGCGCACGCCATCGAGCAGGGCGGGGCGCACCTCATCGCGTGTCAGACGGAGCGCCTGCGTTTCGACGGTTCCCTAGCGGACATGGCGGCCGCCAGGGAAGCGGTGGAGCTGCCCATGGTGTGCAGGGACGTGATCGTTGACCCCTACCAGATCCACGAGGCGCGCTGCTACGGCGCGGATGTGCTTCCCCTCCAGGTGGAGATCCTGGAGCAGGCGAGGCTCACCGCGCTGCTGGATCGCGCGGAGTCGCTCGGCATGGTGGTCATGGCGGAGGTGCGCACCCCAGAGGAGGCGGACCGCGCGCTTCAGGCCGGGGCGAGCGTCATCGCGGTGAATTCGTGGTCGTTTGAGACGAACTCGCTCAACCGCGACGCGTTCGCGGAAATCGCGCCGGGTCTGCCCAGCGAGGTGATCAAGATCAGCCTTGGTGGCGTCGCGACCGCGAAGGACTTGATGGCGGCTGCCGCGTGCGGGGCGGACGCGGTGCTGGCCGCCGAGGCGATCATGAACGGGGGAGACATCTTGGCGGCAACCAGGAAGCTTGCGGCAGCTGGGCAGCACCCGGCCTGCCCGTCGCGGAGGTAGCGTCGATAAGCACGAGGCCCTGTTCGAGATTCGGGGCACTCTCAGGCACACTGTGTGTCGTGGAAACCTTTTATTTGGCAAATATTCCGTCGCCGCCGCAAGGAGTGTGGCACCTCGGGCCGGTGCCGATCCGCGCCTACGCCCTGTGCATCATCACCGGTATCCTCGCGGCGATGTGGCTCGGCGTGCGGCGCTACAAGGCGCGCGGCGGCGACCCGGACGTGGTGTGGGACGCGGCCATCGTGGCGATCCCGGCGGGTATCGTCGGCGGCCGTCTCTACCACGTCATCACGGACCATGAGAAATATTTCGGCCCCGGCAAGGACCCTCTGCAGGCGCTCAACGTTACCGCCGGTGGCCTGGGCATATGGGGGGCGGTTGCGCTTGGCACGCTCGCGGTGTGGGCCCTCATGCGGTACCGCAAGGTGCCGTTTGCGCCGCTTGCCGACGCCCTCGCGCCCGGCGTTGTGCTCGCACAGGGCATCGGGCGACTGGGGAACTGGTTCAACCAGGAGCTCTACGGCGCGGAGACGGATGTGCCGTGGGCGCTGGACATCTACTACCGGGTCGACGAGTCCGGGAAGTTCGCGCCACTGACCGGGCATTCGACCGGCGAGGTCTTGACCAGTGTGCACCCGACGTTTCTCTATGAGCTGGTCTGGAACCTGCTCGTCTGCGCGCTGCTGCTGTGGGCGGACCGCCGGTTCCGCCTCGGGCACGGCCGCGTGTTCTGGCTCTACGTGGCGGGGTACACGTTCGGTCGCTTCTTTGTAGAGCTCATGCGAAGCGACGAGGCGACGATGATTTTCGGGCAGAGAGTCAACACCTGGGTTTCTGCAATTGTGTTTTTGATCGCGGTTGTCCTGTTCCTGCGCTTGCCCAAGGGACGTGAAACCGCAGCTCAGGTGCAGTCGAATAGGGGATCTGGCCCGGTCGGCGGGGAAGCGCAGGGAGATACGGCGGAATGTCCGATTGTGTCCGAACGGTCATCGGAAGACGAAAAGGAGTACCGTTGGAAACCGGAAGCAGGGCCCGGCAATCGCCCCGGTCATGAAGGCTGAGGCGGGGTCGTCGCCCTGAAGAGTTCGTCAACATCCAGATAGGTTGGAGATCGTGGATAGAAGAACAAAGATCGTTTGTACGCTGGGTCCGGCTGTGGCTTCCAAGGAGGGCATCCTCGGGCTGGTCAAGGACGGCATGGACGTCGCCCGCCTGAACTTCTCGCACGGTGATTACCCTGATCACCAGAAGAACTACGACTGGGTCCGCGAGGCGACCGACGAGACCGGTCACGCCGTCGGCATCCTGGCCGACCTGCAGGGCCCGAAGATCCGCCTGGGCCGCTTCAAGGACGAAAAGACCTACTGGGAGACCGGCGAGACCGTCCGCATCACGATCGATGATGTGCAGGGTACGCACGACCGCGTCTCTACCACCTACAAGGGCCTGGCCAACGACGCGCAGCCGGGCGACCGCCTGCTTGTGGACGACGGCAAGGTCGGCCTGGTGTGCGTCGAGGTCGACGGCAACGACGTCGTGTGCCGCGTGACAGAGGGTGGCCCGGTGTCCAACAACAAGGGTGTGTCGCTGCCCGGCATGAACATCTCCGTGCCGGCCCTGAGCGAGAAGGACAAGGCCGACCTGCGTTTCGCCTTGAATATGGGCGTGGACATGATCGCGCTGTCCTTCGTCCGCTCTCCGGCGGACGTCGACCTGGTCCACGAGATCATGGACGAGGTCGGCCGCCGCGTCCCGGTGATTGCGAAGCTGGAGAAGCCGGAAGCGGTTGACGCCATTGAGTCGATCATCCTCGCATTCGACGCCGTCATGGTTGCCCGTGGCGACCTCGGCGTGGAGATCCCGCTCGAGGAGGTCCCGGCCGTGCAGAAGCGCGTGGTCCAGATCGCCCGCGAGAACGCGAAGCCGGTCATCGTGGCAACCCAGATGCTGGACTCCATGATTGAGAACTCCCGCCCGACCCGTGCAGAGGCTTCCGACGTTGCAAACGCCGTGCTGGACGGCGCGGATGCGGTCATGCTCTCCGGCGAGACCTCCGTCGGCGTCGACCCACATAACGTGGTCCGCACCATGAGCCGCATCGTCCGCTCCGCAGAGGGCACCGGCGAGGTGCCGAAGCTCCAGCACGTCCCGCGCACCAAGCGCGGCGTGGTGGCGTACTCGGCCAAGGACATTGCTCAGAACCTGCACGCCCGCGCGATTGTCACCTTCACCACCTCCGGCGACACCGCCCGCCGCGTGGCCCGCCTGCGCCCGGACCTGCCCATTCTAGTGTTCACGCCGCACCCGCAGGTGCGCTCGCAGCTCGCCGTGTCCTGGGGCGCGGAGACCTTCCTCTGCCGCGACGTCCACTCCACGGACGAGATGATCGAGGTCGTCGACGAGATCCTGCTGGGCATGGACCGCTACGACGAAGGCGACACCATGGTGGTTGTCGCTGGTACCCCGCCGGGAATCTCCGGCAACACTAACACCATCCACGTCCACCAGCTGGGCGAGGATACCCGCAGCCCGCGCTAAGACTTCCGCGCGAACTGCTGCCACATCGCCCCGGCTGACGCACCTAAACGTGCGTTTAGCCGGGGGCGATGTCGCGTTTCCGGGGGGCACGTATGGTGGCAGCATGTCTAGTATCTCTGTCCGCGACGCCCACCTGCACAACCTCAACAATGTCGACGTCGACATGCCCCGGGGAAAGCTCGTGGCGGTCACGGGCGTGTCCGGGTCGGGCAAGTCCTCACTCGCATTCGGCACCATCCACGGCGAGGGCCAGCGCCGCTACCTCGAGTCAGTCGCACCCTTCGCGCGCCGCCTCATCGGCTCCGCCGTGGACCCCCAAGTGAGCCAGGTCGAGGGCCTGCCGCCCACCGTCGCACTGCAGCAGTCCACCACCTCCGGCGGCACGCGCTCGACCGTGGGCACGATCTCCGCGCTGTCCAACAGCATCCGCCTCCTGTACTCCCGCGCGGGCGACAACCCGCACGGCCTGTACTCCGACTCTTTCTCCCCGAATACGCCGGAGGGCATGTGCCCCACCTGTCACGGCACGGGCGTGGTCCACGAGCCGACGGAGGCAACGATGGTCCCCGACCCGTCGCTGTCCATTGAGGACGGCGCGATCAAGGCGTGGCCCGGCGCGTGGGCAGGCAAGAACTTCCATGACATTCTCCAGGCACTCGGCTACGACCTGGACTCACCGTGGGAGGACCTGCCGCAGGAGGACCGCGAGTGGATCCTGTTTACCGACGAGCGCCCGGTGGTCACCGTCAAGCCCCTGCGCGGTAAGGACCAGATCCAGCGCAATTACGAGGGCACCTGGCGCTCGGTGGCGAGCTACCTGCGCAAGACGCTCGCGGAGACGCAGTCCGACTCGCTGCGCAAGCGCACCCTGTCCTTCATGGAGTCGCGGACGTGCGAAACCTGCAACGGCCGCCGACTGAACCAGCGCGCCCTCGAGGTCACCTACGCAGGGTTGCCTATCGACGAGCTCGGCGCCCTCCCGCTCGACCGCGCCCACGAGCTGTTGGCGCAGCAGCACCCGGAGGACCCCAGCTCCGCAGAGGCGCTCCTGCTCAAGCAGATTCTGCCCTCGCTGACCTCCGCCCTGGAGCTCGGGCTGGGGCACCTCAGCTTGGACCGACCGGCGCAGACGCTTTCCGGCGGCGAGCTGCAGCGTATCCGCCTGGCGGCGCAACTGCGCTCCGGCCTGTTCGGCGTGGCGTACGTGCTCGACGAGCCGTCCGCCGGCCTCCACCCGGCCGAGCGGGGAGCGGTGTTGGACATCTGCCGTCGCTTCATCGACGCCGGCAACTCCGTCCTCCTGGTCGAGCACGACATGGACCTGGTTGCGCAGGCCGATTGGCTTGTAGACGTCGGCCCGCTCGCCGGACAGCGCGGCGGCGACGTGGTCTACTCTGGCCCGGTTGCGGACTACGACGCTGACACCCCCACCGCGCGCGCCCTGCGCAATAGGACACTTGAGCTGAAGGTGGAGCCGACCGAGCCTGCCGGCGACCTCGTGCTCTCCGGTGTTCGCGCCCGCAGCATCGACGCGTTGGACTTCACCTTGCACCTTGGCCAGTTCACCGCGGTGGCTGGCGTCTCCGGATCCGGCAAATCCACGCTGATCAGCACCGTGCTCGCGGGGCTGCTGCGCCGCAACGCGACGATGGTGACCGACGAGGACAGCCCTGCCGAGGAGCGTGGGTGGTCCGTCGACCATGCGGAAGGCCTCGAGCGCGTCAGCCGCGTCGTGCAAATTACGCAGAAGCCGATCGGGCGCACACCGCGCTCCACGCTGGCCACCTACACCGGTCTCTTTGACAACGTGCGCAAGCTCTTCGCCTCCACTGACGAGGCGAAGCGCCGCAAGTGGACCGTCTCCCGCTTCTCCTACAACGTGAAGCAAGGCCAGTGCCCGACCTGCGGCGGCGCGGGCAAGATCGAGGTGGAGCTCGTGTTCCTGCCGGGTTCGTACACCACCTGCCCGGACTGCGGCGGTGCCCGCTACAACGACGAGACGCTTGAGGTCCAGTGGGAGGGTCGCACAATCGCCGAGGTGCTGGAGCTGACTGTCGACGACGCCGCCACGGTCTTCGCCGACGAGCCGAAGATCCTGCGCGCGGTGGAAACGCTCCAGGCCGTCGGCCTTGGATACTTGCGGCTGGGGCAGGGCGCGCCCGAGCTCTCCGGCGGCGAGGCCCAGCGCATTAAGCTCGCCACCGAGCTGCAGCGCTCCCGCAATTCGCGCCGCGGCCACACCGTCTACATTCTGGACGAGCCGACCACCGGCCTGCACCCGGCCGACATCGCACTGCTCAACGCGGAGCTGCACAAGCTGGTTGATGCCGGGCAGACCGTCGTGGTGGTCGAGCACGATCTGTCGATGATGGCCCAGGCGGACCGCATCGTGGAGATGGGGCCGGGCGCAGGTGCCGAGGGCGGCCAGATCGTCGCGGATGCAACGCCCGCTAAGCTCGCAGGCCTGGATACGCCTACCGGTGAAGCACTGCGGTCGCGGGCGTAAAGCCGGACCACCACCACTCCCGCCATTGCTCAGTCGCCGAGTGCGCGGGCGGGATGATCGTGCCCTGCGCTGTCCGGATCTCGCTCACCGGGCTAATCCCGTGGAGTGAATTGAGGTACCACAGCGGGCGGTCGCAGCACGACTCCACGGTGAGCGCCTCCTTCCGCACGGGAACGCCCAACCAGCGGGCGCGCTCCGTCACCTGCCGCAGCGTGATGCTGGGGAGGTAGATACCCTCTGGGGTGACAAGCGTGTCACCGTCCCACGCGACGAGCGCGCCGTTTGATGCTTCAACCATCGCGTCGGAGCTGTCGGTGATGGCGATGTCATCGGTTTGTGTATCCATGTACTCGCGCCGGTGCAAGCGAAGTGGGATGAAGTCGGGACCCTTCACTAGCGGGTGCTTCCGCGGGTCCGGCGCGTCTGCGTAGGTGAGACTCGTGGTGTCGCGGGGCAGCGGCGCGAACCGGAGCTGCAAAATGAGTTCACCCTTGTACAACGCGATGCGGGGGAACAGCTCGCCCTCGGAGGCCATGGCGACCATCTCCTCCACGAACCCTTCCGGGAGCGGTCCCGCGGTCTCCTCGAATCGGTCGAGGTGGAGGTCAAGGCGGTTCGTACGGCCACGAGAATGGCGCCACGAATCAGCGACGGTGTACCTGTCCACGTAGGAGCCGGGTTGCCAGCGGCGAGGGCGGAAACCGTCCTCCCAGACGTATTCCGTTAACGGGAACTCCGCGAACTTTTCGGACACTGCAACGCCTCCACTACTGCATCGGCCTTCAACTGCTTTTCATCCCACTCTGCCACGGGATCAGAATCCCAGACGATTGCCCCTCCGGCGCCCACAGTGAGCTGCTCGCCACGTTTGACCGCGGTGCGGATCACAATGTTCAGGTCCGCCGTCCCGTCGAACGCAAAGTACCCGATCGTGCCGGAATAGATGCCGCGCTCGCCGGCCTCCAGGCTTTCGATGATCTCTAGGGTGCGCTCCTTCGGCGCGCCCGTCATCGAGCCCCCGGGGAACGTGGCCCGCAATAGCTCCGCCGCGGTGACTCCGGGGCGCAGCCGCCCCGTCACCGTAGAGACCAACTGGTGGACCGTCGCGTACGTCTCCACGGCCATCAGACTGGGTACCTCGACCGACCCGGGCTCGCACACCCGGGACAGGTCGTTGCGCAGCAGGTCCACGATCATGAGGTTTTCCGCCCGCGTCTTCGCGTCCTGTCGCAGGAACGCCGGGTCTTCCTCGCGTGCGATCGTGCCTTTGATCGGCTTGGAGGACACGATGCCCCCGCGGAGGCGGAGGAACCGCTCGGGCGAGGAACAGAGGATCTCCTCCGTGCCCGTGTCCAGGTACGCAGCGTACGGCGCGGGGTTGGCGCGGCGTAGCCGGCAGTACGCGTCGAGACCGCTCCCGGTGATTGTGGTTTCCCACGTGTCGGTGAGGCAGACCTCGTAGGAATCGCCGCGTGCGAGCGCCTCCTTGATGTCCGCGATGCGCCCGAGGTACGTGTCTTTGTCCATCCGCCACGCCCCGGTCCCGAGTTCGATCGGTCCCGCCTCGTGCGGTCGCGGGGTGGGGGTCGCCTGGGTGGTGCGGACGGCGTGGATAAGCTGCTGCATCAAGCGTTCGGTCTCGGGTGTCTCGTGCTCGTCGACGAGCACGCAGCACTCCACCACGGCGCCATCGTGGTGGTAGACCACAAACGCGTGCGGGCGCAGCCACCAGCCCGCGCCGGGTGTGCGCGCGTAGGCGCAGTAGCCCACGAGCCCGCCAGGGATCGGCCCGACTGCCCCGCGTTGCAGCTGGGCAGAAAGCTTATCGACGCTCCCCGCACCGCCAAACACCGCAGCGAGACTCCCGGCGGAAGTGCCCATGATGGTGGTGCCGTCGCCGGTAGCGGAGTCGAGCCAAAACACCTCCGTCGCAGGCAGGGTGGAGCGCAGCGCGCGGAAGAGCGCCTCGGTGTCGAGCGCGCCCTCGAGCCGTGTGCGCGCCACGCGCCACGGACCGGGCAGGCCAAGGAAGTTACGCATGAGCGCCTCGCCGTGCTCGGTGAGGATCGATTCGGGGTGGAATTGCACACCCCAGTGGTTCAGGCCCGCGACCTTGAGCGCTTGGACCGTGCCGTCCTCAGCGCGGGCGTGGACTTCCAAACGCGGGTTGCTGGCTGCGGGATCAACGACGCACAGCGAGTGGTAGCGCACCACGTGCATGCCCTGCGGGAGGCCCGCGAAGATGCCCTCGCCGGAATGGGTGAGGGTGGACAGCATGCCGTGCTGAGGTGCGGCGCGGTGGATCGGCGCACCGGCGAAAAGCCCGAGTCCCTGGTGTCCGAGGCACACCCCGAGCAGCGGAAGTTTGGCCTCCGCTGCGGCCTCGATGGCGCGCCGGGAGGCCCCGAAATCCTCGTCGCTCTCCGGGGTGCCGGGGCCGGGGGAGATGATGATATGGGAGAACTCCCCGGCGCGGATGCGCGCGGGGAGTTCCGGTGCCTCTGGGGCGTCGCAGCGGACCACCAGGGGTTCGCTGCCGGTCACCTTCGCCACGAGGTGGGCGAGGTTGTAGGTGTAGGAATCGCGGTTGTCCAGCAGCAAGATCATGGTGCGGATGATCTTACCGCTGGGGTGTGCGCCTCCTAGTTTGCGGTGGACGCGTTGTGCTCCGCGTTGACCGGGCGCGGCTCGATCTTCCAGACTTCCTCCGCGTAGTCGCGGATGGTGCGGTCGGAGGAGAAGCGGCCGGACGCGCAGATGTTGATCCAGCACATCTTCGCCCAGTGATCCGGGTCTGCGTAGTACTCGGCGGCCATGCGGTCGCGGGTGTCGCGGTAGTCCGCGAAGTCGCCGAGCGTGTAGTAGACGTCCGGGTCGTCGAAGCCGAAGCCGTCGAGCAGGGAGGTGCGAATGTCGTGGAAGGCTCCGCTGCCGTTGTCGTCCAGGGTGCCGTCGACAAGCGCATCGAGCACGCGCATCAACCCCGGGGTGTCGGCAGCGACCTGCTTCGGGTCGTAGTTGCGCTTCAGCTCGGGAAGCTGCTCCTCGCGGGCGCCGAAGATGTAGGCGTTCTCCTCGCCCACTGCCTCGGCAATCTCCACGTTGGCGCCGTCCATGGTGCCCAGGGTCAGCGCGCCATTCATCATGAACTTCATGTTCGAGGTGCCCGAGGCCTCCTTGCCGGCCGTGGAAATCTGCTCGGACACGTCGGTCGCCGGGATGATGTGCTCGGCGGGGGAGACGTTGTAGTTCTCCACGAACACGACCGTGATGTACTTCGAGGCCTCCGGGTCATTGTTCACCAGCTCGGCAATGGTGTTGATGAGCTTGATAATGCCCTTGGCCATGGTGTAGCCCGGAGCTGCCTTGGCGCCGAAGACGAAGGTGCGCTTCGGGATGTCACGCTCGCCGTCCTGCGTGATGCGGAAGTACAGGTCCAGGATGTACAGCGCGTTCATCAGCTGGCGCTTGTACTCGTGGAGGCGCTTGATCTGGGTATCAAAGACGGAGTCCGGGTCGATCTCGGCGCCTTGGCGCTCCGCGATCCACTCGGCGAAGTCGCGCTTGTTGTCGACCTTGATCTCGCGCAGCTCCTTGAGCACGGCCGGGTCGTCGGCGTAGCGGCTCAGTTCCTGCAGCTTGGACAGGTCGGTCACCCAGGCGTCGCTGCCTGCAAGGCGGTCCAGCAGCGCGGACAGGCGCGGGTTGCACATGCGCAGCCAGCGGCGCGGGGTCACACCGTTGGTCTTGTTGTTGAACCGCTCCGGGTTCATGCCGTACCAGTAGGCGAGCGTGTCACGCTTGAGAATCTCGGTGTGCAGCGCGGCCACGCCGTTGACGGAATACGACGCGTAGCAGGCGATCCACGCCATGTGGATGGAACCGTCGTGCACGGGGGAGTAGTGGTGCGCTTCCTCCGGGCCGATGCCGCGCTGTTCCATGTCGATGCGGTAGCGACGGTCAATCTCCTGCACGATTTCCCAGATGCGCCAGAACAGCTGCTTGAAGATGGACTCTTCCCAGGTCTCCAGCGCTTCCTGCAGCACGGTGTGGTTGGTGTAGGCGAAGGTGTTGGAGGTGACCTCCCAGGCGTCCTCCCAGCCCATGCCGTGCTCGTCCATAAGCAAGCGCATCAGCTCGGGGATGCCTAGGACCGGGTGGGTGTCATTGAGCTGGATGGAGTTGTACTTGTGGAACTCGCTGAGGTCCTCGCCGTGGTGCTCGACGTAGTTGTCTACCAGCTCCTGCAGGGACGCGGAGACGAAGAAGTACTGCTGACGCACGCGCAGCACCTTGCCCGCGTAGCTGGAGTCGTTGGGGTAGAGCACGCGGGTGATGTCGTGGACCGCTTCGCGCTCCATGATCGCGTCGGTGAAGCGCTGGTGGTTGAAGGCGTCGTAGTCGAACTCGTGCATCGGCGACGCGTCCCACAGACGCAAGGTGCCCACATTGTCGGTGCCGTATCCGGTGATCGGCATGTCGAACGGGATGGCGCGCACGTGCATGTCATCAAACTTGATGATGCGCTGCTCCGAGCCGCGTCGCACGATGAACGGGTAGAAGGACTCCTTCCAGGCGTCCGGGTGCTCCTTCTGGAACCCGTCGACGAACTCCTGGCGGAACAGACCGTAGCGGTAGAGCAGGCCGTAGCCGGTTAGCGGGTAGTCCTGGGTGACTGCAGAGTCGAGGAAGCAGGCGGCGAGGCGGCCAAGGCCGCCGTTGCCCAGTGCCGCGTCGTGCTCGGCCTCGAGCACGTCCGACAGCTCGTGACCGTTCTCACGCGCCACGCGCTGTGCCTCGTCGACCAGACCCAGGTTGGTCAGGTTGTTGAGCAGTGCGCGGCCCTGCAGGAACTCGGCGGAAAAGTACGCGGCCTGGCGGCCCGCGGCGTACTTGGAGCGGGTGGCATCCCAGTTGTCCGCCAGCTGCTCCATCACGGCGGAGGACAAGCCGGTCCAGAACTTCTTGTTCGTGGCGTTTTCCGGCGTGCTACCGGAGAACGCGCGGACGTGGCCGCCGAGCGCGGTCTCGAGCGACGGGGCGTGTGCGGGGTTGTTCATGCTTTGCCTTCCAGAACTTTTGCAAAATGAGTTTCCGTTGCCCGAGCCTACCGGCTCTTCGCGGGCGCGTCAGTGGCCAAATAGGTCAGCACCGCGGCCAAACCGGCGTTGGTTGCTGCCTTGATCGTTGGCTCGTATTCGGGGAGGAACGTGGCCATGTGGTTGACAGGTACGTCCTGTTCCACGCGGTCCGCCGCGACGGCCTTGTCCCACTGCTCGCGCGGGGTGCAGCCGATGAGCCAGAAGAAGTACGGCACGCCGAAGGCCTGCGGCAGCACCGGGAAGTCCTCGGAAACGGTCTTGCGCGCGGCGTTGACGGAATCGGTGCCAAAGACATCATTAAACGTGGCGCGGACCTTGTTGTACACCACCGCGTCGTTGCTCATCAGCTCGCCGTGCGCGAAGTACTCGATCGTGGGCGCCTCGGTGGAGCCGGAGGCGAGCACCTCGGCGTGGACGACGCGCTCGATCGAGGCGTAGATGCGGGCCTTGGTGCGCTCGCTGTAGAAGCGGCAGTTCAACACCAGTTCCGCGTGGCCCGGGATAATGTTGTTGGTCGTTCCCGCGTGCATGCTGGCCACGGTGACCACGGCGAAGTCGTTCGGATCCACCTCGCGGCCCACCAGTGCCTGCATGCGGGAGATGATCATCGCGGCAGTGTATGTGGGGTCGATGGAGTTGTGCGGCATCGAGCCGTGCGCGCTGCGGCCGGGGATGCGGATGCGGATGGAGTCGCAGGCAGCAAACTGGGGGCCGGACTTGGACATGACCTGCCCCGCGCGCCCGGGCATGACGTGCTGGCCGAAGCAGACTTCGGGGAAGGGGATACGGTCCACCAATCCATCGTCCACCATCGCTTCTGCGCCTGCGCCGATCTCCTCACCAGGCTGGAACAGGGCGATAAACGTGCCCGACCACTTGTCGCGCGTGTTGTCCAGGAAGTGGCACATGCCCATCAGTGCGGCGGTATGAATGTCGTGGCCGCAGGCGTGCATGGTCCCTACTACTTCGCCGTCCTTCGTGGTGACGCGCTTGTGCGACGCGTAGGGGACGCCGGTCTGCTCGGTCACGGGCAGGCCGTCGAAGTCCGCACGGTGCAAGACCGTGCTGCCCTCGCCGTTGCGGAAGATAGCGCAGATGCCGTACTTGCCAATCGGCGCGATGACCTCGCAGTCAAGGAAGCTCAGTTCCAACAGGAGGCGTTGGTGCGTTTCCTCCTCCTGCAGCGAGAGTTCCGGGTTGGCGTGCAGCAGCTCGTAGAGCCTGCGCTGCCAGGCCGGATCGATCTCGTAGGATTCAATTATGGACGCGATATTGCTCGTGTCGCTCAAGGTTGCTCCTCCGTGTGGTCAACCCACACGCTCGATGGTTTGGGTGTATTTACCTGTTTACCACCTTGCGCGGCGCTCGAGCGATCGCGTGCGCCCCGCGTTCACCCAACCGCGGGGTTGTAGCGCAGCGCGTTGCGCGCCGGTGCGCACTCCGTCGCAATCCGGATGCCCGGGTCGATCGCGCCTTCCTCGCGCAGCCGGTACATGTTGGTCACCACACGGTCGCGAATATCAAACGGGGAGAGCGTGTTGACGTAGATCTTCGTACCGCCCTCGAACCCCGCGAGCGTGGAGATACGCCACTTGATGTTGATCCGCCACGGCATAGGCAGGTCCAGGTCCACCGGCTTGTAGTGCCACTCCTCGTTCGTCGACACCTCCGGTCCCGTCGCTGCGTGGACGGCGTGCAGCAGGTTGGACATGCCACGGACCTCGTCCGGGGTCTGCTTCCACGGCTCGCAGGTCGGGGACTTGGAGTAGACGCTCACGGTGGGGTAGCGGTGCCCGATGCCGACGAGCACAATGGCGTGCTCGTTCTCCGCGATGACGAGGTTGTGGTAGCTGGCGTAGTTCGCGCCCCACTCGTTGTACATGTTCACGTTCTGGCGCAACTTGCTGATCTCCAGCTCGGCTTGGACCCCGCGCTCGTCGATAGCCACCAGCTGCTTGTGCAGGTGATTGAACGACGCGCCCGCGGGGGCAAGCCAGTTTTGAAACACCACCACGTAGGGCGCGTAGCGGTTCTGGTCGAGCAGGTCCGCGAGCGCGTCGATGGTGAAGGTGATGAAGCCGAAGTGTTCCTCCGGCGTGAGCGTGCCCGAGCCAGCGAGCTGTGAGTCATTCTCCGCGCCGTCAACGTAGTGCCTGCGCCCGATGATCACGTCATGCCCGCCCGCAAAATATGCGGGCACGTACTCCATGAGGGTCGCCTCGTCCGGCTCGCCCTGGTGCCCGGAGGCCTTCAGCCGCGTGCGGACAATGTTGTAGATGTGCTCGCGGCCCTCGTGGTCTGCCAGGTAGCCATCCATACGCGAGCGCTGGGCCTCGGTGATCTCGTAGCCGTAGTTCTCCTTCCAGTACTGGTAGGAGACGATTTCGAAGAGGTTGGGTACGCGCCTGAATTCGGCACGTGTTTGCTCCAGCTCGTGCGGCATTTGGTTACGCAGGATGCGCCACTCCTCGCCGTCGCGCACCATCCGCGACTTCTCCGGTGGCGTGGCCAGTTGCTTCGCCTCGCAGAAGTTGCACGCGTGGGTGAAGTCGTCCCCGGAGACCGGCTTCGGGTCGGCCGCGGGTGTGGACAGCGGCCGGTTCCCGCGCCCCGGCACGGTCCACACTTGGGTACCGGAAAACGGGTTGACCTGCTTGATCGTCCCGTCGGCCATGGTGGACAGTGCGTCGCGATGCGAGGGCAGCGGAAAGCTCATGCGACCCAGCGTAACCCCTTGGTTAGGCTTATCGCATGCCTCACATCCAGTTCGATGTCTTTGTCCCGTCCGCCCACGCTGGCGAAATCGGCGATGCGTTCCAGCGTGCGCTGGACATTCTCGTTCGTCGTGGCAAGCTCAGCGCCGCATCGCTCGAGGCCCAGGGCCCAGTGCTTCTCGACGCCCCCGTGCTCGACGTTTTCACGCGCGCCTACGAAGAAGAGCGCGGCACCGACCCCGCCGCCGACGGGGCCGAGGTGCACCGGTACCTCATCAGCGCCGAGGGCGTGGACAGCTACAACCGCCTGGCCATGGGCCTCTCGCGCATCCTTACCCCGAAGGCGGACCTGCCGCGCGACCCGGTCGCGCTTGAGCAGCAGGACCGCTTCGAGGTGCCCGCGCTCTTCCCGTGGATGGTCACGATCCTGCGCTGACCCTTCGCCGCCCCCTCGCTGATGCCTCGGCTACTCGGCGCCAGTAGCGCCGTCGTTGAGGTACGCGACCGCGATCTGCGCGCCCGCGCGGACGAGCTGCTCGCGGGTATCGGCAATATCCTCCAGCTGCACAGCCAGCACGCCCCCGTCGGGCTCGCCCTCAAAGCTTCCCGCCGCCACTGCGACGGTGGGGGAGCCTGCTCCTGCCTCGCGAGCCATCTCACAGATCGCGCCGACGACCTTGCCGCTCGCGGTCTGCGAGTCGAAGCGGCCCTCTCCGGTGATCACAAGGGAGGCAGCTCCGATCAGGTCCGCTACGCCGTTCGCGTCGGCGACGGCTCGCGCGCCGGGCGTGATGTGGACGTGGCTGGCGTCGCCGTGCAGCAGCGTGGAGAGCCACGTGATGCCGATGCCCAGGCCGCCCGCGGCGCCCATCCCCGGCGTGGCGGGGTCGATCCCAGCCACCTCGCACAGACGGGTCAGGCCCGCGTCGAGGAGCTCGACGTCCTCGGCAGACGCGCCCTTCTGCGGGCCGAACACTGCGGCTGCACCGGAGGGGCCGGTGGCCGGCGAGGTGACGTCGGTAAGCAACAGCCACTCGAGCGCGCCGGCGGGGACATTGACTTTGGCGGTGTCCAGGTCGGCGAGCTGTGTGAGGGAGCCACCGCCCGGTTTGAGCTGGTAGCCGGCCTGGTCGATGGGGTTCGCGCCGAGCGCGACGAGGATGCCGGTGCCGCCGTCGATCGTGGCGGTGCCGCCAAGGCCCAGGACGATACGCTTCGCGCCGCGCGTTTCCGCATCCGCGATGAGCACGCCGGTGCCATAGGTGTCGCCGGTGAGCGGTACCGGGTGGTCAGCGACGGCGGGGAGGCCGGAGGCTGCGGCGACGTCGATGTAGGCGGTCTCGGTGGCCGCGTCGTAGGTGTAGGTCGCCTCGGTGAGACGCCCGGCGGCGTCCGTGGTGGGGAGAGTGATGCGCTCACCAGCAAAAATGGAGGAGGTGCCCTCGCCGCCATCGGCCATGGGTGCGAGGGTGATGTCGGCGTCGCGGATGACGCTGCGGACGCCCTCGCCGAGCCACTGTGCGGCTTGTTCCGCAGTGGCGGTGCCCTTGAACGAGTCTGGTGCAATAACGATGCGCGCGGAGGGCGCTTCAACACCGTCGACGTCATTTGTGATCAAGCTCATAATTTCCCCTTTTTCCGTGCGTGCTGGGATGTTGAGGGCATTGTAGCTGGCTGCCAAGAATGAAAATTCGGCAGTTTTCTATCGCGAGACCGAAACCTACTGTAGGCTGAACCGCGATCCTGAAACCTACTGCCTAACAGGTATTGAAAGGAAAGCTCATGAGCTCGATCGAACAAGAGGTCGCTGGCTACTACGACAAGCTGCTCCAGCGTAACGCCGGTGAGCCGGAATTCCACCAGGCCGTCGCCGAAGTGCTCGACTCCCTGAAGATCGTCCTGGGCAAGGACCCGCACTACGCGGACTACGGGCTTATTGAGCGTCTGTGCGAGCCGGAGCGCCAGATCATCTTCCGCGTCCCCTGGATGGATGACAATAACGAGATCCGCGTCAACCGCGGCTTCCGCGTCCAGTTCAACTCGGCGCTTGGCCCCTACAAGGGCGGCCTGCGCTTCCACCCGTCCGTGAACCTGGGCATCATCAAGTTCCTTGGCTTCGAGCAGATCTTCAAGAACTCTCTGACCGGCCTTCCCATCGGCGGCGGCAAGGGCGGTTCCGACTTTGACCCGAAGGGCAAGTCCGAGGGCGAGGTCATGCGCTTCTGCCAGTCCTTTATGACTGAGCTGTGGCGCCACATCGGCGAGTACCGCGACGTCCCCGCCGGCGACATTGGCGTGGGCGGCCGCGAGATCGGATTCCTCTTCGGCCAATACCGCCGCCTGGCAAACCAGCACGAGTCTGGTGTCCTGACAGGGAAGGGTCTGACCTGGGGCGGCTCCCTCGTCCGCACCGAGGCAACCGGTTACGGCTGCGTGTACTTCACGCAGGAGATGATGAAGGCAAAGGGCGAGTCCCTCGACGGCGCGAAGGTCATCGTCTCCGGTTCCGGCAACGTGGCCATCTATGCAGCGCAGAAGGCACAGGAGCTCGGCGCCACGGTCGTCGGCATGTCCGACTCCTCCGGCTGGGTCGAGACCCCGAACGGCGTCGACGTTGAGCTGCTGCGTGACGTCAAGGAGGTTCGCCGCGCACGCATCAGTGACTACGCAAAGGAGACGGAGGGCGCGACCTACCACGAGGACGGCTCCATCTGGGACCTCAAGGCGGATGTTGCCCTGCCGTGCGCGACCCAGAACGAGCTGGACGGTGAGCACGCGAAGAAGCTCATCTCCAACGGCGTGAAGTACGTGGCGGAGGGCGCAAACATGCCGTCCACCGCAGAGGCAGTGGAGGTCTTCCGCGCAAAGAAGATCTCTTTCGGCCCGGGCAAGGCCGCCAACGCCGGTGGCGTGGCGACCTCGGCACTGGAGATGCAGCAGAACGCGTCGCGTGACTCCTGGACCTTCGACTACACCGACGGCCGCCTGCACCAGATCATGTCCGGCATCTTCAACGTCACGGCGAACACCGCGGAGGAGTACGACCATGCTGGCGACTACGTCATCGGTGCGAACATCGCGGGCTTTAAGAAGGTCGCAGACGCGATGCTGGCGCAGGGCGTCATCTAACCGCCTCAGTTGTTGTAGTTGTTGTTGGACACTGGTTCCGCCTTCGCTTCGCGCGGGGCGGATTCCAGTAGGCTATTGAGCTATGTATCGCGTATTTGAAGCACTGGACGAGCTTGTCAAGACTGTTGAGGGTGCATACGGCGTGCCAATGACCGCCAACTGCATGGTTCCGCGCAACGAGATGCTCACGCTTCTCGACGACATCCGGGAGTCCCTCCCCAAGGAGATCGATGATGCGCAGGACGTCCTGGATAAGCAGGACGAGATCCTTATTGGTGCCGAAAACCGCGCGGACCAGCTCGTGGGAGACGCGAAGGCGGAGGCAGACCACATCCTCGGGGACGCACAGTCCCAGTCCGAATCCATGTTGAGCGACGCGCAGGCGCAGGCCACCTCGCTGGTCGCCCGCGCCGAGCAGGACGCGGAGAGCATCACTTCGCGCGCCCAGGAGGAAGCGGACTACGCGCTCGATAGCGCCCACACCGAGGCCGAGCGCCTCGTGGAGGACGGGAAGCAGCAGTATCAGCGCTCCATCGACGAGGGCCTTGCGCAGCAGGAGCACCTCATCTCCGAGTCCGAGGTCATGCGCCGCGCCGACGAGGAGGCGCACCGCTTGGTCGAACAGGCGCACTCCGAGTCGTCCCGACTGCGCGGCGAGTGCGACGACTACGTGGATTCCAAGCTGGCGGAGTTCGAGGAGTCGTTGTCCTCCGTCCTGCGCACTGTGTCCTCGGACCGTTCCGCGCTGCGCCGTGGCGCCGGTGCAGCCGGTACGTCGCGCGACCGCGGTGACAGCAGGGGAGACGTAAGGACGGACCATTACGAGCCTCGCGGCTACCCGCGCAGCGGCCGGAGCCAGCGAGCTGACCGCGGAAACCGTGAGTAGGATACTGGCTGTTATGGCTAAGAATCCTTTCATTGTTGATGTCGCCGACGCACTCCATGGCGACGGAATGCCAGTCACCGTCCACCTGTCCGGCCCGAGCCCGTCGAGGGTGGGGCCGGAGATGATTGCCCTCCCGGAGGGCCAGGAAGTGGACGTGGATGCGACCATCACCCCGCTCGGCTCGGGCGTGCTCGTGGACGCCAGCCTGACCGCTCAGTTCAAGGGCGAGTGCGTCCGCTGCTTGAAGACGCTGACGCCCACGAAGACACTGCAGATCTCGCAGGTGTTTGAAGGCGACAACGGCTTCATCGTCGGCGATGCTGAGGCCGAGGAGGACCAGGGCTCGGGCGATGAGATCCGCCGGATTGAGGACGAAACGGTTGACCTTGAGCAGGCGTTTGTGGACGAGGCGGGCCTGACCCTGCCGTTCAACCCGGTTTGCGAGCCAGAGTGCGACGGCGACACCGAGGTCCCCGACCCGGACGGCGTGTCAGGGGAGGAAAACAACCTGGTCGACCCGCGTTGGGCCGGTTTGGAGAAGTTCCTGTGAGCCGTTCCCGCAAACACAAACTCTCCGGCGAGGAAGCCCTTGCGCAAGCCTTCGCCGCAGTGGACCACTCGCCGCTGCTCGAGCGCATCGGCGTGCAGCTTGACGACGATTACCTGCGCCTCGCCCTGACGCACCGCTCCTTTGCCAACGAGCACGGTCACCTCCCAAACAACGAGCGCCTTGAGTTCCTCGGCGACGCCGTGCTGGGGCTGTCGGTGGCCACGAAACTGTTCGAGCTCTATCCGTCACGGCCGGAGTCCGATCTGTCTCCGATGCGTGCGGCCATCGTGTCGCGCTACGGGCTGGCGGACATCGCCCGCGAGATTGACCTGGGCCCGCACATCCTGTTGGGCAAAGGCGAAGAGGCCACGGGCGGCCGGAAGAAGGACTCGATCTTGGCCGATACGACCGAGGCCCTGTTTGGCGCGATCTACCGGCAGCACGGCTTCACCGCGGCACGGGACGTCGTGCTCCGGTTGTTCGACGACAAGCTGCAGCACGCCACCGTCTCCGGCAAGCACAAGGACTGGAAGACCGAACTGCAGGAGCGCCTCGCAGAGCTGAAGGCCCCGTTGGCGGAGTACCGCGCCACCTCGGTGGGCCCCGACCACGACAAGACCTTTACTTCCGACGTCTTCGTCGGCGAGGAGTCCCGTGGCCGCGGTGTCGGCCCGAGCAAGAAGCTGGCGGAGCAAGAAGCGGCGCGCAACGCGGTCCGGTTCCTCCGCGACCACCCCGAGGCCGTGGCGGGCACCGCCAAGGAGCACTAAGTGCCCGAACTGCCAGAGGTGGAGGTGGTCCGCCGCGGGCTCGATCGCCACGTGGTCGGCCGCACGTTCACCGCGGTCGAGGTGCTGCACCCCCGCGCGGTCCGCGGGAACACCCACGACCTCGCAGCTGTCCTGCCCGGAACAACCATTACCGGCACCGGGCGGCGCGGCAAGTTCATGTGGCTCACGCTGGATTGCGCCGACGCCCTTGTCATCCACCTCCGCATGAGCGGGCAGATGCTCGTCGGCGCTCCGGGCAGCGTTGACAGCCCGCACCTGCGCATTCGGGCCCTGCTTGGCGGTTCCGGCCGCGATAGCGCAGTGGCAGGGGAGCCGCTCGAGCTGGACTTCGTGGACCAGCGCACCTTCGGGCTGTGGCAGTACGCCCCGTTTTCCGGCGATGTGCCCGAACCAGTCGCGCACATTGCCCCGGACCCGTTCGAGGACGACTTTGACGCGGTCGCAACGGCGCGCCTGATTCGCACGAAACGCTCGGCGATTAAGACGGTGTTGCTCAACCAAGAGGTGGTGAGCGGGATCGGGTCGATTTATGCCGATGAGGCGATGTGGGCGGCGGGCGTGAGGCCGTCGAAAAGCGCCCGCTCGCTGTGCCAACGCGACACCATCGCGCTGTTGGACCACGCGCGGGACGTGATGGCACGCGCCCTCGAGCAGGGCGGCACCAGTTTCGATTCCCTCTACGTCAACGTCAACGGCGCCTCGGGGTACTTCTCGCGCTCGTTAAACGCATACGGGCAAGCGGGCGCACCGTGCGCCCGTTGCGGGACCCCCATCGAACGGATGGTGGTGGGCGGGCGCTCCAGCTTCTACTGCCCCCAGTGCCAACGCGGCTAACTGCCCGCCCACGAATGTGGGGAAGCGTACATCGTCGTTGCGAGTTTCCTCATATCACCCATTAAGATTCCCGCCATGGAATCCGCAACGTCGTTTGTGAACGACTCGCTCAATGGCATCATCTGGAACGTCGTTCCTTGGCTGCTCCTGGCAGCCGGTATCTACTTCGGCCTCCGCACCATCTTTGTGCAGATCCGACTCCTGCCTGAAATGCTCAAGGCGGTCACCGAGACACCAAAGGGCAAGGACCGCGAGGGCCGCGACCTTGATGAGGAATACGGTGGCATCTCCGCGTTCAAGGCCTTCACTATCTCCGCAGCGTCCCGCGTGGGCACCGGCAACATCGCCGGCGTTGCGCTGGCCATCTCCGTCGGCGGGCCGGGCGCCGTGTTCTGGATGTGGATCATCGCCCTGGTCGGCGGCGCTACCGCGTTCGTCGAGTCCACGCTCGCGCAGCTGTGGAAGACCAAGGACGAGGACGGGAACTACCACGGCGGCCCGGCCTACTACATGACGCGCGGGCTGAACTGGAAGCCGCTGGCCGTCATCTTCGCCGTCGCGCTGTCGCTGACCTACGGTTTTGTGTACAACGCCATTCAGACCAACTCAATCGTGGAGGCAGTCGGCGGCTCGTTCAACACCGACTCCGTCGCCATGAAGTGCATCGTCGCCGCGGCGGTTGCGGCGCTGACGGCGATGATCATCTTCGGCGGCGTGACCCGCATCGCGAGCGTGACGCAGATCATCGTGCCGTTCATGGCCATCGCGTACATCCTGATCGGCCTGCTCGTGATCATCATGAACATCACCGAGGTGCCCGGGATGTTCGCCCTCATCGTCGGACACGCCCTCGGCCTCAAGCAGGTCGCCGGCGCCGGGCTGGGCGTCGCGTTCGCCCAGGGCATGCGCCGCGGTTTGTTCTCCAACGAGGCCGGCCAGGGCTCCGCGCCGAACGCGGCGGCGACCGCGACCGTGTCGCACCCGGTCAAGCAGGGCCTGGTGCAAACGCTCGGCGTGTACTTTGACACCCTCGTGGTCTGCACCATCACCGCCTTCATCGTGCTGCTCGGCCCAGCTGTTTCCTACGGCAACGATGACATCCAGGGCGCGTCGCTGACCCAGTCCGCGCTGGCGGACAGCGTCGGCGCGTGGGGCACCCACGCCGTCACCTTCATCCTGTTCTTCCTCGCCTTCTCCTCCGTGATTGGCAATTACTATTTGGCGCAGGCCAACGTGGAGTACCTCACTGACTCGAAGCTCGTCATGCTGCTGTTCCGCCTCGGTGTGATCGGCTTTGTCATCTTCGGCGCCTTCGGCTCGCTGCCGCTCGTGTGGGCGCTGGGCGACACCATGGCGGGCACCATGGCAATCATCAACATCATCGCTATCGTCCCGCTCGGTGGGGTGGCCTTCAAGCTGCTGAAGAACTACAACGAGCAGCGCGCCAAGGGTGTCGACCCGGTCTTCCACCGCGACATGCTCCCGGAGCTGAAGAGCGTGGAGTACTGGGATGGCTCCGACCCCGTCACCCGCCGCAGCGCGGAGGACCTGAAGGTGGCGGATCATCCGGAGCAGTAGCCGCGGCTAATGTGGTGGCATGACTGAACAGCTTGTGAGAATGACAGCCCACGTCCATGGACACGTCCAGGGTGTGGGTTTTCGTTGGTGGACCCGGTCCCGTGCCCTGGAGCTGGGGCTGCGCGGGTACGCGAAGAACCTCGCCGACGAGCGTGTCGAGGTTGTTGCGGAGGGGGAGCGAGGGAGCGTCGACAAGCTTTTTGCGCTGCTGAACGAGGAATCGTCGACGGCGAAGCGCCCGGGGCGCGTGGAGTTTGTCGGCGTGCAGTATGGCGAGCCGAAGGGGCTTTCCGGCTTTGAGGAGCGCTAAGGACGGGCTGCGGCCTGGGCAGGTACACTGACGCCAATGCACCTGAAATCGCTGACGCTCAAAGGATTCAAGTCCTTCGCTTCAGCGACCACGATGAAATTCGAGCCCGGGATTTGCGCCGTGGTGGGGCCGAACGGCTCCGGCAAGTCGAACGTCGTGGACGCGCTCGCGTGGGTGATGGGGGAGCAAGGCGCGAAGAACCTGCGCGGCGGGAAGATGCAGGACGTGATCTTCGCCGGCGCCGGTGACCGCAAGCCGCTCGGCCGCGCGGAAGTCACCCTCACCTTTGATAACTCGGACAAGCACCTGCCCATCGAGTACACCGAGGTGGCGATTACGCGCCGCATGTTCCGCGACGGTGCGTCCGAGTACGAGATCAACGGGTCCAAGGCCCGGCTGATGGACATCCAGGAGCTGCTGTCGGATTCAGGTATCGGCCGCGAGATGCACATCATCGTCGGCCAGGGCAAGCTCTCCGAAATCCTGGAGTCGCGCCCCGAGGAGCGCCGCGCCTATATCGAGGAAGCGGCGGGTGTGCTCAAGCACCGGCGCCGCAAGGAGAAGGCGCAGCGTAAGCTCACCGGCATGCAGGCGAACCTCGACCGCCTCACCGATCTGACAGAGGAGCTGGGCAAACAGCTCAAGCCACTGGCCCGCCAGGCCGAGGCCGCGAAGCGTGCCGCCACCGTGCAGTCCACGTTGCGCGAGGCCCGCATGTCGCTCGCTGGCCACCAGGTGGTGACGCTGCGCAGCACGCTTCTCGACGCCACCCGCGCCGCCGAACTCCTCGCCGAGCAGGTCGAGACCGCGACCGCCGCACTGGAAGAAGCGGAGCAGACTCAGGCGGAGATCGAGTTCGAGCAGGAGGAGGCGCAGCCGCAGGCGGAGCAGGCTCAGCAGGTGTGGTTCACGCTGTCCACCCTGGCGGAGCGTGCTAATGCGACAGTCCGCATCGCCACTGAGCGCGCACAGAACGCGGGCGCGCAGGTGCCCTACGCGGGCCAAGACCCGGAGGACCTGCTGCGCCGCGCAGCATTCGCCGACGAGGACTACGCGGAGGCGCTCGAAGCTGCGGAGGAGGCCGCCGAGAGGCTCGAGACGCTGCGCGAGGAGGTCGCGGAGAAGCAGGAAGCGTTCGACGCCGCCGAACGCGAGCACATGGCGCAGGTGCGCGCGATCGCGGACCGGCGCGAAGGTGTGGTGCGGCTGCTCGCGCAGGAGGAATCGCAGCAGAGCGCGATCACCGCGGCCGAGGAGGACGTGGCGCGCCTGACCGAGCTGCTCGAGGAGACGCGCACCCGCGCCCGCGCGGCGGAAAAGGAGGCTCGCGAGGCCGCCGAGCAGGTAGCGAACGTGGATACGCAGCGCGCCCCGCTGGACGAGGCCCATGTGCGCGCCTACACGGAGTCCGACGCCGCCGACAAGCGCCTCGAGCAACTGCGCGCCCAGCAGCGCGAGCGCGAGCGGGCCGTGTTCACCCTGGAATCGCGCATCTCCACGCTGCAGGAGCAGGCGCCGAAGCAGCCGGCCGCGGAGGTCATCAGCGAGGCGGCCCCGCTCGCGGGGATGGTTACCGCGGAACCGGGCGTGGACCGGGCGCTGTCCGCCGCGCTCGGCCAGTACGCGGAGGCATTGGCCGGCGACGTTACCGCGGAAACGGTCGAGCTCCTCGCGGATGCGGCCCGCACCGTGGTGATCGACCGCAGCGGAGGCAGCGCGTGGCGCCTCGACGCGGAATCCCCGGTGGACTGGCTGCTTGACCATCTGCGCATCGACGCGTCGGTGCTGGGGCCGGTAACGCGTTTGCTTGTCGACGTCGCACTCACCGACGACCTCCCCACCGCCCGCCAGCTGGTGGACGACGACCCCCGGCTTCGCGCCGTCACGCGCGACGGCGTCGTTGTCGGCGAGGGTTGGGTCGCCGCCGGCACAGGTGCCACCACCTCGGTGGAAGTGAGTGCCCAGATCGAACGCGCCCGCGAGGAACTCGACGTGGCCCAGGCTCAACTCGAGGAGCTCTCGGGCACGTTGGAGGGCGCGAAGCTGGCCGCGGAGGACGCGCGCGTGACCGCCGCGAGCGCGAAGGCGGCACTGCGCGAATACGACGCGGAGTCCGAGCGCCAGCAGCGTGACCACGAGCGGCTGGAAAAGCAGTGGCAGGCGAACAAACACGAACATGAGCGTGCTGCGCAGCGCGCCACGGAGGCAGAGGCCCGGCTCGCCGCCCGCCGCGAGGACTTGGCGCAGACCCGCGACCGGCTCGCCCGCGTCAACGATGAAGACACGCCCAGCGAGGAACCGTCGTCCGCCCAGCGCGACGCGGCGCAGCAGGAACTGAACCAGGTCAAGGCGATGGAGATGGAGGCCACGCTCGCCTCCCGTTCCGCGCAGGCCGAGGCGGAGCAGCGCGCGGGGCGCGGCGACGCCCTGCGCCGGCAGGCGGAGCACGAGAAGCAGGCGAAGGCACGCCACGACGCGGCGATGCAGAAGCGTCGCGCGCAGGCGGAGCTCGTCCGCACCGTCTCCGAGCAGGGCCGCGACCTGATCGCCCGGATCCAGGACGCGTTGTCCCGTGCGGCGGAGGAGCGCGACCGGTGGCAGGGGAGCGTCGTCAAGCTGCAGGCGCGACTGCAGCAGGCCCGCAGCCAGGTCTCGGCGGCCCGGCAGCAGCTCAAGCGGCTCACCGACAGCGCGCACAATTCCGAGATTGCGCAGTCGCAGGCGCAGGTGCGTATCGACGAAGCCGAGAAGAAGATTACCGAGTCCCTCGGCGTTGCCATCCCGGACCTCCTGCGCGATTACACTCCGGGAGAGGATTTCGATGAGGCCGCCGAACAGGCGCGGCTAAAGCAGGCCGAGAAGGATCTGCGCGCGCTGGGCAAGGTGAACCCGCTGGCACTCGAGGAGTTCAAGGCGCTCGAGGAGCGTTACTCGTTCCTGTCCACGCAGCTGGATGACGTGATTCAGGCGCGCGAAGATCTCACCGGCGTGATCAATGACGTCGACGCGCAGATCCTGCGCCTGTTTACCGATGCGTGGAAAGATGTCGAGGACGAGTTCCCGCGCGTCTTCCACACCTTGTTCCCGGGCGGCGAGGCGCGGCTCGTGCTCACCGAGCCTGACGACATGCTCGCCACCGGAATCGAGATCGAGGCGCGCCCGCCGGGCAAGAAGGTCAAGCGCTTGTCCTTGCTCTCTGGCGGCGAGAAGTCGCTCACCGCGCTCGCGTTCCTGGTGGCCATCTTCCGCGCCCGCCCCAGCCCGTTCTACGTGCTGGATGAGGTCGAGGCAGCGCTTGATGACGTCAACCTCCGCCGCCTCATCGCCCTGCTCAAGGAGCTGCGGGAGGACTCGCAACTGATCGTGATCACGCACCAGAAGCCGACCATGGATGTGGCGAACGTGCTCTACGGCGTGACTATGCGCGGCGACGGCGTGACGCGCGTCCTGTCGCAGCGTATGCAGCCTGCGGCTGACTAGCTCCGCCGCGCCTGGCACTATGGGTGCCATGGATATGGAACTTGCAATGAACTCGCCACTGCTGTGGATCATCGTCGCGCTCATCGTCGTTGTCCTCATCATCGTGGGCATCGTCGTGGTCGGGCGCCGCAGGAAAGAAGAAAAGACTGTCTCCTTTGAAAAGACGGAGGAGCCGAAGGAGCTCACCCAGCAGGAGAAATCCGGCAATTACCAGGCCAAGGGTGGTTTTAATTTTGCGCCCGCCGCCGCCCCCGACGCGCCCGCGAAGGAGCCGGTCAAGGAGCCAGTGCTTCGCGACGAGCCAGCGGCCCCAGAAGCCAAGGAAGAGCCGAAGGCTGCAGCGGCTCCCACCCCGGAGCCTGTCGCGGAGCCGGTGGAGGAGCCGGTTGCGGAGCCGGTTGCGGAGCCGGTGGAGGAGCCCGCACAGAATGAGGCGCCGGTGGAAGCCGCCGACCGCGACACCAGCAATCCCAGCGACCCCAGCGACCCCAGCGACACCGACGAGACGGTCATGCTGAATACTGACGAGCCGGAGGCCTCCGAGGCCGTCGTGGCCCCGGAGGACGTCGCGCCGACCGAGCCCGCCGAGCCAACCGAGCAAGAAACCGAAGCCACCGAGGCAGCCGAAGCCGCTGCTGTGACCGCCGAGAGCGCTGACGCTGCCCGTGAGGAGGGCGCGGAGCCGAGTGATGAGGTGGTCGTCGAGAAGCATGACGAGCCCACTGAAGACATCGACGAGATCGAGCCGGCGACCGGGCGCATTGGCAAGCTGCGCGGGCGCCTGTCGCGTTCGCAGAACGCGATCGGCCAGGGTCTGCTGGGAATTCTCACCGCCGGCGACCTGGACGAGGACGCATGGGAGGAGATCGAGGACACGCTGATCATGGCGGACCTCGGCGCGAACCTGACCATGAAGGTCACCGAGAACCTGCGCGAAAAGATCGCGGAGCGTGGCGTGTCCACGGAGGCCGAGGCCCGCGCGATGCTGCGCGAGACGCTCATCGAGGCCGCGCGTCCGGACATGGACCGCTCCATCAAGGCGATGCCGAACGAGGGCAAGCCCGCCGTCATCCTCGTTGCGGGCGTGAACGGCACCGGCAAGACCACCACCACCGGCAAACTCGCGCGCGTGCTCGTGTCCATGGGCCACTCCGTGGTCCTGGGCGCCGCCGATACGTTCCGCGCCGCCGCAGCCGACCAGCTCGAGACCTGGGGCCGCCGCGTCGGTGCCTCCACCGTGCGCGGCAAGGAGGGCGCGGACCCGGCGTCCGTCGCCTTCGACGCGGTCGCGACCGGCGTGCAGGAGGGCGCGGACGTGGTGCTCATTGACACCGCCGGACGCCTGCACACCTCCACCGACCTTATGGACCAGCTGGGCAAGGTCAAGCGTGTGGTGGAGAAGAAGAGCAACGTCGACGAGGTGCTGCTCGTGCTCGATGCCACTGTTGGCCAAAACGGTATCGCGCAGGCGCGCGTGTTCCGCGAGGTCGTCGACATCACCGGCGTCGTCTTGACCAAGCTCGACGGCACGGCGAAGGGCGGCATCGTCTTCCAGGTCCAGGAGGAGCTCGGCGTGCCCGTCAAGCTCGTCGGCCTGGGCGAGGGCGCGGACGACCTCGCGCCGTTTGAGGTGGAAAGCTTCGTCGACGCGCTGCTGGGCTAGACCGGCTGAGTTCTGGGCTTTCGCGCCCAGGCACTAGGCTAGAACGAGTTCATTTTTAGCAAGCGCTTTTAGCACGCTTATCGACGAAGCGAACAGGAGTACTGACGTGTTCGAGTCACTGTCCGACCGCCTCCAAGATGCCCTCGGTGGCTTGCGCGGAAAAGGCAAGCTCACCGAGGACGACATTAAGGCGACCACGCGTGAGATTCGCCTCGCCCTGCTCGAGGCGGACGTCTCCCTGACCGTCGTCAAGGCCTTTATCAAGCGGGTGAAGGAGCGCGCGCTCGGTGCGGACGTGTCCGAGGCGCTCAACCCCGCGCAGCAGGTTGTCAAGATCGTTGATGAGGAGCTCACCTCGATCCTGGGCGGAGAGACCCGTCGCCTGAACCTGGCGAAGAACCCGCCGACCGTCATCATGCTCGCAGGCCTTCAGGGTGCGGGCAAGACCACCCTCGCCGGTAAGCTGGCCAACCACCTCTCGAAGCAGGGGCACACCCCAATGCTGGTGGCGTGTGATCTGCAGCGCCCCGGCGCAGTTCAGCAGCTGCAGATCGTCGGCGAGCGCGCCGGCGTGCAGACCTTCGCACCGGACCCGGGTACGTCCATCGACTCCTACGAGCACGAGATGGGCTCCTCCCATGGCGACCCGGTCGCGGTGGCGCAGCAGGGTATCGAGCACGCGAAGCAGACCAAGCACGACGTAGTCATCATCGATACCGCGGGTCGCCTGGGTATCGACGAGACCTTGATGACGCAGGCGCGCAACATTCGCGACGCCGTGAACCCGGACGAAGTCCTCTTCGTCATCGACGCGATGATCGGCCAGGACGCGGTGAGCACCGCGCAGGCCTTCGCCGACGGCGTTGATTTCACCGGCGTGGTCCTGACCAAGCTGGACGGCGACGCGCGTGGCGGTGCCGCGCTCTCGATCCGCGAGGTGACCGGCAAGCCGATCCTGTTCGCGTCGACAGGCGAAAAGCTCGACGACTTTGACGTCTTCCACCCGGACCGCATGTCCAGCCGGATCCTCGGCATGGGTGACCTGCTCTCGCTGATCGAGCAGGCCGAGCAGACCTATAACGAGCAAGACGCCGAGGAAGCGGCGACCAAGTTGGCTTCCGGCGAGCTCACACTCGAGGACTTCCTCAACCAGCTGCTCATGATCCGGCGCATGGGGCCGATTGGCAACCTGCTGAAGATGATGCCGGGCGGCAAGCAGATGAACCAGATGGCCGACATGGTGGACGAGAAGCAGCTCGACCGTATCCAGGCCATCATCCGCGGCATGACGCCGGCGGAGCGCGAGGACCCGAAGATCCTGAATGCTTCGCGACGCAAGCGTATTGCCAAAGGCTCCGGTGTCGAGGTCTCCGACGTGAACCAGCTGGTGGAGCGCTTCTTTGAGGCGAAGAAGATGATGGGCAAGATGGCCGGCCAGTTCGGCATGGGCGGTGGCATGCCCGGTATGCCGGGGATGCCGGGTGGCCGCTCGGCAACAAAGAAGAAGCCGAAGGGCCGCAAGGGCAAGAACGGCAAGCGTAAGCCGCCGAAGCGCCGTGGTGGCGGCGGGATGCCAGGGATGCCGGGTATGCCCGGGATGCCAGGTATGGGCGGCGGCATGCCGGACATGAAGGAGCTGAAGAAGCTGCAGGAGCAGCTTCCTCCGGGGATGGACGGCATGGACCTGGACAACCTCGACTTCGGCGAAGCGATGAAGCGCATGGGGAAGAAGAAGTAACACTCGCCCCCTGCGGTGTGCGCTATATCACTGTAGGTTGTGCGGTATGGAGTTCCCATTCCACTTCCTGCGAACAAATAGCGTCGTCACGTCTCGCTTCGACCAACTGGCGAAGGTTCTCAAGGGTGCGGATGTTGAAGCGCTACGCCGGCTCCCCGATCCAGAGATGGAGGCGTTTGCGCGTGATCTTTCGCGTGGGCTGCGGCAGGAGTTCGCGCCGACTCGCCTCATAACGGCCTCGGTGAACGGTCTCGATGCCCACTCGCTGAATTTCCTCTTTGTCGTGTGCTTGAAGCATCGCGTCTCGGCGTTTATTGGGGAATCGGATCTGTACATCGACGCCACTGGCGTCGATGGTGCGACCGCCGAATTTTCGGCGGTGACAAACTCGATCGCAACAGCCTGGTGCCAGGTGAGCGAGCACACTCTGGACCGCGCGTTTGAGGATGCACTTCGAGCGCCGTCCGACATGGACACCTGGGTGCAAGTGCACAACTTCGGCGATGGCACCGCCGAGTTTGGTGTCCGGATGCGCATGCACCTCCTGGACGACGGCCGTTTCACAATCGTGTGGACCGTTCGCGAGGACAATTCCGACCTACGGACCCTGACGGTTGCGACTTACGAGGAAGCCCGCGCCGTCCTGCTCGCGTTTGCGGATCATTGTTCGACCCTCAGTGAGTACGAGTGGACCAACGTCGACTTCGTCCCGCGTCTCTCTACCTGCGACCTCGTGCAACGCTCCCAGTACAGGTTGCGCCGGTTCGGGGCGATCCGCGACCTGCCGGCGGGCGTCATGGTGCGCCTGCACGACCGGCTCAATTTCTCTTTGGAATTTGGGCGGGACCACGACGGGCAGTGGCGCGCGACGATGCGCCACGCCTTGAACGGCGGTATGAGCCGCACCTTCGACACCGCCGGCGAGCTCCTCGAGGTTGCGGAAGCCTATGTCAACAACGAGCTCGGGGCGTTGCTCGAGTACTTCCCGGAGTCGTCTGAAATGGCATTGCCCGCCGCTCTCACCGTGACGGCGATGGTGCTTCCGGAACGCGCGGCGAGGTGGGCGAATTCGTCGATACGCGAGATGCACCGCGTGCGGGACACACACAACGGTGTGGCAGAGGGAGCGATGGCGGCATTCATTGCGCAGGTGAATCAGCAGGCACCGCATACGCTCGCGCTTGAGCAAAACAGCGTGGAAGCGCGTGCCTTATCGACGATTTCTGTCCGCCGGCGTGGCTCGGTGCGGACCCTCGACCGGCTGGGCAACCTCGCGCAGCGCTACGGGGTGTCGCTGGTGCTTGACGGTGTACATGTGGTGGTCAACCCCTCAGGCGCCGCAGCTGGAGGCGATGTGCGGTGCACCCTTGAGCTGTTTGACGGCGACAAGTGCGTGCATCGGTGGGTATCGGTGTCACCGGTTGCCTTCATGGAAGCGTTGATGGTGCACTTCAGCGATTGGCAGCTGCGACTGACCGTCGAGTCGCTCGAGCGCCCCGACCAGCGGCTGGTGCTCCTCGCGATCCCTCAGGACGCGGATCATGGCTCGTTTCTGCTGAAGGCCTACGGGCCCGGTTGGAGCATGCGGGCCGTCGCAGGGCTTTCGCAATACGATGTCGCGGTCGTGTTCTTGAACGCCGCGGAGTCTCCACACGACATTATTGACTCAGTGCACTGGGAATCGGTGCGGACCGCGGACCTGGCCTTGCCGCGGCGTCCGTACATGCTCGGCTTCAACTCCGGTGACTCGACGACGTTGTACAGCGACGAGGCGTTGGCCACCTACCAGGAAGCGTTTGCCACAGCGGGCGTCGGCGACTGGATCGGAGTGACTGACAACCGTAGCCCCGAGGACTATTGCCGCGTGTTCCGCCACGATGCCCATGGTTGGTACCGAGTGGAGTGGGGGTATAACAATGGCGCCGTCGAGCGCGGGCACGTGCTCACCCGCGACCTCGACCGCGCGTACGAAGTCTTCCGGATGTACGTGGAGGATAACCGGGAGCTCATGCGCGCCCTTGACTGGATCGTGGGGGACGAAGGGGCGCCAGGCGGGCAACGGTACGGGGCGCCGGAGCGCCTGTACGTGCTCCGTCCATCGACCAGCGTGCTCGCACACCACCATCGGCACGTGCAGGAGTTTTTCGCGGACCAGGAGCAGTTCGAGGAACAGGACGCATCGATGGAGGGTCTCGCGGGTGCGCTTGCGCACCTGCTGGGGCACGACGTGAAGGCGCAGCGCGTGCTCACCATTGATGCGCAGATGGACGATCCCCAGGTGTTTAACCGTGTCGTCGACCTAGCATTTCAGCATCGCGCCCTGGTGTTTCAGGCCGACTCCGGGTTGCTGGTCAACGGATCCGGGGCGGAAATGCACGAGGTTGGCTTCGCGGGGCTGCGCAATAGCATCGGTACTCTGTGGCACCAGGTGTGCGAGCGCACTATTGATGTGGCCTTTGAGGACGCGCTGCGTGCGCCCGACCCCATCGGCGCGTGGGTCGAGGTGTACGCCGAGGGCCCGGAAGCGATGGCTGCACGCCTCGACGCCGACGGCTCGTGGACCCTCCGTTGGCGCCACGTGAACGGGGAAGATGCCGGACAGTATCGTTTCCTCACTTGCCGAGTGGCAGGCTACGCTCAGGCGCGGGAGTTGCTCCTGGCGTTTGCGGACCGGAGTCCGCTGCTTGGCCGCCTCGCATGGGGCGAGGCTGCGCCGGCAGACGCCCACTTTGTCACGAGCGCTGGGGAGCGCGGCGAGCTCCCTCTGCGTCGGTTCGACGCGGTGCTTCATCTGCCGGAGGGCACACTCGTGCGGCTCCACGACGGCCCAGGTGGCGCCCTGGAATACGGGCGCGCCGGCAACGGCCGATGGGTAGCCACGCTGGAAACCGCACCGCTTTCAACTGTGACCCGTGAGTTTTCCAGCGGCGCCGACCTGGTGGCGTTCGTCCACACCTACCTGACGGCGGATGACGCGCAGGCAGAAGCGCTCTTCGGCCAGGACGCCCCGGTTCGAACACGGTCGCTGTGGGACAACGAGCTCACGGAGATCTCTGCCATGATCCTCCCGCAGCGAGCCCAGGCATGGACCGATGCATCGGTCCGGCACTTCCACCGGATGCACGCGGACACCGCCGAGGACGCACCCGCCGAGCTCAAGGCCTTCTTCTCCGAGCTGCAGCAAGCACAGCCGGCACCCGGTGCGTTCCGCGGGCGCGCCGGCAACGAGGTCGGGCTCCGCGCGATGACGCGTGTGTGGGTGCCCAAGGCCGCGCTCGACGGGGTCCTCGCGAACATCGTGCGCCTTGCACCCCTGTACGGGGTCTCGGTCGTGCTCAACGGGGCGCACGTCTTCTACAACGCCACCGGAGGCGAGGAGACGCCGTTCAGCGGATTGACGCTCGGCGCGAACAACACGATCGCCCAGTTCTGGGTCGACGCCACCGTGCCCGCGTTCGCGCAGGGGTTGCAGCTTTTGTCCCGCGCGGACGAGCTCGTGGTCGCGGCCAGCATTACGCTCGACTCGGGCCGTTCGGAGCCGGACCTGCAGTACTACTGGCTCACCATCCGTGAGGCCCCGGGCGGCTATTCGGCCACGTACGAAATCCCAGGCAGCATTGTGTACTCGGTCGAGGGACTCGCTGAACCGGATGTGCTGCACCTCTACGCCACAATGGCGCGGTCGCCGGCTGCGGTGGTCGAAGCGGCCCAGTGGCACAGCGCCAAGCGGGCATCGGATGCGCCTTCCCGCTTCCAGATGCAGTCAAACCTCTTCGAGCCCGTGTCTCTCGACCCGGATAACCTGGACGCGCTGCGCCGGGTGGAGTTGCCCACAAAGGGCGACTTCATCCAAGTGATGGATTCCGCTGTGGAG
This sequence comes from Corynebacterium gottingense, assembly GCF_007559235.1. NCBI lineage: Bacteria > Bacillati > Actinomycetota > Actinomycetes > Mycobacteriales > Corynebacteriaceae > Corynebacterium > Corynebacterium gottingense. The sequence goes on along the minus strand of NZ_VMHH01000001.1, from coordinate 363,685 downwards.
GGCGACTACGTCTTGGTGATCAATGACAGCGGCGCGCTTCGCAGCCGGTTCGTGGTCGGATGGGGACACGACTTCGGGCAGATTGAGAATTTCCAGCGCAAGACGAGCAGCCTCGCCGAGGCCCTCGCGCTCGCCGAGCATTACGTTGCGGGCGATCGCCAGGCGTTTGTGGCGCTGGGGTGGAAGCGTCGTAAAGTGCGCTAACGCCCCGAGCGGGCTGCTTATCGACGCCTACTCGCGCCCCACCATCGGCACCTCCGGTGCCTCCCCGTCGCCGACGGGGACGTGTGCGTTTGGGTCGGGGAACAGCGGCGGGATGACGTACTCCGTGGGTGGCGCGCCTGCTGCGCCCTCGCCGTCTTGCCCCGGCTCGGGCTGCGTGTAGGCGATGTCCAGCGTGTCAAAGACCCGGCGCAGCTCCTGCCACACCAGCGGCGTCAGCGTGGCCATGTACGCGTTCGAGATATGGTTCTGGTCGCGGTAGACGTACACGTTGCCGATCTGGGGGCGGCACAGTTCGGCGTCGCAGAACCACCCGGCGGTGTCCACGCTGAACTGATTGCGCGAGCCATCGAGGTACTCGGCAGCCGGGTCGACGGGGGCGTAGACGTCCTTGGTGGCCATGGAGCACTCCTCCTCAGTGTGACCGGCGACAACGCAGACGTTCGGGTCCATGATCTCCCCGAAAATGTCGAAGATCCACGGATTGTCGCGGAATCCCAAGAAGGGAAGGTCGTTGGCGGCGAGCTCGTCCCACAGGTTGAGGTAGGAGTCCGGGACGTGGTCCACGGACACCGTCACGTCTCCCGCGTGGCCTTCCGGGCGCGTCGAGGTGGAGACCACCAGATCCGGGTCCAGGTTTACGATCTCGTTGAACGCGTTGACGCTCCACTCCTGGCAGACCTGGGAGACGAGCTCGCCGCTCTCCGCGGCGTCCAGGATGAGCGGGCACGTCTGACGGACGTACGGGATCACCTTGAATCCGTGTTCCTTGCCCAGGCGGTCAAAGGGGATCACGTACGGCTCGATGTGGGAGCCGCCCACCATGACTACCGTCGTGTTCGCCTCTGGGTCGCCGTACACGCAGTCGGGGCGCGGCATGGTGTCGGCGTCCTGGTTCTGGAACACCATGCAGCCGTCGGTACCGGCGGGCGGGTAGACACCGGAGATGAGGTTCGGGTCCGGCTGTGGGGGCACGTCAGGAACGTTCGCCCCCGCCAGCGCCAAGGCGCCGGGGTAGAAGGTGTCATTGAGCGGCTTTTCCGCCTCCTGGACCTTCTGGTTCCACAGCGGTTGAATCGTAAAGGTAGCGGCGACCAAGCAGGTGACAATCACGCCACCGACGGCGCGGGCTGCACCGGCGGGGGTGCGGAGTGACCTGCGGGCGTCGAGAAGCGGCGTGTCCGTGGCGGTCGGGCGCTTCCGGTGCTGACGGAGCGGCTCCTCAAGCAGCTCGTGGGTGACGTGCGCGAGGGCGAGAGAGACGATGATGACAATCGTGCCCACCCAGGCCGGCGGGGTGCCAAAGCCGCCGATGACGGTGACGATGATGAGCAGCGGCCAGTGCCAGAGATACAGCGAGTAGGCGATGCCGCCCAGCCAGGTCATCGGCTTGGACGCGAGGACCGCGGAAATCGGGTTGTCATTGCCGCTGAGAATCACCAGCGCGGCGCCCACGAGGGGGAGCAGCGCGACTGGGCCCGGGAACGCGAGCGAATTGGCAACCACGGCGCCCGTAATCGTGATGCACACGACGCCAAGCGCCGACGTCAACCAGGCGAAGCGCTGCGGGAAGAAGCGCGAGCGCGGGACGAACGCGAGGAGCGCGCCGAGCGAGAGCTCCCAGGCGCGGGAGAACGTGGAGTAGTAGTTCGCGCCGGTGCCGATAAACCCGAAGCGGGACGCCCACGCGAAGGAGGCGACGGTGATGAGTGCGAGTACGATCACTGCGCCGCGGCGGGCGAGCGTGCGTGGCAGCTTGCACTTGGTAATCAAGACAGCGATGAGCGTGCCGAACAGGATGCCAAAAAGGTAGAACTGGCCTTGGACTGCCATTGACCACAAATGCTGCAGCGGCGACGTGTCCTGGCTGGCGGCCGCGTAGTCCGCGTCCTGCGCCATAAGCTCCCAGTTCTGGTAGTAGAGCATCGACGCGGTGAACTGGGCCGCGAGCTCGTCGCTCATGAGCTCCGGGGTGAGGTAATGCACCGCGATAAGGACCGTCAGGATGACGACGACGAGCGCGGGGACCAACCTACGAATGGTGCGCCAGAGCGGCCACCAAGGATTGAGGTTGGGGTTCGGACGCAGCGCGTAGCGCAGCTGGCCGCCCAAGAAGAAGTAGCCGGAGAGCAGGAGGAACACGTCCACGCCGCCGGATACGCGGCCGACGAAGACGTGGAAAAGCACGACGAGCGCAATTGCGTATCCGCGAAGGCCGTCGATGTCCACGCGGTAGGACGAGGGGCGCGGGCGGGGGTGCGCGCCAGGAGACTGCTGCGCCTGCCGCGCCGTAAGTGACTGCTGCGCCGTTCCTTCGCCCATAAGCCCGTAAAACCCCTACAACATCATGAAAATTTTGGTACTATCCGGTTCAATTCGCTGAAGACATTACCGGCTCAACCGCCCGATTTGAAAAAACTTGGCCCCGTTGGGCGTGGTACTTCGTTTTGGTGTATGTGGCTCAACCGGGTAATGTATGCGGGGTTGCCTGGTGGTTTGCCGCCCCAGGGGACAGCACAATCTGCGTACGCGCCGGACCCGTCTGGTCCGCGCCCCGGAAGGTCGGGAGCGCGGCGGTCGACCGGCCAGTCACGCGCAGGCTAAAGAAGAAGGGTTGAACCGGCCCGCCAGCACACGGCGGGTGACTGCACTGCCCAGTGACCGAAAAGGAAGTATTTTCATGGCTGTCAAGATTAAGCTGCAGCGTGTGGGCAAGATCCGCAACGCACAGTACCGCGTCGTCGTCGCTGACTCCCGTACCCGTCGCGACGGTCGCGTAATCGAGAACATTGGTATCTACCACCCGAAGGAAGAGCCGTCGCTCATCCGCATCGACTCCGAGCGCGCACAGTACTGGCTGGGCGTCGGCGCACAGCCGACCGAGCCGGTTGCTGCACTGCTGAAGGTCACCGGTGACTGGCAGAAGCACAAGGGCGAAGAGGGCGCCGAGGGCACCCTGAAGGTCGCTCCGGAGAAGAAGACCAAGCTCGAGCTGTTCAACGAGGCACTCGAGGAGGCCAACAACGGCCCGACCGCCGAGGCCATCACCGAGAAGCGTAAGAAGGCCAAGGAAGAGGAAGAGGCCAAGGCTGCTGCCGAGGCTGAGGCCGCTGCCGCCGCCGAGGCTGCCGAGAAGGCTGAGTCCGAGGAAGCTTCCGAGTCCTCCGAGGAGAAGGCTGAGGAGTCCGAGGAGAACTAAACTTTCCTCTACCGCGAGCAAACCCCGCTGTACTGGCATAAATGGTGATGCAGCGGGGTTTCTCATGCGCTGTATGTGATGTATCCGGGTGATGCGGTGACTGCAACTGATGGTGCTGGTAACGAGGCGACCGCGAAGATTGGTATTAATGCTGGTAGGCGTGCTGCGACGGCTGTGGCTTTAGCCTGCCGCTGCTGGCGCTGATCCCAATTTGTTGGGCTACTCAGATGCAGATCCCGGGCTTGTCTGACCTTACTGCTCAGGCGAACGCCCAGATCCAGGCTGCCAATACGCAGATCCAGCAGCAAGCTGGTCTGTTCAACCCGCAGTCGGCTGCGCAGGTTGATGCTGTCAATCAGCAGCTGGGTAAGTTTGGTGCTGATCTGGCTACTGTTGCTAGTGGTCTGGCGCTGATTGTTAGGACCACGGATTTAGTAACGCTGTGGTGAGCAACCAGTAACGCCCGGGTGAGTATCGAATAACACCCAGGCGTCGACCGTAAGCAGTTACTCCGTATTGGCTTCTAGGCGCATGTTCGGTCCTTCCAGCGTGATGATCTCAGCGCCAACGACAAGCCGATTCAGTATCGACTCGGCAATGACAGCATCCGGGATGGACTTGTACCACTCGTCGGGCGTGAACTGGGAGGTGACAATCGTTGACCCGCGGTGTTCACGCTCAGCAAGAATGTAGAGCAGCTGGTGTGCTGTGGCAGCATCAATCGGGGTTGTTAGGAAGTCATCAAGCACGAGGACGTCTGCCAGGTGCAGGTCTTGAAGAAACTCCATGCGTGCTGCGTCATCATGGCGTGTTCCATGGTGCGCGATACTGTGCAGTCTTTCCCTGGGAAATGCGGATAAGGTTATTCACGAGCCCGCGGGCGGTAACGCCGTCCGGGGTGGAAAGGAAGGCGGGGCTCAAGGAGGCGCCGTCCTCATTGACGCGGTCGCCTTCTGCGCGCGCCTGAAAAGACCCCGGCTCGGTGCGCCGAGAGGTCACCACGTCCACGTCTGCCGCGGTACGTCCGGGGACGGCGGCCAGTAAGTTCTATCGGTGATAATAGGCCTTCCCCGCGGTCAAATTCGACGCTGGCGCCTTCCGCATTTGCGGCGCGATAGACCGAATTTTTAACTCGGGTGAAGCCAACAGAATACTGCTTGATGATTTCACCTATGGCTTAAAGCTTACGCGAGGCTCGGAATATAGGCCACGCTGCCGCCCAAGGACATGGTGATAAAAATGGGCGCGATAACAAGGGGGCCAAGCCATACGCGGCCGGTATTGGCATAAAACATCTTGTTCAAGATGGGCAGCAGGATCATCATGGGCAAGATGGACTGCAGCATATTAACATACAGCCAGTCATCGGTCCAGTACACCGTGCCGGTGGCGGCGAAGACCGAATATTGGATGACGAAGATCATCGCCAAACCTACGGAGTTAGCCAGCGCCGCAATGAGATAGGTCTGCCACTTCGGAGTATCGCTATAGCGCGTGCCCACGCCGGCGCGAATGGAGTTGGCCAGATAGAAGATGAACATCGCCGGCACATACATCAGCGCCACTAGGAACCAGCGCAGCGTCAGCGGGCGGGAGGCCACGACCAGGAAGCGGTAATCGCTGTGGAAGGCGAGGTAGACGATGGACAGGATGGAAAAGTAGATAAACAGCAACGTGAAAGCCAGCAATAGCGTGCGTCCAAAGGTGCGCCAATCCATGGTGATTCCCCAGGCGCGGGCGCGCTCGCCGCGGGCATAGGTGGACTTATCCCGGGTGATATAGAACAAGATAAGCCCCACGATGCCGTTGACGATGGCCCACAAGACCACCGAATTGACCATGCGCGCTGGGAAGAACCAGGTGCTCACCTTATTCGCGGCATCATAGAACACGTCCTGCGATAGGTTTGCCAGCGGCATGAACGTGAAGAATGCGATGGCTGCTGAAAGTACGAAGAAGGCCCAGAACTTTGCGGCCTCTTTGCCCCGTGGGCGCTTTGGTACCGCCGGAAGCGCTTGCGCCACTCGGGCAAAATAGCGGGTACGCAAGAGGATGCGGGTCAGCGGGAAGAGCATGGCGATGGCGCCGATGAGGGATACCAGGTTAAAGACTTCTTTGAGCCACCACGTCTGGTTGCCGGAATCCATCTTCACCGGCGCATCCAGGGTGTCATCAAAGAATTCGAGGATGCTGGCAATGGCACTGGGGGTCAGCGGTTGCAGCGGGTGCAGCGTTTCATCGTTATAGGCAATGCGATAGGTGCCCTTATCGATGTCCCCGTAGCCGTGACCAATCTCAATGCGGTCTACCTGGTCTTGTTTCTTCAACCCAGAGTTGACCATGGAGAGAGCCTCTGGGGCATCGCGCAGATCGCCATCGCCGTTGATATTGCGGTAGCCACCCTCATCGTAGCGGGCATAGCCCAGCGCCATATTGGAGTGCACGTGGGCGAACTTCTTATCGTCTAAGTTCTTGAGCCAGCCGGAGATAAAGACCGCGGAGATCTTATCCAGGTCCTCGGCGCGCTTGCGCTCACCGTCTGTGATGGTGGTGCCACCTTCGCTATTCGGATCCTTGGCGGCCTCGAGCGCATCATCGACCTTTTTGCCGTACTTATTGGCTGCGGTGCGCACCGCGGTACCGCCGGCAGAGTGGCCAGTAATGCCGATGCGATCCTCATCGACGTAATTGAACGTATCCAGGTGATTTGTGACGTAATCAATGGCGGTGACCACGGCGGTATCGTCATCATCCGGGTCCTGCGAACTCGACTCCCCCTGGTTATACGGGTCAACAACTAGGGTGACAAAGCCGCGGCGGGCCAGCTCTAGCGAGTTGGACACCTGGGTTTCCTTGGTGCGCTGGAAACCGGGCGAAACGATGACCATCGGTGCTTTATTCTCCGGTGTCGCGTCCTTGGGGCGGAAAAGATCCGCGGTCACGGTGGCGCCGTGCTTGCCGGCGATTTTGAGATCGGTGACCTGAATATTGCCGCCGTTGGTCTGTACCAGCGAGGAGCCTAAGGCACCAACGACAACGATCACAATGCAGATAAAAAGCTTCCAGCCATCGCTAAAGCGGCGCTTTTTGGTGAGCTCTTCTGGGCTTGCTGATGCCTGTTCGGCCACGGTTTTGATATCCCGTTCTTCTGCGGGGCTGGCTGGGGGAGAGCTGGATGCGGACATGTACGCGTTCCTTATACGTAGTAGACGGTTAGTATATGGGCACAAAGTGTCCGAAGTGAAGAATGTTATTCTTGAACCGTTAAGTACGGTAATACGGTGTGCACATCCCAGCAATAATTTTCATTTTTTGGGGGTAAGGTGCAGGTTCGGGGCGACGGCTTCCTTCTATGTCGGGTTGATACAACCACCTCTGGTGGGGGTGAGCCTTTCGAGCCTGGGGCAGGCCCCAGCCTTTCGCGCAGCGTTCGCCACCTTGCGGGGTGTAAACCTGCAGTGCAGAGGGTTATCCTAACCTTGGATTGAGGAAATAGCTGTACTCTAATAGGTGTTAAATACCTGTAGGTCTACCGCTATAAAAAGAAAGTTTTGGACAATCTACAAGGAGACGTAATGGATCCGGTGACTGCAGGTAATGCCAGTTGGATCCTCATAAGCGGAGCTTTAGTGCTGCTGATGACGCCAGTGCTGGCACTTTTATGGAGGCATGGCTGAACGCAGGGACGTGCTCAACATGATGCTGATGTCCTCCGGCTTTTTCGTCGTGGTCAGCATTAACTACGTCTTCTGGGGCTGGTCAATGAGTTACGGCACGGAGTTCTGGGGACGGAATCGTTGCCGATCCCCTTCGAGCTTTTCGGGCTGAAGGATTCCATCTTTGATGACAATGGCGGCTACATCGAAGGAGATGTTTTCTGGCATTGTTGGCCTCGGCCACTTCTTTATCACCGTGGGACTGACGGTCATTCTCGTGAATTTGGGCCGAGCCATCAAGGAACCAGATGACGGAAATGCTAACGCTGCGGTGAGGCCCTAACCATTGCCAAGCAAAACCATGTGGCCATCTCTTCGTCAGTAATACCGGCGAGTTGTGCACGGGTTGTGATCTGGTGTTCCGCCATTGTGTGGCGGGCGTTTTGGACTGTGGTATGCGAGCATCGCACAGTCGAGCAGATTTGGCGGACGGACCAGCCTTGTAAGACAAGATCCATCACGGTCCGGTAATCAGCCACGATCGGACTCCTCTGATGATGCCGCGTGTCCTTTTGTCACGCGGTCAGAAGAATCTTCTCCCAAAGCGTTACTCGATACTCACCATCCCGTTACTGGATAGTCACCACGGTGTTACTAGATACCCCCGCGCAACACTGATTGCCGCTGGCATCCTGGCCGGTACGCTGATTTACGACAACTGCTCGCCTGATGGTGGTAGCTCTGTCAAGGATTTGGAGCTGAAAAGGATCTTCTGGTAATACCTACGCTGGTTCTTCGAACTAGGAGCAGGATAACGCTGGTTCCTCGAAGGGCGACAGCTCCTCGAAGCAGCAGGAAGGCTCCTCTGAAAAGAAGTAAGCCAATCCTTGCGGCCTAACTAGGGGCTCATCATGAGCCCGACGTTGCCCCGCCTCAGGGGATGCGGGGCAACACTCTTTTCCAACCAACTGCGTCGCAGTATGCGCCTCTACTCTCGGGCGTTTGGCAAGGGGCACGAAACCGCAGCCGAAATCACACTGACAGCTGCGGTGCTCCGGGACAACTTGCTTATCTATGGTTACTCACGAGCACTATCACGAAACGCCCGCGCGGCCAGCACGTGTTTGCACGGGCCGCGGCTGTCTTTGTGCTTCGCAAACCAGAAACAGGTGCACGCAAACGCAGAGGCGTCGTCATCGAGCCTCACCGTGTATGTATTGGGTCCGGAGCACACCGCGAATTCGTCGTTGTGCCCGTCGAGAGGGGTAACTGCGTTGCCGGCCAAGAGCTCCTCGGCATGGCTAAGGCGAGTGTTGAGCTTACCCACCACATTCGGGTCAAGCGGCAGCGGGCGGTGAAAATATGCGCCCAGGCTGAGGTCGTAGCCAACCTGACCGGTTGATGCAAGGAATTGGAGTGCGTCTTCAATTCGGTCTGGGGTGAGTCCGGTTTCCGCCGCGAGGTGGGAGATGTCAATGTGGGGATCGAACGCCAGAACCGCGGAAATAAGGTCAGCATCATCGGCTGCGCGTCGGCTGCTCAGGGACATCAGTAATGAGCCCTCACCGGAAAAGCTGCGGGTTTTCATCGGGCTGAGCACGACTGTGAACCGCGCACCGGGCAGCTCAACAACCCATGCGGAAGACCTCGGCTGCGAAGAGCCGTCACTCTCGGTGCTGTATGCCGACAGTTTGGTCACATACGGCAGAATGGGGACGAGTGATTTCAAACGTTCCGGTCCTGGCAAACACACCGCGCCCTTCGACGGCCTCGATGCCAGGCGCAAGCCCCGTAAGGCTGGTGTAGCCCACGGCACGGACTTCGGTGTAGATGTCCCCGGCAGTGAGGCGATGAACTTTGTTGCCTCCGGTCCCGTAAGCTCCTGCTGCAACGTCATGGTGGAGCTCAGACGCTGAGATTCTGCAAGCCCTTTCACCCACCGCAACGGTAGATTGACCTTTTTCTCCTCCAGGGCGTTGTCCATCGTTGTGACGTGCAGTGCGTCATCGGCAATGGTGAGGTGGAGTGGCGAGCCCGGTGTGACAGTCGCAAGCGCTTCGCGCAGCGGGGTGTTGATGTCCACGTTGGTCACGCCCGACTGGTGGGATTGTGCGTCAAGATCTGTGACATCCAAGCGGGCATAAGCGCTGCAGCAGCCGGAGAAAGATTCGAACCGCAGACCTTCTGGGGTGGAGGTGACCACCGGGTCAAGTGCGGCGATCGCCGCGGTATTCACGGGCGTGTAGAAGCGTTTTGCGGCGTAGTCTGCGACGGTAAGCACCCCGCGGGCGACGATATGCGGGTTTTCCACGAACCCGCTGAAGAAGTGCGGCTCGTCTGCGTGGAAACGCGTGCCGCCACTGGTGGCAAGCTCGAGGCCCTGGTCAGTCATGGCGGATGGGCGGGTGTACGTGTAGTGCATCTATGCCTCCTTGCGCAGCGCCGCCGCTGCCTGCGCTGCCTTTGATTTGCCGCTGAAGGCGTCAAGCCATTCGCACAGCGCAGCGTCGAGTTCTCGCGGGCCGGTGTCGAGTCGCACGTTACGGAAAAGCTCGATGAGCTTGCTGAGGTCGCGTGTCTTATGGTCCAGCTGGGGCAGGAGGTGTGCAAGGACGCCACGGACGTAGGTTGGGTTGAGCGTTGCAGCGTCGGCAAGCGAGGCAGCCCAACGGCCAAGGATGACGTTGTCTATCTGTGCCCATTCGCGCGCAGTGGTGTCCGCCTCGATGGCTTCCGGGAGCCTCGTTGCCACAAGCTCCGCCGCGATTGCGCGCATTTCGGGATCAACATTCGCCATGGCCTTGCCCAGGAACCTGGCGGTGTGCCGAGACCATGTGCCTGGGTGCCAGGTCAGTACGTCAACGATGCCGGGGTCTTGCTTCTCTGGGTGGCTCGATAACCCTCCATCAAGGTCTTCCTCCATGTCGTGGGTGTAGGCATCCACACAGCTCGGGGCGACGATTGCGCGTTCGGCCGGTAAGTGGGTTGCGCTGTACGGGCTGGAAACCAGAAACGGCAGCGCCTCCTCGCGCTTTGCGCTCCGGTCTTTCCACCCTTGTTCGGTGCGTACCCACACGCGGCTTGCGCCGCAATGGGTGCATCGGTCTTCAGGCGGAGTCCACAGGATGCAGTCGCAGCCAGCTCGCACTCCCTGCACAGGCACGTAACCGGTGTTGTCGTCCTGGTAGTCCACCAATCGCAAGTGAGCGAGGAGCGCATCGTCGTGCCAGATGTCATCGCGGTTTGGGTATGTGGCAAGTCGGCGGGCGAATTCCGTGTTGTCTACGCGACCGAAAGTGTCCGTCGGCGTCGAGAGCAACGTGCGCGTGGGCCGGAGCCCATGCACGATGGCAACGACTCGCAACAGCGATTCCCTACTCAGATCAGTTTTCAGCCTAAACGCGTTGGCTTCTTTCACCTCGGCAGGAGAGCAGCGGCATTGTGCCAACAGCCATCGCGCATCGGTGACAAAAGACGCGGGGCCGTTGTTCGGCAGCACCGGTTTGAGAATCTCCAACGCCCGCGGCCCGGTTTCAGCCAGCCAGGCAAGGAGTAGCGCAAAGCCCACCGCGTCGGGCGTGGCGAGCAACTCGCGGGTGCGAAACAGGGCGTCCTCGTCCGTCCACGGGGTGACAGGCTGTGCCTCAACGCGCTGCGCTAACGATGCGGAAGGCACTCCGGGGTCTTCTGCGCTGCTGGTGTCCTGGGGCCCGAACAATTCGAGTGCCATAACTGGGGACAGGGTGTCACGGACGGCGTCGATAAGCTCAGCCCTGTCCAGCGTGCGAAGGAGTGCGGCGCTGCGGCGTACGACCTCGTCCTTCGCATGGTAGAGGCCGGTTTGCGCAGCGATGGCGATCCCCGCGGCCAGGTCTTCACGCTCGGCCGAGATCTTCTCCAGCATTTTCAGCGCCGTGATGGCAGTCGCCTTTGAACCACTCAGGGCGTGGGCAGCGGCGGCAACAAACCCGTCTGCATCCAACTCCGATAGGTGAGAGAGCTGTTTGACTGCGAACGTAGTTGTAGAGCCCACGCCCGAACCCATCGCAGCGATCAGCAGGTGTTGGCGCTTCGTGGTTTCCTCCTCGCTCGGTGCGAAATCCTCGTAATGCTGGGTAAACCAGCGAACGCGGTGGGCGGGAAACCCTCGGTTCAGTGCTTTGAGCATCTCATCGAGCAACCGGTCGCGGTCCAGCATTCCTTCGCTTACCAGCGCAGCAAGCGATTTTGCCCAGCCGGGCCAGTATTTCTTCTCCATGGTGGTGAAGCTGACTTCCTGGGTGCCGCCGAGGGAAAAGAGGGGCCAAATGAGTGCTTCCCGGAGCTCGGCGTCGTGCCAGAGGAGAAAGTCGCGCTCGAAGCCGGCCTGCCCCATCAACCCAATAAAGTATGGGTCGCCGTGCTCGATCGCGTAGCCCTCAAACAGCTCGCGCAGGCGAATCTGGATGAATGTGTCACCTCTGAATTGGTTCCAGCCCTCTTGCTCGGGCTGCGTTGGGTTCTCGATGAGATAATTGGGGTCGATCGGGAGGGCGCGAATCGTCTCGTAGGCTTCTTCCAAGGTCATGCCGGGGCACCACCACTTGACGGTCATCCAATGATCTTTGTCGGCTTGCTCTTTGGAGAGTTGCTCAAAGTAGTTCACGTTGCGTCCTTAAGCGGTCGAGGTTGGTGCGGCGGCAGCTTCTTGCCCGGCATCGTGACACAGATTACGTATACCTTCAATGGCTTCGCTATGTCGCACATCCTGGAGCCACAAGAGGCAGCCCACGTTGCTTGATCTCGGCGGAGTCGCCCCATTCGCCGCTGGTAGCCTTGTGCTTCATGGAAATGCTTATCGGTCGCGTAGTGAAATCCCACGGTATTCGGGGTGAGGTTGCCGTGGAGTTGTTGACGGAGGAATCCGAAGACCACATTGTTGCCGGGGCAGTGCTCACAGGCCGCCAAGCTGGTAAAGAGCAGCGGCTGACAGTGAAGACGGTGCGTCCACATCAAAAGCGCCTCTTGGTTAGCTTCGAGGAGATCCCCGACCGCACTGCCGCCGACAGCCTTCGCGGCATGAAGTTTTATGCCGAGCCACTAGAGCGTGACGCGGAGGAGGACGGCTACTACGACCACGAGCTCATAGGCCTCGAAGTGCGCATGGATAAGGCACGCATTGGCGAGGTCACCGGTGTCATGGACACCCCGAACCGCAAGATCCTCGAAGTGGACTACCAGGGCAGGGAAGTGCTCATTCCCTTCGTCATGGACATCGTCCCGGAGGTGGACCTGGAGCAGGGCTACCTGACTATCACCCCGCCGGAGGGGCTGCTCGATGTCTAGCACACCCCAGCTCCGCCTCGACGTCGTCACCATCTTCCCCGAATACCTGGAGCCGCTGCGGCATGCGTTGCTGGGCAAGGCGATTGAGCAGGGGATTCTGGAGGTCGGTGTGCACGACTTGCGGCAGTGGGGCGAGGGAAATCACAAGTCCGTGGACGCCCCGCCGCTCGGCGGCGGTCCCGGCATGGTGATGAAGCCGGACGTGTGGGGCCCGGCGCTTGACGCGGTCGCCGCGGGCACCTCCGATATGGTCGAGCTCACGACCGCCGCGGCGCACAGGAACGATAAGGTGCGTCACGACCAACGCAACGAGGTCGCCCCGCGGCCCTACGACGCGCGCGACATCCGCGACGGCGAGGACCCAGACGCCCCGCTGTTGCTCGTGCCCACCCCCGCGGGCGCGCCGTTTTCGCAGGCGGATGCTCAGGCGTGGTCGCGCGAGCGGCATATCGTCATCGCGTGCGGGCGCTACGAGGGGATAGACCAGCGCGTCTTTGAGGACGCGGCGCAGCGCTACCGCGTGCGAGAGGTGTCCATCGGAGACTACGTGCTCATCGGTGGCGAGGTCGCCACGCTTGTGATCGCGGAAGCGGTCACCCGGCTCATCCCGGGCGTGCTGGGCAATACGCAAAGCCACGAGGACGACAGCTTTTCCGACGGGCTGCTCGAGGCCCCCAGCTACACCAAGCCGCGCAGCTGGCGCGGGATTGATGCCCCGGAGGTCCTTTTTTCCGGCGATCACGGCAAGGTGGAGCGGTGGCGTCGGCAAGCATCGCTCTCCCGCACGCAGGCGGTACGCCCGGACCTTGTCGCCCGCGCACGCGAGCGCGACGAGCTCACCGACGAGGACACCTTTTACCTCGATTCCCGCCCAGTGATCACCGGCCTCGATGTCCTCCTCGACCCCCGCAGCTGGTCGAAGGTGCGCAAGCGGTTGCGCCGCGAGCTCGCCAAGGTCGGCTACCGCATTGACAACGCCACGCTCACCGAGCGGAAAGGTCCCGTTTGCTTCGAGCCGTCGATGCTCGAGCAGGTCTACGAGCAGGAGCACGGGCGCGCGCCCGCAGAGCCGCTGTGCCAGCTCGAGATCACCGGGCGCACCACGCTGAGCAACGCTGAGGCGACTAAGGCCGTGGTGGCCGCGCTGCCGCGGGGTACCCAGTGGGTGGGCACGACGCGGTCGCTAAACTCACACGAATGACATCTCTCGCAGCGACCATCGCGACAGAACTCAACGTACAACCATCCCAGGTCGAGGCGGCGCTGAAGCTGCTCGCCGAAGGCAACACGGTCCCGTTCATTGCCCGCTACCGCAAGGAGGCAACGGGCGGCCTCGACGACGCGCAGCTGCGCCACATCGAGGAGCGTCACACGTACCTCGTGGAGCTTGAGGAGCGCAAGCAGGCGGTCATCGAGGCGATCGAGGAGCAGAGCAAGCTCACCGACGAGCTCAAGCGCGCCATCCTCGACGCCGACACGAAGGCCCGCGTGGAGGACCTCTACCTCCCGTACAAGAAGCGCCGGAAGACGAAGGCGGACATCGCGCGCGAGGCAGGACTCGAGGAGCTCGAGCAATTGCTTATCGACGCTCCCACGTCCGACCCCGCAATCCTGGCCGAAAAGTTCCTCTGTGAGGGCTTCGAGGACACGAAATCGGCCCTCGACGGGGCCCGCGCAATCCTGGTGGACAGGTTTGCCACCGACGCGGACCTGGTCGGCGAGGTACGCGAGCGCCTCTACACCACAGGCACGATGCGCTCTGGCGTCGTGGAAGGCAAAGAAGCCGAAGGCGCTAAGTTTAAGGACTACTTCGACTTCAACGAGCCGTTCGAGTCCTTGCCCTCACACCGCATCCTGGCGCTGCTGCGCGGCGAGAACGAAGGCGTGCTCACACTGGATCTGGATGCGGGCGACGAGTCCGTCTACGAGGGCATGATCGCCGAGCGCTTCGACCTGCCGGTGAAAGACAGCGAGTGGCTGGCCAAGGCAGTGAAGTGGGGGTGGCGCACGAAACTGCAGGTCTCCGCAAACCTGGATACCCGCGTGCGTTTGAAGGAGAAAGCGGAAGAGGGTGCCCTCGAGATCTTCAAGACGAACCTGCGCGACGTGCTGCTGGCCGCCCCGGCGGGCCAGCGGTCCACCCTCGCCCTGGACCCGGGGTATCGCAACGGCGTGAAGTGCGCGGTCATCGACGGCACCGGCAAGGTCCTGGATACCACGATCGTCTACCCGCACCAGCCGCAGAACCAGTGGCAGCAGGCGGTGCAGACCCTGTCCACGCTGTGTGCGCAACACGGTGTGGAGCTCATCGCGGTGGGCAACGGCACCGCGAGCCGCGAGTCGGAAAAGCTCGCCGGCGAGGTCGCGGATCTTATCGCCCAGGCGGGCGGGCAGCGCCCGACCCCGGTCGTGGTCTCCGAGTCCGGCGCGTCCGTCTACTCTGCGAGCCCGATTGCGGCTGAGGAGTTCCCGGACATGGACGTTTCCCTGCGCTCTGCCGTCTCCATCGCGCGGCGCCTGCAGGACCCGCTCGCGGAGCTGGTGAAGGTCGACCCGAAGTCCATCGGCGTGGGCCAGTACCAGCACGACGTGAACCAGGCTGCGCTCGCCCGCACGCTGGACGCGGTGGTCGAGGACGCGGTGAACTCGGTCGGCGTGGATCTCAACACGGCATCCGCACCGCTGCTCGAGCGCGTGGCGGGGGTGAGCGCCACCATTGCGAAGAACATTGTGGCCTACCGTGACGAGCACGGCTCCTTCACCTCGCGCAAGGAGCTCGGCAAGGTGCCGCGCCTGGGCCCGAAGGCGTTCGAGCAGTCCGCTGGCTTTTTGCGCGTGCAGGGCGCCGCGAACCCCCTCGACGCGTCGGCGGTGCACCCCGAGGCGTACCCCGTGGTTGAGCGGATTGCCGCGGCGACGGGGCTGGACACCAAGGGGCTCATCGGCAACAGTGCCGTGCTGACCAAGCTCAAGCCCGCCGACTTCGCCGACGAGACCTTCGGCGTGCCCACCGTGACCGACATCATCGCCGAGCTGGATAAGCCGGGCCGCGACCCGCGCCCGGAGTTCAAGACGGCCACGTTTAAGGAAGGCGTGAACAAGGTCAGCGACTTGACCCCGGGCATGATCCTCGAGGGCACCGTGACCAACGTCGCCGCGTTTGGCGCGTTCGTTGACGTCGGGGTGCACCAGGACGGCCTGGTCCACGTCTCCGCGATGAGCAAGCAGTTCGTCTCGGACCCGCACGACGTGGTGCGCTCCGGCGAGGTGGTCAAGGTGAAGGTCGTGGAGGTCGACGTTGAGCGTCAGCGCATCGGCCTGAGCTTGAGGCTTGACGACGAACCCGGGCAGGACCCCAAGCGCGGCGGCGGCAAGCCCGCCGGAAAGCCCGGCGGCAAGCAGCAGCGGGGCGGGAAGCAGCGTCGCGGCGGGAAGGGGCGCGGTGGCGTCGATAAGCGAGGGGCTCAAGGCGGGTCGATGGCGGACGCACTGAAGCGAGCGGGATTTGGTAAATGACCCGGGCTTATGTAAGCTTTCTCGAGTTGTTGTAGGCGACATGAACCAGCCGAGCGCCCGTTTGGGAGAAGCCGCTAGGGTCCTCTGTCCTTAAACGTAAAGGATTGCTTCATATGAGCAACGGCATTATTGATCTTGTAGACGCAGGTCAGCTGCGCGATGACATCCCGGACTTCCGCGCCGGCGACACGCTTGACGTGCACGTGAAGGTGATCGAGGGTTCGGTCACCCGTACCCAGGTCTTCACCGGCTTCGTTGTGCGTCGCCAGGGTGGCGGCATCCGCGAGACCTTCACCGTGCGTAAGGTCTCCTTCGGTATCGGCGTTGAGCGTACCTTCCCGGTGCACTCCCCGAACATCGAGAAGATCGAGGTCGTTCGCAAGGGTGACGTTCGCCGTGCGAAGCTGTACTACATGCGCGATCTGCGCGGTAAGGCAGCCCGCATCAAGGAGCGTCGCTAGTTTGCGGCACCGGCGCCCCGCCCACTGACACGATTCGGTGGGCGGGGCGTTTTTGTATGACCGGCCGACCGGCGCTGCTAGAGTATGCGAGGTGACGAACGTGAATGGACCAGTAAGCGGCTCGAACCCAGGCAGGGGAGAGTCGGAGTACCCGCGTGACACGACGGTGCCCTCTGTGCCGGCCGGTTCAGGCGCGCGCGCCGGGGCGGAAGACCGTGCCGCTCAGGGGAAGGCGGGCAAGCCAGGGAAGTCTGGCTCGTTGGATTCGCCGGAATCCTCGGAGTCCAAGGAGATGCCGTGGTACGTGGAAATCCCCATGGTCATCGTGCTGACGCTTGTGTTCATCTTCCTCATCCAGACCTTCATCGGGCGCCTGTACGTGATCCCGTCCGGGTCAATGGAGCCGACCCTGCACGGCGAGAACGGGTCGGGGGACCGCATCTTCGTGGAGAAGCTCACCTACGCCTTTGACGACCCGGAGCCCGGCGACGTGATCGTTTTCAAGGGCACGGACTCGTGGAACACCGGGTTTGAGACCAACCGCTCCGACAACCCGGTGATCCGCGGCGTGCAGGAAGTTGGCTCGTGGGTGGGCCTCGTACCCAAGGACGAGAACACGCTGGTCAAGCGAATCATCGCCGAGGGTGGGCAGACCGTGTCCTGCCAGGAGGGCGACCCGGCCGTCATGGTGGACGGCCAGCCGATCCAGCAGGACTACATCATGACGCCCTCGTACTACCCGGTGGACCCGTCGACCGGCTCCGACGCGTGCGGTGGACAGTACTTTGGCCCGCTCGAAGTGCCGGAAGACCACTATTTCATGATGGGCGACAACCGCACGAATTCCTCCGACTCTCGCTACCACATGGGCGACGGCGAAGAGGGGACGATTCCGCGTGAGAACATCCGCGGCAAGGTCCTCGGCATCGTCTTCCCGCTGAACCGTTTCGGCGGCGTGGAGAGCCCGGACATCCAGCAGTAGGCTGGTTCGCTGTCGATGGCTCGTGTCCGCAGGCTCAAACAGCTGCGCACCTACGAGGTAGCGCTGAACAACGCCGGGCTGGGCCCGGTAGCCGGTGTGGACGAAGCAGGACGGGGTGCCTGCTTTGGCCCGATTACGATCGCCGCGTGCGTGCTCCCGACACGCCCGGTAAGGGAGCTCGAGGGACTGACCGACTCGAAGCGGCTTACGGCGCGCCGCCGCGAGCTGCTCTTCGACCCCATTCGCGAGTGCAGTTTGGCGTACGGGATCGTGCATATCCCGGCCGCGGAGATTGACCACCGCGGCATCCAGGCCGCCAACCTGGACGGCGCGCGCCGCGCCGTCGCCCAACTAGAGATCCAGCCTGGCTACGTGCTCATGGACGGCTTCCGCGTGCCCGGTATGCCGGCCGCGCAACTTCCCGTGGTCGGCGGGGACGCCGCGGCGCGGTGCATTGCGGCGGCGAGCATCTTGGCCAAGGTGAGCCGCGATCGTCTCATCACACAGATGGCGCAGCAGTATCCCGGTTACGGGTTGGAGGGGCACAAGGGCTACGGCACGAAGGCGCACATGGATGCGGTGCGCCGCCACGGCGCGACCCCGGAACACCGCTATAGTTATGCAAACGTCAAGCAGGCGATCGAGTGTTACGAAAAAGGGGTGCTTGCATGAGCGCTGAGGAACTGGACAACTACGAGTCTGAGGTGGAGCTGTCGCTGTACCGGGAGTACCGCGACGTAGCCAGCCAGTTCTCCTACGTGGTGGAAACGGACCGCCGTTTCTACCTGGCCAACGCGGTCGAGCTGATCCCGCACACCGAGGGCAAGGACGTGTATTACGAGGTCCGCATGTCCGACTGCTGGGTGTGGGACATGTACCGCGCCGTGCGTTTCGTGCGCTACGTCCGCGTTATCACCTACAAGGACGTGAACATTGAGGAGCTGGATAAGCCCGACCTGACCTTCCCAGACCGCTAAACACCACGGTTGATCGCTTCCCTCATCGGGCGGCGACGACCGGGAAGCAACACCTGTGGCGCAGTATCCTGCGCCACTTTTTTCGTTTGTGATGGAACCGCGGCCACTTTTCCGGAGTCTAACTAAGTACGGGGTTTTACCCCCGCACTGAAAACAATGCTCGTTAAGACACGGTAAGACACCGTCAGACACGGACTCTCAGGAGGGGCCATGCACCATCGCACATCACACCACGACCCGCACCAGCGTTCCGGGCCGCCGATCGGCCTGAATGACCAGTACGAGCTGGGGTACGCGGGGGAGGCGGGCGCGATCGCGTGGTACGAGGAGCTGGGCTACCAGCTGCTCGCGCACCGCGCCCGCGTGAAGGCGGGCGAGATTGACGCGGTGCTGCGCGCGCCGGACGGGACCGTCGTGTTCCTTGAGGTCAAAACGCGCCGCGGCACAGCGTTCGGCGCGGCGGAGTCGGTCACACCCCGCAAGCTCGCCACGATGCGGCGCTGCGCCGGGCAGTGGCTGAGCCAGCATCACCTGCCTGGGGCACGGTGGGCGCGCTTCGACGTGGTTGAGGCGGTCTTCGACGGCACGCAGCTGCACTTCCACCGCTTCGAGGGGATCGAAGATGGCGCTTGCTAGCACCCAAACCGCAACGGTTGAGGGCGTCGTCGCCCACCCGGTCACCGTGGAGGCCAACGTGGGCCCTGGGCTACCCGGCGTCCACATGGTCGGGCTTGGCGACGCCGCCGTGAAGGAATCCCGCGAGCGCATCCGCACCGCTGTCGCCAACGCATCGCTGCCGTGGCCGCGCACCAAGATCATGGTCTCCCTCTCGCCGGCGCACCTGCCCAAAGCCGGATCGCATTTCGACCTGCCAGTCGCCCTGGCGGTACTGGGCAGCATGGACCCGCGCACCCAGCGCACCATCGGACGCACACTCTTCCTCGGTGAGCTCGCCCTCGACGGTACCCTGCGCAGGGTCGAAGCGATCCTGCCGATGCTCCTGCAAGCACGCAGCCGCACCGACATCGACACCATCGTCGTCCCCACGGCCAACGCTGACGAGGCAGCACTCATCGCCGATCCCCGCACGTTCACCGCCGATTCGCTCACGCACGTATGGAGCTGGCTTCTCGACGCCACGCCGCTCCACCCCGTCGCCCCCGTTGCCCCCGGCACCTCAGCGCGCTCGGGGAGCGGGGCGGCTGCGCTCGACTTCGTGGACATCGCCGGCCAGGTCCTCGAGCGGCGCGCGATGGAAGTCGCCGCCGCCGGCGGCCATCACCTGATGATGGTGGGGCCGCCCGGGTCCGGGAAGTCGATGCTGGCGGAGCGGCTGCCGTCGATCATGCCCCCGCTCACCGACGCCGAACGGATCGAGTGCACGGCGCTGCACCAGGCCGCGGGGATCGCCAAAGGCGCGCTTGTGCAGGAGCGGCCGTTTATCGCGCCGCACCCGTCGTTGACCAAGGCGGCGCTGCTGGGCGGCGGGGCGCACATCCCGCTGCCAGGAGCGGTGAGCCAGGCTCACCACGGCGTGCTTTTCCTCGACGAAGCCTCCGAGATTCCCGCCCGCGTTCTGGACGCGCTGCGCATTCCGCTGGAGCAGCGGGAGGTGCAGCTCCAGCGCGGGCGCCGGACCGTGCGGTACCCGGCCGCCTTCCAGCTGATCCTGGCCGCGAACCCGTGCCCCTGCGGCGGGGAGGCAACGCGGTGCCGCTGCACACCGGGGGAGCGGGCGCGGCACCTTGCCAACATCTCCGGCCCGCTGCGCGACAGGCTGGACCTGTACGTGCGCACGACGGCGCAATCGGCGGTGCTCAGCCCGGAGGATGCCGAGCCGTCCGCCGTCATCGCCGACCGCGTCGCCGCGGCGCGGGAACGCGCAGCCAGCCGGTGGGCTCAGGCCGGGGTCGGTGGGGAGGAGGCCGCGACCAACGGCGCGGTGGCGTCGACACTGATCCGGAGGCACTACCCGGCCGATGAGACCGGCATGATCTTCCTCTCCAACAAACTCGGGCACGGCGAGCTGACGCAGCGAGGCGTGGACAAGGTGCTCAAGCTGGCGTGGACGCTCGCCGACCTCGAGGCTGCCGACACCCCTGACATCGACCACGTCGCGCGGGCTGCGGAGATGCACGCGCCCGCGCCAGAGGAGGAGGCAGCATGACGCCCAGCAACCTTGAGTCCTGGGCCTACCTCTCCCGCGTGATCGAGGGCCCCTCCCGCCACCTCCAGGAGATGCTGCGCGCCGGCCGCGACGCCAACGAGATCGCCCACGGCATCCGCACCCGGGCGAGCTGGCTCGGCCCACTGGCTGGCACGACGGAGCGCCGGTACGACTGGGACCACCCGGCGGCAGACCTGGAGACAGCGCACGAGCACGGCTACAGCCTGCTCACCCCGGAACACGCGGGGTGGCCGAGCGAGCGCATCGAGGAGTCCTTTGTCGCGGGAGCATTGCACAGCCGGGAAAACATGGACTTCGCCATCGCGGACGGGTCGGCCCCGCACGCTCTGTGGGTGCGCGGTGCGACCGACCTGGCGGCGCTGATCGCGCAGTCGGTGGCCTTTGTGGGCACGCGAGCGTCGAGTAGCTATGGGCATCAAGCCACGCAAGACCTCGTGGGCTCGGTGGCCAAGCAGCGCTACACCGTTGTCTCTGGCGGGGCGATCGGCATCGACACGGTGGCGCACGAGACCGCACTCGCGGCGGGCACGCCGACCATCGCGGTGGCTGCGTGCGGGCCCGGGGTGGTGTACCCGAAGCGCAACGAAAAGCTCTTCCGGCGCATCGTCGCCGCGGGAGGCGCGCTGGTGACGGAATACCCGCCGGGGGTGACGCCGGATCGGCACCGCTTTCTCACGCGCAACCGGCTCGTCGCCGGGCTGACGCAGGGCAGCGTGGTGGTTGAGGCGGCCTTTCGCTCCGGCGCGCTGAATACGCTGAAGTGGGCGCGCTACTACAACCGGCAGGCGATGGCGGTGCCGGGGTCAATACTCGGACCCAACTCGCTCGGCACCAACCTGGCAATTCGCGCCGGGAACGCCACGATGGTGCTCAGCGGAGACCAGATCCACGAGCAGTGCGGTCACATTGGCCAGATCGATGCGGAGGGGCAGCTTGAGATGCAGTTTCAGGCAGACCCAATCCAGCAGCTCAGCCACAACGAACTCCGCGTGTTTGATGCCACCCCGCCCGCCGCCTCACCGGGGCGCGACGCCGAGCGCATTGCCGCCGACGCCGGGTTGAGCACGGGTCTCACCGTCCACCTCCTCATGGAACTCGAGCGGCGTGGCCTGGTCCAGCGTGAGCGCAGGCAGTGGTCCCGCGCAGTGCGCAGCAAGGAGAATGCGTAAACTCCTGGGGCATGAGTGACTTCAGTGCCGAGTCGCAGTTCCTTGCCGCCGTCGCGGATTTTGCCGACTACGCCCGCGACGTGCGCAACCGCTCCGGCAACACCGTGAAGGCCTACGAGGCGGACCTGCGCAGCCTGTCCAGCTACGTCACCACCTTGGACGAATTCACGCTGGAGACGTTGCGCACCTGGCTTGCCGACGCCTCCCGCGCCGGCAAAGCACGCTCCACGCTCGCCCGGCGCACCGCCACCGCCCGCAGCTTCTCCACGTGGGCGACCAAACAGGGGTTGCTCCCGCGCGACGTCGCGGCGCGCCTGGTCACCTCCCAATCCCAGCGGCCACTGCCCACGGTGGTGAGCGCCACGCGCGCTGGTGACCTCGTCGAGGCCGACACAGCCGACGACACGCACCCCGCCGAGGCGCTGCGCGACCACGCCATCCTCGAATTGCTCTACGCCACCGGCATCCGCGTCGGCGAACTCACCGGCTTGAACACCGCGGACGTCGACTTCGCCCGACAGACGGCAAAGGTCACTGGTAAGGGCAACAAGCAGCGCACCGT
Organism: Corynebacterium gottingense; assembly: GCF_007559235.1. Taxonomy (NCBI): domain Bacteria; kingdom Bacillati; phylum Actinomycetota; class Actinomycetes; order Mycobacteriales; family Corynebacteriaceae; genus Corynebacterium; species Corynebacterium gottingense. The sequence goes on along the minus strand of NZ_VMHH01000001.1, from coordinate 341,428 downwards.
GCCCTTTGGTGAGCGGGCCAGCCTGGCCGTGCAGGACTGGCTTGCACAGGGGCGTGGAGAGCTCGCCGCCGACACCGACGCGCTCTTCGTGGGCAGCCGCGGCGGGCGGATTGACCAGCGTCAGGTCCGGCGCATCGTCGAGCGGGCTGCCGAGCGCGCCGGGATCGCGGACGTCTCACCCCACACGCTTCGCCACACCGCGGCCACCCACATCCTGGAGGGCGGCGCGGACCTGCGTGTGGTGCAGGAGATGTTGGGGCACTCTAGCCTGCAGACCACGCAGATCTACACCCACGTCTCCGCCCAACGGCTGCGCAAGGTCTACGAGCAGGCGCATCCACGGGCGTAGGGGGTTGGTTTAGGGGACGGGTTTGAGCCGGATCAACGGGGCCGAGAGGAGCGAAAGCGGGTCGATGTAGCGCTCCTTACCCACGATCGCGCCCCAATGCAGGCCGTCGTGCCGGTTGGGCGCGTTGGCGGGGGAGTAGGCGAGCGCGCCGATGATGTCGCCCTCGCCGACGGGGTCCCCCTTGCGTAGCTCGGTGCGTACGGGTTGGTAGGTTGTGCGGATTCCATCCGCGTGGGCGATGGAGACGACAGGTGTGCCTGCAATCGTGCCCACGTAGTGGACGGTGCCGTCGCCGGCGGCGAGGACGGGGTCGCCGGGGCGGACGGCAAGGTCGACGCCGCGGTGGCCGGGTTGCCAGTTCTTCTCCGGGATGTCCGCGGGGCGGGTCACACGGGAAGCGTGCGAGGTGCCGGTGGTGGGGTCCACCCACGCGAGGGCCGGCGGGCAGGAGATGAGGAGCGTGAGGGTGGCGAGGATGAGGGCGGTGAGGGGTGGGGGTGGCGTCGTGAAGCGATACATGCCTCAGTTACATCACAACAAACGGTGCAAAGAAATCCTAAACGAAAAATCTGTGGATAGGTGCTGGAGGTTATCCACAACCGCACAGCGCAATTAGGATTTTGCGCCTGAGGTGCGTATACTCACTCGGGCAGTCCGCGCCTTGCGCGAGGCTGACTCCGCGCGCCGGCAAACGCCAGTCGAGCAACGGTCCCTGAAATGGGTGCGAGGCGGGCACGGTGCCAGGGTGCGGGATAAAAACCCGCACGTTTGACCAGTATTAACCGAACTATTTTCTCCAAAGGAGACATTCCCATGGCAGTTGTAACCATGCGCGAACTCCTCGACGCAGGTGTGCACTTTGGCCACCAGACGCGTCGTTGGAACCCGAAGATGCGTCGCTTCATCTTCACCGACCGCAACGGCATCTACGTCATCGACCTGCAGCAGACGCTGACCTACATCGACGAGGCATACGAGTTTGTCAAGGAGACCGTCGCGCACGGCGGCACCCTTCTGTTCGTCGGTACCAAGAAGCAGGCACAGGAGCCGATCCAGGAAGAGGCAGAGCGCGTCGGCATGCCGTACGTGACCCACCGCTGGCTCGGTGGCATGCTCACCAACTTCCAGACCGTGTCCAAGCGAATCGCCCGCATGAAGGAACTGCAGGCGATGGACGCAGCCGAGGACGGCTACGCCGGCCGCGGTAAGAAGGAAATCCTCATGCTCACCCGCGAGCGCACCAAGCTCGAGCGCGTCCTCGGCGGCATCTCTGAGATGACCAAGACGCCGTCCGCGCTGTGGATTGTGGATACCAACAAGGAGCACATCGCCGTCAACGAGGCACAGAAGCTGCGTATCCCCGTTGTCGCTGTGCTGGACACCAACTGTGATCCGGACCTGGTTGACTTCCCGATCCCGGGCAACGACGACGCCATCGGCGCCGTGAAGCTGCTCACCCACATCGTGGGCGAGGCAGTTGTGGCCGGTAAGCAGCAGCGCGAGGAGCGCCAGCTGGCAGCCGCCCGCGACGCAGCAGGCGACAACGACGCCAAGCTGCAGGCCGAGGCATCCGAGGCTGCTGCGAACGCAGCGTCCTCCGACGATGTCTCCGCTGCCGACGCGGCCAAGGCCGCCGCTGCCGCCGAGGCAGCAGCGCCGCAGGAGGTCGCACCGGTTGAGCAGCCGCACGCAGTGCGCGCCGCTGAGCAGGCAGCCGAGGCTGAGAAGGCCAAGAAGGCTGAGCAGGAGGAGAACTCCGAGAAGGAGTCCTAAGCCGAACCGGCACCCCTGACACATGCACCCCGCGTCTTCGGTTCACGTCCGCCCCACTTCACTGGGCCGGGACGCGAGCGAAGCGCGGGGTGTAGTGCATCCAAGGGCTGCTAGCATTTTCTAGCGTGCCGACTCACGCAAAGTCGGCTACCCTTTACACGATTACTTATCACAGCCAATTTTGGTTGCTTGTGGGCGCGTGGGCGTCGATAAGCTGCCCAAAATTGCACAAACCTTACGAGGAGGATCGCCCCAACATGGCGAACTACACTGCAGCAGACGTGAAGAAGCTCCGCGAGATCACCGGCTCCGGCATGATGGACTGCAAGAAGGCACTCCAGGAGACCGACGGCGACTTTGAGAAGGCCGTTGAGAACCTGCGCATCAAGGGCGCAAAGGACGTGGGCAAGCGCGCTGAGCGCAACGCCCTCGAGGGCCTCGTTGCAGTTTCCGGCAACACCATCGTGGAGATCAACGCAGAGACCGACTTCGTGGCCAAGAACCAGGAGTTCAAGGACCTCGCCGCTAAGATCGCCGACGCCGCTGCCGCTGTGAAGGCGAACTCCCAGGAGGAGCTGGCAAACGCTGACGTGGACGGCCAGACCGCGCACGAGGCGCTGCAGGTCCTGTCCGCGAAGATCGGCGAGAAGCTCGAGCTGCGCCGCGCCGCCACCGTCGAGGGCGACAACGTTGCGAAGTACCTGCACCAGCGCTCCGCGGACCTGCCGCCGGCCGTGGGCGTGCTCGTTGCCTACACCGGTGACAACGAGGAGGCTGCTCACCAGGTCGCTCTGCAGATCGCCGCGATGAAGGCTCGCTTCCTCAAGCAGGAGGACATCCCGGCCGAGGTCGTGGAGAAGGAGCGCGCCGTGCAGGAGGAGATCACCCGCAACGAGGGCAAGCCCGAAGCTGCCATCGAGAAGATCGTCCAGGGCCGCATGGGCGGCTTCTACAAGGACGTCGTCCTGCTGGACCAGCCGTCCCTCGCAGACTCCAAGAAGACCGTGAAGCAGTTCACGGAGGAGAGCGGCATCGAGGTCACCGACTTCGTGCGCTTCGAGGTCGGCCAGGCGTAAGCAATTTGCTTATCGACGATGCCGTGAGCCCCGTCGAGCCTGTTCCGCTCTAGCGCCCTGCCCCCGGGAAACCGGGGCGGGGCGCTTTCGCGTTCTTTGCAGTGCGTTTACCTGCTTACGGGGGAACTGGTTAGAATCGGTGGCGAATACGCAAGCTTTCGATTCACCACCCGGCATTTGTGCATAAGGAGTGTCACACCGTGACTGATTTCGCCCTCAACCGCAACGGATTCAAACGCGTCATGCTCAAGCTTGGCGGTGAGATGTTCGGCGGCGGCAAGGTCGGCATCGACCCGGACGTGGTGGACAGCGTCGCCTCCCAGATCGCCGAGGTGGCCAAGGCGGGCACCGAGGTCGCCGTGGTCATCGGCGGCGGCAACTTCTTCCGCGGAGCGGAGCTGCAGAAGCGCGGCCTGGACCGCGCGCGTTCTGACTACATGGGCATGCTCGGCACCGTCATGAATTGCCTGGCGCTGCAGGACTTTTTGCAGCAGAAGGGCGTGGACTGCCGCGTGCAGACCTCCATCAACATGGCGCAGATCGCTGAGCCGTACCTGCCGCTGCGCGCCGCCCGCCACCTGGAGAAGGGGCGCGTGGTCATCTTCGGCGCCGGCATGGGCATGCCATACTTCTCTACCGACACCACCGCGGCGCAGCGCGCGCTGGAGATCGGGTGCGAGGTCCTACTGATGGCCAAGGGCGTCGACGGCGTCTACGACGACGACCCACGCACCAACCCGGACGCCAACCTGCTTACCGAGGTCTCGCCGCGCGAGGTGCTTGAGCAGGGCCTCAAGGTGGCGGACGCCACCGCGTTCTCCCTCTGCATGGACAACAACATGCCGATCCTGGTGTTTAACTTGCTCAAGGAGGGCAACATCGCCCGCGCCGTTGCCGGTGAACAGATTGGGACCCTGGTGGCCTAGGCGTCCCTTCGGTGAGTGGGGAAATTTTACGCACTCTCGTCATGTGCGCGCCGCCCCAGGATCACCACTTACCCCTCGCGACCCAGGAGCCCTTCCACCTGCCAGGCGAGGTTGAGCAGCTCCGTCGCGTTGACGGCGGGGCGCGCCGCGCTCCCGAGTACACCCAGGTGGATGCCTCCGATCGCGATCGCGGCGCTGCCGGTGACGTTGAACACCGAGCACCATGGCGACCAGACCGTCTGCTGGTAGAAGCTCTCCTCGGGAGACAAGGACGGGAAGTACCCCAATCGCGGCGGGTCGAAGGCCAGGGTGGGAGAGAGGACTACGTCGACGTCCCACTGCCGGGCAAGCAGGTGCGGGAGCACGTCCAGGTGCTCGCGGACGCCGCGCATCTGGGCGCGGGTGACGCGCGCCCCCTCCTGCGTGAGCCACTGGAGGTACTCGCTGTCCAGCGGGTCGACGCTGGTGAAGGAGCGCTTGATGCGGCGGGAGAAGTGCGCGAAGGTGTCGCCCGCCTGGGCGTAGGCGCGCAACGGGACGACGTCGTGGTGGAGGGAGAGCGCCCCCGCCAGCTGGTCCACCGCGTCCGCGCGGGAGGGTGAGAGATGGGAGGGGGCGAGGAGGGCGTCGAGAAGCACCCCGACCCGCAAGCGTCGCGGATGCGTGGGGCGCATGCCGTAGATCGTGCACTGGTCGGCGACGGTGCGGGTAAGGAAGCCGTGCGCGGCGACGTGGGGCGAGGCGGGCTTGAAGCCGACGATGTCGCACGCCGCGGCGGGCACGCGCAGCGAACCGCCGGCGTCCGTTCCGTGCGCCGCGCGGACTTGGCCTTCCGCCACCGCAACCGCGGCGCCGGTAGAGGAGCCGCCGGGCGTGCGGCCGGCGAACGCTGGGGACTCGAGCACCGGGACGCCGGGGCGCTCGGCGTAACAGGTGGCGCCCAGCTCGGAAGTGAGTGTTTTGCCGGGGATGGTCGCGCCGGCGTCGAGAAGCATGGGCACGATGGCGTCCGTGCGGCGCGCCACGTAGCTGCGGGCGGGGTTGCCGTTGGTGGTGGGCCAGCCGGCGACGTCAACGGAGTCCTTTACCGGGATGTCCCAGCCCGCGAGTCTGGTGCGGGACGGAGCGGCAGCGGCGTCGACGGGCGGGGGCGCCAGGGGAGCGCGGAAGGAGAACGCCGATTGCTGCATGGCAACAGTGTAGGCGGGGCGAGCGCTGGTAGATTAGTGGGGAACGTTAACGAGCAAAAGGTAGGTAAACCATGATTGATGATGTCCTGTTGGACGCAGAAGAGCGCATGACTTCCTCGGTGGAGCACACCCGCGAGGAGCTGGTCACCATCCGTACCGGCCGCGCCAACCCCGCAATGTTCAACGGCGTCATGGCGGAGTTCTACGGTGCGCCGACCCCGATCAACCAGATGGCCACCATCTCCGTGCCGGAGCCGCGCATGCTGCTGATCAAGCCCTACGACATGTCTACCCTCCAGGAGATTGAGAACGCGATCCGCAACTCCGACCTGGGCGTGAACCCGACCGATGACGGCCAGGTCATCCGCGTCACGGTGCCGCAGCTCACCGAGGAGCGCCGCAAGGACCTGGTCAAGCACGCGAAGCAGAAGGGCGAGGAAGGCAAGATTGCCATCCGCAACGTCCGCCGCCAGGGCATGGACCAGCTGAAGAAGATCCAGAAGGACGGCGACGCCGGCGAGGACGAGGTCAAGACCGCCGAGCAGTCCCTGGACAAGACCACGCAGGGCTACGTCGCGCAGATTGATGAGCTGGTGCAGCGCAAGGAAGACGAGCTGATGGAGGTCTAACCTCCCGCACAGTCGCGCAACTATCCGCCAATTGAGGCACGCCGTGGACATCGCGCCGTGGCGCCGGACGAGACCGAAGCGAGGAGCCAGTGCAACCACACCGCAACGAGCAGAGCGATCTTGACAACCGGAGGGTTGCGGAGAGGTCCAGGTGGCCGTCGTTAAGGCTCAAGGCACCCACGCCGAAGAACAATGCGGGGCGCGACCTGACCGCCGCGATCACGACGGCGGTGGTGCTCGGCTCGCTGGTAATCGGTGCGCTGTTGGTGGGCCCGTTGGCCTGGTACCCGCTTGTTGCCGTGGCGGTGGCGCTGGCCATGTGGGAAGTGCTCACGCGCCTGCGCGAAGCCGGGTACCAGCAGCCGCGCACGCTCCTGGTCATCCTGGGGCAGATCATGCTGTGGGCCTCCGCCACGTACGAGACGGCCGGCCTGGTCACGGGGTTCGCGTTCACGGTCCTCTTCCTCATGTTCTACCGGCTATTCCCCAACGGCCGCCACACCAAGCCCGAGAACTACCTGCGCGATACCGGTGTGGGCATCTTCGTCCTCGTGTGGATCCCGCTCTTCGGGAGTTTCGCCGCGATGATCTCGCTTATCGACGAAGGTGCCCTCCCCGCCAGCCGCTTCATCGCCGCATTCATGCTCTGCGTCGTAGCCAACGACGTCGGCGGCTACGCCGCGGGCGTCATGTTCGGCTCGCACCCGATGGCGCCCGCGATCAGCCCAAACAAGTCGTGGGAGGGCTTCGCCGGCTCCGTGGTGTTTGGCGTGCTCACCGGCATAGCCGTGGTGCACTTCCTCATCCAGGGACCCTGGTGGATGGGCGTGGTGTGGGGCGTTGCGCTTGTCCTCTGCGCCACCATGGGCGACCTCGTGGAGAGCCAGTTCAAGCGCGAGCTGGGAATCAAGGACATGTCGAACTTGCTTCCCGGCCACGGCGGGCTGATGGACCGCTTGGACGGGATGCTGCCTGCCGCCAGCGCGACCTACATGCTGCTCAACGCCGCGGCGATCATGAACCCGCTCTAGCGGCCCTGGCAGCGAACGGGCCGCGTAGATTAGTCAAGACGCGGGTTACGTGCCAAAATAGGGCACACTATGAGCGACGTATCCAAGATCCAACTCCTTTCCCCGAAGCGCGGCATGCCGCCGAAGCACTTTGCGGACCTAACCAAAGAGGAACGCGTCGAGGCCCTCAAGGAGCTCGGGCTGCCGAAGTTCCGCGCGGACCAGATCGCGCGCCACTACTACGGCAAGTTCGAGGCGGACCCGCTGACCATGACGGACCTCCCCGAGGCCCAGCGCCAACTGGTCAAGGACGCGCTGTTCCCAACCCTGCTCAACCCCGTGCGCACCGTGGAAACCGACGAGGGCGACACCACCAAGACCTTGTGGCGCCTGCACGACGGGATCCTGCTGGAGTCTGTGCTCATGCGATACCCGGACCGCGCCACACTGTGCATTTCCTCCCAGGCGGGCTGCGGCATGGCGTGTCCGTTCTGCGCCACCGGCCAGGGCGGTCTGGACCGCAACCTGTCCACCGCGGAGATTGTTGACCAGGTCCGCGCAGCCGCTGCGATGATGGCGGCGGAGGGCTCGCGGCTGTCCAACATCGTCTTCATGGGCATGGGCGAGCCGCTGGCCAACTACAACCGCCTGCTCTCCGCAGTCCGCCAGATCACCCAGCCCAGCCCGGATGGGTTTGGCATCTCGCAGCGCAACATCACCATCTCCACCGTCGGGCTCGCGCCGCAGATCCGTCGCCTTGCCGACGAGGGCCTCTCCGTCACTCTCGCCGTGTCGCTGCACACGCCTGACGACGAGCTGCGTGACACCCTCGTGCCCATCAACAACCGCTTTGCCGTCTCCGAGGTGCTTGACGCCGCGTCCTACTACGCGGATCAGACCGGTCGCCGCGTCTCCATCGAGTACGCGCTGATCCGGGACATCAACGATCAGGACTTCCGCGCCGACATGTTGGGCAAGAAGCTGCACAACGCCCTCGGGTCCCGCGTCCACGTGAACCTGATCCCATTGAACCCGACGCCGGGTTCCAAGTGGGACGCGTCCCCGCGCGACCGGCAGGACGAGTTTGTCCGCCGCGTGATCGCCCAGGGCGTCACCTGTACCGTGCGCGACACGAAGGGCCAGGAGATCGCCGCAGCCTGCGGCCAGCTCGCTGCCGACGAGCAGGCGGGGTAGGCCGGGCCCGCACGCGTGTGACGGCGAATACGCGGGGAAACTGACCGCCCGCAACCCGAGCATAAAAAGGCCGATCCCGTCTCCCGGGATCGGCCTTTTGCCTTGCTGCGGCTACTGCGCGGCGTGCTTGCCGCGCGGGGTGACCTCGACGACCTCGACGTCGTGGTCTGCGCGGTTCACGTGGACGGCGCCGTCCTTGCGCACGGCTGCGGAGCCGACCGTGGTGGCGTGGCGGTCACCGGCGGCAACGGCCTGCTGCGGTGCGCGCAGGTGCTGGATGCGGGCCGGGTCGATGTTCAGGGCGCGCAGCTGGCGCTCGTCCAGGTTGGCGTACGCGCCGGATAGGGTCTTCTGGTCGTAGCACCAGTCCGGTTCGACGTGGCCCTGCGGCTTGTTGTGGGCGGTGACAGTGCGCTTCTGGTTCAGCTTCGGCTGCGTCGCGTGCAGGATCAGACCCAGGGCGATGAGGACGGCAATGGCGATGAGCCAGATGGTCTCAACGTGGCCCTTGTGGTTACCAAAGTTGTAGGCGATGAGCACCAGAACGGACACCCAACCGGCGGCCTGGATCGTGCCGCGGCTCTGCTCGCTCCAACCGAAGCGTGCAGACGGGACGTCTGCCTCGGAAACGCCGTTGTACACCTCAGGTGCCTTTTCGTTCGCGTGGGCCACTGCCATACTCCTTCAAGTCAGCGCTAAATGCTTCGGCCCGTGCCCTTCCGCAGTGCGCTTTGTGCAGCGCAAACGGAATCGCAGCCGGAGCAGGAAACAATTCTGTGGACTATATTGTCATACTTCCGTGGCAATCGGTGACTTTGTACCCCTAATAGGTGCAAACTTTCGTCCGATCCGCCTGCCGTCGGTCCACCCGTCGAGCGGCGGCACCGGGGCGTGCAACAATGGCGGGGTGAAACGAATTGTCATTCTCGGCTCAACCGGATCAATTGGCACCCAGGCGTGCGAGGTTATTCAGGACAACCGCGACGCCTTCCAGGTGGTCGGCATCGCCGCCGGCGGACGCGACCCGCAGGCGATCATCACGCAGGCGAAGGAGTTTGGGCTCCAGCCCGGCCAAGTCGCTGTCCAGCGCGAGGACGCCGCGGCGCAGGTTGGTCAGGTCCTCGGCGGAGCCGTGCTGAGCGGTGAGGACGCGGCCCGGCAGCTCACCGAATCACAAGCCGCGGACGTGGTGCTCAACGCGCTTGTTGGGGCGGCGGGGTTGGCGTCGACAATCGCTGCCCTGCGCAGCGACGCCGTGCTGGCGTTGGCAAACAAGGAATCGCTCGTGGCCGGCGGCCAGGTCGTGCTGCGGGAGGCGAAGCCGGGCGCGCTGGTGCCGGTGGATTCGGAGCACTCCGCGATGGCGCAGGCACTGCGCGCGGGCCGCCGAGACGAGGTCGCCCGTTTCGTGCTCACAGCATCCGGCGGCCCGTTCCGCGGCCAGACTCGCGAGCAGATGTGGGGCGTCACGCCGGAACAGGCCGTCACCCACCCCACCTGGTCGATGGGCACGATGAACACGATCAATTCCGCAACCATGGTGAACAAAGGGCTCGAGCTCATCGAGGCGTCCCTGCTCTTTGACGTGGAGCCATCGCTTATCGACGTCACCGTCCACCCCCAATCCATCGTCCACTCCATGGTCACCTTCATCGACGGCGCGACGATCGCGCAAGCCTCGCCGCCGTCGATGAAGATGCCGATCGCGCACGCCCTCGCGTGGCCCGGCCGCGTCGCGGGCGCGCAGCCCTCGCTGGACTTCACAACCGCGTCGGAGTGGACCTTCGAGCCGCTGAACAACGAGGCGTTCCCGGCAGTGGAGCTTGCGCGCCAGGTGGCGAGCGCCGGCGACCCGTACCCGGCGATCTACAACGCCGCGAACGAGGTGGCCGTCGACGCGTTCTTTGATGGGAGGATCCGCTTCCCGCAGATCGTGGACACGATCGACGCCGTGCTTGACGCCGCGGGCAGCTATGCGCACACCCCGACGAGCGTCGAGGAGATCCTCGAGGTGGATGCGCAGGCTCGCCGGAGCGCGGCGGAAACCGCGGACGCGCTTGCGCGCAAACAGTAAGAGGGAACGCCCATGGGCATCATTGGTGTCGTCCTGTTTGCGCTCGGCATTGCTGTGTCGATTGCGCTTCATGAGGCGGGGCATATGGCGGTGGCCCGCGGCTTCGGAATGCGCGTGCGCCGCTACTTCATCGGTTTCGGGCCGACGGTGTGGTCGGTCACCCGCGGGCACACTGAGTACGGCGTAGCCGCCCTGCCGTTCGGCGGCTTTTGCGACATCGCCGGCATGACCGCGCAGGACGAGCTAGCCCCGGACGAGGCCCCGCTGGCCATGTACAAAAAGCCGTGGTGGCAGCGTGTGGCGGTGATGGCCGGCGGCATCGTAATGAACCTGTTCATCGGCGTCATCATCACCTACTTCGTGGCCGTTCTCGCCGCCATCCCGAACCCGTATGCGGATCGCACGCCCACGGTGGGTGAGCTGTCGTGCACCTCCGACCAGATCGACGCGGAGACACTCGCCCCGTGTGAGGGCGACTGCCCCGCCGCGCAAGCCGGCCTCCGCCCGGGGGACAAGCTGCTGGCTGTCAACGGCCAGGACATCGTCGCGTTTACGGAAGTGCGCGATTACGTCTTGGAGCGACCGGGCGAAACGGTGGCGCTCGACGTCCTCCGCGACGGCGCGGAGCTCACCGTCGACGTGCCCGTTGCGCGCGTGAAGCGCATCGACCCCGCCAGTGGGCAGGAGTTCGACGCGGGTGCTATCGGTGTGACGAGTGCGCCGGTCGCGGACGCGATGCGCCAGTTCGGGCCGCTTGAGGCGGTCCCGGCGACCGCGAAATTTACCGGTCAAATGTTGCACGCAACCGTCGATGGCATTCTCGCGTTCCCGAGCAAGATCCCGGGCGTCGTGGCATCCATCTTCGGCGCGGAGCGCGACGTCAACGGCCCAGTCAGCGTGATCGGCGCCTCCCGCGCTGGCGGTGAGCTGGTCCAGCAGGACCTGTGGTCCATGTTCTGGATGATGTTGGCCAGCATGAACTTCTTCCTCGCCCTGTTTAACCTCGTGCCGCTGCCTCCGCTGGACGGCGGGCATATCGCGGTGGTGCTGTATGAAAAGGTGCGCGACCTCGTCCGCAGGCTGCGCGGGCTCGGACCCGGCGGTCCGGCGGATTACCAGAAGCTGATGCCAGTGACGTACGCCATGGCTGCGGCGCTGCTTGTGGTGGGTCTCTTTGTTATGGCTGCGGACGTGGTGAACCCGATCCGCCTCGCTGGCTGAGCTCGCGTGCGGTGCTAGAGTTGGGCACTATGAATCTCCCCATCGGATTAGGTATTCCTGAAGGCCCGCCACCGACCCTGGCGGAGCGACGCAAGACCCGCCAGCTGATGGTGGGGAACGTGGGCGTGGGCTCCGAGCACCCGATCTCGGTGCAGTCCATGACCACGACGAAGACGCACGACATTAACGCGACGCTGCAGCAGATCGCGCAGCTGACCACCACCGGTTGTGACATCGTCCGCGTGGCGTGCCCGAAGACGGTGGACGCGGACGCGCTGCCGGCCATTGCGGCGAAGTCCCCAATCCCGGTGATCGCGGACATCCACTTCCAGCCCAAGTACATTTTCGCCGCCATTGATGCCGGCTGCGCTGCGGTCCGCGTGAACCCGGGCAACATCAAGGAGTTCGACGGCCGTGTGAAGGAGGTGGCGAAGGCAGCGGGCGAGGCCGGGATTCCGATCCGCATCGGTGTTAACGGCGGTTCGCTGGACAAGCGCCTGCTGGAGAAGTACGGCAAGGCTACCCCGGAGGCGCTCGTCGAGTCGGCGATTTACGAGGCCGGTCTGTTCGAGGAGTACGGTTTCGGCGACATCGCCATCTCTGTCAAGCACTCCGACCCGGTGCTGATGGTGGAGGCGTACCGTCAGCTGGCGGAGAAGACCGATTACCCGTTGCACCTCGGCGTGACCGAGGCAGGCCCGAAGTTCATGGGCACCATCAAGTCCTCCGTCGCGTTCGGCGCGCTGCTCTCGCAGGGCATCGGCGACACCATTCGTGTGTCCCTCTCCGCTGACCCGGTAGAGGAGATCAAGGTGGGCGACCAGATCCTGCAGTCGCTCAACCTGCGCCCCCGCAAGCTGGAGATCGTGTCCTGCCCGTCGTGCGGCCGCGCGCAGGTGGACGTGTACAAGCTTGCCGAGGAGGTCACCGCGGGTCTGGAGAACCTGGAGTACCCGCTGCGCGTCGCCGTGATGGGGTGCGTTGTCAACGGTCCGGGTGAGGCTCGCGACGCCGACCTGGGCGTCGCCTCCGGCAACGGCAAGGGCCAGATCTTTGTCAAGGGCGAGGTCGTGGAGACCGTCCCCGAGGCCGACATCGTGGAGACCCTGATCCGCCACGCGAACCGAATCGCGGAGGAAGAAGGCATGGAGAAGGGCGACGGCGGCGCCGAGGTCAAGGTCACGAACTAGACCGAAGCGTGCTGTGAGCGTGGCAGCGTCGGGCGAGTGCCCGGCGCTGCTATTTTTATCCCATGCAACGACTCCTCGCCCTGCTCACGGGCGCGGCTGTACTTACCACCGCGCTCGCCGCATGCACCCCGCGCCCCAACGATGCGCAACCCGTGGCACAGGAGATGCTTGAAGCGATCGCGTCCCGCGAGGTGGGGGAGCTCGATGCGCTTGTCGACGACCCCTCGACCGCCGCCACCTCCATCAACGAGAATTGGGACGGCCTCCAGGCCGAGGCGCTCGACGCCCGGATAACCAGCGTGAACCAGACGGAAAACCTCGCCACGGCCAACTACTCCATGAACTGGAAGCTGCCCCGCGGCCGCGAGCTCAACTACGACGGCCAGATGACGCTCACGCAGTCGGGTGAGAACTGGCAGGTGCGTTGGCAGCCGAGCGTCCTTCACCCGCGCCTTGGCGCCCACCAGCACCTGGAGCTGCGCTCGATCACGCCGAAGGAGGCGAGCGTCGTGTCTGCCGACGGCGTCGAGCTCCTGCGCCCCGGCGTTGCCTACCGCCTCTTGGTGGACAAGGACGCGATCGGCTCCGTGCCGGACACCGCGTTCAAGATCTCTCAGGCCCTCACTGCGGGCCACGAGGCGGATCGCGCGGTGCCGCTTCGCGACGCCGGCGAGCTCACCAACGAACTCGAAGGCGCAGGTGGCGTCTACTCCGCCGCCATGATCTCCCAGGCCGCGAAGGGGGTCGTGGAGCACGAGCTCAACGGCATCCCTGGGGTGCGGCTGAACGAAGAGGCGTCGATGGTCAACGCCGACCCCGCGTTCGCCCCGGACATCATGGCGCGGGTCGGCCAGCTGGTCCGCGATGACCTTGAGGGCGACGCGGGTTGGAACGTGAGCGTGGTGAACGAGAACGGGGCGGCCTATGAGGAGCTGGAGCGCGAAGACGCCGCGCCTGCGCCCGCCGTGCACATCAGCCTGGACCACCGGGTGCAGCAGGCAGCCGAGTCTGCGCTGGAGCCGGTTGCGGGCCAGCAGGCGATGATCGTGGCTATCCGCCCGTCCACCGGCGGCATCCTGGCTGTGGCTCAGACTCCCGCTGCCGACGCGGACGGTAACGTCGCGACGATGGGGCAGTACCCGCCGGGTTCGGCGTTCAAGATCATTACTGCGGCCGCGGGGATGGAGCGGCAGGGTCTGAATCCCGGTTCAACGGTTCCGTGCCCGGGCACGATGAACCTGTTCGGGAGGACCGTGACCAACTACGCCGGGTTCAGCCTGGGCAACGTCTCGTTGGAGTCTGCGTTCGCGCACTCCTGTAACACCTCGTTTGCCGATATTTCGACCCAGCTTGCCCCCGGAGAGCTGCAGGAGACGGGCAAGCAGTTCGGGCTCGGGCTGGACATGAACATTCCGGGGCTGGACACCATCACCGGGTCGATCCCCGAGGGCGAGGAGCCGTTGGACCGCACCGAGTCCGGCTACGGCCAGGGCTTGGATCTGGCGAGCCCCTTCGGCATGGCTCTGGTCGCGGCCACGGCTGCACACGGCCAGATGCCGGTCCCGTTCCTTATCCAGGGAAAGGAGACGGAAGTGGACGGCCAGGTGGGGCCGATGACTCCGGAAGTCGCCGCTCAGCTACAGCAGATGATGGCGGCCGTGACGGCCCCGGGCGGTACGGCGACGGGGATGACCGCCGGCGGGGATATACGCGGGAAGACCGGTGAGGCGGAGATCAATGGCGGCTCACACTCCTGGTTCGCCGGGTACAGGGCTGATGATGACATCGCCTTTGCCACCCTCATTGTGCTTGGAGGAGGCTCCGAAGCGGCGGTCGCGGTGACCGACCGGATGTTGCACAACCTCAACCCGTAGCGCGGTTTGGCGCGAATCGGGGTTTGCGCACTTGGGGACTACCATGGGGCGCATGAGTGCAAGAGGAAAGTTGAAGCCAGGAAAGCAGACACCGATCCGGAAGGTGCCCAAGGACATCGAGCGTCCGGAGTACGCGTGGAAGGACGACGTTCAGGAGAACGTCGGCGAGCCGCTCGTGCAGACGGCTGAGACTGTGGAGCGTATGCGCGAGGCGTCGAAAATTGCGGCAAACGCGCTTGCTGTGGCCGGCGCGGCGGTAAAGCCCGGTGTGACTACCGATGAGATCGATCGTATTGCGCACGAGTTCATGTGCGACCACGGCGCGTACCCGTCGACGCTGGGGTACCGCGGATTCACCAAGTCCTGCTGCGTGTCGCTGAATGAGATCGTGTGCCACGGGATTCCGGATACGACGGTGATTGAGGAAGGCGACATCGTTAACATCGATGTCACGGCGTACAAGAACGGAGTGCACGGGGATACGAATGCGACCTTCCTCGCTGGTGACGTGTCGCAGGAACACCGGGACCTGGTCGAGCGCACGTACAAGGCGACGATGCGCGGCATCAAGGCGGCAAAGCCTGGCCGCGAGATCAACGTGATCGGCCGCGTGATCGAGTCCTACGCGCAGCGCTTCGGCTACAACGTGGTCACGGACTTTACCGGTCACGGTGTGGGCACTACCTTCCACAACGGTCTGGTTGTGCTGCACTACGACTCCGATACGTACCGTGATGTGCTGGAGCCGGGAATGACGCTCACCGTGGAGCCGATGATCAACCTCGGAGGGCTCGAATACGACATCTGGGACGACGGCTGGACGGTGCAGAACCGAGACGGGGAATTCACGGCGCAGTTCGAGCACACCCTGGTGATCACCGACGACGGCAACGAGATCCTCACCATCCCGGACGAGCAGTACGCCGCCGGTCAGCTCATGCTGGGGAGCTAGGTTGGTTCTTCTCCGGGGCTGTGTCTTCGCCTTGACGGCGTGGCCTTGCACATGGCGCTAGCTCCATGTGGTCGGCGGGAACACCACGACCTGGGGTTTCCTCCGCGGTAGTTCGTACTTGGAGCTAGCGCCATGCACGGGAGCGGACAAAACGTTCGTGTTCCAGGCAGCTGAGACAACCCCCCAAAGCACACGAAAAAACCTCCCGCACCGAGACGGTGGGGAGGTAATTCTTTGCTAGGACTCAGAAGTCCTGAGCAGTGCTTCTTACAGCTTGATCAGGCCGTTGTAGGAAGCGAAGTTGAAGCCTGCGATGACCAGGCCAACGAGAGCGCCGATCGCGGAGACGATGGTGCCGTCGATCCAGATGCGAGCCCACTGCGGGAGAGCCTCGGCGTTCTTCTCCTTGCCGAATGCGTCAACGCCGTAGAACGGCTTATCCGCATCGTTGACGTAGTGGGAGGAACCCTTGCCGTTGAAGAGGCCCTCGGTGCCGTCGGAGATGGACTCGTTGAAGGACTTGTCGCCCTCGCGGCCGTCGAAGCCCTTGAATGCGACGGAGTTGTCCTTGTTCTCGGTCTCGGCCTTCGGACGGTTCGCCGGCTTTTCGTAGGAAGCCTCGGTGGTGGCCGGGGTCTCCGTGGTCTCAGCGGACGCGACGGCGACGCCACCGAAAGCGACGGTCAGTGCGGTTGCGGATGCAACTGCTGCGGTGCGGAAGTTACGCATTGATGTTCCTTCTTTCGAGAAAGTCGTTAGTTGTTGTGTGCGGAATTCCGCGACTTACATGTTCGGGAGGCCGTGGACAACGAAGTTGTAGGCCGGGCCGACGACCAGGCCGACCAGTGCGGAGACAGCGGCGAAGATGGTCGTGGCGTAGAAAGCCTTTGCCCAACCCGGCTGCTCGCCGAAGCCGGGCTTTTCGGAGCCGAAGATGGCCTCGCCGTCAGCGCCGGTAGCGTTGCCGTTCTTGTCGTAGGCGTCGAGGGAAGCGCC
Source organism: Corynebacterium gottingense (assembly GCF_007559235.1). Taxonomy (NCBI): domain Bacteria; kingdom Bacillati; phylum Actinomycetota; class Actinomycetes; order Mycobacteriales; family Corynebacteriaceae; genus Corynebacterium; species Corynebacterium gottingense. Next base: position 324,974 of record NZ_VMHH01000001.1, on the reverse strand, counting down.
GATCTTGGTGGAAGCGGACGGCTTCTTAGCGTCGGCCGGGGTCTGGGTGGTGGTCTCCGGGGCGGCAGTCTCTTCAGCTGCGGCAATGGTGGTGGAGCCGAAAGCCAGGGCGACTGCGGTTGCGCCTGCGAGGGCTGCCTTACGGAAATTACGCATGAAACGAAATCCTTCTCTGATAGTACTTGCAAGACGTCCGGGGATTAACGGAGAAAATCCAGGGGCCGAAGCTCCTAGGACCGAATGACAAGCCCGATGGACTCGGATCCCGGTGTCGAAAAACCACACTAATGGATTGCCGGCAGGAATGCACAAGTGAACCGCGAAAAAAGTTCAAGAATCGTGAAAACGAGGTCTTTCGTATCGTGGCTTTTGGGGTTCCTGTTACACAACCATTATCTGACGTGGGTTTTTGCTGCCTGATTCTATGTTTTTCCTGGAAAGCGATACATCCCCCACAACGGGGGTGGCCGAAGGGTCTAGAATTCGCAAAAGTCCAGGTCGAGGCCCAAAAGCGCATTCTCCACCACTTCCGGCAACGCCGGGTGGATCCAGTACTGGCGGCGCGGAATTTCACGCAAGTCCAGGTCAAACGCCATGATGGTGACCAATTGCTGGATCAGGGTGGAGGCCTGCGGTCCGATGAGGTGAGCTCCCAGGAGTTTGCCAGACTGGCGGTCGGCAACGAGCTTCACCACACCAGTCGTGTCCTCGAGCGCCCAGCCGTAGGCCACATCGCCGTAATTCTGGACCTTGATGGTGACGTCGTGGCCGGCGTCGCGAGCTTCCTGCTCGGTCAGGCCCACCGACGCGATCTGCGGGTGTGTGAACACGGCGTAAGGTACGTGCTGGTGCGGCATCGGCACGAAGTCGTCGGAATCCTTCATCGCTGCAATGACGTTGTGGGTCACCGCGCGCTGCTCCGCGTTGGCCACGTGCTTGAGCTGGTACGGGGAAGAGGCATCGCCGAGAGCCCAGACGCCGTCGGCGGTGGTATGGCCGTACTCGTCAACCGTGATGCGCCCGTCCTCGCGGAGCTCGACGCCACCGGCGGCGGCGTCGAGTCGGTCACCGTTGGGCACACGTCCGGTGGCGATGAGGAGGGCCTCGGAGGTGATGACGGTGGCGTCGTCAAGCGTGAGCTCCACCGAGTGCTCGTCGCCGCGCGCGGACGTGACGGTACGGCCGATGTGGGTGGTGAAGCGCTCGGTGGCAAGTGCGTTGAAGCGCTCGTGGATGTCGGCGTCGAGTGCGCGCATGAGCGGTGAGCGATTCACGATGGTCACCTCGCAGCCAAGCGCGTCAAAGATGTGCGCGAACTCCATGGCGATGAAGCCACCGCCCACGATCGTGAGCGACTTCGGCAGATCCGGCAGGCGCATGATGTCCTCGTTCGTGTGGAACGGCACGCCCTCGGCCCACTCGGGAATGAATGGACGCGCGCCGACGGCCAGGATGATTGTGTCGGCGCTGATTTGCTTCTCGGCGCCCCCTTGCCCCGTCACCAACGTCTTCGGCCCCACGAACCGTGCGTGCATGTCGTACACGGTCACGTTCGGACACTCGTCGCCGCGTCGGTATGCCTCGCCGCCGGCCGCGATCTGGTCCACGCGATCCCCGAAGACGCGCTGCTGGATGGCCTTCCAGTCGGCACCGCGATATTCCAGATCTACGTTGAGCCGCTCGGCCTCGCGGGCCTGGAGTGCAGTATCGGCGGCAAGGACGAACATCTTCGTCGGAATGCAGCCGACGTTGAGGCAGGTGCCACCAAACGTGCCCTCTTCCACGATGGCGACTTTTTTGTCGTCGAAGTCCGGCGTGAGCACGCTGTTGCCGGAGCCGGCGCCGACGATGATGAGGTCATAGTGCTCGGTGTGCTCGGTGTGCTCAGTGTGCTCGGTGTGCTGATCGGTCATGCGATGACTCCTCTATATATACGTCTATGTTGAGTTTGGGACAATTGGGATTTGAGAGGCGTTTTGGGGCGGCTTAGTGGTGCGGCAGCTCGTCCAACCAGGAGGTACACGCCTTGAACGCGGACTCGCGAGCGTATTTCCCGGACAAGAAGACGTCGTGGCGCGCGCCGTCGATGGTGGCGATCACGCAGTCCTGAGCAAGGTGCGGCGCCCACGTGCGGATCTGGTCGACGTCCAGCACCGTATCGGCAGTGTCCGCGGCGGGGGAGTACTCCTTGCCCAGGTAGGAGTGGGAGGACACGAGGGTGAGCAGCGGGACTCCGGTATCCACGTCGTCGCAGTGGATCCGTTCCTGGCCATCCACAATCGCCTTGAGCCAGCCCGCGTACTTCGTGTGCCCGCCTAACGGCTTCCACTTCGTATTGAAGTCCCACTCGCCGTTGTGGTCCACGTGCAGCGACTCGCCGTAGGTGGAGAGGGACCCTCCCGGCAAAGGCACGCGCGGGAGCATGCCGCCGCCCACCTTGAGGACCGGCTTGACCGTCTTGACCAGCAGGGGAGAGAACTGCATGTCGATCCATGGGCTGTTGAGCATCAGGCCCGCCAGCCGCGCGTGGTCCGCGGGCCGCTCCCGGCGCAGCCAGTCCGCCCACAGCGAGGTGATGAGCCCGCCGGCGGAGTGCGCGAGCGGGACGACCTTCGCGCCCTCGCCGCGCTCGGCGGCGATGACATGCAGCGCGTCCGTGAGCTCGGGGAAGTAGTTGGCAAGGTCCTCGGTGTAGTGCCAGTACTCGCCGTTCTGCCGCGAGCGCCCGCACCTGCGCAGGTCGATGGCGTAAAAGGCGTACCCGGCGGCGGTGAATTCCTCGGCGACGTGAGTCTGGAAGAAGTAGTCGCTCATCCCGTGTACCCAGAGGATCGCGGGTTTTGTCGGATCAATCGCGTCCGCATTGAGGCTCGTTCGCACAATGGTGGCGCGCGTGCCCTTCCCGGTATCAGGGTCCTTGCCCTGCGGGAGGAACGCGGATTCAAATCCGTCACCGAGCACGTCGGGGTACCAGTCGGGGCTCATGCTTGTCGACGTCACGCCGTCCCAAGCGCCTGCGGGGGTGTTCTCCGGGGTCTTTGTCATGTCACTGATCCTAGCGAAGGGGGTGGGGTGCACGGTGGCGTCGAGAAGCGTGAAAGCCGTGCCACGCAGGCCAAACATCGTACCATTATCCGGGGGTATGGGTGGACAATGGCGGAGGCAACTGGCGTATTGTGGATGGGTGACGTGAAGGCGAGGTGCACTCGCAATGAATACACAGTGAATGAGGGAAATCACGATGTCTGATACAGCAGCCAACCGCTACGACGATGAGGTGGACGTCCTCCTCATCGGCGCCGGTATCATGTCCGCGACACTCGGCGCTATGCTCCGCCAGCTCGAGCCAAACTGGACCCAGGTGATCTACGAGCGCCTCGAGGGGCCTGCGCAGGAGTCCTCCTACGCGCTGAACAACGCCGGCACCGGACACTCCGCGCTGTGCGAGCTGAACTACACGCCGGAGAAGAACGGCCGCATCGACGTCTCCAAGGCGATGGCGATTAATGAGAAGTTCCAGGTCTCCCGCCAGTTCTGGTCCCACCAGATCGAGCACGGCGTGCTGGGCGATCCGAGCGAGTTCATCAACCCGGTCCCGCACGTCTCCTTCGCGCAGGGCGACGACCAGATTGACTACCTGCGTCGCCGCTACGACGCGCTATCTGCAAACCACATGTTCCCCAACATGCAGTTCACCGACGACCAGGACGTGTTCGCCGAGAAACTGCCGCTGATGGCCAAGGGCCGCGACTTTGATGCCGAGCCCGTCGCGATCTCCTGGACCGACGCGGGTACGGACATCAACTACGGCGCGCTGTGTAACCAGTTCTTCGACGCAGCCACCCAGGCGGGCACCGAAATCCGCTACGGTCACGATGTGACCAACCTCAAGCGCGAGGGCAACTTCTGGAAGGTCACCGTGCGCAACGTGCACACGGGTGACAAGAAGGTCACCCGCGCGCGCTTCGTCTTCGTCGGCGCGGGCGGATACGCCCTGGACCTGCTGCGCAAGGCGGGCGTGCCCGAGGTCCGCGGCTACGCCGGCTTCCCCATCTCTGGCATGTGGCTGCGCACCACCAACCAGGAGCTCGTCGCCCAGCACAAGGCAAAGGTCTACGGCAAGGCGAAGGTCGGTGCCCCGCCGATGTCCGTGCCGCACCTGGACCTGCGCGTCATCGACGGCGAGGAGTCTCTGCTCTTCGGCCCGTACGGCGGCTGGACCCCGAAGTTCCTGAAGAAGGGCTCGTACCTGGACCTGTTCAAGTCCATCCGCCCGGACAACATCCCGTCCTACCTGGGCGTTGCGGCCACCAACTTCGGCCTGGTCAAGTACCTGGTGGAGGAGGTCTTCCGCGACTTCGACGGCAAGATGGACGTCCTGCACGAGTACTACCCGGAGGCCGATCCGAAGGACTGGGAGGTTGTCGTCGCGGGTCAGCGCGTGCAGGTGATCAAGCCCGCGCCGGCACCGTCCTTCGGCTCCCTCGAGTTTGGCACGGCGCTGGTCAACGACCAGTCCGGCTCCATCGCCGGCATTCTCGGTGCGTCCCCGGGCGCATCCATCACCCCGTCCGCGATGCTCGAGCTGCTCGAGCGCTGCTTCGGTGAGCGGATGATCGAGTGGCGCGAGGAGCTCCACGAGATGTTCCCCACCTACGGCAAGTCCCTCAAGGACAACAAGGAGGCCTACGACAAGCAGTGGGCCTGGACCGAGAAGACGCTGAAGCTCGAGGACAAGAAGTAGTCACCCCACCGGCGTGACCAGGCCGGGGCCGTTTACGTACCGCAGAAGGTACGGAACGGCCCCGGCTTTTCCGGTAGGGCCATCCACTCCTCGCCGGCGGCCTCGTCGTAAGGATGCGTCACCGCCTGCAGCAGCGCGAGGTAGGCAGCGACGTCCCCGTCGCGTTCCGCCGCCGTGATCGCCGCGTCCAGCATGTGGTTGCGGGGAATATAGATGGGGCCCGGATACGTGCCGTCCTTGTTGGGCTCGGTGCCGCCGAAAGGCATTCCGTGTTCCCGGTTGTACGTGGTGATGTCCTGCGCGAGCATCAAACCCTCCGCGTGCGCGCCGACGTAGTGGCTCCAGGTCTTGTCCCACCGCGCCTGCAGCGTGGACAGGATCTCCTGGGCCCGCTCCTGGCCCAGCTCTGGCAGCAGCGTCTCCGCGAGGCGGACCATGTTCCACGCCAGGATGCCCGGCTGGTTGCCAAAGGCGTAGCGGCCCTGCGCGTCGATGGAAGAGAACGACGCCGCGCCGTCGAACCGCTGCGTGAACGCACACGGCCCGTAGTCGATCGTCTCGCCGGACAGTGCCACGTTGTCCGTATTCATCACGCCGTGCACGAAGCCGACGCGCATCCACCGGTTGACCAGATCGATCTGGCGGTCGATCACGGTATCCAGCAGCTCCGCGGGCCCGTCGAAGCCTGCGGCGGCAATGACGTCGCCGACCAGGTCGCGCGACTGCTGCGCCGCGTACTGCAGGGAACCGACGCGCAGGTGGGAGGTGGCGACGCGCACGACGATGCCCGCGGGCACCGGGCCTTGCTGGCGGACGACCGTTTCGCCGGTGCGAAGCACCGCGAGCGAGCGCGTGGTGGGGATGCCGATGGCGTGCATGAACTCGCTGATCAGGTACTCGCGCAGCATCGGGCCGATGGCGCCGAGCCCGTCGGAGCCGGGGCGGGAAAACGGGGTGAGCCCCGATCCCTTGAGCTGGATTTCGCGTCCATTGGTGTCGCCGAGGAGGAGCGCGCGGCCGTCGCCAAGCACTGGCACGAACTGGCCGAACTGATGGCCCGAATACGCGGTGGCGTGCCCGCCTGCGGATCCGGCGAGCCACGCCACGCCCTCTGGGCTGCGCAGCCACTCGGGGTCGAGGCCGAGCTCGCGGGCGAGCGGCTCGTTGAGCACGATGAGCTCCGCGCCCGGAACCTGCGTGCCAGGCAGCGGCACCGCCATGTCCGGCAGCGCGTCGGCGAACGTGTGGGCAAGCGTGGGTTGATGCATGGTCCCAGCCTAGACTGGGAGCCTATGAGCATCGGAGAAGTCACACTCGTCGGAGGGGGCCCGGGCGAATGGGACCTCCTGACCATCCGCGGCCTGCGCGCGCTCGAAGCCGCCGACGTGATCCTCACCGATCACCTCGGCCCCGCCAGCCAGCTTGAGGAGTTCCTGGACGTGTCGAGCAAGGAGCTTATCGACGTCTCCAAGCTCCCCTACGGCAAACAGGTCGCCCAGGAACGCACCAATGAACTGCTGGTGGAACACGCGCTGGCGGGCAAGCGCGTCGTTCGCCTGAAAGGCGGGGACCCGTACGTGTTTGGCCGCGGTTTCGAGGAGCTGCAGGTGTGCGCGGCCGCCGGGGTGCCGTGCCGAGTGGTGCCGGGCGTGACCAGCGCGATCTCAGTACCCGCAGCGGCGGGTGTGCCCGTGACCCAGCGCGGGGTGACGCACTCCTTCACGGTGGTTTCCGGGCATCTTGCGCCGTCGAACCCGGAGTCGCTGGTGGATTGGGAGGCGCTCGCGCGGGTTGGCGGGTCCATCTGCGTGATCATGGGCGTGCGCCACGTCCGCGAAATCGCCTCGACGCTGGTGAGCGCAGGGCTTCCCCCTTCGACGCCGGCAGTGGCCGTGCAGGAAGGCGAGACTGCCTCGCAGCGCGTCGTGCGCGCAACCGCGTCGACGCTGGCCGATACGATGGAGTCCGAAGGGATCGCCTCGCCCGCCGTGTACGTGATTGGGGAGGTCGCTGGTCTTGCGAGCGCTGGATAGCCTGATCTGGGACACCGCAGTTGACGGTGGGGTGCCGGATACCTTGCTCGTTTGCTACGACCCGACCTTGGATCTGACGCGTCAGGCCGTGGCGACGGGTGCTTGCGTGCTGTTTCTGGACCCGGACTATGCGCGTAGTCAGGCCGCGTTGGCGCTCGGCGCGGAGATTGCAGGCGACGTGCGGTTGGACGAGCTGCTCGCCGGCCTGGGTTCCGGTGCTGGCGTCGCGGTCGGGCTCGGCGAGATGACGAAGTCCCTGGCCCGGCTCGACTACCTTGCCCGCTCCATCGCCGGCGCCGGATTCGCGGAGGCGCGCCTGGTTCTCGGGGCGAACAACAAGCACCTTTCTCGCGGCATGAACTCGGTGCTGGCAGATTCCTTCAATGACGTCCACGGATCGCGGGGGCGCGGCAAGTTCCGGTGCCTGGTGGCGTCGGGGGCGCGCGAGGTCACGTACGAGCCAGTTTCGCAGCGGGGGTTGGTAGCCATCGGCGGCGTCTTCTCCGGCGCCAAGCCGGACCGCGGCGGCGAGCTGCTGCGCTCGTGCCTGCCCCAGGAGCCTGGTCGCCTGCTGGACCTCGGGTGCGGCAACGGTTCGGTGAGCAGGGGTTTCGAAGGTGCGATCGCCACAGATTCGGACGCAGACGCGGTCCTTTCTGCCCGCGTCATCGGCCTGGAGGCCACCTGGGACGATGCCGGCTCGCAGCTGCCGGACGCGTCCTTCGACACCATTGCGCTGAACCCGCCCTTCCACGCGGGCACGACCATCGACGCCACGCTCGTCCAGCACCTCCTCGACGCCGCCGCGCGCCTGCTCGCCACCGGCGGCGATCTGTACGTGGTGCATAACTCGCACCTGCGCTACCGCGGGGAGGTGGAGCGCCGTTTCGGCGAGGTGGAGCAGGTCGCTCGCGACGCGACGTTTACTGTGCTGCGGGCTCGGTAGGGCGAATCATGGGTGGTACAACGATCTGGAGGTAGCAAATGACTATCAGTGCTTCGGAGGCGCGCCGAACCCTGCTCCCTCTCATTGAGAAGGTGAACCAAGACCGGGACACGGTCGAGATCGTTTCCCGTAGCGGTAACGCGGTGCTGATGTCCGCGGAGGACTATTCCTCCTGGGTGGAGACCGCGAATCTCTTCCGCTCTCCAGCGAACGCGCGTCGGCTCTTGGAATCCAACGAACAGGCGCGTAGTGGTCAAGCCGTCACGCATGACATCGACCTGGATGCATGAATGCAGCTCGCCTGAACGCCATACACTTGGGAGGAATACCTCTACTGGCAGCAGAAGGATCGGAAGATCCTGAAACGGGTGAATCAACTGCTCAAAGACATGATGCGTGATCCATTCGAGGGGATTGGTAAGCCGGAGCCGCTGAAATACGGTATTGCCGGAGCCTGGTCACGGCGCATCACCGAAGAGCACCGATTGGTTTACATCCTTGAAGGCGAAACGCTCATTATTCTGCAAGCTCGCTACCACTATTGATCCGCCCCTGCAGGATCCGCGGCAGCGCCTCCGCCGCGGTGGCAGGCACGACCACGTCGGCCAGGTGCGAGAGGTCCGTCGGTTGCGGCGTGACCTCCACGATCGGGATCTCTCGCGCGTGCGCCATTAGTGGCAGGCCCGCGGCGGGGTAGACCACGCCAGAGGTGCCGACGATAAGCAGCGCATCCGCAGTCTTCATGCGGCGTTCTGCCTCGGCCCACTCGTCCTGCGGCAGCGCTTCGCCGAACCAGACCACGCCCGGGCGCACGAGCCCGCCGCACACCGGGCACTCCGGCGGCGCGATCCGCTCAACCGGCTCCTCCGGCAGCGCGATCGGCTCCTCGTACGGGGTGTCGCAGTCGGTGCAACGGAAGGCGAATAGTGAGCCGTGTAGGTGCACGACATCCTCGCTGCCCGCGCGTTCGTGCAGGTTGTCGATGTTCTGCGTCGTCACCGTCATCCCGCGCGATGCCGCAATTGCCCGGTGCCCGGCGTTCGGCTCGGCGCGCTGCGACAGCTGAGCCCGCCAGAGGTACCAGGCGTACATCGTCTCCGGGTCGTCGTGCCATGCGCTTATCGACGCCATCGCCACCGGATCCACACGCTCCCACACCCCAGTCTCCGCATCCCGGTACGTGGCGATGCCACTGTCGGCACTCATGCCGGCGCCGGTAAACACTTCGACGTGGTTGGCGTTTGTGAGGATCTCGTGGGCGTCGATAAGCAATTGCTCCATGGCCCTAGTCTAGGCCGTCGATGAACTCCAGGGCCTGGTCTTTGTACGTGAAGTTGGGGGCGGCGTTGGCAGCGTCGCGGTAAAACGCCTGGTGCTGCGCGTCCTCGGCGTGGAGCTCGTACGCGCGACGGGCAGTATCGGTGGGGAGCAAACACTCGGTCGGCACGGCGTGGATACCAAGGTGGGTAGTACGGGCGCGGGCCTGGGCGGACTCCATGCGCGAGGTGTAGGCGTGATTCGGCTCGTAGGTGACTGCGCGGGCCAAACCCTCGGTGGCGAGCTGCTCGTTGACGAATACGTCGCCGGCGAAGACAGCGGCAAGCTCGCGGCCGTAGCGGTCCTGGCGCTCCTCGTCGTGCTCGAGGTGCACGCGGGTGCCCGGCGGGGCGAGCTCGGTAAGCCGGTCTGTGGCCTCCTGGTAGAGGCACTCACCCCGTTCAGGAGTGTCGATGTTGAGCAGGCGGACGCGCACGGTCTCCCCGTCGCGGTCAACGTCGAGGGTGTCGCCGTCGACGATCTTGGTCACCGTCGGCTGGTCCTGTCCGGGAAACTGGCAGGCGGACAGGGCCACGGCAGCGAGCATGGAGACGAGGAGGTGGAACGGGCGCATATCAGTCTCGCTTACATGACGGCGGCGAAGACGATGCAGGCCACTGCGGACGCTGTGATCGCGATGCCAGCCCGCCACAGGTAGCGGCGACCCTGCTCGTGCGCGGTGTTGATCTGGAGTTTGCCTGGGTTGGACGGGAATACCGCGATCGGCGCCGGGTCCTGCGACTCGCTGTAGACGCCCATGCCGCCGGCGTAGCGGAAGTGCTCGTTGCGGATCTGCTCGTCCTCGTCTGTGGGCAGCGCCAGGACCTGCTTGCCGGTGTTGAGCGTCAACGCGATAGCGAGCACCACGACGCCGATGGTGAACACGATCCAGACTGCGGGGAGCAGCCAGTTGAACGGAGTGAGGTGAGCTGACGAGAGCGCGCTCAGGCACATGCACACCGCCATGCCAAAGATGGTTTGGGAGACGAAGGTGGCCGTCTTATCGGTGAGTAGTTCGACACGTGCCGCGTTGGCCTCCGAAAACGGGATCGGGGAGGTGCTCGGTACATCCGTGGTGCGGCGAACCATGGCGCGTGGCGGCACGCAGCAGGCGACTGCGGTTGAGATGACTGCGCCGATCCAGAGTAAGGCGGTCGCGCCGAAAAACGTCTTTGGCGTGTACTGGTCGGGGTTGCCCGCGATGTCGAAATGCACCGGGATCGGGTCCGGGATGGAGTCCCAACGCAGCAGTATGTACGCCAGCGTGGCGAGGTAGACGAAGACCGTGGCGGCGTAGTACTTGCGGGCTTGCATGAGGTGAGCGTAGGCGGGAGGCGGTGCGGCTGACAAACGGAGCTAGCTCCATTTGTGCGCCGGGCGTGTGGAAAACCCCAGGTCGCGAGTTGGCGCGAACTTCAAACGGAGCTAGCGCCGTTTGCAAGACGTCGCGGCGAGAAACCCCAGTTCGTGAGTTGGCGCGAACTCCAAATGGAGCTAGCGCCATTTGCAAAACGTCGCGGCGAGAAACCCCAGGTCGTGATTCCACCCGACGGCCAAACGGAGCTAGCGCCATTTGCACCCTTGTTATGGAAGAAGAGCCCCCGACAGATAGACGAAACAGACGACATCTGATAGAAACACCAGTATGGATTCGGGGAGGAAGCGAGAGCTGGCGAACAAGCTCATGGACAGGAAGCGTGAACACGATTGGCTCGCATACCGGAGGCACCCGGTGGCGTTCCATAAGGTGTCAACACGGTTTTTCATCAGCGTGACGGAATGGAAGGAGTTGCGATACCACGAGAAGCGGTGGCTGGAGGCGTACTCGGTCGGTTGCACAGTGCCGAAAGCCGTGTTGTCCGGGCGATCGGCGGCACGACTCCTCGATATCTGGGTAATTGCCACGACACCGGAACCAGTGGAGCTAGTAGCACAGCGAGGGAAGGCGCCGTCTCGGAAGCAGTGGCCGCCGGGTGTGGTGTACCGGGATAGGTCGCCAGGAAATACTGCACCGCGCAGCTTCGATCGTCTCCGCACGACGGATCCGCTGACCACCGTGTTCGAGATCGCTTTGCGTCATGGCTTCGCAGAAGGACTCGTCGCGATGGACTGGCTTCTCCGCGAGGGCATACCACGGCACCGGGTCGAGGAGCATGCAGCCAGGCTGGGTCGTATCCGGGGCATCGAGACGCTACGCCGGGTGATCGCGCACGCGGTGGACAATTCCCTGTCGCCCTACGAGTCCTACGCCCGCGCGCTGCTGCTACAGGCAGGCATCGGCGACTGGCAGGTCAACGCGCGCATTGCCGTCCCGCCCAACCTGTACATGGCGGACCTGCTGCGCGGTCGCCTCATCGTGGAGATCGACGGCGCGCAAAAATACGACGGCACCACCTTCGCCCCGACCGACGCAGCGATCCGCGAGGAACGGGAGCGCGAGAAGCACCTCCAGAACGCCGGTTATGTCGTGGTTCGCGTGTCGCCGGAGCAGTTGCTTGCCGACGCCCACGCGTTCCTCACCGCCGTCACCCGCATGCTCGACCTCACGGAAATGCACCTCACACGACCAGCGTGACCTGGGTGCCGTGCACTTCCGCGGTCAAGCCGGCGGCGTGGGCGACGTGGGCGACATCGTCGGGGGAGGTCACGGTGGCGTCGCCAAGCGCGAGGGCCCGGGCAAGCTCACCCTTGTACTGCTTGTTGAAGTGGCTGACCACCTTGCGCGACCCGTCGGGCTGCACGGATTCGACGCGCACGGTGGCCGCGCCGGGGACGGGGCCGAGCTTTTGGTACGTGCCGGAGCGGAGGTCGACGACGAAGGGGAAGTCTGCGAGGACGTCGGTAATCGCGGTGCCCCAGCGGGACTTCAGCGTGGCGCCGCCGAGGCGGGCACCGCCGGAGAGCCGGTAACGGGGGATCATATCGCCGGCGCGCACGACACCAAAGAGCGCGGAGCCGACCGCTAAGCGCTCCAGGCAGGCAGTGGGGAGGGTGGGGGCGGACAGGGCGTCGAAAAGCACGCCCGTGTAGCGGAAGATGGCAGGCATCACCGGGGCCTGAGCCAGGTGCAGGTTTTCCTCCGCCTCCGCGCGCTTGGAAGCGGGGATCTTCAGCTCGGCCATCATCTCCTCGACGGGCAGCGCCGTGAGGTCGCGAATGAGGCCGGTGCGGATCGGGTCGAGCGCGGGAAAGGACACGCTCATCGGTGCGTCCTGGCCGCCGGGCGCCTTGGTCTCGGAAGGTGGGAGGACGATCAGCATGGCTCACAACCTTAGCGCTAGGATTGTGCGCATGATTACACGCCTCTCTCAGCTGTTCCTGCGCACCCTGCGCGAAGACCCCGCCGACGCCGAAGTCCCCAGCCACAAGCTGCTCGTTCGCGCCGGCTACATCCGCCGTGCCGCGCCGGGCGTGTACTCGTGGCTGCCGCTTGGTCTGCGCACGATGCGCAAGATTGAGGGCGTTGTGCGCGAGGAGATGGACGCGATGGGCGGCCAGGAGCTGCTCTTCCCCGCGCTGCTGCCGAAGGAGCCGTACGAGGCGACCAACCGCTGGGACGAGTACGGCGACGACCTGTTCCGCCTCAAGGACCGCAAGGGCGCCGACATGCTGCTCGGCCCCACGCACGAGGAAATGTTCACGCAGACGGTGAAGGATCTGTACTCCAGCTACAAGGACTTCCCGGTCACGCTGTACCAGATTCAGACCAAGTACCGCGACGAGGCGCGTCCGCGCGCGGGCATCCTGCGCGGCCGCGAGTTTGTGATGAAGGACAGCTACTCCTTCGACATGTCGGACGAGGGCCTGGACGCGTCGTACGCGAAGCACCGCGCGACCTACCAGCGCATTTTCGGCCGCGTGGGCATCCGCTACGAGATCTGTAAGGCCACCTCCGGCGCGATGGGCGGCTCGGCCTCCGAGGAGTTCCTCGCGTACAGCGAAAACGGCGAGGACACCTTCGTCGTCTCCTCCGAGGGCGACTACGCCGCAAACGTGGAAGCCGTTGTCACGGTCCCGCCGGCCGCGACCCCGATCGAGGGTCAGCCGGAGGCGCAGGAGTACGACACCGCGGCCTCCGAGACCATCGATGCGCTCGTGGAGTGGGCCAACAAGGAGCAGGTGCTTGTTGACGGCGCGCCCGTCCAGGCCTCCGACACCCTCAAGTGCATGGTGATCAAGGTCGACGACCCGCGCGCGGTGGACGAGGACGGCAACAAGGTCGGCCCGCAGCTGACCGGGGTCTTGCTGCCAGGCGATCGCGAACTGGACGAGAAGCGCCTGGAGGCAGCGCTCGAGCCGGCGACCTTCGAGCTGGCCAGCGACGAAGACTTCAAGAACACCGACTTCCTGGTCAAGGGCTACGTCGGCCCGCGCGCGTTGCAGGCCAACGGCGTGCGGGTGCTCGCGGACCCGCGCGTGGTCGAGGGCTCCAGCTGGATCACCGGCGCGGACGCCCCGCAGAAGCACATGGTGGGCCTGGTCGCCGGCCGCGACTTCACCGTCGACGCCTTCGTCGAGGCCGCCGAGGTCCGCGAGGGCGACCCGGCGCCCGAGGGCAACGGCACTGTGCAGCTGGCGCGCGGTATCGAGCTGGGCCACATCTTCCAGCTGGGCCGCAAGTACACCGAGGCCATGGACGTGCAGATCCTGGACGAGAACGGCAAGCGCGCCGTGCCGACGATGGGCTCCTACGGCATCGGTGTCTCTCGCATGATGGCGGTGGTGGCCGAGCAACGCCACGATGACAAGGGGCTGGTCTGGCCGGTCGCGATCGCGCCGTACCAGGTCCACGTGGCGGTGGCCAACAAGGACAAGGCAGCGCTCGAGGCTGGCGATCAGATCGCCGCTGAGCTCTCAGATGCCGGGCTCGAGGTGCTTTTCGACGACCGCCCGAAGGTTTCCCCAGGCGTAAAGTTCAAGGATGCCGAGCTCCTCGGCATGCCGTTCATTGTGATCCTGGGTCGCGCGTTCGCGGACGGAAACGTGGAGCTGCGTATCCGTGGTGGCGAAACGCTCGAGGTGCCGGCCGACGAGGTCGTGGAGAAGGTCCGCGAGCTGGTCGCGGAGCAGCTGGCGCAGTAGCGCCCGGGGCGGCCACCCCCGCCCTGCCAACCTGGCTGGGCTACGCCCCCTGCGACTCTGCGGCGAGCTGAATAGCCAGGCGACGGAACTGGGGGCCCTCGGCGTTGGCGGCGGTGGCGCGCCACTGGTCAGTGAGCGCCTGCTGCTGGGTCTGCGCGTAGGCGCCGGCGGAGGCGACGTCGGCAGGCGCCGGGACGCCCTCGAATACGTAGCCCGGGGCGGCCTCCGGGACGTCGCCGCTGGGCTCGAGCGCGGTGACGAGGGCGCGCACACGCTCGTCGGAGGCGTCGCGCAGCGCCTCGAGTCGCTGGTCAAGCGCGTCGTCCGCGTACGCAGTGGCCATGGAAAAGCCGTACTGCGCCGCGTACTCCCGGCGCAGCATCTCGCGGGCGGCGTCCAGGTCGGCCTCGTTGGTGATCTCGGAGTCTGCGCTGTCTGCGTCTGCAGCGGGCTCCGCTCCAGCTGCCACGCGCAGATCGATCGCCTGGGCAGTCACCAGCGCGACGGATTCCTCCGGCACGTCTGCGGCTGCCTCCGTAAGCGCGTCCGCCGCGTGGTCGGCCGCGGACACCTCGTCGGGGTTGCCCGCCGACTCGCCGGGCGTGCGTTCCACCTTGCAGGTGCTCGGCAACTCGCCGGACTCGGTGGTGCCGCAGAGGCGCTCAACCTCGTCGAACAGCTGCTGCGCCTGCATGGCGCGGGTGTGGGCGAGCGGGGCGTCGCCAAGCGCCTGCTCATCGGCGACTGCCTGCTGGGCGAGCGCGACGAGGTCGGCGTTGGGGCGCGGCCCGACCACATCGAGCGCGTCGCAGGATGCGAGCGAAAGCGCGACGGGGGCGGACATAGCAAGGGCGACGAGTTTCTTCACCCGCAAAACCGTACACGATAGGGTGGGGGCCATGGCTTTTCCTACACCCGAGCAGCTCGAGGACATTGTCACCCCCATCGCGCGCAACCACGACCTGGATGTTGAGCAGATCCGCGCCGTGCGCGCCGGCAAGAAATCACAGGTGGTCGTCGCCCTCGACGGCGACGAGCACCCCACGTTGGACGAGCTGGAGGTCGTTTCCAACGAGCTCAGTGAGCTTTTCGACGCCCACGAGTCCGCCGGGGACCTCAACTTCGGCGCCGGCTACACCCTCGAAGTGACCACGCCCGGGGTGGACATGCCGCTGACCGCGCCGCGGCACTGGCGCCGGAACCGCGGCCGAGCCGTCGCCCTGCTGGACGCCGACGGAAAGAAGGAGACGTGGCGCATCGGTGCGCTCAACGATGCTGAGGATCGTGTCGTGCTCATCGAGCGCGGCGCCAAGCAGCCGCGCGTGGAAACCCGCCTGGTTTCCGAAATGCCGAAGGCAGTGGTAGAAATTGAGTTCAAAGCGCCACCGGCTGCCGAGCAGGAGCTGGTCGACGCTGCGTACGAAGAAGTAGGAGACGAGTAAGCTCCGGGGCTCACCCGGCTTACCTGGAAGGAACAACAAGTGAATATTGACTTGAACGCGCTCAAAGTGATTGAGGACAAGCAGGGCATCGCTGTCGACGACCTGCTCACCACCATCGCGAGCGCGCTTTTGTTTGCGTACCTGGATTACCGTGACGGGAAGCCGGACGAAAACACCAAGTCTCGCGTGGACATCGACCCAGACACCGGCGATGTGCACGTCATGGTCAGCGAGTTGGACGAGGACGGCGAGGTCGTCTCTGAGTACGACAGCACGCCGGTCAACTTCTCCCGTATCGGCGCTCCCGCGGTGCGCGACGCCATCAAGCGTCGCTTGCGCGAAGCGGAGGCAGGGCGTGTCTACACCGCCTACTCAGAGTTCGAGGGCCACGTCGTCTCCGGCGTGGTGCAGCGCGACGCCAACGCGGAGGCACGCGGCCTGACCATCGTCCAGCTGGGCACCGAGGCGGATCCGCAGGACGGCATTCTCCTGCCCGCTGAGCAGATTCCGGGCGAGCGCCTCACCCACGGCGACCGCGTCAAGGCGTATGTGGTGGGCGTGAACAAGAGTGAGCGCAATGTGCAGGTCAACCTGTCGCGCACGCACCCGGAGCTGGTGCGCGGCCTGTTTGCGCTCGAGGTGCCCGAGGTAGAGGACGGTTCCGTGGAGATCATCGCGATCGCTCGCGAGGCCGGCCACCGCTCCAAGGTCGCGGTGCGTGCCACCGTCAAGGGCGTCAACGCAAAGGGTGCCTGCATCGGCCCGCGCGGCGCGCGTGTGTCCAACATCATGAAGGAACTGGGCGGGGAAAAGATCGACATCATCGACTACTCCGAGAACCCGGCCACCTATGTGGGCAACTCGCTGGCGCCGTCCAAAGTGGTCAAGGTGGACATCCTGGACCGCGACGCGCAGATGGCTCGGGTGACCGTGCCGGACTACCAGCTGTCGCTGGCCATCGGCAAGGAGGGCCAGAACGCCCGTCTGGCAGCGCGACTCACGGGGTGGAAGATTGACATCCACTCCGACGCCGATACGGACGCAGCCGCGGAGTAGCGGGGCGTAGCTGGGGAGCGCATGAGCGTCGAGAAGCAATGCCCCGGGGCCGGCAGGAACCCTGCTGACCGCCGTAAGTATTGTTTAGCGCCGCAATGGCGTAGGCTAGGACGCGGCTTATTTCCCGTGCGCCGAGACGTGTCGCGTTCCCGGTCGCAGTAGTTGGGTGTGGGCAGGACTGTACGTCGAGCAACAGGAAGGGTTGTGGATGAGCGTTACGCGCAAGCGTCCCATCCGTACTCGTACCTGCATTGCTACCCGCGACGTGCTGCCCGACACCGAGCTACTGCGACTCGTTCAGGACCCCGAGGCGCCCGGCCGGATCCTCGCCGACCCACGCCGGTCATTGCCCGGCAGGGGAGCGTGGATCACGCCGACGCGGGAAGCAGTCGAGCTGGCGGAGCAACGCCGTGCCTTCGGCAGGGCGTTCCGTCTGTCCGCTCCGGCGGACCTAGGTCATGTACACACGTACCTCGCCAATCTGGCGAACGACCCAACGCAAGTAAGGAAGACCGAACACTGATGAGTACACAACCGTGAAGCAGCATCAGCGATGAAAGTCAATGACCACGTCTAGGGGTCGGTAGCCGCACGAGCCACGGGTTCGGCGGGCACCGTCTCCTAGCACAACAACAAGGAGACACGTGCCCGGAAAGTTACGCGTACACGAGCTTGCCAAGAAGCTTGGCGTTACTAGCAAGGAACTGCTCGCCACGTTGAAGGAACAAGGCGAGTTTGTAAAGACCGCTTCGTCGACCATTGAGTCGCCAGTGGTGAAGAAGATGACGGCCTACTACCAGGAGAAGGAATCCGGTGGGAAGGCCGAGGGCGACAGCGGTGCGAAGGCCGCTCCGAAGCCCGGTGCCCCCAAGCCGGGGGCCGCGAAGCCTGCCGCAAAGAAGCCTGGTGCCCCGAAGCCGGGTGCGCCGAAAAAGCCGGGCCAGGGCGCTCCGGCTGCGCAGGGCGGTGCCCCGAAGCCGGGGGCCGCGAAGCCTGCGGCGAACAAGCCTGGCGCCCCGAAACCGGGTGCGCCGAAGCCTGCGGCGAAGAAGCCGGGCCAGGGCGCTGCGGCTGCGCAGGGTGGCACCCCGAAGCCGGGCGCTCCCAAGCCTGGTGCACCGAAGCCTGCGGCGAACAAGCCTGGCGCCCCGAAGCCTGGCGCGCCGAAGCCTGCGGCGAAGAAGCCGGGCCAGGGCGCTGCGCCGACGCCGGGCTCGATGCCGCGACCGGTGGCAAAGCCTGGCGGTCGTCCGAAGGTGGCGAACAACCCGTTCTCGTCCAACACCTCCGCTCCGCGCCCGGCGCCGCGCCCCGGTGGCGGCCGTGGCGGCCAGGGCCAGGGCAACCAAGGTGGTGGCCGTGGTCGCGGCCAGGGCGGACAGCGCCCGGGTCAGGGTGGCCAGGGCCAAGGCGGTCAGCGCCAGGGCGGAACTCGTGCTGGTGGCGGCCGTCGTCCGTCGCCCGCTGATATGGCTGCAGCTCCGTCGCCGAAGCAGATGCCGGCGAAGGCTGCCGGTACCCGCGGTGGACGCGGCAACGGTGGCGGCGGTCGCGGACGCGGTGGTGGCCCGGGCGGCCCGAACCGTGGCGGCGGCGGTGGCTTCCGCGGACGCGGCGGTCGTCGCGGTGGCACCGCGGGCGCATTCGGGCGTCCGGGTGGCGCACCGGGGCGTCGTCGCAAGTCCAAGGGCCAGAAGAGGGCCGAATACGAGGAGATGCACAAGCCGAACGTCATCGGTGGCGTTCGTCTCCCGGACGGCGACGGCAAGACCGTGCGCCTGCGCCAGGGCGCAACCCTGTCCGACTTTGCGGAGAAGATCAACGCGGAGGCGTCGGCACTCGTGCAGGCGCTGTTCAACCTCGGTGAGATGGTCACGGCGACCCAGTCGGTGCCGGAGGAGACCCTCCAGCTCCTGGGCGCGGAGATCAACTACGAGGTGAAGATCGTCTCGCCTGAGGACGAGGACCGCGAGCTGCTCGAGTCCTTCGACCTGCAGTTCGGCGAGGACGAAGGCGACGACGAGGATCTCCAGCAGCGTCCTCCGGTCGTGTCCGTGATGGGCCACGTCGACCACGGTAAGACTCGCTTGCTGGACTCGATCCGCAAGGCGAACGTGGGCCGCGGCGAGGCAGGCGGCATCACCCAGGGCATCGGCGCGTACCAGACCGAGGTCACCCTCGAGGACGAGCCGCGCAAGATCACGTTCCTGGATACCCCTGGTCACGAGGCGTTTACCGCCATGCGTGCCCGCGGTGCGAAGTCGACCGACTTGGCCATCCTGGTCGTCGCTGCGGATGACGGCGTCATGCCGCAGACCGTTGAGGCGATCAACCACGCCAAGGCGGCGGACCTGCCCATCGTGGTTGCCGTGAACAAGGTGGATAAGCCGGAGGCACAGCCGGATAAGATCCGCGGCCAGCTCACCGAGTACGGCCTCATCCCCGAGGAGTACGGCGGCGACACCATGTTCATCGACATCTCTGCGAAGCAGGGCACGGGTATCGACGACCTCCTGGAGGCCGTCCTGCTCACCGCCGACGCTGCGCTGGAGCTGACCGCGAACCCGGACATGGACGCGCAGGGCGTGGCCATCGAGTCCCACCTGGACCGCGGACGCGGCCCGGTGTCCACCGTGATCGTGCAGCGCGGTACGTTGCGCGTCGGCGACTCCATCGTCGTCGGCGGCAACTTCGGCCGCGTGCGCCGCATGGTCGACGAGTGGGGCAACGACGTGCAGGAAGCCGAGCCGTCCCGTCCGGTGCAGGTGCAGGGTCTCAACGGCGTTCCCGGCCCGGGCGACAACCTGCTCGTGGTGGAGGACGACCGCGTGGCGCGCCAGATTGCGGCGCAGCGCGACGCCCGCCACCGCGCAGCGATGCAGGCGCGCACGAAGAAGCGTGTCTCCCTGGAGAACCTGGACCAGGCGCTCAAGGAGACGAGCCAGCTCAACCTCATCCTCAAGGGCGACAACGCCGGTTCGGTGGAAGCCCTGGAGGAGGCGTTGCTCAAGATCGAGGTGGACGACGAGGTCGAGGTGAACATCATCGACCGCGGTGTTGGTGCCGTCACCCAGACCAACGTGGTCCTGGCTGCCGCTTCCGACGCGGTCATCGTCGCCTTCAACGTTCGCGCTGAGGGCAAGGCGACCGAGGAGGCCAACAACGAGGGCGTGGAGATCCGCTACTACTCGGTGATCTACGAGGTCATCGACCAGGTGGAGGCCGCACTCAAGGGCATGCTCAAGCCGATCTACGAGGAACGCGAGGTTGGTGCCGCGGAGATCCGCCAGATCTTCAAGGCATCCTCCGTCGGCCTCATCGCCGGCTGCATGGTCACCGAGGGCCACGTCAAGCGCGGCGCGAAGCTGCGC
Organism: Corynebacterium gottingense; assembly: GCF_007559235.1. Taxonomy (NCBI): domain Bacteria; kingdom Bacillati; phylum Actinomycetota; class Actinomycetes; order Mycobacteriales; family Corynebacteriaceae; genus Corynebacterium; species Corynebacterium gottingense. Next base: position 304,983 of record NZ_VMHH01000001.1, on the reverse strand, counting down.
CTCGTGCGCGACGGCAACGTCATCACCCCGGATGCAACGATCGAGTCGCTGCGTCGCGAGAAGGACGATGTCACCGAGGTGGCCAAGGGCTACGAATGCGGTATGGTCCTGTCCTACCCGGACATCCAGGTGGACGACCAGATCCAGGTCTACGAGATGGTCGAGGTTCCCCGCGACTAGCGCATAACGCGCAGAAAGAGGGAAGCACGCTGCCCGGCCCCGGCATGACGCTGGGGTGCGGGCAGCGTGGCGTCGATAAGCACATGCGAGCGTCTAGACTAGAGACGCTTACGCGAAGAAGGAGATGATGACATGGCTGAAAACCCGCGCGCACAGCGCCTTGCCAAGCAGATTCACGCGATCGTGGCGTCTGCGATTGAGCGAGAGGTCAAAGACCGGCGTCTGGAGCTGGTCACCATCACCGACGTTCGCGTCACCGGCGACCTGCACGACGCGACTGTGTACTACACAGTGCGTGGTCGCGACATCGACGAAGAGCCGGACTTCGACGGGGCGGCGCAGGCGCTCCACCGCGCCCGCGGCCAGCTGCGCAAGAAGGTCGGCGACCAGCTCGCCGTGCGCTTCACGCCGACGCTCGCGTTCGAGCTCGACACCGTGCCGGAGGCCTCCGCGCGCATGGAGGAGCTGTTGAACCGGGCGCGCGCCCGCGACGCGGAGACCGCGCGTCTGCGCGCCAACGCGACTCCGGCCGGAGACGGTAACCCGTACAAGATCAGCGGCGACGCAGAGTCCGGGCAGTAATGGGCGGACTGTTCGCGGACACCCCGGCAGTCGGGGAGCAGCTGGGGCAGGTCGCCGAAGTGCTGCGCGGCGCGGAGCGCATCTCCGTCGTAGCGCACATCAAGCCGGATGCCGACGCAGTCGGCTCCGCGTGCGGCCTGGCGGCGGGGCTGCGCAAGCTGGGCAAGGACGCCCGTGTCTACATCGGGCAGACCTATCCGCACCCGGGCAACCTGCGAACTGTGCCTGGTGTGGACGACATCACCTACGGGTCGCACCTGCCCGCAGACGGCCTCATCGTCACCGTGGACTGCGCGTCCGTGGACCGCACCGGCCTGCTGCGCGAGCAGATCGACGCCGAGCGCGACCGGGTCGTGGTGATCGACCACCACGAGACCAACCCGGGTTTCGGTGCCCACAACCTCATCGCAGATGCTGAGTCCACCACGACCATTATCCGCGAGCTGTTCACGCACCTTGGCGTGGAGCTGGATTCTGAGATCGCGTACTGCCTGTACGCCGGGCTGGTCACCGACACGGGCAGCTTCCGCTGGGGGACACCGCGAATGCACACGCTTGCCGCCGAGCTCATGGAATACGGCCTGGACACCCGGCAACTCACCATGGACTTGATCGACAAAGCAAGCCCCCGCGACCTGCAGATCATGGGCGGAGTGCTGGCGGATTTGCAGAATTTCCGCCAGGAGGGGCTCGTTGTCAGCGTGTTCACCATTCCGGCGGAGGCGCTGGCTCGCATGAGCCAAACCACGGTGGAAACCATCATTGATTACGCCCGCGTGCTGGAAGGCTCCGACGTGGGTATGGTGCTCAAGCAGAACGGCCCGAAGCACTGGGCGGTGTCGCTGCGCTCGACTGTGATCGACGTATCCAAGCTGGCCCAGGCCCTTGGGGGCGGCGGGCACATCCCGGCCGCGGGGTACACGGCGTACGGATCGCAGGACATGGTTGTGCGGGACCTGATCGCTGCGCTGCCTACGCGCGAAGAGCGCGCTGCCTCCCAACACGAGCCAGCAGCCCAAAACTTCCCGAACGCTAACCGATAAGGAGAGTGCACGCTGCCGTGATGGCGCAACGCAACGACGCGACGGTCACCCCTGGCAAGATTCTCGCCCTGGCCCTGCCGGCACTGGGTGTGCTGGCGGCCAACCCCCTCTACCTGCTGCTGGACACCGCCGTGGTCGGTCGGCTGGGCACCGCGGAGCTGGCGGCCCTCGCCGCAGGCACCACGATCCAGTCCACGGTGACCACCCAGCTCACGTTCTTGTCCTACGGTACGACCGCGCGCAGCTCCCGCCTGTTCGGCGCGGGGAAGCGCGAGGCCGCCGTGGCGGAAGGCGTGCAGGCCACGTGGGTGGCGCTCGGCGTCGGCTTCGCGCTCGCCACCATCATCTGGTTGTTCGCGCAGCCGATCGCGCTGGCGCTCACCAATGACGCGGCCACGGCCCAGGAGTCCGCGCGGTGGATGCATGTCTCCGCGTTTGCCATCCCGCTCACGCTCATCATCATGGCGGGCAACGGCTGGATGCGAGGTGTGCAAAACACGCGGCTTCCGTTCCTCCTCACACTGTGCGGACTCATTCCGGGCGCGATCGCGCTGCCCATCTTGGTGGGAAAGTTCGGCCTGATCGGCTCCGCGATGGCCAACCTGCTGGGCATGGGCATCACGGCCGCGCTCTTCCTCACCATGCTGCTCCGCGAGCACGCCGGCAGCTGGGGGCCGCGCTGGCGCGTGATGCGTGAGCAGCTCGTCTTGGGGCGCGACCTGATCCTGCGCTCCCTGTCCTTCCAAATCTCGTTCCTCGCCGCGGCGGCGGTGGCCGGCCGGTTTGGCGTCGCGACGCTTGCCGCGCACCAGATCCTCCTGCAGCTGTGGAACTTCCTCACGCTCGTCCTCGACTCGATGGCCATCGCCGCGCAAACGCTCACCGGGGCTTCGCTGGGCAAGGGGCGCGTCGCTGAGGCACGCTCCGTCGGCGCGCAGGCCACCCGGTTCTCCGTCGGCTTCGGCGTGGTCTTGGCGTTGGTCTTCACGCTTTTCGACGCCCCCCTGCAGTCCATTTTCACCCAGGACCCAGCCGTCCACGACGCCCTCACCATCCCGTGGTGGTTGCTCATCGCCATGATTGTCACCGGCGGCGTCGTCTTCGCCCTGGACGGGGTGCTGCTCGGGGCCGGCGACGCGGCGTACCTTCGCAACATCACCATCGCCTCCGTACTTGGCGCCTTCCTCCCGCTCACGCTGCTGTCGGTGGCGTTCGGGTGGGGCCTGGTCGGCATCTGGGCCGGGCACCTCGCCTCGGTGCTGCTGCGCCTGGTCGGCGTGGTCATCCGCTTCCGGGGCGACGAATGGGCACAGACAGGAGCAGAGCGCAAGACCCGAAAGGCGAGCGCATGACCACCACCCTCTGGGCAGTGAGCGACCTGCACGCAGCGGTGAAGCGGAACGGGCCGAAGATCGCCCAGATCCAGCCCGCGGACCCGTCGGACTGGCTGATTGTGGCCGGAGACGTGGCGGAACGCCACGAGTTGATCGTGCAGGTGATGGCGGAGATGGCCGGAAGGTTCGACACGGTGATCTGGGTGCCGGGCAACCACGAGCTGTTCGCCCGCAGCGCGGACCGCTACCGCGGCCGCGATAAGTACACCGCACTGGTGCAGTCCATGCGCGAGCTGGGTGTGGTCACCCCAGAGGACCAGTTCCCCGTCTTCGGTGGCGTTACCGTCGCCCCGTTGTTCACGCTGTACGACTACTCATTCCGTGGCCCCGGAATGACGGTCGAGGAGGCCATCGAGGCGGCGAAGGAAAAGAACATCGTGATGACGGACCAGTACGCCATCGCCCCGTTTGTGGACGTGCGCGCGTGGTGCTGGGATCGTCTCGCGTACACCACGAAGCGGCTCTCACGAATCAGCGGGCCCACCATCATGGTGAACCACTGGCCGCTGGTGCAGGAGCCGACGCTGCGGATGCAGTGGTCCGAGATTGCGCTGTGGTGCGGGACGAGGCATACGCGATCTTGGCCAAAGCGCTACAACGCCCGCGCAGTGGTGTACGGGCACCTGCACATGCCCGGCGTCGTGGAGGTGGACGGCGTGGACCACATCGAGGTCTCGCTCGGGTACCCGCGCGAGTGGCAGCGCCACCCTGCAGGGGTGCAGTTCCCGTACCCGGTCATGGAACTGGGGGCCTAGATGCAGAACCTGGCATTGTTTCCCCCCGAGGCCCGGTTTGTGTACCTGCGTACGAATGAGCGCAGAGACCTGACCCACTACGAGGATCTCCACCCCAGTGAACAAGAGCTTGTCAGCCGCGCCGTGGACAAGCGCAAGGGCGAGTTCGGCGACGCGCGCTGGTGCGCCCACGAGGCGCTCAAGGAGCTGGGCTGCAGCGACGCGGGCGTGATTCTGCGCGGCGAGCGCGGGATGCCGCTGTGGCCGCACGGCTACACCGGGTCGCTCACGCATACAACCGGCTTTCGCGCGGCGGTGGCGGCACCGACACGGCACGTACGGTCCATGGGACTCGACGTCGAGCCCGCGGTCCCGCTGCCGAGCGAGGTGGTGCCCCGCATCGCCAGGCCCACCGAGCGGGCGATGCTGCGCGAGCTGGAGGAAGAAGGCTTCGAGTGGGCCAGCAAGCTCCTCTTCTGCGCCAAAGAGGCGACGTACAAGTGCTGGTTTCCCATGACGCGCCGCTGGCTCGGATTCGAGGACGCCGACATCGTGCTGCGCACCGACGGCACGTTTTCGTCCTACATCCTGGCCCGGCCCACCCCGGCACCGCTGTTTGAGGGGCGCTGGGTAGCTGGCGACGGCTACATCATCGCCTCCGTCTTCGTGGAGTAGGCGATTTAGCCCAGGGTTGCCGGGCGAGCCACGAACTCCGTGGACAGGCGCTTGCCCTTCTCCTTGACCAGGGCCACGACGCGTCCGTCCGGCCCCTGGGCGGCGTGCACGCCCTGCAGCCCGCGCGGTTCGAGCCATTTCCCCAGCGCGAGTGCCTGGTACTCGTCGTCGCTGACCGGGAGCACCGGCCAGGCGCGAGTGAGCGCCTCGTCCAGGGTGAGCGAAAGAGCGGGGGAGTCTTGGAGGACGGGGAGCGGCGTGGCGTCGGCAAGCGAAAATGCGCCAACGCTGGTGCGGCGGAGTTGCGTGAGGTGACCGCCGACGCCGAGCGCGGCGCCCAGGTCGCGGGCGAGAGCGCGGATGTAGGTGCCGGAGGAGCAGTGGACGGTCACGGTGACGTCGATAAGCGAGCCCTGCCTGCTGACCTCGTGGGTGTCGAAGGCGAAGATGGTGACCGGGCGGGCGGGGATGTCCACGTCTTTGCCCTCGCGGACCAGCTCGTGCGCGCGCTTGCCGTTGATTTTGATGGCGGAGACCGCGGTGGGTTTTTGCATGATGTCGCCGGTCAGGGCAGTGATCTCGGCGGCAATCTGCCCGTCGGTGATGGCTGCTGCGTCATGCTCCGCAGTGAGCTCGCCCTCCGCGTCATCGGTGGTGGTGGACTGGCCGAGCCTGATGGTGGCCTCGTAGCGCTTGTCGTGCGCGACGAGGTGGGCGAGCAGCTTGGTGCCGCGCTCGATCCCGGCGACAAGCACGCCGGTGGCCATCGGGTCGAGCGTGCCGGCGTGCCCCACCTTGCGGGTGGAAAATGCGCGGCGCAGCTTCGCTACAACATCGTGGCTTGTCATGCCCGCGGGCTTGTCTACCACGACGATTCCAGAGGTTGCGAGGGGATCGGTCATGGTTTTCCAGTATGCCGTACGCTATTGCGCGTGGATATTTTGCACGGGCTTGGAAGCGTCCCAGCACATCTGAAGGCGGACGGCGGTTGCGTGGTCACCATCGGCGTGTTCGACGGCGTGCACCGCGGGCACCAGCTGCTCATCAGCACCGCCGTGGACAGGGCGCGCGAGCGTGGCGTGCCGTGCGTGGTGATGACGTTCGACCCGCACCCGGTGAGTATTTTCGCCCCCGATCGTGCCCCCGTCGCCTTGCTTCCCATTGAGGAGCGTGCCCGGCAGATCGCGGAGCTCGGCGTGGACTACCTCCTGGTCATCGACTTCCGCGAGGAGCTGGCAGGCGACAGTCCTGAGCACTACGTCACCGAGGTGCTGCAGGGGCGGCTCGGCGCCCTCGAGGTGGTCGTGGGCGAAAACTTCACCTTTGGCAAGGACGCCGCCGGCACCGCGCAGACGATGGCGCAGCTGGGCGAGCGCCACGGCCTCGAGGTGACCATCGTGCAGTTGCTCAACGACGGCGACGTGCGCATCTGCTCGACCGCCATCCGCGACGAGCTCACGGCCGGGAATATCGGCTTGGCGACGGACTACATGGGCCGGCCGTTCTCGGTGATCTCCGTCATCGAGCGCGGCGCGGGCCGGGGTGGGCGCGAGCTGGGGTACCCCACGGCGAATCAGTACGTCGAGGAGATGTCGGCGCTGCCCGGGGATGGTGTCTACGCCGGTTGGGTCACCATCATTGATGACGCCCCCATTGACGGCGACATCGAGCCCGGGGTGCGCTACCCGGCGGCGATCTCGGTGGGCACGAACCCGACCTTTGGTGATACCCGCCGCAGCGTCGAGTCCTACATTCTGGATCGCGACGCCGATCTGTACGGACGGATGGCGCGCGTGGAGTTTGTGGACAAGGTCCGCGACATGGTGAAGTTCAACTCGGTGGACGAGCTGCTGGAGAGTATGGCTCGCGACGTCGCGCGTACCCGGGAGATCCTCGCCGCGGAGTAGGGGCGCGCTATTGTCGGGGGCACGACAGTCTTCGCAGCGAAAGGACCCAACCATGGCACGCAAGCTCATCCTGGACGTGGACACCGGCATCGACGATGCGCTGGCGATTGCGTACGCACTCGGCTCCGAGGACCTGGACCTCATCGGCGTGACGGGGACCTACGGCAATGTGCTGGTCCCCACCGGAACGAGGAATTCGCTTGCCATCCTGGAGCTGTTCGGCCGCACCGACATCCCGGTCTACGCGGGGCCGGACCACGCGCGCGCCCGCGATTCCTTCGAGGTCATGGAGATCTCCGAGTTCATCCATGGCAAGAACGGTATCGGCGAGGCACAGATTCCGGACGCCTCGCGTGCGGTGGAGGAGCAGTCCGCCGTGGAGTTCATGGTGGAGTCTGTGCGCCAGTACGGCGACGAGCTGGTGATTGTGCCTGTGGGTCCTCTCACCACGGTGGCCGCGGCGATGGAGGCGGACCCGACGTTTGCGGACAACGCGCACATCGTGATCATGGGTGGAGCGCTCACCGTGCCCGGCAACGTGACGCAGTGGTCCGAGGCCAACATTAACCAGGACCCCGAGGCCGCTGACCTAGTGTTCCGCAACGCGAAGGACATTACGATGGTTGGCCTGGATGTGACGCTGCAAACGCTGCTGACATCCAAGGAGACCGCGGAGTGGAAGGCGCTGGGCACGACCGGCGGCGACTTCCTGGCCACCGCGACGGACTACTACATCAAGGCCTATGAGACCACCGCGCCGTACCTGGGTGGGTGCGGACTCCACGACCCGCTCGCCGTGGCGGTGGCGGCGGACCCGAACCTGGTGGAGACGTTGGACATCAACCTGAAGACGGACACGGAGGGCGAGACGCGGGGGCGCACGATTGGCGACGAAGCCCGGCTCAATGACGCGGCGAAGACCGGGCACGTGGCGGTGGGCGTGGACGTCGAGCGCTTCCTCGCCGAGTTCATGCGCCGGTTGACCGGGCTTGCACAGCGGACCCCGGGGCGTGACGCGGCCGCGAAGTAGCGCGATTTGGGGAGGGCGGTAGCGCTCCGGTAGTATGTTCCGCTGGCCCTGTCACCGGAGCGTTCCGGGGCACAGACTGTGGTTCGCAGCAGTCCCGCAGGGCATGAGAACACCGAAGAATGCGGACTGAAATATAAGGAGCATACTCATGGCACTGTCCACTGAGAAGAAGGCCGAAATCCTCAAGGAGTACGGCGTCCACGAGACCGACACCGGTTCCCCGGAGGCGCAGGTTGCGCTGCTGACCGAGCGCATCAACAACCTGACCGAGCACCTGAAGGATCACAAGCACGATCACCACTCCCGCCGTGGTCTGCTGCTGCTGGTCGGCCGTCGCCGCAGTCTGCTGAAGTACCTGCGCGAGAACAACGTTGAGCGCTACCGCGACCTCATTGCTCGCCTGGGCCTGCGCCGCTAAGCACAGCTGAGAGCCCGCCCGGTGTTACCGGGCGGAGACGCACCAACCCGCCGCTTTCGAATCGGGACGCTGTCCGCCGACACGTTCCCGGGACGAGGCGGCGGGTTTTGTGCGCGGTGGGGAGGTGCAGAGAAGCGTGCCTTGCACGGTCGAGCTGGTATGATGTTTGCCGTTGTAGATGAACGCATACGAACCGGCGGCACCGATGACCGCCACGACGAGACTCGAGGAGAGAGATCTTTTGAGCACCTTTACGCCCAAGAACTCGTACGACATTCACGTGGACGAGGAGTTCGGGATTACTGAGGCGGTTGCCACGCTGGACAATGGCGACTTTGGCTCCCGCACCATTCGTTTTGAGACCGGTCAGCTCGCCCGCCAGGCGGACGGGTCGGTGACCACCTACCTGGACGATGACACGATGATGCTGGCCACCACCACCGCGTCGAACCAGCCGCGCGAGGGCTTCGACTTCTTCCCCCTGACGGTCGACGTGGAGGAGCGCATGTACGCCGCCGGCCGTATCCCGGGCTCGTTCTTCCGCCGCGAGGGCCGCCCGACCACACAGGCGATCCTGGCTTGCCGCCTGATCGACCGCCCGCTGCGCCCGACGTTTGCCAAGGGGCTGCGCAACGAAGTGCAGTGCGTGATCACTGTCATGTCCATGGCGCCTGACGAGTACTACGACGTGGTGGCCATCAACGGTGCCTCCGCGGCTACGCAGCTGTCCGGGCTGCCGGTCTCCGGCGCCGTCGGCGGTGTGCGCATGGCGCTGATTGCGGATGATAAGCACCCGGAGGGACAGTGGGTCGCCTTCCCCAACGCTGCGCAGCACGAGCGCGCGCTGTTTGAGATGGTCGTGGCAGGCCGCATGGTGGAGCGCAAGCGCGGTAAGAAGACCGAGGAAGACGTTGCCATCATGATGGTGGAGGCCGGCGCTGGCGTGAACGTCGTGCAGCTGGTCAAGGACGGCTACCCGGCGCCCAAGGAGTCCACGGTTGCTGAGGGCCTCGAGGCTGCGAAGCCGTACATTCAGACGCTGGCGAAGGCGCAGGCCGACCTGGCTCAGGAAGTGGGCAAGGAGACCAAGGAGTTCCCGCTTTTCCCGCCGTACACCGACAAGGTTTACGAGCAGGTGGAGAAGAAGGCCGCGAAGAAGCTGGCCAAGATCATGACCATCAAGTCCAAGGCCGAGCGCGAGGACGCCTCCAACGAGTACATGGAGGAGATCGAGGAGACGCTCCTGGATAAGTTTGACGTGGACGACGATGACGCTGAGGTCACCGCCATGTCCAAGGAGATCCGCGCCGCGTACAACGCAGTGCAGAAGAAGATTGTGCGCGAGAAGATCCTCACCGAGGGCTTCCGTATCGACGGCCGCGGGGTCACCGACATCCGCGACCTCGAGGTGGAAGTCGAGCTGGTGCCGCGCGCACACGGCTCCGCACTGTTCGAGCGCGGCGAGACCCAGATCCTCGGCGTGACCACGCTGGACATGCTGAAGATGGAGCAGCACATCGACTCGCTGCACCCGGAGGATACGAAGCGCTACATCCACCACTACAACTTCCCGCCGTACTCCACGGGCGAAACGGGCCGCGTCGGCTCCCCGAAGCGCCGCGAGATCGGCCACGGTGCGCTGGCCGAGCGCGCGCTGCTGCCGGTCATCCCGTCCAAGGATGACTTCCCGTACACGATTCGCCAGGTCTCCGAGGCGCTGGGCTCCAACGGCTCGACGTCGATGGGCTCCGTGTGCGCGTCGACCCTGTCGCTGTACAACGCGGGCGTGCCGCTGGCGGCGCCGGTGGCAGGCATCGCCATGGGCCTGGTGTCCGGCGAGGTTGACGGCGAGACCGAGTACGTCACCCTGACGGACATCCTGGGTGCAGAGGATGCGTTCGGCGACATGGACTTCAAGGTCGCCGGCACCAGCGAGTTCATCACCGCCCTGCAGCTGGACACCAAGCTGGACGGCATCCCGTCTGACGTCCTCGCCGGCGCGCTGGAGCAGGCCTACGAGGCCCGCGAGACCATCCTGGACACCATGTCCGAGGTCATCGAGGGCCCCGACGAGATGAACCCGCTGGCCCCGAAGATCACGACGGTGACCGTTCCGGTGAAGAAGATCGGCGAGGTCATTGGGCCGAAGGGTAAGACGATCAACTCCATCACGGAGGAAACCGGCGCGGAGATCACCATCGAGGACGACGGCACCATCTACGTGTCTGCGACCGAGGGCTCGGCTGCCGACGCCGCAATTGAGAAGATCAACGCGATTGCGAACCCGCAGATGCCGAAGGTGGGCGAGCGCTACCTGGGCACCGTGGTGAAGACGGTTGCCTTCGGCGCTTTCGTGTCCATCCTGCCGGGCACCGACGGCCTGATCCACATCTCCAACCTGGGTGGCAACACCCGCATTGAGAATGTTGAAGACGTGATCAACGTCGGCGACAAGGTTGAGGTGGAGATCCGCGACATTGACAACCGCGGCAAGATCTCCCTGGTCCCCGTCGAGGAGTAGGTCGACCCCGCGACGGCAAACGCCTCCCCGAACCGGCTGCGCGCTGGTGGGGAGGCGTTGTTGCGTCGATAAGCGAATGCGAACGCTAGGGGAGGAACCGCAGCTTCTTGCCCAGGTTGAGCGCCGTAGTGAGCAGCGTGCCGTAGTAGCGGCGGGGGAGCTGCGCGGGGCCTCGCATCGGCATGATTCGCTGCTGGGAGATGTTCTTTGGTTCCGTGTACTTGGTCAGGCCCTCGGGGCCGTGGCGGCGGGCTAGGCCGGATTCTTTCACACCGCCGAGCGGGGTGGAGATGGAGGCCCAGGTGGAGGCGTAACCGTCGTTGATGGTCACGCTGCCGGACTCGATGCGTTGGGCGAGGGCCCACGCCGTCTTCGGCGCGCCGAAGACGGAGGCGTTCAGGCCGTAGGAGGTTGCGTTGGACAGCTTGACGGCCTCGTCCATGTCGCGCACGCGCTGGACGTATACGACCGGGCCGAAGACTTCCTGGGTGGCCAGGTCGGTGCCCTCGCCGAGGCCGGTGAGGATGGTTGGTTCGAAGTGGAAGGGACCGATGTCCGGGCGCGCCCTGCCACCGGTCACTACGGTTGCGCCTTTGGCCAACGCATCGTCCACGAATGCTTGCACGCGGTCGAGCTGGGCCTGGTTGATGAGCGAGCCCATCTCGTAATCCCAGTTCAGCCCCTTGCCCAGGGTGATGGACTCCGCGGCGCGCCGGAATGCGGCGATGAAGCGGTCGAAGAGCGCGTCGGGCACGTAGATGCGCTCAATAGACACGCAAAGCTGGCCGGAGTTAGAAAAGCAGGCGGTGGCGATCGTGTCAATATGCTTATCGACGTCAGCGTCCGGGGCAATTAGCATCGGATTCTTGCCCCCGAGCTCTGCCGAGAACCCGACGAGGCGCTCGCCGACCGTCCTGCCAAGCAGCTTGCCGGTCTTGGTGGAGCCGGTGAACATGAGGTAGTCGCACTGCGCGGCGATCGCGCCGCCGACCTCTTCGCCGGATCCGGTGACGATCTGGAAGAGGTCGCGCGGCAGGCCCGCCTGGATGAGCAGGTGGAGCGAGATGAGGTTGGAGAACGGGGTCTGCCAGTCCGGCTTTGCCACGACGCCGTTGCCGGCGATGAGGGCGGCCACCGCGTCTGAGACGCCGAGCGCGAGCGGGTAGTTCCACGGGCTGATTTGGCCGACGACGCCTTTGGGCACGCGCTGCTCGGCCGTCTTGGTAATCAGGGGGAACGCTCCCGCCCGGCTCGAAGTGGTGAGCAGGCGCTCCGCAGTGTTGGCGTAGTAGCGGGCGTTGTTCATGACGTCGAGGACTTCGTCGAACGCGGCGGTGCGGTCCTTGCCGGTTTCAAGCTGGACGATGTCCGCGAGCAGCTCCCGCTCGCGGTACACCAGGTCGTGGAAGCGCTCGAGCACAGCGACCCGGTCTGCGATGTCGCGCGCGGCCCACTCCCGTTGGGCGGTGCGGGCGCGGCGGAACGCCTCATCGACGTCCGCGGCGGTGCCGGCCCCGACCCAGCCGATGGGCTGGTCGACGAAGGGGGACGTGACATCTTGGCGCTCGCTGGCGTCGAGCGAGCCCGTCGCGCGGTTGGTGGTCAAGTTGAGCAGCATTTCCAGGAAATGTTCCGGGAGCGGCTGTTCCTTCAAACGATGAATTGGCATGAAGTTTGCGCTCACTCCTGGTTAGAACGGGCAGCCGGCTGCGCGGCGGGCGGCGACGGCGTCGGCATCGTCGTCAAGCGTGCTGCGCTGCTTGCGTGCGGAGACGGTGAGGCCGTCTGCGGCCTTGAGCTCTGCTTCTGGGTCCTCGTCGCCGTTGCCCTGGTACGGGCGGATGTCCTTCGGCTCCTTGTACTCGCCGGAGATCATGCCGTGCTTGATCATCTGGGACCGGCCCGGCTCCATGTAGCGCTTGTCCTCCGGGAGGATGTCAAAGACCTTCTTCACCAGCTTGGCAATGCGGTCGAAGCGCTTTTGGTCCTTTGCGGACCAGTCGAGCTCGAGGATGGCGCGCTCCTTTGCGGGGATCGTGCCGTAGGTGAGCCAGATGACGCTGCGCATGATCGGCTTCCAAATGATCTTCCACACCTTCGGGGAGACGCCTTCCGGCGGGGTGATCATCTCGTCGCGGGCGGTTCGCAGGGCGAAGTCGACGGTTTCGTTGCGCTCGAGGACGGTGTCGGCCATCTCGTCCATGTACGCCACGAGGTCGTCGTAGTTGTCGATGACCGGGCGCTCAGACATGCCGTAGTGGTCCCACCAGGTCACGCCCTCGCGCACGATCTGGTCCTTCTCCTCGTGGGTGAAGGGGGTACCGAAGAGCTCCTGGGCGTAGATGACGCGGTAGACAAACGTAGCGTGCGCCCACCAGAAGGTTTCGGGGTTCATGGAGTGGTAGCGCTCGCCGTTGCGCAGGGTGCCCTTGATGGTGGTGTGGTAGTCGCGGATCTGCTTGCCCAGGTCTCCGTCGTCGTAGATGGACATGATGATCTGCGGGGTGGAGCGCTCCAGGCGGGCGAACGGCTCGTCGAAAAACTTGGAGTGGTCCAGCAGCGACTGGCCGATGGCTGGGTGCATGTTCTGCATGACGCCGGTGTACCCGCGAAGGAGCTGGATGCGCTGGTCAGAACCCCACTTCCACAGGAGCGAGTCCGGGCCGAGTGGGGAGCGGCGGAGCTCGCGCTTACCGCTCTTTGAGGAGTTGGCGGAAACTGGCGTGGACATCAGTTGCCTCATTTCATGTGCTTGTAGACATCTCGATTGATATGTGAACGGTAGCACAGGAGCACGGTTGGCCGGGTGGGGATCACATAATTTTCCGGCCCTAAGGATTTTGCCGTGTCGAGGCGCCGGCTGAAACGTGGGCGTTCTGCGGGCGTTCTGGGGCTGTGACGGCGAGGATCTGGTGTGGGCACCTACCTTATGTGCGGGTAGTGGTTCGCAGTGCGACCGCGGGGGTGTCCGGTATTTTCAACTTTGGGTGTATGTGGCGGACGTCATGAGATTCGGTTTGGTCTGGGCCACCGCAGCCGTGTTAATGTGTGGCAACTCATACAAGAGCGTGTCGTTTTGGCGGAAGTCTCAGGCCCAACCTCAGCACTCCCCGCAGCACCTGAGGGTGCATTGGTTAAAACGGTTGCACAACGATGAAAGGTTGCCCCCATGGGGAAATTCAACTGGAAGAAGACCGCGGTCGCCCTGACCACCGGTCTCTTGGCGTTCGGGGCCACTGGCGTCGCTGTCGCGCAGGGAGGCCTGACCGCAAACCTGGCGCTATCGGGCACCTTTTTCAAGGTCAGCATGACGCACCTGGACGGCGAGGACTTCTCGCTGTTTGTGGATAGTGAGCCGATGAAGGAAGATGACACCATTCCGGTCGCCCGCCTGAAGTTTGGCCACGCGTACGCTTCCAACCTGTGCCTTTCCGCCACGCTGCCGGATCTCCCGATGGTCGGCGAGGGCACGCTCGCTCTTCGCGCCAACGGCGACAACAGCGTCGAGGTCCGCAACCTCGTCGTGGGTGCCAACGACATTAAGGGCGCACTCCAGCTCACCGACGCAAGCGTCGGCATCGACGCCCAGCAGGTTAACGCGCAGGCCGCGCCTGGGACCTGGGGCCTGCACTCCAACAAGGTCTCGCTCAGCGCCGACGACATCACCACTACGTCCATCGGCGCCGAGTACCTCTCCGCGTCAGGCGTTGGTGTGACCGTGGTGAAGGGGAGTGACAATGCCTGCGGCCTCAAGTAGCGACGAGGAGCACATGCTTATCGACGACCACGACACCGCCACCCACGACACACCGGGACTGGCACACCGCTTCAATCAGTGGCGGAAGAATCGCCCGTTCATTCCGGGCCTGCTCATGATGATCTCCGGCTTCGTCATCGCGGCGCCGGCATACATCACGGTTGAGGTCTCCGACATCCTGGTGATGATCTCCACCGTCTCCGGCGTATCCACCCTGCTCATCGGCGTGCTGATGTTCATGTTCGGCCTCGGGTGCTGGTTGCAGCCCGCCACCGCGGTGTACCTGGGTGTGCTGGCCATCATCGTGTCTGTGATCTCATTGCCGACCTCGAACCTCGGCGGCTTCGTTGTGGGCGCGCTGTTTGGCATTGTCGGCGGCGCCCTTGCGCTGGGCTGGGAGCCGGGCGAGAAGAGCGCGAAGAAGCGCAAAGGGAAGCACACGAAACGTGCGTCGGCTGCCGACGCACCGGAGCAGCCGGAGGACTTCGATCCGTTCGCCGAGGACGCCTTCGATGAGTCCGAACCCGAGGAATCCGAGACCGAACAGCGCGGGGGAAGCTCGAAGTGGAGCGGAGGTTCCACGCTGAATTCGGTCGTGGCCGTCGCTGCTACGAGCGCGGTCCTCGCACTGCTGCTCAGCGACACTGGGGTCGTATCTGCGCAGGAACCGGCGGCCCCCGCAGCGCCGCAGCTCCCGCAGGTGGAGCTTCCAAAGCTTCCGGCCCCGGAGCTCCAGTTGCCGGAGATTCCGAAATTGCCAGCGCCGTCGGTCCCCAATGTTCCGGGCCTGCCGGCGCCGACGCAGCCCGCACCGGAGAGTTCGGCCCCTGCGGCCCCGGCGGCTCCGGGGGTGGGCGAGGGGGCGTCGATAGGTACGAGCGCAATTCCCTCGGGGCTGGCCCCGGCCGCGGCGCCGAGTACTGTGACTGCGGACAAAGTCACGCTGACCGGTAATGTGCACGCGACGCTGGACTATGTCAACGTGGGAGGACAGCAGCAACGAGCGCTGGTGCTGAGCGGCGATCGGCTGGTTGGGCACAACCTGGGTCTTAAGATTCCCGGCATGGGTGGTGGGAACCTGACCACGGGAAACGTTGATACGACAGTAACGAATGGGCCGGTGAAAGTCGTGGCTACAGGCTTGACTGCGACGCCCGCTGTGCGTGATCTTCCGACCATCCCAGTGACGGTCGATCTCAGCGGTGACCTCAACTCGGTCCTCGATCAGCTCGGTGTACCCGAGAAGCGTCCCGTTCCCAATGTAGAAGTGCCCGACATGTTAATGAATGAGATTTCGCTGAACAACGTGACCATGCAGATGGTGACGCTCTACGGACAAGGGTTTAATGCGCCGTCGGTTCGCCTGACAGTTCCGTAGATTGGGCGAGCAGAGAGTTTTGACTGGGCTCTGAATTTTCCGCCTGTGCGGAACTTTTTGGGGCCCAGCTATTCCGCCTGTGCGGAATTTTTGATCGCACGGAGTACACGAGGTTGGGAAGACCGGGCCCAGCTTTTCCGCGTGTGTGGAATTTTTCGGGCCCGGCTTTCCCGCGTGTGCGGAATTCTTCGGGCCCGGCTTTTCCGCTTGTGCGGAATTTTTCGGGCCCAGCTTTTCCGCCTGTGCGGAATTTTTTGAGGCCGAGTTTTCCGTCTGTGCGGAATTTTTTGGAGGCCAAGTTTTTCCGCTTGTGCGGAACTTTTGGAGCCCGGCTTTTCCACTTGTACGGAACTTTTGGTCTGCCGGTTTTTCCGCCTGTGCGGAACTTCGGCCATACGTTGAGCCACCACACGGATACATGGTGATAATGCTCACGTCGGGGCGCAGTGCATAAAGAAAGCGCCGGGTCTCGGGACGAAACCTGGCGCACTCTCGTCGCGGTGGAAGCCGTTAGTAGTGGAAGCCGCCCTCGGCTTCGGCTTTCTCGTACGCGCGGGATGCGATCGGTACCATGCGCGCCTTGCGCGGGAGGACTGAGAATACAGCGCGTGTGCCCGTAGAAAGCAGCTTGAGGCGACGGGCATCTTTCTTGGTCCACTCCCAGCCGAGCTTGTCACGAAGCTTGTCGGGGATCATGCCGATAGCCACCCAGAGGAGGAGCTTGGAGGCGAAGGGGGCAACCGGCTTCCACGCCCATTTCGGCACCGACGGGTCCGGTGTGTCGAGCGTCAGACCATTGATGATGCGGGAGCGCTCGATCGTCTCACTGGGGCCGAGCTCGTCGATCATGCGGTCCATGTATTCGACATACTCGTCGTACGTCTTCGGTGCGCTTTCGGGTTCGGCGACACCGTAGAAGCTGTACCAGGTGCGACACTCCTGGAAGAGCTGATCCTTCTCCGCCTTGGTCATATCCGGCATGAAGTTGCCGGCAAGCTGGTACGGCATCGCGGCAAACGTCGCGTGTGCCCAGTAGTAGACCTCCGGGTTCAGCGAGTGGTAACGCGAGCCATCCGGATGGGTGCCCTTAATGTCCTTGTGGAAGTCGCGGATCATTGAGCCAACCTCGGGCCCTTCGTACACTGCGCGGATGATTGGGAATGCGGAGCGGACCAGGCGCGCGACCTCGTTATCAAACACGTTGGATTGCTGGACCAGGGAACGGCTGATGTCTCGGTGCGCGATCTGCAGCACGCCTGCGGCCAGGGCGACGAATGCGGAGCGCCAGTCGCCAAAACGATCCCAAAGGATGGAATCCGGGCCGAGCTCGGGCAGGCCGGGTTGCGGCTCGGCGACGTGGCCCTGAGCCGCTTCCTGCGCTGCGTTGAGCCCCGCGTCGGCAGCGGACTCGTTCTTCGTCGACGGGTGGACGGTAGTCATGGTGTCTCCTTCGGGCTTGGTTAGTGTGCCGCTGCGGTGGCTCGGGCGGTTCGGCGGGCGTCGTCGGCATAGTGAGATGCGCGCTTGAACTCGTGGACGGTCGCATCGAACTCGGACAGCTTCGAGCGAATGCCGCGAACGGCGCCAGGTTGCACGAGCCACTTGTCGCGCTTGACGGTCAGCGCACCGGGCCCGCGGATTTCTAGCTGTCGGGCGTAGCGGCGGGCGTAATCGCCGCGCGCTTCGAGCACGGCCAAGGGGTGTCGCTTGAGGCTGGAATCGGTGGGGTAGGGGCCGTCGACAAACAGCGCGTTCGGCAGACCGACAACTTCCACGCCGTGGTGCAGGTAGAGGTCATCGACCGAGATGTTTGGGCGGCCGGGGACTGCGATCCACGGCGATGCCTCGCCGGTGGCGCGGACGAGAATGTCAAAGCGCTCAGTGTGCTCGCCGCCTTGTGCATCGATGAAGGTCACCTCCCACTGGCCTTCGCCTTCATCAAACGCAGCACCGGTGACCGTGGTGTGCGGGCGGAATTCCGCGCCGCCCGCCTGCACTGCCGCGGCGAGGTGGCGCGCGGCGGCAGCAGCAGAACCGTCCACCTTGGTCACCTTGAGGTACGGCGTGCGGTAGTGGAGACGCTTGGACACAGGTTCCGCATCGGGCGCCGCCAGGTGGCCGCCGATTGCTTCGCGCTTGTCAAAGAGGGTGGTGTCAAAGCCGGAGAATGCGCATTCTGCGGCAGCGGTAGCGCCAGCAGGGCCGGCGCCGATGACGGCCACTGTGGGGCGTCTGTAGGGATCAAACATTGTTGGGTGCCTTTCACAGCTGGCGATGTATGCGCCAACGAGAAGATCGATTCATGGAATTGTTCTAGATCATACAGAACGATACGGGGTAATAGCGCTCTCTCGCAAGAAAAAGTGTGTTGCAGATAACTCAGGCGACCTCCCCTCGCCCGACTACCAACAGTGCACATGCAAAAGCGGGCACCCGATGGAGGGGTGCCCGCGGATGAAGAGGGGTTGCGCCTACTTGGGAAAGTCGAGCACTACGCGCGTCGGGTTCTCAAGCATTTGGAACGTGAAGTCGCGCTCGGAGTCCAGACCCACGTAGAAGAGCGAATCGCCTTCCGTGCCACCAGAGTTGAATACATCAAGAATGTTGCCGGCTGCCACGCCTAAACTGCCGTGACCAACAAACTGGCGCCCCTCGGGTGTATCAACCACTGCCACCCGTCGCAGCACAACTGGAAGGAACGCATTTCCCTTGACGGGTTCAATGTCTCCGGTGCCTTGCTGGTCCGGGGCATCTTTATACGTCATAGCTTTCTCGACGACCTCTGGGTCCCCCGAAAACTCAAAGACCAGCCGGTCGAACCCCTCGTGCTCTGCCGCTCGAACGTCACGGAGGAGGACCTCGGGCATGCCCGGGTTCCAGTACTCACTTCCCGGAATGCCTCCGCCGGCCGCCTGGGCGGGCTGGTGCACCGGTGCCACGGCTGACGGTGTGACCAGCGCTTTGGTCAGCGGCGCAAGCGCTACCTTGTCGCCGGGCCTGCCGGTTGTAGCCACCACACTCGCGTCGGGATCGTGGGTCTGCGCATCCGAGTCCTCCGTGACCTGTGTCGTCGATTGGATGGTAACGGTCTCCGAGCCGCTGTCACCCTCGTTGGCGCAACCGGCGAGTAGGAGGGAAGTCGCGGCAATGCCCGCGACGGTTCCGCGTGCCGAGCGTGTAGGCAGGCGAATGATAGGAAACGATGACATAACTGCCAGTATTTGCTTCCTGTAGCGCCCCCGCCCCGCTTACCGGGCAATATCGACCACGACGCGCGTCGGGTTCTCAAGCGTGTAGATCTTGTACTCGCGCTGGCCGTCCAACCCGATAAAGAACTGGGAATCGGCCTCAAAGATCGAGCCCAGGTACACGTCCGCAATGTTGCCCGCCGCGACGCCCTTACTCCCCATCACCGTGATCGGCGCGTCGGTGCGCATCATATCCCCGGCCGTGCCCTGCACATTCACTTCGAGGTGCGCCGCGCCCGGCACCTCCATCACGTTCCCAGAGGCCTGTTGCCGCGGCGTATCGACGTACCCCGCCACGTAGCTCGGCAAGCCCGTCCCCGCGTACTCAAAGACGACGCGGTCAATATCGCCGTGGGAGCCCGCGCGCACATCCTGCAGTTGTAAGTCAGCCGGCTGCGGCTGCGTGACCCGGACTTGCTCCGTGCTGAACTGCCCGCCATCGCTCGCCGCGGACAGCTTTTGCGCCCGAGTCTCAGCCCGAGTTTCAGGCTGCGTCTCAGGCACAGCGCTTACCGACGCCCCCGCGTCCCCCTCCGGGCGTTCGCTGGAAGCAACCTCCGCCGCAGACGTCGGAGTGGCTGCGCTCGAGGGGGTGGGAGCCTCATCGGATGACTCCGGCGAGCAGGCGGTCAGCGCGAGAGTGCAGGCGAGGGCGGCGCTGGCGACTGCGGCGGCGTGGGAGACATGGGGCGCGTGGTGCTGACGTGACTGTTGCATGGTGCCAGTATATGGGGAAGGGGAGGGTGTGGGCGTCGAGAAGCGAATTGCTACGCGCCCTCGACGAGCTGGATGTAGTGGCCGTTCTGGTCGTCGAACACTGCGGCTTTGACCTCGCCCATCGGCGGCGACATCATCCACGTTGAACCGGGTAAAGGGCAGGCCGTCGCGGTAGAACTCGAGCGCGCGCTGCTGGTCCTGAACACAGCGAGCAAGGACTGAAATACGCATACCCGCCAGTGTGCCCGGGCTTGGCCGCGCGGGCTAGAGTTGCGAGGGAACAATGCAAGCGGAAACGAGGAGGCCAGCATGGCGGACAAGGTGATCAAGGTCGGAGTGCTCGGAGCGAAGGGGCGCGTGGGTACCGCTGTGGTGGCCGGCGTGAACAAGGCTGAGGACCTGGAGCTGGTTGCAGAGGTCGGCAGCGGCGACTCGCTCGAGGTCCTCGCCGAGCGTGGCGCGGAGGTCATCGTGGACTTCACCACGCCTGCGTCCGTGATGGACAACCTGGAGTACTGCATCACTCACGGCATCCACTGCGTGGTGGGCACGACCGGGTTCGATGAAGCCCGGTACGACCAGGTCCGCGCCTGGTGCGCCGACAACCCGGAGGTGGGCGTGCTCGTTGCGCCCAACTTTGCAATTTCCGCGGTGCTGACCATGGCGTTCGCTCGACAGGCGGCCCGGTTCTTCGATTCGGCCGAGGTCGTCGAGCTGCACCACCCGAACAAACTCGACGCGCCGTCCGGCACTGCGCTGAAGACGGCGCAGGGCATTGCCGATGCCCGCCGCGACGCCGGTCTGGGTGCCATGCCGGACGCCACCGAGCAACAGCTCGACGGTGCCCGCGGCGCCGACGTCGATGGCGTGAAGGTCCACGCGGTGCGCATGCAGGGCATGGTCGCGCACGAGGAAGTCATTTTCGGCACGACCGATCAGTCGCTGACCATCCGCCAGGACTCCTACGGGCGCGAATCCTTCGTGCCTGGCGTGCTTACCGGCGTGCGTGGCGTCGCAGACCGTCCCGGTCTGACCATCGGTCTGGACGACTACCTGGGGCTGTAGCGACATGGCCGTTTCCTCGCACCTGGACGTCCAACTCATCGCTGCCTCCCAGTTCCGCGCCCCCGCGGGTGTGGCGTGGGAGGCCGACCCCACGGCCACCGACGCGGAATCGCTCGTAGAATTCGCGGGCCGGGCCTGCTACGAGACCTTTGACCGGCCCAACCCGCACACGGCGGCGAACGACGCCTACCTGCACCACATCCTAGACGTCGGGCACGACGCGCTGCTCGAACACGCCACCGCGACCCTGTACATCCGCGGACTGTCGCGCGCGGCGGGCAACGAGCTGCTCCGCCACCGGCACTTCTCTTTCTCCCAGCTGTCGCAGCGCTTCGTGCACAGCGACGACAACGAGGTTGTCGTCCCCGACATCATCGCGGACGACGAGGAACTTTCGCGCATGTTCCTGCGCGCGGTGGACGACTCACGCTTTGTATACGACGAGCTGCTGCAGGCCCTGGAAGAAAACATGGCCTCGGAGCCGAACGCGTTGCTGCGCAAGAAGAAGGCCCGCCAAGCCGCGCGCGCGATCCTGCCCAACGCGACCGAAACCAGGTTCGTCGTCACCGGAAACTACCGCGCGTGGCGCGGGTTCATCGCCTCACGGGCGTCCGAGCATGCAGACGTGGAGATCCGCACGCTCGCCGTCGAGTGCCTGGAGCTGCTGCGCGGCCAGGCACCAGTGTTGTTCAGTGACTTTTTGATCAGTGAGCTTGCCGACGGCACGCGGATGGCCACCAGCCCCTACGTGCGGTAGGGGCGGGGTTGCAGAGGGGCGTCGATAAGCACTTGCGTTAACGAAGAGGGTAGTCTGTGTGCTCATGGGCACATCTATGAAAGCTAACCTCGGTGCAGAAGTCTTTGGCACCGTCTGCGTCGCAATGGTCACGCCGTTTGATTCCAACGGAGAACTTGACTGTGATGCAGGCCGAAAGTTGGCAGCCCACCTTGTAGATCATGGAATCGACTCGCTTGTCCTCGCAGGCACAACCGGCGAATCCCCGACCACCACGGTGGAGGAAAAGCTGGCCCTGCTCAAGGCGGTCAAGGAAGAGGTGGGTGACTCCGCAACGCTGATTGCGGGAGCCGGCACAAACAACACGAAAACCTCGATCGCGCTGGCGCAGGCCTCGCGCGATGCCGGGGCGGACGCACTGCTGGTAGTCACCCCGTACTACTCCAAGCCCTCCCAAGCAGGCGTAAAGGCCCACTTCACCGCCGTGGCCAAAGCGACCGACCTGCCGATCTGCCTGTACGACATTCCCGGCCGCTCCGGAATCCCCATTGCTGGGGAGACCATTGCTAAGCTGGCTGAACTCGAGACAGTGCAGGCGGTAAAGGACGCGAAAGGCAACTTCTTTGAGGCCGCTCCGCTCATTCAGAGCACGGGCCTGGCCTGGTACTCCGGGGACGACCCGCTCAACCTGCCCTGGCTGTCCGTTGGCGCGACCGGAATGATCTCCGTCGTGGCGCACGCGGCTCCGCAGGCAATGCGTGACATGGTGACAAGCTTCGAGGAAGGCGACCTCGCCCGCGCGCGGGAAATCAACGCCAACACCCTGACCGTGCTTGCTCGACAGCAAGCAGCGCTCGGCGGTGCAACATTTGCAAAGGCAGCCCTGCGACTGCAGGGCATCAACGTAGGGGCGCCGCGCCTGCCGGTGGTTGACGCAACCCAGGCGCAGCTTGAGGCGCTCCGTGAAGATATGGAAAAGGCTGGAGTTCTCTAAGTATGAACGAACCCCGTAATCGCTCCCGCAAGGTGACCCGCAAGGCGGGCCCGCCGGAGCCTGCTGAGCAGCAGCCCGCGTTCAAGGCGCCGTCCCAGCAGACCCCCAACAACGAGTCCCACGGCGACGGTCACAACGACGCCGACCACGGAAGCGGCAACGGCAAGAACGGCGGTGGTCGCAACGGTGGCCACGCCAAGAACGGCGGCAATGGCAACGGCAATGGCAACCAGGGCAACGGCCGTGGCGGCAACGGCCGCGGCAGGCGCCGTCGCGGCCGCGGTGGCGGCGGTGGCGGTGGCCGCCGCAACCCGGTGAAGTCCATGCAGGGCGCGGATCTGACGAAGCGCCTGCCCGCCCCGCCGAAGCCGGCGAAGGACACGCTGCGCATCTACGCGCTTGGCGGCATTTCTGAGATCGGCCGCAACATGACGGTCTTTGAGTACAACGGCAAGCTGCTCATCGTGGACTGTGGCGTGCTCTTCCCCAATTCCGGCGAACCGGGTGTGGACCTTGTCCTGCCGGACTTCGGCCCCATCGAAAACAAGCTGGACAAGGTCGAGGGCCTCGTGGTCACGCACGGGCACGAGGACCACATCGGCGCCATCCCGTGGCTGCTCAAGCTGCGCCCGGACATCCCGATCTACTCCTCGCGATTTACCAACGCGCTCATCGCCGCGAAGACGAAGGAGCACCGCCAGCGCCCGAAGCTGCACGAGGTGAACAAGGACTCCGAGGTGACCCTCGGCCAGTTCCGCCTGCGTTTCTGGCACGTCGGCCACTCCATCCCGGAGTGCCTGGGCGTGTCCATCAAGACCGGCGCCGGCCACGTCGTCATGACCGGCGACGTCAAGGTGGACCAGACCCCGTACGACGGCAAGCCCACCGACATCCCCGCGCTGTCGAGGCTTGGCGACGAAGGCGTGGACCTCTTCCTCTGCGACTCCACCAACGCCACGATCCCGGGTATCTCCGCTTCGGAGGCCGGCATCGAGGACACCCTGACCCGCCTCGTTGCGCAGGCGAAACAGCGCGTGGTCATCGCGTCCTTCGCGTCCAACGTGTCGCGCGTGCAGATGGCGGTCAACGCCGCCGTGGCGAACAACCGCAAGGTCGCGTTCAACGGCCGCTCCATGCTGCGCAACATGGAGATCGCGGAGAAGATGAGCCTGCTCAAGGCCCCGAAGGGGACCATCATCCCGATCGAAGAGGCCGCCAAGATGGCGCCGCACAAGACGGTGCTCATCACCACCGGCACGCAGGGCGAGCCGATGGCTGCGCTGTCGCGCATGTCGCGCCGCGAGCACCGTCAGATCACGGTCCGCGACGGCGACACGATCATCCTGTCCTCCTCTCTGATCCCGGGCAACGAGGAAGCCGTATTTGCCGTGATCAACAACCTTGCGCAGATTGGCGCGAAGGTGATCACCAACAGCGAGGCGCACGTCCACGCGTCCGGTCACGGCTACGCCGGTGAGCTCCTGCAGCTCTACAATGCGGCGCGGCCGAAGAACGCGATGCCGGTACACGGCGAGTGGCGCCACATGCGCGCAAACAAGGAGCTCGCGATCTCCACCGGCGTCCGACCGGAGCACACCGCGCTCGCGCAGAACGGCGTGGTGGTGGACATGCACGCCGGCAAGATCAAGGTGGTCGGCCAGTACCAGGTCGGTCAGCTCTACGTTGACGGCGAGACCATGGGCGACGTCGACCCGGACGTGCTGGCAGACCGCAGCTCGCTCGCATCCGGCGGCGTTGTGTCCATCACCTGTGTAATCGATGACCGCACCGGTCAGCTGCTGGAGGCCCCGCGCGTGTCCACCACCGGTTTCTCCGACGACGACCGCGACTTCAACAAGAAGCTCGTCGAGCGTGTCGAGGGCGTGATGGGCGACCTCGCCGCAGAGGGCGAGAACGACCCGTACCGTATGGTGCAGCAGCTGCGTCGCAAGGTCTCCCGCGCGATTGAGCAGAAGTACAAGCGCGAGCCGGTCATTCTGCCGACCGTTGTGCCGATGGCCGCGGATAACCTGCCGGTTGAGGACGACGACATCGAGCTCACCCGCGAGTCGCTGTAGCCGCAATTCGCTTAGCGACGCCAACCCCCTCGGCCTGCAAGTTCGGACCGAGGGGGTTGCGGCGTTCCTGACAGGTGTGTATAAAAAATGGTCTATGACGACCTTCACAAAGACCACCGCTGTAATGATCGCCGCCACAATTCTGTTCGCGCCCGCTGCCCACGCTGACGACACAGACGACGACACCGACTGGACCGGCGGACACCCGCTGCCTGAAGGCACCGAGGCGCCGCACGAGCCGGGGTATGGCTCGGCCTGGAGGATGTACGACGTGATCAAGTTCGGGGACCCGAATTTCCGCAACAGCGAGGTCCGGGGAGTGCGCGTCATCGGTGACTTTGATGCGGACCAGATGCTGTGCTCCATGAACTTCAAAGGTGGTGTGGGGTCCTGCTACGTCGACGGCCAGCAGGTGACCGACTTGGGCTGGGCCAAGGGCGGCAAACTCGTTACCGCTGACGCCAAGATCGCACCGTTTACTCCCATCATTCAGGCGTTCGCCAGCCTCGAGCACCGGCTCTCTAGTTCTGCGAGCTAAAAGAACGCTAGGGTGGGCACCATGTCGTTAGCTTCTCGTGAACGTGAAAATCTTGGTGCCCTCCTTCTGCAGTTGGGTCCAGACGCTCCGACGCTGCTCGATGGCTGGACCACCCGCGACCTTGCTGCGCACCTGTACGTGCGTGAACACCGCCTTCCGTGGGGGTTTGGCAACTTCTTCTCGCCGTTGGCCAAGAGGCTGGGCAAGGAGATGGACAAGGCCAGGAACCGCCCGTACGAGGACAACATCAAGGATTGGCTCGCAGGTCCGAGCAAATTCGCCGCGCCCTTTTTTGCGCCGCTGAACACGGGCGAAAACTTTGTCCACCACGAGGACGTCCGCCGCGCGCAGGGCACCGATGTGCAACCGAGGGAGCTCAGCGCCGCCGCGCAGGAGCGCCTGCTCAATTCCGCGACCAGCTACGGCAAGGTGACGCTGCGCAAGGCGCCGGTCCCGGTGATTCTCACGCCGGAGCACCTGCCGCCCGTCACGCTTGGCGACAAGTCCGGTGTCTCGGACCAGGGCGATCGTGTCGTCCGCGTCTTCGGTGACCCGAGCGAGCTACTGCTGTGGGTCGTCGGCCGTGCCGCAGTGGCAAAGGTGCGGGTGGACAACGAGGAACTGCTCGAGGGCTACGAGATGTCCGTCGGATAGTCGGTTTCTTAAGGGGCCAATGGGGGAGTGGCTCCCCTCGATGCGGCGAGGTTTTTCCGCGCCACCCCGAGTTGCCTATGGGAAGTATGTGACTCGAGGTATTAGAGTGACAGCCATGTCTGTCAAAAATTCCGCACCACGCTCAACGCGTCCCCGCTCGAGCGGGTCGTCGACGCGGCGCAATGGCCCCGTGTCGCTGACGCACCCGCCGACATCATCAATGGTGGCCGCGGAAACTGCCGACGAGCGCGTCGGCTCGGCCACCAGCGTGGTCGGTCGCTCCATCGGCGCGGCAGCAAGCTCTGCGGCGCGCGGGGTGAGGGGCGTGTTCGGGGGCCTGTCCCGTCGCGTCAGCGGTGGCCGTGATGGTCGCGGTGGTCGCGGTGGCCGGTACGCCACCGACGAAGAACTCGACGACAGCTTTGACCCGTTTGATGATGAAGAGGAGCACGTGCAACAACGCACCCGTACGAGGAGCGCAAAGCGATCCGCCCGCCGCGGCGACGACCATAACGACTACGCCGACCACAACGACTACGACGATTATGACGATCGTGGCGAGCAGGCCGAACTCGGCGACGACGGCAGGGGCCTCCCGCGGCGCGGTCGTGACAGCATAGCCGAGCACGCGGATGCGTGGGGGCTACTCCTTATCGGCCTTGCTGCGGTCATCGGTGCATCGGTGTGGCTGGACATTGCCGGTCCGATCGGCGAGCTCATCGCCACAGTGACCCACTGGGTAATCGGCGCTGGCGCGCTCATCCTGCCGGTCCTCCTCGTCGGGATCGCCATCGCGTTGATGCTCAATGTGCGCACGCCGCGGGACGTCCGCAACCGGGTCTCGCTGGGCCTGGGCATTATCGCGGTGGCCATGCTCGGACTCGTCCACGTCTTCGCCGGCAACCCCGCAGATTGGGAGACGCGCCGCATCGCCGGAGGTGTCATCGGCGCATACACCGGCGGCCTTTTGGCCAAGGGCTTCTCCTCGTACGTTGCGATCCCGCTCCTCGCACTCGTGATCGTGTACGGCGCGCTGAAAACCACCGGTATTACCGTGCGCCAGGCGTACGACTACGTCGTCGCGCGCATTTCCGAGCTTTTCGACGCCACCAGAAACCCAAGCGATGACGACGTTGACGATGAGGACGCTGACGGCTTGGACGACGATTTGTACGGCCACGTCGAACGGGACCTGGACGACATCGCCGAAGGACGCGAGCGCCGCTACAACCGTCGGCCCGCGCAGCGACGGGAACGCCCCGCCCGATCTGACCGCGCTGACCGGTCCGACCGCGAGGAGGCGCGCCGAGAGCGTCTGCGCCGAACCCGCCCGCGCCGCCGCACGCCGATGGACAACTACCCGACGGACGAGCAGCACTCCGATCCGACCGAGGCGTTCGACCGACAGCGGGTGGACGACTTCGGCGAACCGGTCACGGAGGCCTTCGACGCTCCTGCCGAGCCCGAGGTACACGACGATCCTTCCCCGGCGTCTTCGAAGCGCGGCACCACCCGCGCACGCAAACACAGTGACGACGGGGAGACCAAGGTCCTGAAGCGCACCGCGGAAGCCGCGGGCGGCGTTGCAGGCGCTGCAGCCGGGGCCGCAGGCGCGGCGAAGGCTGCAGGGGCCGCAGGTTCCACTGCGGCGGCGGGCGCTGCTGCTGGCGCGGGCGCTTCCGTGGCGGGTGCCGCCGCTGAGGCAGCCGGTGACGCAGTGAGCAGCTCCCGCGAAGCCGTGCGCAAGGCGATCGTCGCTCGCTCCGGTGTCGACGCGTCCGCGGTTCCGGCCTCAACCCCGAAGTCCGAGGTGGAGGCAGCAAGCGTCGACCCGGCGCAGCAGCGTGCGCGCAAGATTCAGCGCAACTCGGACTACGCGCTGCCGTCGACAGACTTGCTCATCCAGGGCAGCGCTCCGAAGACGCGGACCGAGGCGAATGACCGCATGATCGAGGCGATTACTGACGTCTTCGAGGAGTTCAAGGTCAACGCCCAGGTCACCGGATTTTCGCGCGGCCCGACAGTGACGCGCTACGAGGTCGAGCTCGGCCCAGGCGTGAAGGTGTCAAAGATTACCAACCTGCAGTCCAACCTTGCGTACGCCGTGGCCACGGACAACGTACGCCTCCTCACCCCGATCCCGGGCAAGTCCGCCGTGGGCATCGAGGTGCCGAACCGCGACCGCGAGATGGTCCGACTGCGCGACGTGCTCGACGCGCCGAAGGTGGCCACCGACGAGGACCCGATGCTTATCGGCCTGGGCAAGGACATCGAGGGCGACTTCATCGCGTCCTCGGTGCAGAAGATGCCGCACCTGCTGGTGGCCGGCTCGACCGGTTCCGGTAAGTCCGCCTTCGTCAACTCCATGCTGGTCTCGCTGTTGACTCGCGCGACCCCGGAGGACGTCCGCCTGATCCTCGTGGATCCCAAGATGGTCGAGCTGACTCCTTACGAGGGCATCCCGCACCTGATCACCCCGATCATCACGCAGCCGAAGAAGGCCGCGGCGGCGCTCCAGTGGCTGGTCGAGGAGATGGAGCAGCGTTACCTGGACATGAAGCAGGCGCGCGTGCGCCACATCAAGGACTTCAACCGGAAGGTCCGCAGCGGCGACATCCAGGCACCACCCGGCTCGGAGCGCGAGATGCGCCCGTACCCGTTCATCGTGTGCGTGGTCGATGAGCTCGCCGACCTGATGATGACCGCGCCGAAGGAGATCGAGGAGTCGATCGTGCGCATCACGCAGAAGGCGCGTGCGGCAGGCATTCACCTCGTGCTGGCAACGCAGCGTCCGTCCGTGGACGTCGTCACCGGCCTGATCAAGACCAACGTGCCTTCGCGCCTCGCGTTCGCCACCTCCTCGCTGACTGACTCCCGCGTCATCCTGGACCAGGGCGGCGCCGAGAAGCTCATCGGTATGGGCGACGGCCTGTTTATCCCGCAGGGTGCCGGCAAGCCGCAACGCATGCAGGGCGCCTTCGTCACCGACGAGGAAATTCAGGCAGTGGTCGACGCCGCGAAGTCCCAGGACGAGCCCGACTACGTCGAGGGTGTCACCGAGGAGAAGCAGGCAGAGAAGAAGGTCATCGACGACGACATTGGAAAGGACCTCGACGACCTGCTCGAGGCCGTCGAGCTGGTTGTCACCTCCCAGCTCGGCTCGACGTCGATGCTGCAGCGCAAGCTGCGCATCGGCTTTGCCAAGGCGGGCCGCCTCATGGACCTCATGGAGTCCCGCGGCGTCGTTGGCCCGTCCGAGGGCTCGAAGGCCCGCGAAGTGTTGGTCAAGCCCGAGGAACTGGAGACCATCATTTGGATGATCAAGGGCGCGGACCCCGCGGAGGCACCCAAGGAGCAGTCGCTTGACGACGACGCGCCGTCGCCAAGCGACGCCCCAGACGCATCGGGCGACGACACCCGCACGGTGGAGGCGACCTACAACCCGACTGGCGGGGCGTTCTAGATGTCGCACCGTAGCTCGAGGAGATTCTCGATCGTCCTGTTTGAGGAATTCGAACTACTCGATGTGGCCGGGCCGTTGGAGATATTGTCCAAGGTTGAAGGGTGGGACACCGAGCTACTCTCGCCGGATGGGAGACCGGTGGGCGCGTCCCAGGGTGTGCGATTCGAGGTCGATGGCTCCTACGCGCAGAAAAGCGGCGACGTGCTCCTTATCCCCGGAGGGCTCGGGACGCGAACGCTTGCCCATGACGAAGAATTTCTTCGAAGTCTCACCTCGATGGCGAATGGCGCGAGCGTGCTCATGTCGGTGTGTACGGGCTCGGCCCTGCTCGCCGCAGCGGGACTCCTTGAGGGATATGCGGCAACCAGTAACAAGCGGGCATTTGCATGGGCCACTGGCTTCGGGTGCGACATCGACTGGCGCAAATCTGCCCGGTGGGTGCATGACCGCGATCGGTGGACGTCTTCCGGAGTGTCGGCCGGGACGGATATGGCGGCGGCATTCGTCGCAGCCGAGTGTGGAGTGGATGTGGCGCGCGAGGTTGCTTCCGCTATCGAGCTCCGCCTGAACCTTGACGCTGACGAGGACCCGTTCGCTGTGTAGCCGTGACTCGCGCGGTGCACAGGGTGGTGTATTGTTGGACGAGCTTGGAGGGGAGTACCCCGTAAGCGCCTGGACCGTCAACACGGAAGCGTCGGTAAGCGATTGCCCCGGTCTGGGCCGCCCCGCGCTGGGTGGGGGAGACCTCCGGTCATCTTTGTTCGAACTCTGACCGGAGGATATTTCTATGCATGTGCCCCTGTATATCTGGCTCATCACCTCAGCGGTGATTCTCGGCTTCTTCGTCTTTGACTTCGTCTCGCACGTGCGAAATGCGCACGAGCCCACGATGAAAGAGTCCGGAGGTTGGGCCGCCTTCTACATGACGATGGCCGCAATCTTTGGCGGCATCGTTTGGTGGCTCTGGGACGCCGAGCACGGCGTACAGTTCTTCACGGGCTACATCACCGAGCTTTCACTGTCGGTGGATAACCTGTTCGTGTTCGCCTTGATTATGGGCGCGTTTAAAATCCCTCGGGCGTACCAGCAAAAGGTGCTGCTGATCGGCATCGTCATGGCGCTGGTCTTCCGCCTCCTGTTCATCCTGCTGGGTGCGGTGATCATCGAGGCCTGGTCGGACGTGTTCTACCTGTTCGCGGCCTTCCTGATCTATACGGCGATCAAACTCGTCTACGACGAGGCGACAGACCAACCCGACGAAGACCCGAATGACATGTTCGTGGTGAAGACGCTGCGTAAGGTCATTCCGGTGACCAAGTCATATCACGGCGACCGACTCATGTCGAAGACTGAGGCGGGGAAAAAGGCAGTGACCCCACTGTTTGTGGCGCTGCTGTCCATCGGGTTTATCGACGTGATGTTCGCGTTCGACTCCATTCCGGCTATCTTCGGTATCACCCAGGAGTCGTTCCTGGTCTTCACCGCAAACGCCTTCGCGCTGCTGGGCTTGCGTCAGCTGTACTTCTTGCTCAACGGCCTGCTGGACAAGCTCGTGTACTTGCCGTACGGGCTCGCGATCATCCTGGGCTTCATCGGCGCGAAGCTGCTGCTACATGCACTGCACGAGAACAACTTGCCGTTCATTAACGGGGGCGAGGGCCTGGCCGTACCGGAGGTTGGCACTGTGGCCTCGCTGGTGGTGATTGTGGGCGTACTCGTGGTCACTGCGGTGGCGTCGATGCTTAAGGATCGGGCCGACGTGAAGGCCGGCAAGGTGGATCCGAACGAGACGAGCTACCACATCGACTATGACGACCATGGCAACCGCCGCAAGGTGGACAAGCACGGTCACCACATCGAGTGGGTCGATGATCCGGCTACCTCCGGCAAGGGCGATCACACCGCCACGGGTTCGCGGGAGACGGATCACCTGCACGTCGCCCGCGGCGGTAAGAAGTAGGGACGAGGGGCGTCCCGGCCGAAACGCCGGCTTACTTCCCGGCGAAGATATTGCTCACCGGGTTCCACTCGTGGACCTCGCGGGACGCGAGCGCGGACTTCTCGGTGTAGGGGTCCGTGTCCATGATTTCCTCGGCGTCCGCGACCGTGGCGGTGTCCGGCAGCTGCAGGATGATGAGTGCCTGCTCGCCGCCCGCGTACGGGCCGGAGCCGACGATCCGTCCCAGCGACAGCTGGCTGGCGATGAATTCGCGGTGGGCGGGGCGGGTGGCGTCGACAAGCGCCGTGTCCTCGCCGTAGGTATAGGTAAACGCAAAATACTTCATGGGTGGCAGTCTAGGCCACGGCGAATGGGTAGGTAGGCTGGTTTTTGTGAAGACTCAGTCCAATTGGAATCTGCCGAACGCTCTGACGTCGCTGCGAATTCTGTTTATCCCCGTGTTCGCGTGGCTTGTGCTCACGCAACACTGGTGGTGGGCCTTTGGCCTGTTCGTGGCGCTCATGATCACGGACAAGCTCGACGGTGACATCGCCCGCGCGCGCAATATTGTCACCGATTTTGGCAAGATCGCGGACCCGATCGCGGACAAGGCGCTGATGATCACTGCGCTGGTGACGCTCAACATCGCGAGCTCCTTGCCCGTCTGGATCACGGTGGTCATCATCGTCCGCGAGCTGGGCATCACGTTCTGGCGCATGTGGATGCTGCGCCAGGGCCACGTCGTTCCAGCTTCCAAGGGCGGCAAGCTCAAGACGGTGCTGCAGACCGTCGGCGTGGGCATGTACCTGTGCCCGCTGCCCGGATGGATGGACATCCCGACGCTTACGGTCATGCTCATCGCCGTCGTGGTGACCGTGGTCACGGGCGTGCAGTATCTCGTGGACGCGCGAAAGGCCAACAATGGAGCGTGAGCTCGTCGCATTGCTTATCGACGCCCCCGCCACCCTCGCCTTCTGTGAATCCCTCACCGCAGGCCTCGCGGCCGCGACCGTGGCGCAGGTGCCGGGCGCTTCAGCAGTGCTGCGGGGTGGCCTGGTCACCTACGCGACGGACCTGAAGGAGTCGCTGGCTGGGGTACCGCACGCGGTGCTGGAAGCGAACGGCCCCGTTAGCCCCGTTACGGCGCGCGCCATGGCCGAAGGCGCGCGCCGAGTCTGTGGTTCGGACTACGGCGTCGCGCTGACTGGCGTTGCCGGACCCGACCCGCAGGACGGGCACCCGGTTGGTGAGGTGTGGGTCGGCGTCGCGGGTCCGCGACGGAGCTTCGCCCTGGCCGCGGGTGGCACCGAGCCGCTGCGGGGATCGCGCCAGGACATCCGCGAGGCGGCGGTGGGCGCGGCGCTGTCGGCCCTGTACAACGAAGTCCGGGAACAAACACAAGGGGAGGACCGTTAGTACTCGTGATGGCAACTACAACTCTCGTACATGAATCACCGATGATCCAGCCCGCCGCGCTCGACGGCGCGGCGGGGCGCTCCCTCGCCCCGGAAGCGCAGGAGCGCGAGCCGCTGCTGCGCGAGGCCCTCGGCATGTCGCTGCGCGCCTACCGCGCCGATAAGGGCGTGACGCTGCGCGAGCTGGCAAAACAGGCGCGTGTGTCCTCTGGCTACCTCTCCGAGCTGGAGCGCGGCCGCAAGGAGGTCTCTTCTGAGCTGCTCGCGGCAATCTGCACCGCGTTGGATACATCGGTGGCGGAGCTGCTGATGGAGGTCGTGGCGAACATGTCGC
Organism: Corynebacterium gottingense; assembly: GCF_007559235.1. Classification (NCBI taxonomy): domain Bacteria; kingdom Bacillati; phylum Actinomycetota; class Actinomycetes; order Mycobacteriales; family Corynebacteriaceae; genus Corynebacterium; species Corynebacterium gottingense. The sequence continues at coordinate 272,183 of NZ_VMHH01000001.1, read as the reverse complement.
TGCACTCCATTCAGGAGGAATTGGCAACAACTTCACCGGCCGCAGCGGAAGCATAACTCGGCCCAGCACACTAGAGTGTTGGATTATTAGTGTGACTGACAGGTAACGAAAGGTTCTTGAAGTACTATGGCTAACCCGTTTGCGAAGTTCTGGAACTACCTCATGGCGCTCTTTGACAACAAGATCGAGGAGAACGCCGATCCGAAGGTGCAGATCGAGCAGGCTATCGGTGAGGCGCAGCGCCAGCACCAGGCCCTGTCGCAGCAGGCTGCGGCGGTGATTGGTAACCAGCGCCAGATCGAGATGCAGCTGAACCGCCGCCTGGAAGAGGTGGAGAAGCTGCAGGCGAACACCAAGCAGGCACTGCAGCTGGCGGACAAGGCTCGCGAGGGTGGAGACGCCCAGAAGGCCCAGGAGTACGAGAATGCGGCCGAGGCCTTCGCAGCGCAGCTCGTCACCGCGGAGCAGAGCATCGAGGAAACGAAGCAGCTGCACGACCAGGCGCTGCAGCAGGCCACCCAGGCAAAGCAGGCCGTTGAGCGCAACGCTGCGCACCTGCAGCAGCAGGTGGCAGAGCGCTCCAAGCTGCTCAGCCAGCTGGAGCAGGCGAAGATGCAGGAGAAGGTCTCGGAGACCATGCAGTCCATGAACTCCATCACCGCCTCCGGACCGAACCTGGATCAGGTGCGCGACAAGATCGAGCGCCGCTACGCAAAGGCACTCGGCTCCGCCGAGCTGGCAGAGAACTCAGTCCAGGGCCGTATGGCCGAGGTCGAGCGCGCCGGCATCCAGATGGCGGGCCACGGCCGCCTCGAGCAGATCCGCGCGGAGATGTCCGGCGAGCTGTCTTCCGGTTCCAAGCCTGCCATCGAGCAGAACGCGCAGGGTGCGGTCGGCAACGCGCAGGGTGCAGCCGGTAACGGCGCGAACGTCAGCGACGACGCTGTCGCGCAGCGCATGCGTGAGCTTCGCGGCGAGAACTAAGGAGGGCGCCGGCGCGAGAGCGTGGCGCAAACGTCCCCATTGATGGCCCGCGGCGCGGTTAATCTGCCGCGCCGCGGGCCATCAGTGCTTCTCCGATCATGCGCGCTCGCAAGACGGCACGAATCACCAGAGGAATGCCAAACGCGGTGACGGAGAGCCCGAGCCCACGCGCCTTGCGCGCTTCCAGAACCTCATTGGCTGTTGCCAGCATGAGTGGGACGAGCCTGATCGTCAAGGCGATGGCGAGGCTGATTGTGTTTACGGGAACCCCGAAACGCTGGAGTGGCGCAAGGTTGCGATCAAGCGCGTCTAAAAGCGCCTCCACCGTGGTGGTGAGCGTGAGTAGATTCGCTGCGGCGATTGTGGACAAGAGCCCGAAGAACGTAGCGGCAGCTGAGGCGAGACCGTTTTGCCACCAGAGGAACGCGGAGAGGAACGCCAACAGGGGGAGCACTGGCAGCGCCTGCTCCGCTGCAATGCGCGGCGGGATGGCCGCCACGGCGTAGAGGGTGACCACAAGCCCGAGCGCGGCGAGTGCGTGCCACGGGCGCGTGGGGAGCAATGTGACGGCGATGATGAAGACCAGCAGCGTGACGAACTTCGCCGTCGGATGCGCGCAGTGCAGCACCGAGTCGCCGGGGACGTAGACGCCGAGGGGGAGCGTACGGATCACGATGTCTGCTCCATGAGCTCGGTGTAGAAAGCGATCGCTTCGTCGGGGTTCCCGTCGTACGCCAGCTCGCCGTCATTGATGCAAATGACTCGGTCGAAGCCGCGCAGCATGTCCAGGTCGTGGGTGACGACGATCAGCTGCTGGTCCAGCGCGTCGAGCTCCCTGATGATGCGGCGTCGGTTCCGCAGGTCCAGGAGGGTCGTTGGCTCGTCGGCGATGATCGTCTCCGGGCGGATTACCAAGACCGAGGCCAGTGCGAGAAGCTGTTTTTCGCCGCCGGAAAGTGTGTGCGGGGACGACTCAGCCTTGTCACTTAGACCGAATCGTTTGAGCGCTGCGTCGACGCGGTCGCGCACTTCTTGCCGGGGAAGTTTGAAGCGGCGAAGGGAAAACGCGACGTCGTCGCGCACGCGCGGCATGACGATCTGCGACTCCGCGTCAGAGAACACAAAGCCCACGCGTTTGCGAATGGTTTTGCCGTCGGTGGAGGGTGACATGGCGTCGAAAAGCACCTGCCCCTCGGACGGCGTGATGAGGCCGTTGATGAGGCGGACGGTGGTGGATTTGCCGGATCCGTTGGAGCCAATGATGCCGATGCGGCGCTCCGTGAGCGTGAGGTTGAGGGGCGCGAGCACTGTGCGGCCGTCGTAGGAGACGGCGGCGCCGCGAAATTCGATAGTGGGCATTAGCGGCGGCGCATGTCGGGGAACGCGGCGTGGACGGCGAGCGCGATGATGACCATGACGGCGATCTTCGCGGCGTCGGCGGGCAAGAAGGGGACCTGGGCGAGCCAGGCGGCACCGAAGATGAGATCGGCACGGAGCATGAGGCCGAAGACGCCGAAGAGGTACTGCAGGGCGAGACCGAGGTAGCCGGCGACGAGGAAGGGGATGACTCGTCCGGCTTTGGACGAGCGGAGCGCGGAGTAGGCGATCGCCCCGGCGACGGCCGCGGAGATGATGTAGCCGACGAGGTAGCCCGCGGTGGGGGATCCGAGCGCGTAGAGGGTCGTGCGACCGCCCGCGAGGACCGGGAACGCGAGCCCGATGAGCAGGATGAGGACGACGGAGGCGGTGCCGCGGCGAGCGCCGAGGACCAGGCCGGTAAGGATTGCGGCGGCGTTTTGCAGGACGATCGGTACGCCGGCGGTGCCGACGGGGATGGAGACAAAACCGAGGATCCAGAAGATGGCCGCGAAGACGGCGATGTAGGCAATGTCGACGGCGGTGATACCGGGCTTGGACCCCGCATTGGCTGCCGGGGTGGTGTGTGTACTCATGGGTGAAACCTTAGTGAACGCTGTTCAACTCGTGCGATGCGGGGAGGGAGCGGCGCGCGTGTAGGTTAGACGGCATGCGTTTGACGGAATTTCGGCAGTTGGTGGAAGACGAATTCGGCTCGGATCGCGCCGGTTGGATTATCCAGTCCCAGGTGATTTCCGCGGAGGGCGAAACGGCTGCAGAGATGATCGAAAGCGGGGTCGATCCAAAGGCGGCGTGGGAGCGACTGTGTGACTCCTTTGACGTGCCGCAGGAGCGCCGCCTGGGCGTAGACCGGCCTGGGAGGTAGCGCGCGGCCCTTTGTCGGCGGTGCGCCGTGGAGGGGGTGGGCCCACTTGGGTGTCGCGACGTGTACTCGAACACCTATGCGTGTATAGTCGTTGCGTGTCCGCGCCCTGCCGTAGAGTGCCAGTCAGCGCCACAGGAGAAAAAGATTGGTGGCAGAGGGAACCGCACCCCTATGGTCGTGCGTCTAATTAGATAAAGGGCGGCCACGGTGCCGCGTGCGAACCTACGAAAGACATAAAGGAGAACAACATGGCTGCGAAGAAGAAGGCTGCCGCGAATAGCGGCAACGAACGTCAAAACGCGCTCGATGCGGCGATGGCTCGGATTGAGAAGGACTTTGGCAAGGGCGCCATTATGCGTCTTGGAGACGATAACCGTCCGCCAATCCAGTCCATTTCTTCGGGCAATACTGCGATTGACGTCGCCCTCGGTATCGGAGGCTGGCCCCGCGGCCGTGTCGTAGAGATCTACGGGCCGGAATCTTCCGGTAAAACGACGGTGGCACTGCACGCAATCGCCTCCGCCCAGCGCGCCGGCGGTATTGCCGCGTTCATTGACGCGGAGCACGCGCTTGACCCGGAGTACGCGCGCAAGCTCGGTGTGGACACCGATAACCTGCTGGTGTCCCAACCGGATACCGGTGAGCAGGCCCTGGAGATTGCGGACATGCTGGTGCGCTCCGGCGCCATCGACATCATCGTGATTGACTCCGTCGCAGCGCTGACGCCGAAGGCGGAAATCGAGGGCGAGATGGGCGACTCCCACGTCGGCCTCCAGGCCCGCCTGATGTCGCAGGCGCTGCGCAAGATGACCGGTGCGCTGTACAACTCCGGCACCACCGCGATCTTTATTAACCAGCTGCGCGAGAAGATCGGTGTGATGTTCGGCTCGCCGGAGACTACCACCGGCGGTAAGGCGCTGAAGTTCTACGCCTCCGTGCGTTGTGACGTGCGCCGAATCCAGACCCTGAAGGACGGCCAGGATTCCATTGGTAACCGCACCAAGATGAAGATTGTGAAGAACAAGGTCTCGCCGCCGTTCAAGATCGCCGAGTTCGACATCATGTACGGCGAGGGCATCTCCCGCGAGTCCTCCATCATTGACCTCGGCGTCGACAACGGCATCGTCAAGAAGTCCGGCTCCTGGTTTACCTATGAGGGCGACCAGCTCGGCCAGGGCAAGGAGAAGGCCCGCAACTTCCTCAAGGACAACCCGGACCTGGCCAACGAGATCGAGGACAAGATCTTCCAGGCCCTCGGCGTCGGCGCGTACGCCAAGTCCAACAACAGCGAGGGCGATGAGCTTAGCGACGATCCAGTGGACATGGTCCCCAACGTCGACTTTGACGACGACGAGGTCGGCGACGGTGCCCCGGCCGGTGCGTCCGCCGCTGACGCGAAGTAGTGGCAGGCCCACGCGATCGGGGGGCGGCCCAGCCTGACCCGGAAAAACTTGAGCAGCTCAAGGAGGCCGTCGAGGCCTACGAACGCGGCGAGGGGAGCAACCAGCTCTTCGACCGCACCCGGGAGGAGGCCCTGGCCCCAGTGCGAAAGCGGGCGCTGGGGCTGCTCGACCAGCGGGCGCGCTCCCGCGACGAGCTGCGCTCCCGCCTCCTGCGCGCGGAGTTCGAGCCACAGCTCGTTGAGGACGTTCTTGACCAGTTACAAGGTTCCGGGCTGCTCAACGACGCCGCGTTCGCCCACGAGTGGGTGCGGCAGCGCGCGAAACGGCGCGGGAAGTCATCGCGGTTCCTGGACAGGGAGCTGCAGCAAAAGGGCGTGGCTCAGGCCGATCGGGCCGAGGCCCTAGCGCAGCTCAGTGAAGCAGACGAGGAGGCCACCGCGCGGGCGGTGGCAGAGAAGAAGGCCCGCCAGGTGAGGCACCGCCCCGACGGGCGGGCCGAGTACGACAAGGTGTTGCGACGCATCGTCGGCGCGATGGCGCGCCGCGGCTTCCCCGAGGGGATGGCGCTGCGTCTGGGCCGCGAGGTGCTTGAGCAGCGCCTCGCGGAGCTCGATGGAGAGTGAGTGACGTGGGCGTGGCGTCGAGAGGCGATGCCCCGCGTCTACTCGTCGGGGTTGGCAACCTTGGTGTAGTTGGGGTTGTGCCAGTCCACGTTGACGTTGTCTTTGGTTTCCAGGCCCTGGTTGTGCTGCTTGGGAACTTTGGCAAAGGGGTTGCGGCGCGCGCGACCTGCGCGAAGCTGGTGTTCAACGCGTGACGCCAAGCGGGTGAGCAGGAAGTTGATGGCGATCATGATGATGGCCACGACGATGAGCGCAGGGATGTAGTTCTTGTTTGCGGACGCGACCTGAGTGCCCGAACGGACAACTTCGATGTAGCCGATCTGGTAGCCCAGTGCCGAGTCCTTCAGCGCAATGACCATCTGAGAGATGAGCGCCGGCAGCATTGCGGCGACGGACTGGGGGAGCAGGATCTGCCACATGGTCTGCCAGTGCGACATGCCCAAGGCCTGCGCTGCCTCCGACTGCCCGCGCGGGAGCGACTTGATGCCGGCGCGAAGGATCTCGGCGATGACGGCGCCGTTGTAGAGCGTCAGCGCGATGACGACGGCCCAGAACGCGAGCCCTTTCGGAGGAACGATCTTGAATACCGCGAAGAGCTGGTACAGGAAGATCATGAGCATGAGCACTGGGATGGCGCGGAAGAACTCAATGATCACGCCGCACAACCAGCGCACCACCTTGGTTTGGGCGAGTCGGCCGAGGCCGAAGATCACGCCGAAGACGATGGCGAAGACGATGGAGAGCGCAGCTGCTTTCAGTGTGCCGAGGAGTCCAGGCAAGATGTAGGTGGTCCAGGTGTTGGCCTGGACAAAGGGGGTCCACTTTGCGGCCTCGAGCTGGCCGTTGCCGGCGAGCGTGCTCATCACCCACCACGCGGCCGCAGCGAGGACGGCGATGGTGACAGCGGTGTAGATGTAGTTGCGTTTGACGGCGTTGGGGCCGGGGGCGTCGTAAAGAACTGTTGCGCGTACGGACATTAGCGCTTCACCGCCAATCGGTCAGAAAGCCAGCCGAGGGCGAGGCCCATCGGCAGGGTGAGGATGAGGAACCCGGCGGCGAAGACGCCGAAGACGACGAAGAGCTCGTTGGCGTGGAACTCGATCGTGGACTTCATCAGCAGCGATGCCTCGGCGACACCGATAACTGACGCGATGGTCGTATTCTTGGTCAGCGCGATCAGCGTGTTGCCCAGTGGCACGATCGCCGCGCGGACGGCCTGCGGGAAAATAATGAGCGAGAATATTTGCCCGAAGCTCAAGCCCAATGAGCGGGCAGCTTCGGCCTGGCCGAAGTGGACGGTGTTGATGCCGCTTCGGAGCGACTCGGCGACGAAACAGCTGGTGTACAGGATGAAGCCGAGCACCGCCAGGCGGAAGTTCTGGTCCGCGATGAACGTCGAGGAGTCCCTGCTGGCCAGTTCAAGCCCGAGGTTTTGGTACAGACCGAACGAGCAGAAGAGCACAACCAGGGTGAGTGGGGTGTTTCGCACCGTTTCGATGTAGGTGGTGGCGAGCCCGCGCAACACACCGACCGGCGAGACGCGCATTGCCGTCAGCAGCGTGCCTAAGAGCATCGCGCCGATGGCCGAATAGACGGTGAGCCGGATTGTGGTGAAAAATGCGGGCCAAAGCTTTGGCAGCAGGTCGGCCCATAGGGCGTCCATAGTTGACTCCTCGGTGCAGTGCGGTGAGTAGATTGGGGGCTGGTGCGGGGCGCGCGGGCGCGTGGGGAGCGCCTACTGCTCCAGGAAGGACAGGTCGCCCGGCTTGTCCTGCTCGACACCTACGCCGCCCTCGAGGTTTTCGTTGACGAACGTGTCAAAGGAGCCGTCCTCGTACATAGCCTCGAGCGCGGTATTGATGGCGTCGACGGTTTCGGTGTCGTCCTTGGTCACGCCGATGCCGTAGTGCTCGTTGGTAAACGGCTCGCCGTCCTTTTCCAGCTCCACGACCTTGAAGTCGCCCGGGGACTGGGCCGCGTAGCCGCCCAAAATAGTGTTGTCTGTGGTCAGCGCGTCGACGTTGCCGTTGCGCAGCGCCTCGACGCACGAGGAGTAAGTGTCGTACTCCTGGAGCTGCACTCCGGGGAGCGCGTCCTTGACCTTCTGCGCCGGGGTGGAGCCGGTGACGGAGCACAGGATGCGGCCGTCAAGGTCATCCAGGCCGTTGATGTCATTACCCTCGCTGCGCACGAGCAGCCCCTGGTGGGTGAGCAGGTAGGGGCCGCCGAAGCTCACGGCCTCTGCGCGAGAAGAGTTAATGGAGTAGGTTGCGCCGATGGCGGCGACCTCGCCGTTTTGGATCAGGGTTTCGCGCTGCGCTGATGGGGTTTCGCGCCAGGTGATTTCAGGGTGCTCCCAGCCGTTCGCATCGGCGATGGAATTGACCACGTAGGTCATGATTTCCACGTCCAGGCCGGTCATGGAGCCGTCTGCTTCGCGCAGGCCGAGGCCCGGCTGGTCATACTTGGTGCCCAGGGTGACGTTGCCCGCCTCAATTTGGGCGAGTAGGCCGTCGCCGCTCTCGCTCGAGGTGCCGCCGCACGCGACGAGCATGGTGGCGGTGAGCGCTGCGATGGACGTGGTTGCCAGGGCGCGGAAGATGCGGTTCATAAGTGGTCTCCTTTGGGATTGGGATGAGGGGAAGGGAAGGGCGTAGGGGGTTAATGCGGAAGGATTTTGGCCAGGAAGTCCTTGGCACGATCCGACTGCGGGTTGGTAAAGAAGGATTCTGGGTCGGAGTCCTCCACAATCTCGCCGTCAGCCATGAAGAGGATCCGGTCCGCCACTTTGCGGGCGAAGCCCATTTCGTGTGTGACTACGACCATGGTCATGCCGGATGCGGCGAGTTCGCTCATGACGTCCAGGACTTCTCCCACCATCTCGGGGTCGAGGGCGGACGTGGGTTCGTCGAAAAGCATGACCTTCGGGTCCATGGCCAGGGCACGCGCGATAGCGACGCGCTGCTGCTGACCGCCGGAAAGCTGCGCCGGGTACTTGCCTGACTGGTTGCCAATGCCAACCCGGTCGAGCAACTCGTTCGCGCGGTTGACTGCGTCCGATTTGCTGTGCTTGCGCACCTTGATGGGGCCGAGCGTGACGTTGTCACGGATGGTCAGGTGCGGGAACAGGTTGAACTGTTGGAACACCATGCCCACGTCGGCGCGCAGCTTGGCAAGGTCTTTCCCTTCCTCAGGAAGGAGCTTGCCGTCGATGTGGATCGAGCCTTCCTCGATGGTTTCGAGGCGGTTGATCGTGCGACACAGGGTTGACTTGCCGGACCCGGATGGGCCAAGCACAACGACAACCTCGCCTCTGGGAACGGTGAGATTGATGTCAGTCAGGGCGTGGAAGTCACCGAAATACTTCTGCACGCCCTCCATGAGAATCATGGGTTCAGTAGCCTGTGTCATGCATATAACATTTAGCTGATCCAAGTGATCTGTGACATGCTTTTGTGAAACTTTGTGTAAACCTCCCCCAAACTGTGGGTAACTCGAGCGGCGCGGGTGGTGGAATTCCCGGTTATGCTGCGGGCGTTGGCGGCGATACACTGTGCAACCGTGACGCAGCAACAGAATCTTCAGGGGCAAGAAGTGACCAGCGGTGGAGCCGGCCGCACCTACGAGGTGCGCACCTTCGGCTGCCAGATGAACGTGCATGACTCGGAGCGACTTTCCGGCATGCTTGAACGCGCCGGATACGTCGCCGCGGAGCAGGAGACCGAAGCCGACCTCGTGGTGTTCAACACGTGCGCGGTGCGCGAAAACGCGGACAAGCGCCTCTACGGCACACTCGGCCAGTTGAAGAAGACCAAGGAAGCGCACCCCGGCATGCAGATCGCTGTCGGTGGCTGCCTGGCGCAAAAGGATCGGGACACGGTCCTGGAAAAGGCCCCCTGGGTCGATGCCGTGTTTGGCACCCACAACCTGTCGGCGCTGCCCGCGCTGCTGGACCGCGCTCGTGTGGAAGACGAGGCGCAGGTGGAGATCGTCGAGTCCCTCGAGGTCTTCCCGTCGGTACTGCCGGCGAAGCGCGAGTCCTCGTACGCGGGCTGGGTGTCCGTGTCCGTCGGCTGCAACAACACGTGCACCTTCTGTATCGTGCCGAGCCTGCGCGGCAAGGAAGCGGACCGCCGACCCGGCGACATCCTGGCAGAGGTCCAGGCGCTGGTGGACCAGGGGGTGTCCGAAATTACGCTCCTGGGCCAGAACGTGAATGCGTACGGCGTGAACTTTGTTGATGAGGACCTGGAGCGCGACCGTTCCGCGTTTTCCAAGCTCCTGCGCGCCTGCGGCGACATTGAGGGGCTCGAGCGCGTGCGCTTCACCTCTCCGCACCCAGCCGAGTTCACCTCTGATGTCATCGACGCGATGGCGGAGACGCCGAACGTGTGCCCGCAGCTGCACATGCCTCTGCAGTCCGGCTCGGACAAGGTGCTCAAGGACATGCGCCGCTCCTACCGCACCAAGAAGTTCCTCGGCATTCTCGACGAGGTGCGTGAAAAGCTCCCGCACGCGGCGATCACCACTGACATCATCGTCGGCTTCCCCGGCGAGACCGAAGAGGACTTCCAGGGCACCCTCGACGTGGTGGAGCAGGCGCGCTTCAGCTCGGCGTTTACTTTCCAGTACTCGCCGCGCCCCGGGACCCCGGCCGCGGAGATGGAGGACCAGGTGCCGAAAGAGGTCGTGCAGGACCGGTTCGAGCGCCTCGTCGCCTTGCAGGAGCGTATTAGTGAGGAGGAGAACGCCAAGCTGGTGGGCACCGACCAGGAGTTGCTTGTCCAGGCCGACGGGGGTCGCAAAAACGACCGGACCCACCGCATGTCCGGCCGTGCCCGTGACGGACGACTCGTGCACTTCACACCCGAGGGCAACATCGACGGCGAGATCCGCCCGGGAGACATCGTCCACGTGACCGTGACTGACTCCAAGCCCCACTTCCTCATCGCGGATTCGGGTGTGCGCTCGCACCGCCGCACCAAGGCGGGCGATAACTCGGCCGCAGGTGAGGTGCCCACCACGGCGCCGGTCGGGGTGGGCTTGGGCTTGCCGACGATCGGCCGCCCCGCCACTAACGCGGACCCCGCAACCGGCACCGCCGCAGCGGGCGGCGCGTGCGGCTGCAACTAGACTCACTGCCCGAACCACTTCCACGCACACTCATTGGAGGCCACCATGGCGCAGGCACCACACCCGGAGGACAATCGGCTCGCGGAGCAGAGCGCGGCCGCCCACACCTACAAGGGCGGCGATGCCAAGCAGGCCGCGCGCGCCGAGAAGGCGGCTGGCGCGACCATCCCGGTCAACGCGGGGTTCTGGGTGCTTGCCGGCTGCGTCGTGGTGTACCTCATTGCACTCTTCCTCCCGTTTGCGGGCGGGGTGAGCGGCTGGCAGTTCGTGGGGGTTACGGAGGCGTCGGCAAGCGTTCAGGCGAAGCTCACGGAGACCGTGTTCCTGTGGCTGTCGCTGGCCGGGCTGGGCGTGCTCACGACGGTGGCGCTGGCCACCCGCCGCTTCGTCTTCGCCGCGCCCGCGTGGATGCTCACGACGGTCGCACTGTTTGCGTCTGTGCTCGCGCTGTGGCTTCGCCGCACAAGCGATGCGTTTGACCAGGGATTTCACCACGGCCCGGGCAGCTACCTGGCCATCCTCGCGGTTGCAGTGGCCACGTTCGCCTTCATCCCGGTGATCACCCGCCGCGACGCAGCCCAGCGGGCGGCCGGTGAGCGCCGCGCGCTGCTCGACGACACCGACGACGTGGCCAAGGCCCAGCAGGAAGCCACCCGCCAGGCCCAGGGATACAGCGAGAACCCGCTGCTTATCGACGATCGCCGCGCCCGGGCCGCCGAACGCCACCGCCAGCACCCCTCGGACTAGGTGGACTGACCGGGGGCGACCCGCGCGGAGCGGAGAATCGGTACGGTGGAGGGCCAGACTTTACCTGTTCCCCACATGGAAGGACTTGTGTATGCGTTGGGTTGTTTCGATCGGCGGCGCCGTCGTCGGTGCCCTCTTCTTCGGGTGGCTGTTGCAGATGCTGGGCATCACCGGCATCCTCTACACCATTCTGGTGCTGGTCGGCTCGGCGGCAACGTCGTCCGCCGCGAACGCACTCTACCGGCCGCGCAGCTAATCCGTCTCCTCGAGCTTTTGCCACGCTGTCGTGGCGGAGGCAGACTCGGCAGAGAGCGCCCTCATGATGGATTCCGCAGCTGCGGAACCGTCGGGGTACGAGCAGTAGGCGGTCTCCAGGCCCTCCCACACATCCCGCGCGTGCTCGAGCGTGGCGCGAATGAGCCCCGCGCCGAGACCGCGACCGCGATGCTCGGGCAGCACGTAGACGAGCCCAAGCTCACAGACCTTCGGGTCATCAGAAAGGTAGCGGACAACCTCGCACAGACCGGCGATCTCGCCCGCGACACGGACGATCCCGGTGAGCTGCAAACCGCCGCGGTCGGTCAGCCTGGCGCCCGCGTCTGTGATGCGCTGGAGGTCCCACTCGATGGTGTCCAGGCGCAGGTCGCCGCGCGGGTAGTCGCGTGAGGCTGCGGTAAGCAACCGGCCGAATTGCTGCGCCTCGCCCGGCGCGCCGGTGCGGTTCGTGCGGAAGCCGGGGCCCTCCACGACCTGGATGTCACCGGCCGGAGCGGGGAGTGCCGAGATGTGCTCGACCGGAAACGTCGCCTGATCCTCGCGGAACGCGGGCGCGTAGCCGAACTCCTCGGCGGCCGGTGGGGTAAATTCGCCTGGCGCGTGGGTTACCCAGATGTGTCGGGTGGGGCGCTCGAGTTGGGTCGACAGGGCGTCGACAAGCGAAAGTGCGGCACGCCAAGGTTCGTCCGGGACGGGTTCTCCTGGTAGGGGTGCGATCGCGGCGTCGAGGGTGATGTTTGCCTCGATGACGGTGAGGTCCTCGAGGAGCGGCAGGGAGACGAAGACCCACGCCTGGACGTGCTCGAGGTCGGCTGCGAACAACTCGGGGTATCCGAGGTCGGTGACGGGGCGCGGTGCGCGCGCATCCGTGAGCGCGAAGAGGTACGCAGTCGACTCAGCTGACGGCTCTAAGCGTTTCGCAATGTGCGACGCGGTGACGCCTGAGGTGGCCATGCCAGTGATGTCCTGGATGGCAAGGGTGGCGGAAAAGGCGTACGCCCCGACGACGGCGGCCGCCGCGTCGTGTGCCGCGTCGTCTGCGGCAGCGTGTGGTGCGGAGGAGTCGGGCCGGGGCGCGAAGAGTTGCGGGGTGAGCACTAGTTGTCCTAGTTGTCGCTGACCGCCTTGGACGCCACGTCGGCGAACTCCTGCCATTGGGCGGCCTGCTCGCGCAGCTCTGTGGCCTTTTTCGCGTTGCCCTGTTGTTCTGCAGCCTCAGCCTGCTTGGTCAGGTCATCTGCCTTGACCTGGAACTGGTTAGCCTTGGCCTGTGCTGCCGGGTCGGTCTTGCGCCAGCGGGATTCCTCTGCATCTGCGACGCGGCGCTCGAGCGCGCTGATCTTGTCCTCGTACTCGCGGACCTTTCCGCGGGGGACGTAGCCAATCTCATCCCACTTGTCCTGCAGCTCGCGCAGCTTCGCCTTTGCGCCGCCGAGGCCCTTCGACGGGTCAATGAGCGGCTCGTACTCTGCGATCAGCGCGTCCTTGGCTTGCGCGTTCGCTTCGAACTCGCGGTCGCGTTCGGCGTTGACGGCGTCGCGGGCGCCGAAGAACTTATCTTGTGCCGCCCGGAACTTGGCCCACAGCTTGTCGTCGGCGTCGCGCGGGGCGCGGCCGGCCGCCTTCCACTCCTTCATGAGGTCGCGGTACGCGCGCGCGGTCTCGTTCCAATCGGTGGAGTCCTGCAGGGCCTCGGCGCGCACGACCAGCTCCTCCTTGGCGCGCTTGGCGGCGGCGCGGTTGCGGTCCAGCTCGGCGAAGTGGGAGCCGCGGCGACGGTTGAACGCGTCGCGGGCGCGTGAGTAGCGCTTCCACAGCTGGTCGTCCGTCTTGTGGTCGATGCCGCGAATGGTGCGCCACTCTTCGAGGATGGCGCGGATGCGATCGCCCGCGGCCTTCCACTCATTGGAGCTTTCGGCGAGCTCCTCCGCCTCCGCCGCGAGCGCCTCCTTCCTGGCGATGGCGTCGGCGCGGCGCTGCGCCTTCGCCTCCTGGGCCTGTTGGCCGGCGACGTCCGATGCCGCGATGACCGCGTCCAGTCGCGCGTCCAGGGCGTCCAGGTCGCCGATGACCGCCTGCTCGTCCAGCGTCGACTTCAGTGCCTCGGCCCGCTGGCGAAGCTGCGCGGCGTCGTCCGGGTGGGCTGCCAGGCGGGATTCGATCAGCTCGACCTCGGTGACCAGGTCGTCGAAGCGCTGGCCGTAGTGCGCCAGGCCTTCCTCCGGTGTCCCTGCCTTCCAGGAGCCGATCTGGCGCTCCGTGCCACCGCGCGTGACAAAGACCGCGCCGTGCTCATCGATGCGACCAAACTTGGACGGGTCAGCGGTGGGCACCGCAGGCGTCTTCGGCGGGACGGGGGACGGGGTGGCAGCCTGCGGGTTTGCGGAACCAGGCACGGGACCGGGCTTGGGCGAGCGGTTCGGCATCGCGGCCGGTGAAGGTTTCACGCCCGGCTTCGGAGCGGGGGTCGCCCCGGGCTTCGGAGCTGGCTTCGGTGTCTGGTCCGATGAGGTCATTGCAGGTCCTTTCCCTACGTTCAAAGTGCCGCGCGACGCGGCTGCCAGTGCCACGCGGCGTCCGTTGCAGGGCGCCGCGTGGCGAGTGCTTCCTCAAACTTTACAGGGGTACCGGCAGCTGCGCGGCCAAACCTTGCTCCGGGAGCGGACCTCCCACCCGGTTGCGCGCCGAGCACGCCAACTAGAGTGGTGCGGGTGAAACACAGCGCACAGGTCCTCATCATGCCGGGGTCGCCGGCCTTGGTTGACGCCCTCGCCGCGGCCCACGAACCTTCCCGGCGGCTGCTCGGCGCGATCGGCACGGCGGTTGGGCAGGCGGTAGACGCCCTCGGCGCCTCAGGTGCCCGAGAAACAGCGGCGACCATTGACATTGTCTGCCCGCGCAACCAGCAGCACTACACCGCCCATACTGGCTCCTTCGCCGCGTGGGGCGCACCACAGGTTAGCGTCGGCGAGGGAAACTACCTGCCGGAGCTCGTCGCCCGCTACGCGCTCGCGCAACCCTCGCTGGCCGGCCGAAGCACCCGCGTGCGTGAGGTGCGCAGCCACGTGGGAGCACCTGACCCAGGCGTGCTCACCATCGTCGTGGCGGACGGGTCGGCGGGCCTGACCGAGCGCGCGCCGCTCGCGCTCATCTACGGAGCTCCGGAACTGCACCGCGCAATGGGGCGTTTCGCCGACGGCGAGGATGTCGCGCTGCCCGAGAACTTGGAGGAGCTCGGCGTGCTCGAGCCGGTGCTGTGGTTCGAACTCGCCCGGCTCAACCGGGTGAGCAGCCAGTTGGTTGATTCGGACGCGTCGCTTGGCGTCGGCCGCTACGTTGCGCTGTGGGAGGTGGCATGACTCACGCCCCCGAGAGCTCGGTCAGCCCGATCGCTGTCGTTGGCCCCACGGCGTCCGGAAAGTCCGACCTGGGCATCGCGCTCGCTTCGCACGTCGGCGGGGAGGTGGTCAACGTCGACTCCATGCAGCTCTACCGGGGTATGGACATCGGCACCGCCAAGCTCGCCCCCGAAGAGCGCGGCGGCATCCCGCACCACTTGCTGGACATCTGGCCCGTCACCAAGACCGCGTCCGTGGCCGAGTATCAGGCACTCGCCGTCGCCACCGTTGAGGAGATCATGGCGCGCGGCAAGGTCCCCGTCCTCGTCGGCGGTTCGATGCTGTACGTGCAGTCGCTTATCGACGCCTGGACGTTCCCGCCCACCGACCCCGCAGTTCGCCAAAAGTACGAGGACCGCAGGCTCGCCATCGGCACCGACGCGCTGCACGACGAGCTCGCCGCGATCGACCCCGAAGCCGCCCGCGTCATCGAGGACAAGGACCCGCGACGCACGGTGCGCGCGCTCGAGGTCATCGAGCTGACCGGGAAGCCCTTCCAGGCGTCCCAGCCGCCAAAGGACGCGCCGCCGCGCTGGGGGACACGCATCGTGGGGCTGCGCACGAACGCCGAGTGGCTCAACCCGCGCGTGGAACAACGCGCGCACCTCATGTTCGAGCGCGGCCTCATCGACGAGGTTGAATCGCTCATCGGTGACGGGCTCGTCCGCGACTCCACCGCCGGGCGCGCCATCGGCTACGCCCAGGTTCTTGACATGATGGCAGGCAAGCTTTCCCGCGACGAGGCCGTCGAGCGCACGGTGACCGGCACGCGCCGCTACGTGCGCCGCCAGCGCTCGTGGTTCAACCGGGACCACCGCATCGCGTGGCTCGACGCCGCGTCGGGAGAGACGCTCGACCAGGCGCTGGGCGCGCTGCGTCTAGACTCGCAACCATGACTCAGCCGCAACAGTTCATCAAAGCCCACGCGACAGAAAATGACTTTGTCGTACTCGTAGACGTCGACAATCAGCTCGACCTCGCCCCCGAACAGGTTGCCTGGCTGTGCAACCGCCGCGCCGGGATCGGCGGCGACGGCCTGCTGCGCGTCGTGCGTATCGACGGCACCTGGTTCATGGACTACCGCAACGCCGACGGCTCGATCGCTGAGATGTGCGGCAACGGCATCCGCGCATTCGCCCACGTGCTCAAGGCCGAGGGCCTCGAACCCGCCGACGACTTTGACGTGCACACCCGCGCAGGAGTGAAGCGGATCCACGTCGAGCGCTTTGACGAGCGCGACGCCGTCGTTGCCGTGGGCATGGGCGCCGTGCGGGTTGGGGCTGACTCTTGGGCGACTATCGGATCGCGCACCTTTGAAGGCGTCGCCGTCGATGTGGGGAACCCGCACCTCGCCGCGGTCGTGCCCGGCATGACCGCTGAGGAGCTCGCAGCCATGGAGCTGTCCGCCCCCGAGTTTGACGCTGCCGTGTTCCCGGAGGGCGTCAACGTGGAGCTCCTCACCGAGGCGCGCGACGGGCAGTGTTCCATGCGCGTCTGGGAGCGTGGCGTAGGAGAGACCCGCTCCTGCGGGACTGGCACCGTCGCCGCCGCGGCCGCCGCGCTGCGTGCCGCAGGCGAGGCGGCTGGGACCGTCACTGTGCGCGTCCCCGGCGGTGCGGTGGAAGTTGCAATCAGCGAAGACTCAGTAAATTCGGAGCAAACCGCGCGCATGACGGGCCCCTCGCGTATCGTGGCGCACGGAGATCTCATCCTTCCCGGTCCCGCTGCGGACGCCGTTTCTCCCTCCGGCGCGCAGTAGAAGCTCCTTGAAAGTAGCCGCAATGCACCTCGCAGCCTCGTTTGCACGTCCGCTTCACGACGATCACCGGGACACCAAGCGACCCAGTTCCCGGCGGCTCGCCAGCGTGGCCGCCCCGATGGCCGTAGTGGTTGCAGTGGCCGCAGTGGCGCCACCCGCCAACGCCGCCGATGTCGGCCCGCTGGAAGACTCGGGGCTACTGGGCGCGCAGTCTTGCTTTGTCAGCCTCACCGAAGACGAGGCCAAGGCGTACGCGCTGTATGACACCGTGGCGCTGGAGCGACTCTTCATCGTTGCGAGTAAAACCACGCTCACACCCGAACAACTCAAGCGCCTCGATGCGTTAGCAGCAAACGAGTCCGTGGTAGAGACCTTGATCAGCTACGAAAACTTTACCGACGTCGCCCCAGACGTCGAAGCAGAGTACGAACGCGAAGTTGCGTCGCTCGAGGACGCATACGGCCCCGATACGGCCGGAACAATCACGGACATCGTCGCAGCGCAAGCCCGAACCGACGCGTACCTGCAACGTGTGGAGTCCGGGAGGGCGAATTCCTGGGAGTTTGAGCTCTTCCCGGGAGAGACCGCAAACGCAGCGTGGGCCGAAATGGGCTACGAAGGATGGGATGAGTTCGCCCAGAACCCGGGCAAGGTTTTCTCCGCCAATGAACAGCTGGACCTGACGCAGGACCAGATCAGGAGGTTTAACGAGGAAGCACCGCGCGTCGTCGACCTCCCCGCAGCCATCGCCTACGAGCGCGCAAACGTCGCCGCGACGAAGCAGGCAGACAAGGCGTGCGCGCAGGGCGGCAACGTAACGGTCAGCTTCCCCACGGAAGCGGACGTGAACCAGCAAGGAGGCGTCGGCACGCGTCACGGCGACGGCCCTTCACCCGCAGGTGAGCCCCTGGCCGACACCGCGGCGCCCCCAGCGGTCCCGGCGAGAGCAGAAAACACGGAGCAGGCCAGCTCGGCGGGAAAGGCAGTTGCCATCGCACTTGGGGTGCTCGCCGCGCTCGGGCTCCTCGTCGGCGGCGCAGTCGCAGTCGCGCCTCGGCTGGGCATCACACTGCCGTCGCAGCTGCAGCAGTTGCTGTAGGGGGTTGCGCTCGCAGCGCTACGCGGGCCCGATTTGGCGCGCGACGCGCCGGGCGTCGTCCCACGCTTCGGAAAGCTCGAGCGCGCGCTCGTCGGCAATGCCAATGAGCTTTTCTAGCTGGAAGCGGTCAATGTCCGGGGATTCCAGGTAGCCGTCAATGCGCGCGATGAAGCGGCGCGCCGAGGAGGTGCGCAGCAGGAACTCGCTGATGGCGTGCTGCGAGACGTCGCCGTTGGCCAGCGCCGGGTAGTGCAGCGTGCGATCTGCGACGGACTGCGTGGACGTGCCGTACTTGAGATCGTCGTAGCTTTGGAGGATCTCCTCCATGTCGTCGCGCGCGATGCGCAGCGACGCCTTCAGCGACGCGATCTCCGGATTCGTGTCGTACCGGCGGTGTATCGCGAGCGCGAGCGGGATGAGGAGCAGCGTGAGCATGAGCCCTGGGAGCCGGAGGAAGATCACCAGCAGGACTGCCACTGCGAACAACAGCGCGCCCCACAAGGCGCGGAGCAAGTCTTTTCGTGATGGATCCATGTGCGGTCACCTCCTCGATCGGCGTGTGGGGACCATGTCAACGGGGTCAACGGGGTCAACGGGGTCGCCGGGACCGAATGTCTGTATCCCTAGTGCCCACCGCAGCCACAGGAACCGCCACAGCCGCCACACCCGCCGCCGCTCGGAGCGGGGATGGAACCGGCGAGCACCGCGGTACCGGCGATGACGGAGTCGCGTTGCGGGAGCTCGCCGTCCGGCAGGCACACGTCGAACGGGAAGGCACCATCCACGGATGCGTGGATGAAGCGCTGGCCGGTCAGCTCGGAGGTGCGGTATTCCGCGTCGAGGACGCGTGCGGAAAGCTGCGCCGCTGCGTCAGGGGTGGTGGCCGCGCCGTTGCCCACGGCTTCCGCACCAGGGGAGGTCACGGCGCCGAGGACTGCACCTGGGTTGGCCGCCAGGTACGCGTCGGTGGAATCGAAACGCTGCTGGTCCAACATCAGTGCGGTGATGCCCAGCTCCTGCCATTGAAGCGTCGGCTCGTCGACGATCAGCGGGCCCTGTGCCAGATTCACGGTGACGGAGGAAATGGTGTTACCGTGCGGATCAACAACGTCGGCCAGTGCGACGACGTCGTTGAGCGGGGTGATGTGCGCAAACGTGCGTGTTTGCGACGCAAAGCCAGCGAAGGTGGCAAACGGCTCAACAGCCAGGATGTTGAGCTGCGCGCCCGACGGGTCGCCGTACTGAATCAGTTGCCCGCCACGGACCTCGCCCGTGACTGCGAGGCGGTTGGTGGCGATTGCCTGCTCGACTGCTTCCTGCCACTTGGAAAAACCGAGGCCGATCGCAGCAAGGTCCTGGTGGGCACCGTTGCTCGCGGTGGCCGCTTGGGCTCGGGTACTCAGAGTTTCGCTCATGAAGCACAGCCTAGTCGGCGTATGCACCGGGGTGAGAACTGCGGGGTCACGGTGGCGTCGAAAAGCAATGTGCGCACGGAATGATCCGCATGCACACGGCGTTGGAGGAAACACGTAAACTACAACGTAAGCATTCCTCGGAATGCGCTGGGCGCGCGAACCCACGCGGCCCGGAAGTTCTGACCAGAAGGACTGAATGACCTCAACGTTCTACACCCAGGGTGCTCAGGGAGCACAGGACGACCAGAGCGACCAGGATGCGGCGCGTGATGCGCTGCTCGAGCGGGCGTTCCGGCACAACTCGCCGCAGCCCGGCGCTGACGCTCCGACCACCGGCGCGCTCGACTTGGAGGAGCGCAACTCGTTCCGCAGGGTGACACAGCACACCGAGATTCGTACTGACGAGCTCGAAGACGACTACGAAGTTGAGTACCGCAAGCTGCGCCTTGAGCGAGTGATCCTCGTTGGCGCGTGGCTCGAGGGCACGACCGCGGAGATGGAAGCGAACATGCGCGAGCTCGCCGCGCTGTCGGAGACGGCGGGCGCGGAAGTCGTGGAGATGATTTACCAAAAGCGCGACAAGCCGGACCCGGGCACCTACATCGGTGCCGGCAAGGTCGGGGAGCTGCGCGAGATCGTGCAGGCATCCGGCGCGGACACGGTGGTCTTTGACGGTGAGCTCTCGCCCTCGCAGATCGTGGCGCTGGAGGAGGCACTGAAGACCAAAGTCATCGACCGCACCATGCTCATCCTGGACATCTTCGCCCAGCACGCGAAGAGCCGAGAAGGTAAGGCACAGGTCTCGCTGGCGCAGATGGAGTACCTGTTCTCGCGCACCCGTGGTTGGGGCGGCAACCTGTCCCGCCAGGCGGGCGGCCGCGCCGGCTCCAACGGGGGCGTGGGCCTCCGCGGACCTGGTGAGACTCGTATTGAGGCAGACCGTCGCCGCCTGCGCGCGGACATGGCGCGCCTGCGCCACGAGCTGAAGGGGATGAAGACGGCGCGCGAGGTAAAGCGCGCGCGGCGCCAGCGTTCCACCACGCCCAAGATTGCCATCGCTGGCTACACCAACGCGGGTAAGTCCTCGCTGATTAACGCGATGACGGACGCGGGTGTGCTGGTGGAGGACGCGCTGTTTGCCACCCTGGACCCCTCGACGCGGCGCGCCCAGCTGGCGGACGGCCGCAATGTTGTCCTCACCGATACCGTCGGTTTCGTGCGCCACCTGCCCACGCAGCTGGTCGAGGCGTTCAAGTCCACGCTGGAAGAGGTCACGAACGCGGATCTCTTGCTGCACGTGGTGGACGGCTCGGACCCATTCCCGCTGAAGCAGATCAAGGCGGTCAACGAGGTCCTGGCAGAGATCACTCGCGAATCCGGCGAGGAAATCCCGCCGGAGATCGTCGTGGTGAACAAGATCGACGAGGCTGATCCGCTCGTGCTTGCAGAGCTGCGCCACGCCTTCGATTCCTCCGGCCACGATGTTGTCTTCGTCTCCGCTCTTACTGGAGAGGGCATCCCCGAGCTGGAAGGCAAGGTCGAGCTGTTCCTCAACACCCTCGACGCCCACGTGGAGATGCTCGTCCCGTACACCCGCGGCGACGTCGTCTCGCACGTCCACGAGGAGGGCACCGTGCGCCGCGAGGAGTACGAGGAGCAGGGCACGCGTATCGACGTCCGTCTGCCCCAGGTGCTCGCCGACCAGTACGCGGAATTCGTAGTCGCGTAAGCGGGCGAGTGCCTGCGTAAACGATTGGAACCAGCTAGGTACACCTGCCTAGACTGCCAGGCGTGAATACTTCATACGGTTGGTCCCTGCACGGCGACGGCCGCACCGTGAAACCCGGTGCCGTCGTCGCACCCGACGAACGGCTGAGCTGGCCGCGCACCATCGGCATCGGCATGCAACACGTCGTGGCCATGTTCGGCGCGACCCTGCTCGTGCCGACCCTGACCGGGTTCCCCGTCAACACGACACTGCTCTTTTCAGGTTTGGGCACGATCCTCTTCCTGCTCATCACCCAGAACAGGCTGCCCAGCTACCTTGGCTCCTCGTTCGCCTTCATCGCGCCGCTGTCCGCCTCCCAGCAGTACGGCATCGGCGCGCAGCTGGGCGGGGTGCTGGTGACAGGCTTGCTCCTCATCGCCGTCGGCGCGGTCGTGCACGTGGCCGGCAAGCGCGTGATCGACGCGGTCATGCCGCCCACCGTCACCGGCGCTATCGTCGCCCTCATCGGCTTCAACCTCGCGCCGACCGCGGTGAGCAACGTCCAAGCACAGCCGGCCGTCGCTGGCGTGACCCTCGCGGCGATCGTGCTGATCACCGTGGCGACCCGCGGGATGATCTCGCGCCTGAGCATCCTGATCGGCGTGATCGTGGGCTGGGCCTACGCCGCAGCCACGGGCGGGCTTGCCGACGACGCCCTGGACACCATCGCCGCCGCGCCCCTTATCGGCCTGCCGCAGTTCCACTCGCCGGAATTCCACCTTTCTGCCATCCTGGTCACGCTGCCCGTGATGGTGGTGCTCATCGCCGAAAACGTCGGGCACGTCAAGGCGGTCTCCGAGATGACCCACCGAGACCTGGATGACCTGCAGGGCAGGGCACTTATCGGCGACGGCATTGCCACCACCCTCGCCGGCGGTTTCGGCGGCTCCGGAACGACCACGTACGCGGAAAACATCGGCGTGATGGCGGCGACGAAGGTGTACTCCACGGCGGCGTACTGGGTGGCAGCGTGCTTTGCCATCGCACTGGCGTTCGTGCCCAAGTTCGGCGCCATCATCTTCACGATTCCCGTCGGCGTTCTCGGCGGCGCGTGCCTGGTCCTGTATGGGCTCATCGGCATGCTGGGCGTGCGCATCTGGCAGGACAACAACGTGGACTTCACCAACCCGGTCAACCTCACTGCCGCCGCGGTCGCGCTGATCGTGGGCATTGGCAACCTGTCCTTCACCGTCGGCTCCGTGACGCTCGAGGGGATCGCCATCGGGTCTGTGGGCATCATCGTCGGCTACCCACTCATGCGGTGGCTGTACAACTCGGTCGGGGAGGGCCAGTACCGGTAAGGAGGGGATTACGGGGGCGTCGATAAGCACGAAAGAGCCCCTGGACCTTCACTGGGAAGGTGCCAGGGGCCTTAAGTTGTGCGATCGCGGGGAGGCTACTCCTCGTCGAGGTTCTGCTCGATCAGCGCGGCGATCTTCTCAACGGCGTCGGCGTTGTCGGAGGTGACGGTGACCTCGTCGCCGTGCTCCGCGCCCATCGCCATAATCATGAGGGAGGACGCGGCGTCGGTCTCGTCGTCCTCGTCGCCACCGACGAGGGTCAGGATGATCTCGTCATCAAACTCGCCTGCGGCGTCGGAGATGATCGTTGCCGGGCGTGCGTGCAGTCCGACGGTGGAGCCAACCTTGACGGTCTTGGAAGCCATAATGAGGTCCTTTCGAAAATACTTTGGTTGAGTGCTGATTTATTGGGTACCAGTGTAGGCACCGGGTTGGTTATGCCGCTACCTGCTGCGCGCCCGCCGAAGCGGTGTTTTCCTGCGCAGCCTTGTCAACAGCGGCCTTCTGGATTTCCTTGTTGGGCCAGAAACGCTTGATGGCAATTACGGCCAACGTGGCCACGAGTACGCCCGCGGCCAGCGCGATCACCATGCCCCACCACGGGTCGTAGGCGAAGATGACAAACACGCCGCCGTGCGGCGCCTGGCATCCCACGCCCAGGCCCATGGAGACCGCGCCCGCGGTAGCGCCACCCAGCATCATCGCGGGGATGACGCGGAACGGGTCAGCTGCTGCGAACGGGATCGCGCCCTCCGAGACGAAGGACAGGCCCAGGAGCCACGCGGACTTGCCGTTCTCCTGCTCGGCCGGAGTGAACAGCTCCTTGCGCAGGAAGGTCGCGATGGACAGCGCGATTGGCGGCACCATGCCGGCGATCATGACGGTCGCCATGATCTCGAAGCTGGCGTCCGTGCCCGCGGACAGGCCCGCGGTACCGAACAGGTACGCCGCCTTGTTCACCGGGCCACCAAGGTCAAAGCACATCATCAGGCCGATGATGATGCCAAGCAGTACTGCCGACGACCCCGTCATGGACGACAGCCAGTCGGTCAGCCCCAGCATGAGCGCCTCGAGCGGGCGACCCAGCAGGAGGAACATCAACAGGCCGACGATGAGGGAGGTGAGCAGCGGGATGATCACCACCGGCATGAGCGAGCCGAGCCAGCGCGGCACCTTCCAGGTCTGGATCCAGTACGCGATCACGCCGGCGAGCAGGCCGGTGACCAGGCCGCCGATGAAGCCGGCACCGACCATGACGGAGATGGCGCCGCCGATGAAGCCCGGTGCGATACCGGGGCGCCCGGCCAAGCCGTAGCCGATGTAGCCGGAGAGGGCCGGCACGACGAACTGCATGCCCATCTGGCCCGTGGCATAGAGCACGGCGCCGAGGTAGAGCGCCCACCCGGAGCGCTCAAAGGTTGCCGTGACACCGTCAACCGTCACCTCGTGGCCCGGCAGATCCCACGGCGTGAACTGGGTGACCAGCGCCTGCCAGCCGTTGGCCATGTCGTAGCCGCCGAGCAGGAAGCCGAGCGCGAGCAGGAGACCGCCCGCGGCGACGAACGGCACCATGTAGGACACGCCGGTCATGATCGCCTGCTGCAGGCGCTTCGGCCAGCTTTCGCCGGAGGAACCGGTTGCGGAGTCCTCGCCGGCTGACTCGGAGGCAGCCGCGACGCGAGGGGCCTTCGGGTCCTTCGCCGCGGCGATGGCCTCGTCGATCATCGCGTCCGGTTCGTTCACGCCGCGCTTGACCGGGGAGTCCACGACCGGCTTGCCGGCAAAGCGGCCCTTGTTTCGCACGGCCACGTCGTGGGCAAAGATGACTGCGTCGGCGCTATCAATGAAGGACTGCTCGAGCGGGTCCCCGCCGGACGACCCCTGCGGCTCCACAATGAGCTCGACGTTATCGCGCTTTTCGGCTGCCTGGGTGAGCGCGTCAGCCGCCATGTAGGTGTGGGCAATGCCGGTCGCACACGAGGTGACCGCAGCGATGCGGATGACGTCCTGCTTCGCGCCGGAATCGTCCGAGGTACCTGCAGCGCCCGCGGTGACGGCCGTGCTGCCGGCGGCTGCGGCGCCATCGGTCGTGGCCGGTTTCGGCTTCTTCTTTTTCGGTTCGGCGTTGACGACCTCCAGCACTGCGTCAACAAGCTCCTGCCCGGTGCTGGCGTTGCGAAGCTTCTCCACAAAGTCACCGCGGACCAGCGCGCGGGCCAGCTTGGACAGGATTTTCAGGTGTTCCTTGCCGCCGCCCTCGGGGGCGCCGATGAGGAAGACCAGCTCGGCATCGCCGTCGGGGCCGGAGAAATCAACCGGATTGGACAGGCGCGCGAAGGCAAGGGTGGGCTCGTTGACCGTAGCGACGCGGCAGTGCGGGATGGCCACACGGCCGTTGACACCGGTGCCGGCCTTCGCTTCGCGGGCAGTCGCCGCTTCAGCGATGGGGCCTGCGTCGGTCGCGCGCCCGGTGGCTTCTATGAGCCCGGCAAGGTGTTGGATGACGTCCGCGGGCGAGGAGCCGAAGTCCACGTCCAGCCTGACCAGGTCAGGTGTGATGAGTGGGGAGTTCATAGGAGTTCCTACTCTGTAGCGAAGGATATGGGTATTGAATTAGTTGGAAAGACTGAAGACTTTGGTGCGCTCGACGTCCAGGTCGGACGGGGAAGGAATCCCCGTGCCCGGCATCGAGGCAGCGGCCGAGCCGTAGGCCACGGCCCGGCGGAGGCAATCCGCGGGCTCGAGGCCCTCGACTCGCGCCATCACGTAGCCGGCGAGCGAGCTGTCGCCCGCGCCAACGGTGGAGCGAACGGTGATCGGGGGAGCGGAGGCCGCCCACGCGCCGTTGGCCGTGACCAGGCACGCGCCGGCGCCACCGAGCGTGACCAGCACCTCCTGCACACCTCGTTTCACGAGGGCGCGCGCTGCGGCGATGATGGCATCGTACTCGCCGCGCTCGGCGGCGGCCTCGAGCTCGTGCCCGTCCGCGCCGGTGAGCTGGGCCAGCTCGAACGAATTCGGTTTCATGATGGTCGGTGCCGCACCGTCGAGCTTGCGCCCGAGCGCCTGCAGCGGCGCATCCGACGTGTCCACAGCAATGACAAGATCCGGCGAAGCCTTGCGCAGGGAAGCGACAAGCTCGGCGTACCAGTCCGGCGCCGCACCAGGCGGCAGCGAACCAGCCAGCACTGCAGCGTCGGCGTTTCGTGCGTGGTTGAGCAGTTGCTTTTCGACGCCACGCTGCTCCTCGCCCGACAACTCGGCACCACGCTCGTTGATCTTGGTGGTGGTGCCGTCCGGCTCGGTGAGCGCAGTGTTCGTGCGCACGTTGCCCTGGATGGGCACTGGTGCGAACGGGATGCGCGCGCGCTCGACAGCGCTGATGAATGGGTCGTGTGGTCCACACGGCGCGATCGCGAGGGTGTCCTTGCCAGTCAGCGCAACAGCGTTGGCGACGTTGATGCCTTTACCCCCGGCTTCGCGTCTGGCATCGGTGGCGCGGACCACTTCGCCGCGCGCCACGGCATCGACGTTGAGTGTGGCGTCGATGCTCGGGTTCGGCGTTAACGTGATGATCATGGATTCGCTCCCTACTGTTGATGTAGTGGGGTGAGGCACGAGAGCGCCCCTACGCAGCGAGTCTGTTGGCGATGCCGGGCACTAAGCGCCACCCCCCAAGTATGTCCGAATGGGTGTGATTTTTCAACCATTCGGAAGCGATCTCACACGAGTGAGGGGGAAAACGGGCTTACTCGGACGCGGTAATGACGTCGACGCCGTGTGCGACGAGTTCATCGATGAAGGACTTTGGCGCCTCCGAGTCGGTCACCAGCACATCGACTTCGCTCAGGCGGGCGAAGCTCACCAGGTAGTCGTTTCCGAGCTTGGTCGAGTCGCACATCGCCACCACCTTGTGCGCGTTTGTGACCATCGCCTTCTTGATCGCGGCCTCTTGGGGGTCGGCCGTGGAGAGCCCGTGATCAATGGTCAATGCGTTGGTGCCAATGAAGGCGACGTCGGCGCGCAGAATGGCGATGGAGCGAAGCGCGATGTCTCCGACGACCGCTTGGGTGATCGCACGAACGGTTCCACCCAGTAGCTGCACATTTTCCAAACCCGCGCTTGCCAGGTCGAGGGAGGTGGGCAGCGAGTTGGTCACGATGTGCCAATCTTTGGCCGAGGGGTGCTTGGCAATAATCTCGGCCAGACCATTGATGGTTGTGCCAGAGTCGAGGAAGAGAGATCGGTCCGGCCGGTCCGGGAGGAATTGGAGCGCTGCACGGGCGATCGCCATCTTGGCCGTGGACGCGGCGCGATAGCGGGCTTCAAGCGGAAACTCGGTGGTGAGAAAGGATTGGCTCGCTACGGCGCCACCGTGCACGCGGTGGACAATGCCCTCATCATTGAGCACAGCCAGGTCGCGACGGATCGTCTCCGCGGTGACTCCAAACTTTTCGGCCAGCTCAGTGACATTGACTCGACCTTCAACCGCAGTGAGGGAGGCAATTTGTCGCCGGCGTTCTTCTGCGTACACGGCGCTCCTTCAGTATGTCGGGATGTAAGACGGGAAAACGTATACCTGTCATTGTCGCATTGATTGGTGCCCGATTGGTTGTTGTTGTGCCCGACTCCCCCGAAGCGGGGGCAGCACCCGCCACATATCCGGAAATCGTCACAGTGGTTGAAGGTGATAAGCGGAGGTGAGCTACAAACAAGCAAAACGCCCGCGCGAGGGATCGCTGCGGGCGTGTGTTCAGGGTGGAGGTGCTACATGGTGCGGAACACGGAGACGACGCGTCCCATGATTTCCGCATTGGTGCCGTCAATAGGCGAGTAGGCATCGTTGTGGGGGAGGAGCCACACGCCGCTGGAATCCTTGTGGAACTCCTTCACCGTCGCCTCGCCGTCGAGCAGGGCTGCGACGAACTCTCCCTCCTCTGCCACGGGCTGGGAGCGAACGACGACCCAGTCGCCGGGGAGGATGCCGGCATCGCGCATCGACTCGCCGACGACCTGCAACATGAACAGGTCGCCGTCGCCGAGAAGATCCTCCGGCATCGGGTAGTAGCTCGTCACGTTCTCCTCTGCGAGGATCGGCGACCCGGCGGCAATCTGGCCGACCACTGGGATGTAGCGCGGAGTCGACGCATCCTCCGGCACGTTTGTGTCCGTGCTCGGCTTCGGCTTCTTGCCGGGTGCGTCGGGGAGATGGCGCAAGTCGACCGCGCGAGGCTTGTTCGGGTCGCGGCGCAGGAAGCCCTTCTTTTCAAGCTCTTTGAGCTGGTAGGCGACGGACGAGGTGGACTGCAACCCAGCTGCGTCGCCGATCTCGCGAATGCTTGGCGGGTAGCCGCGAAGGACGACGGCGTCCCGAATTACTTCCAAAATTCGCCGCTGACGATCAGACAGTGTCGAGATGTCCAAATCCTTGGCATCAGCCTTCTTGCGGGCCATGAGGTGCTCCTTTGGTGGTGACTGTGTGTGAGTGTATTCGCGCTAACTACGCACTGCACAACCTACCAGATCGGGCAAACATGTTCGAGTTCCTAACCCGCCCGCTAGACAAGTACTGGTGCGGCTGCTATAAATCGAACATGCGGCCGACATCGAACGCCTGAACGGTATTCCGTTCGACAGTGTTGGTTCGGTTCGTAAGATTGCGGTGAACGTGAAAGGAATGAACTCATGACGATGATGCAAAATGGTACTTACGGTGCTTCTACTACTCGCTTCGAGGTGGCTTCCATGCCGGCTCGTGCTGACGAGTGGGACATTGAAACCCGTGGTGTTCGGCGGTGTGGGGCTGAGCATGTTCGAACGCTCAGTAGTTCGATAATGGCCGTTGATGTGGGGAGGGGTGATCCGGCGCAGTGGCCAGACCGAGCGGACGATCGGTTCGAATCCCACCGCGAAAAGCGCGAGAGCGTGCTCGTGGGACTGGGCTTGAGCGCCGCGCTGGTGATCGGGTCGATCGTGGGCGGTGCGTTCTCGGACGACACCGCGTCGATGAGCCACCAAGTCTCCGCCCAATACGTCGCTGGCGCCCGCTAAGGGAGGCGGCACGGGGGACGGTACATTGAGGAGGCAAGCCCGGGAGCACGTCCCCGGGGCGTACCCAGAACAGCGAGGAGCGGGAGCCTGCAATGTACTGTCCGTTTTGCCACAACGATCATTCGCGCGTGATGGACTCCCGCATCATTGAAGGAGGATCAGCAATCCGCCGGCGTCGTGAGTGCACCGAATGTGGGGGGCGATTCACCACCGTGGAAAAGGCAGTGCTGACGGTGGTGAAGCGCAACGGGATCAGCGAGCCGTTTGACCGTGACAAGCTCATCGTCGGCGTGCGGCGTGCCTGCCAGGGGCGCGACGTGTCGGACGACGCGCTCAAACGACTCGCGCAACAGGTCGAGGAGATCGTGCGCTCCCACGGCAGCTCACAGATCCCCGCGCACGAAATCGGCCTCGCGGTGCTCGAACCGCTCCGCGCGCTTGACGAGGTCGCCTACCTGCGCTTCGCGTCCGTGTACAAGTCGTTCGAGAGCGCCGACGACTTCGAATCAGAGATTCGTCTGATGCGACGGCGCGACAAAGAGGACTTCTGAGCCGGTTGAGTCTGTAGCTCACGCCGCTAGGTCAGCTTGTCTACCATCTTCTCAATGCGCCGCGCGCTGACCGGCTTCGGCGTGCCAAGGCGCTGCGCGAAGACGCTCACGCGCAGTTCCTCAATCCTCCACAACACGTCCTTGTAGGCGCGAGTCTTTTCCCGCCCGGCGGGGAGCTTGGCCAACTTGGCGGCAAGGTACGACTTCGCGCCGTCGACAATTGCCTGCCGGTCCGCATCGCGGTCGGGATCCACGCGCATGTCCTCAAGGCGAATCCGGATAGCCTCGATGTAGCGCGGCATGTGCTGGAGGTGGGTCAGTCCGTGCCTGGTCAACGCGTTGCGGGGGAGGTAAAACTCGAGCTGCGAACGCATGTCATCAATCGCGGGACCTTCCCATTGCGACAGCTCCTGCGCCATGTTCGCGTACGCGACGAGCCCAGGGGCGATGCCCACCACCATGCGCCGCACCGCGCCAGGAACTTCTGGCGACACCTTGGCCACGAGCGCCGAAAACTCCTCCGGAGTACGCACGGGGCCGCCGTGCTGCATCATCAGGTCGCGAATCGCGGCCACCCGCGCATCCTCCACGAGCCCCTTCGCGCCACCGTGCGGGTACTGGTCCACCGCCACCTTCTGCCGCAGCGGCAACCCCTTGGTCATCTGCTGCGCAGACACCGAAATCTCGCGGATCAGCAGCGTGAGGGTCGCGGTGATCATCGACGCGTCCGCGGCAGCCTTCGTTGGGAAGACCGTGACGCGCACGCCGTCGCGGGTAGCCTCCAGCGCGGGGAACGCGTCGACGCTATTGCCATCAATGGTGGTTTGCACCGTCGCCGGCACCTCGCCCAGGGAGTCCGCCGTCCACTTCGCCACGGCTTTGGACTCCGCTGCCCGGCTCGCCTTCGACACAGACGAGCGGATCTTACCCGCCTGTCGCTTCTTCAGCGCGGCAAGGTCCTTGTCGTGGTCGACGACCTTGCCGCGCTTGTCAATCGCGGCATACGTCATAATCAGGTGCGCCGGGAGTCGAGTCGGCGAGAAGTCTGTCCCGTTGACCCCGGAGGCCCCCAGTGACTGGAGGGCGGACGCGAGGGCGTCGACAAGCGGCTGCCCGTCCTCGAGGAGGGGCAGGGCGCGCTGCGCGAAGTCAGGCGCGGGGACGACGGTGGTGCGAATGGCCTTGGGGAGCGAGCGGATGAGCTCGGTGATGAGCTCCTCGCGCAGCCCCGGCACAAGCCAATCGAAGCCGTCCGGGCTCAGGCCTGCGAGCAGCGGGACCGGGACCTCGACCGTGACGCCATCGAACGGGTCGCCGGGCTCGAACTTGTAGCGCAGGTCGTAGTTGATCGATCCCTGTCGCCAGGTCTCGGGGAAGGCGGTGGCTGAGGTGTCGGTGCCGGTGTCGTCAAGCAGCGTTTCCGGGTCGAAGTCGAGGAAGTGCTTGTCTGTGCGGCGCTGCTTCTTCCACCAGGAGTCGAAGTGCCGCGCGGTGGTCACGTCGGCGGGCAGCTTGGCGTTGTAAAACTCGAACAGCGTGTCCTCATCGACCACGAGGCCACGGCGGCGGACCTTTTCCTCTACCTCGGAGGCTTCCGCGAGCAGGGCGTCGTTGTGCTCGATGAACGTGTGGTGGCGGTTCCAATCGCCCTCCAGCAGCGCGTGCCGGATGAACATGCTGCGCGCCGCCTCCGGATCCACCTTGTGGTACGGAACGAGCCGGTCGCGCACAATCGTGACGCCGTAAAGCATTGACTTCTGGTGCACCATCGCCGCGGAGCGCTTGCGCGACCACACCGGTTCGGAATAGCTGTGTTTGAGCAGGTCTTTCGCGGCGCGTTCCACCCACTGCGGCTCGATCTTGGCCACGTCGCGGGCCCACAGCCGCGAGGTCTCCACCAGTTCCGCGGCCATGAGGAACTCCGGCGGCTTCTTGCTCAGGCTCGAGCCGGGGAAGACGAGGAAGCGGGTGCCGCGCGCGCCCTGGAACTCCTTTGAGTTGCCGTCGCGCGCGCCAATGTTTGACAGCAGGCCCGTGAGCAGCGATTTGTGCACGGCGTCTGCGTCTGCTTCGCCGTCGGCTTGAGTGCTTTGCGACGCCCGCACAATCCACCCCAACTGCTTTTCCACATCCCGCAGCTGCCGCACCAGGTCATACCACTCGCGGATGCGCATGTAGTGCAGGAACTCGCGCTTCATCCGTTTGCGGAACGCGTTGCCCGACAGCTCGTCGCGGGACTCGTTGATGTAGTCCCAGAGCTTGAGCACGGAGAGGAAGTCGGACGTCTTGTCCTTGAAGCGTGCGTGCGCCTGATCAGCCTGTGCTTGGTACTCCAGGGGGCGTTCGCGCACGTCCTGGATGGTCATGCCGGCGACGATCACGGTGACGCGATCGAGTACGCCGAGGGTGTTGGCCTCGACGAGCATGCGCGCCATGCGCGGGTCGACGGGGATGCGCGCGAGGTCGCGGCCGATGTCCGTCAAGACGGGTGCGCCGCCGCGCTCCTTGTCGGTGATCGCACCCAGCTCGTGGAGGAGCAGGAGACCGTCGCGCACTGCCTTGTGGTCCGGCGGCTGGATAAACGGGAACTCGGAAATGTCGCCGAGGCGCAGCAAAATCATTTGCAGGATGACGCTGGCCAGGTTGGTGCGCAGGATTTCCGGGTCGGTGAACTCGGGCCGCGCCTCGAAGTTTTCCTCCGAGTACAGGCGGATGGCAATGCCGTCGGCGGTACGTCCGGAGCGGCCCGATCGCTGGTTCGCGCTGGCCTGCGAAACCTCCTCGATGGGCAGGCGCTGTACCTTCGTGCGGGTGGAGTAGCGAGAGATACGGGCCAGCCCGGTATCCACCACGTAGTGGATCCCCGGCACGGTCAGCGAGGTCTCCGCGATGTTGGTGGCCAGCACGATGCGGCGGCCGGAGTGCGGGGAAAACACGCGGTGTTGCTCCGCGTTGGAGAGGCGCCCGAACAGCGGCACGACCTCCACGCCGCGCCAGTGCTGCTTCTCCAGCGCCTCCATGCAGTCGCGGATGTCGCGCTCTGATGAGAAGAAGCAGAGGATGTCGCCCTTGCCCTCGCCCATGAGCTCCTTGCAGGCATCGACGACGCCGTCAATCATGTCGATGTCCACGTCTTTCGTGCCCGACTT
The DNA here is from genome assembly GCF_007559235.1 of Corynebacterium gottingense. Lineage (NCBI taxonomy): Bacteria > Bacillati > Actinomycetota > Actinomycetes > Mycobacteriales > Corynebacteriaceae > Corynebacterium > Corynebacterium gottingense. Next base: position 240,284 of record NZ_VMHH01000001.1, on the reverse strand, counting down.
CGTCTCCACTTGCTCGACGAGCGGCCGGTAACGGATCTCCACCGGGTAGGTGCGGCCCGAGACCTCGATGATTGGCGCGGGCGTGCCGTCTGCGGCCGCGAAGTGCGCGGCGAAGCGCTCCGGGTCGATCGTCGCCGAGGTGACAATGACTTTGAGGTCCGGCCGCTTCGGCAGGAGCCGCTTGAGGTATCCGAGGAGGAAATCGATGTTCAGGCTGCGCTCGTGGGCCTCATCGATGATGATCGTGTCGTAGGCGTTGAGAAAACGGTCGCGCTGCATCTCCGCGAGGAGGATGCCGTCCGTCATCAGCTTCACGGCGGTAGAGTCCGACACCTTGTCGTCGAAGCGGATGGCGTAGCCGACGGTTTGGCCAATCGTTTGCCCCAGCTCGTCGGCGATGCGCTCGGCCACCGTGCGCGCCGCGATCCTGCGCGGCTGCGTGTGTCCGATCAGCCCGCGTCGCCCGCGCCCCATCTCCAGCAGCATTTTCGGAATCTGCGTGGTCTTGCCCGAGCCCGTCTCGCCAGCGATGATCACGACCTGGTTGTCGCGGATCAGCTCCATGATGTCGTCGCGCCGCGCGGAAACGGGCAGCTGGTCAGGGTACTCGATGGCGGGCACGAGGGCATTTCGCTTCTCGACGCCACGCGCCGCCTCCGCAATGTCCGCCCCGATCGCGGCGAGCGCCTGCGGCGCCTTGGCCTTGGAAAGCCGCCGCCGGAACCGGCGCTCCTGGTTGATCGGCACCGAGTCGAGCTGGCGGTACAGCTCGTCCTTGCTCAGTGGGCTCAGTGGGCTTGGCGCGTCCGTATTGTCTGGATCCTTCTTCATCACTGCTGGACCAGCTTAGTAGCTCATTGCGTGAGCGCTGCATCTCCGCGCGCGGCGGCCTCGGCGTACGCGGCTTTCACTAGTTCGCCCAGGGCCTCGAACTCTTCAGCGCGGCTTGACGACGCCCGGTACGCAAGCCCTATGGTCCGCTGCGCCCCAACGCCGGTGGCGAAGGTCGCCAGCCCGATACCGGGGCGGGTGCACTCGCTCGCGACGGCGGACTTGGGCACCAGCGTTGCGCCGAAACCAGCTCCGACGAGCTGCATGATCGTGGTGAGCGACGCCGCCCGCGTCACCGACTGGTTGGCGGCGGGGTGAGACACATTCGCCAGCTTGCACAGGTCGACGATTTGTTCGCGGAGGCAGTGGCCGTCGTCAAGCAACAGCAGGTCGAGCTCCTCAAGGGCTGCGAGCGGCAGGTCGCGACGTCCCGCGAGCGCGTCATCCTCGTGGGTGACGGCGACGAATTTCTCGTCGTAAAGTGGCAGTTCGGTGAGCGTGGGAGTCTCGGTGGGGAGGGCGAGGATGGCGAGGTCGATGCGGCCGTCGCGAAGCTGCTCAAGCAAACGCTCGGTCTGTTCCTCCACGATGCGCGGTTGCAGGTTCTCATACTCGGACCGCAGACGCGGCAGGAGATCCGCCAGAAGGTACGGGGCGACCGTGGGGATCATCCCGATGGTCAACGGGCCGTTGAGTACGCCGTGGGCACCCTGCGCGTGGGCGACGAAGGAATCGGCGGCCTCGAGGGTCGTTGTGGCGTAGGGGAGGAGCTCCTCGCCGGCGGCGGTGACGATGACCTTGCGCGTCGAACGCTCGATGAGCTGGATACCCAGCCCGCCCTCGAGCGCGACGAGGGCCTGCGACAACGACGGCTGCGAGATACCGAGCTTGGCCGCGGCGGTGCCGAAGTGCTTGTGCTCCGCGATCGTGACAAAGGTGCGCAGCTGCGCGAGCGTCGGTTTATATTCCTTATTGCTCATGCCTATCACCATACCGCACCTTTATAGGTTTTGTTGTTGAGCTTCCGGGTGGGCTGTGGCATACTCGGGTGGCAGAAGACGTGAGAACGTGTTCGTGACTCACTGCGTCACAGTACGCATATTCACCCTAGTTATATGGAGGAATCACTATGCCGATCATGACTGTTGGGGAGCGTTTCCCGGAGTTCAACCTGACCGCGCTCAAGGGCGGCAACCTCAAGGAAGCCGACGCGTCCTCCCCGGACGACTACTTCGAGCAGGTCTCCCTGGACAAGTACGAGGGCAAGTGGAAGATTGTCTTCTTCTACCCCAAGGACTTCACCTTCGTATGCCCGACCGAGATTGCCGCCTTTGGCAAGCTCAACGAGGAGTTTGAGGACCGCGACACCCAGGTGCTCGGCGGCTCCACGGACAACGAGTTCTCCCACTTCAACTGGCGCGCAACGCACGAGGATCTGCTGGACATCCCGTTCCCGATGTTCGCCGACGTCCGCCACGACCTGATCCGCGCTCTCGGCGTCGAGAACGCTGACGGCGTGTGCGACCGCGCGACCTTCATCATCGACCCGGATGGCATCGTCCAGTTCGTGTCCGTCACCCCGGACGCTGTCGGCCGCAACGTCGACGAGGTCCTGCGCGTCCTCGACGCGCTGCAGTCCGAGGAGGTTTGCGCCTGCGACTGGCAGAAGAACGATCCGACCAAGAACATCGACAAGATGGCCGTGGTTCAGGACGCCCTGAAGTAGCGCGATTCTTCGCACGAAGCCGCCCCGCGCTCCGCACCGCTGGAGTGGCGGGGCGCTCGTCTACTCACCACCAATCACCCGAAAGGACACCCAATGTCTATTGATAACCTGCGCGGCGCTCTGCCGGAGTACGCCAAGGACCAGAAGCTGAACCTCGGCTCGCTGACCCGCTCGACCGAGCTGAGCGAGCAGCAGCTGTGGGGTGCGCTCGTCGCCGCCGCCGCCGCGACCCGCAACGCGACCGTCATCTCCGAAATTACCGACGAGGCGAAGGAGCACCTCTCCGAGGAGGCCCTCAACGCCGCGTTCGGCGCCGCCACCGTGATGGCGATGAACAACGTCGGCTACCGCGCCAAGGGCTGGCTTGGCGACGACTATGCGCAGGTTAAGTTCGGCCTCCGCATGAACATCATCTCCAAGCCGGGCGTGGAGAAGGCCGACTTCGAGCTGTGGTCCCTCACCGTTTCCGCGATCAACGGCTGCGAGCATTGCAGTGTCGCCCACGCGAACACGCTGCGCGAGGAGGGCCTGACCAAGGAGCAGATCTGGGAGGGCGTCAAGGTCGGCGCCGTCGTGCAAGCCGTTGCCCAGGCCATCGAGATCGAGGCAGCGCGCTAGCAGCTCGCTTATCGACGCTACGCAAACCCCCAACCCTATTTAGACGCACCAAACCGGCCCGCGGTTCCCTCCCAGGCCGAAAATGGGTAAAACCTCACAACCCGTTGTTTCCCCAGCTCAGAGCCGGTAACGTGGCTGCCATGAACGCACTGGCAGACCTCGTATCCATCGACCGCCGCGGCATGCAACTTGTCGCGGCGGCCGCTGGCATGCCCCTCGAGGACCTCACCGCCCTCGGCCTGCCACGCGACCGCGCCCGCCAACTCCACACCGCCGCAACCGTACTGTGTGGCACAACCAGCCACACCTCCTACCAACGCCGCGCCCACACCGGCGCCGAGCACCACCAGCACCGCCTGGACACCCTCGCCTACATCGCCCGCAGCGCCCGCACCATCACCGACACCACCGCACGCTGGACCTACATCGACACCCTGTGCAACACTCCCGGCGACCTGACCCACATCACCCGCGTTGCCAACGAACTGAAAGCCGAACTCCAACCCGCACCCCCGCGCCCCGAAACCGCGCGCGTGACCCACCACGGCGACGGCATGGCCACCCTGCGCATCACCGGTCCCGCCCTGGCCATCCAAGGCGTCTACGACGCAGCAAAAGACAACATCACCGGCTGGCTGGCAAACGACTGCCCCAAAGCCGACTACCTCGTGCGGGTTACCGCCAACCTGGACCTCGGCGACTACCAACGCATCATCACCGGCACCGGCGACGACGTCGAGGTCCACTTCGCCAACGGGGTGATCACCACCGGGGAAGAATTCGTGCGCATGCAACTCGAAGGGCTCGGCAGCATCATCCTCATCGGCGCGATGGACGGGCCCGTCAACGCCTATCAAGCGCGCTTCGCCTCGGCGAAACACCGCGAGATCATGCTTGCCGACGCCACCACGTGCACCTGGAAAGACTGCACCGTACCAGCCACACGCTGCCACGCCCACCACATGAGCGAACACCGCCACGGCGGCGATACCACACCCGCCAACCTTGGTTGGTTGTGCCAGTACCACAACTCGCAAGCCGCGACCGGTGCCCGGGGCCACACCGAACGGCGGGACGGAAGAATCTACTACGTCTCACCATACGGAAACGCCACCCCAACCGGCACCGACCACACCGCCCGCGCGCCGCACCGAAGACCCACGCACTAGCCACCGCGAGCGCCAGCGCCCCTGGCGCCAGCACGCATGCCCGCAGGGTTTGGCCTACAGGCCGGCGAACGGGCTGCGCAGCGGGTCGAACGGTTCGATGGTGCGGTCCACCTCGCCGGTGGCGATCTGCTTTGCCAGCATCTTGCCCGACACCGGGCCGAGGACGATGCCCCACATGCCGTGGCCGCCGTTGGTGTACACGTTGGGCACCTTGGTCGCGCCGACGAGCGGCAGGCCGTCCGGGGTGACGGGGCGCGAGCCGACCCACTCGTCCTGGCGGTCGTCCCAGTCGATGCCGCGGAACATCGGCTTCGTCGCGTGGATCATGGAGGCGACGCGGCCCGGCTGGAACGCCTCGTCGGGGCCGCGGAACTCCATCGTGCCCGCCACGCGCAGGCGGCCCTGGTACGGCGTGCAGGCGATCTTCTGCTCCGGCAGGTAGACGGGGCATTCGGGCACGGTCTGCGTCTCCACGCTGAACGAGTAGCCGCGCCCCGCCTGCACCATGGTGGTGACGCCCAGCTCGCGCGCCAGTGCGGGCATCCACGCGCCGGTGGCGATCACGACGACGTCGGCAGGCTTCCATTCGCCGGTGGACAGCTGCACGGCAGGTTTGCGGGTGGAGGTCACCTTGGTCACTTCGGCGCCAGTGGTGATGGTGCCCCCGCGCGCGGTGAACGAGTCGGCGATGGCCTGGCAGTAGGGGCCCGGCTCGATGAAGCGTTGGCCTTGCATGCGGTAGATGGCCTTGACATTGTCGGTGAGCATGGGGGCGTGCTCGCGGGCGTCGTCAAGCGAAATCGGCTCGAACGGGATTTCCTGGCCGTGACGGATGGCCCCGTCGACCTCCTTGAGGAAGCCCTTGGCCTGTGACTGCGACTCGAAGCCGATAATGTACGGCGAGCGGTAGGACTTGGAGGTCACGCCGCCCGCTTCGAGGTCGTCGAAGGCGGCGAGCGAGGCCATGTCGGCGGGGGTCAGGCCGGCCATGGTCTTGTCCCATGCGCGCTGCGTGGCGTGCGCCATGAACTGTGCGCAGAACGCCCACAGCTTCGGGGCGACGCGCACGGGAACAGAGAGCGCGGCGTTGCGGTCGAAGAGCGCGGTCGGCCCGTATGCCCAGAGGCTGGAGTTGGACAACGGGATCGTCTTGCCGGGCGCGAGCCAACCGGCATTGCCCCACGAGGAGCCGCCCGCGACGCCGATCTTGTCTACGACCTCAACGTCGTACCCGTATTCCTGCAGGAACCATGCGGTGGACAGGCCTGTCATGCCTGCGCCGATCACGAGCGCACGAGTCAATTGTGTTACTCCTCACAAATTATCGGATTGTGTTTGGAACAACAATGTACCGCACGCTAGTGAGGCGAACTTCACGTTCGCTGAATGAATTTTACGCACTGCATATTGTTCAAGTTATGCAGCGGCGCGCAAGAAAGGCCGAGCTCACGTACCTGTCTATCCACAGAAAAGGGGCATGCTTATCGACGCCACGCTACCCCCAAAAGAGCTACCCCTCCCGCAATTCCAAAGATCGGAGCCGGACTTCTCCCGCCTCATCGGAGGCGTCCAAGTCCACCACGCCGTGGAATTGGAACGCGTTGTCGCCCTCCGGGTCCTTGAGGATCTGGGTGACCTCCCAGGTGCGCCCGGTGGTGTCGCCAAGCCGGAAGTACTCGGGCCCGCGAGCGTCGGGACCGGTGTCCACGTCGTCGTACTCGTCGAAGTAGTCGTCCATCCCGGCGGGGAAGTCGGGGCGCGCGTCCGGGTCAAGGTAGTCGAACATTTCATCCAGCTCGCGCTCCTTCTCCAGCGCGAAAAGCTCGGCGAGGCGGAAGAAGGCGTTGCGGACCATGATGGTGAAGGCGCGCCGGTTGGCGGTGAGGGCGTTCGGGTCCTCGACGCCGAACGCCAGTTCGCGGTCCAGCGTCGCCTGGTCGATGGGGGAGTCTTCGTCGGCCATGTGCGCCCATTCGTCGATAAGCGACGAGTCCACCTGGCGGATCAATTCCCCGAGCCACACGATGATGTCCTCGAGCTCCTCGTTCATGTTGGCTTCGGGGATGGAATGGGACAGCGTGCGCCACGCGTCGGTGAGGTAGCGCAGCACCACTCCCTCGCTGCGCGCGAGGCCGTACGTGGCGATGAGGTCGGAAAACGTCATGGCGTGCTCGATCATGTCGCGCACGACGGACTTCGGTGCGAGCTCGAACTCTTTCGCCCACGGGTTGCCCTGGCAAAATGTGTCGAATGCCTCGTCGAGTTCGTCAGCAAGCGGCTTCGGATAGGTGACGTCCTCGATGAGCGCCATTCGCTCGGTGTAGTCCACGCCGTCCGCCTTGAGCGCGGCGATTTCCTCGCCGCGGGCGGCGGATTGCTGCGCCTGGAGGAGCTGTCGGGGGTCGTCGAGAATTGCTTCAAACGTCGAGATGACGTCGAGCGCGTAGGTGTCGGACTCGGGGTCCAAGATGGTGAGGAACGCGAGCGCGAACGGTGACAGCGGCTGGTTGAGCGCAAAGTCGCGGTCCAGTTCCCGGGTGAGCGTGTAGGGGCGGAATGCGGGCGAGTCGGGCGTGCGCTCGACGACGCCCGCGTTGATCAGCCCGCGGAACAAGTCGACCGCGGTAAGGATGTCTCGGTTCTGCTTCGCTCGCGAGTCGTGGTTGGTGCGCAGCAGGTGTCGCATGTGCTCATAGCCGTCGCCCGGGCGGGCCACCACGTTGAGCAGCATCGAGTTGGACACGCTGAACTGACTGGTCAGCTCTTCCGGCTCTGCGGTGGTGAGCCGGTTGAACGTGTCCTCGGACCAGGAGACCTCGCCGTCGCGGGCGGACTTCTTCCGCAGCTTCTTGCGCTTCTTCGGGTCGTCGCCGGCCTTCCTGCGCAGCTTTACGTTCTCAATCTCGTGCTCCGGCGCCTCCACGACGACGGTGCCCTCCGTGTCGTAGCCGGCGCGCCCGGCCCGGCCGGCAATCTGGTGGAACTCGCGGGATTTGAGGATGCGTTGGCGCGTCCCGTCGTACTTGGCCAGGCCGGTCATCACCACGGTGCGGATCGGCACGTTGATGCCCACGCCCAGCGTGTCGGTACCGCAGATCACCTTGAGCAGGCCGGTTTGTGAGAGCCGCTCCACCAAGCGGCGGTACTTGGGCAGCATACCGGCGTGGTGGATACCGATGCCGCGCCGCACCAGCTTGGACAGCGTCTTGCCAAAGGTTGTGGTGAAGCGGAACGAGCCGATCTCTTCGGCGATGCGCCGCTTCTCCTCGTCGGTGATGATCTTCAGGCTGGTCAGCGCCTGGGCGCGCTCGGTAGCTTCGCGCTGGGAGAAGTGGACGACGTAGATGGGGGCCTTGCCATCGTCGAGAAGCTGCTCGATCGTCTCGTGGACCGGGGTGAACACGTAGTGGAAATCGAGCGGGACGGGGCGCTCGGACCCGCCGACATAGGTGGTCTGGCGGCCCGTGCGCTCGGTGAGGTCTTTCTCCAGCCAAGCGGTGTCGCCGAGGGTGGCAGACATCAGCAGGAACTGCGCCTTCGGCAGCTCAAGAAGCGGTACCTGCCAGGCCCAGCCGCGGTCGGGCTCGGAGTAGTAGTGGAACTCGTCCATGACCACCTGGTCGATCTTCGCGTCCTTGCCCTCGCGCAGGGCAATATTTGCGACGATCTCCGCCGTTGCCGCGATAATCGGCGCGGACCCGTTGACCGTCGCGTCGCCGGTCATCATGCCGACGTTTTCGGCGCCGAAGATCTCACACAGCGCGAAGAACTTCTCGCTGACCAGCGCCTTGATCGGCGCGGTGTAGAACGTGCGCTGCCCGCGGGTTAGGGCGATGAAGTGCGCCGCGTTGGCCACCATGGACTTGCCGGAGCCGGTGGGGGTGGCGAGGATGACGTTGTCACCGGCGAGCAGCGCGAGCGACGCTTCTTCCTGAGCCGGGTAGAGCGAAATACCGCGGGACGAGGTCCAGGAGAGGAAGGAGTCCCACGCGGCTTCGTCGAGAAGCGGTGCGGGGACGTCGGCGAGATCGGCGAGCATGTCAGATAAAGTCACGCTCACCACCGTAGCCGAGGGGCGAAACCTACTCGTCGTCGTCCGTGTCTTCAGGGTCGATGAGGAAGTGGTCCATCAGCAAATTGTTTTCGTCGTCGCCGAACGGCAGGCTCAGCTGCTGTTCGTCCTGCCCGAGCACGCGGTCGCGGTCCTCGATGGCGGTGAGGTAGTTCTCAAACGCGTCGCTGATCTCCTCGCCGCTGGGTACTTGCGCCTCGCCCGGCATCATGGCCTGCGGGTGGCGCTCGCGGTAGTCACTGATCTCCTTGTCGTAGTGCTCCTCCAGCGCGTGGACCACGTGGGCGATCTCGTCGGAACCGGCCATCTGCTCGGCCAGCTGCTGCGACACCCGCGTGATGTCCGACTCCAGCGCGCGCAGCGGGAACTTCAGCTTGGTCGCATCCTCGATGGACTGGAGCAGCTGGAACGTCGCGTGCGGGTACGGGGACGACGCCACGTAGTGGGGCACGTGCGCCGTAAACCCGGCGACGGGCTTGCCGCGCTTGTGCAGGGCGCGCTCAATGAGGATCGAAGCAGAGCCGGGCACCGTGACCATGCCGTCGAAGGTGTACATGTTGCCCACCAGCTCGCTGCTGTTGCCGTGCGCCGAGACGACCAGCGGGCGGGTGTGCGGGGCGCCCATCGGCGCCGCGTAGAGGCAAATCGTCTGCGCGACGCCGAAGCGCTGCGCCAGGTCGCTCACGGCCTCGCTGAACGCCTCCCACCGCAAGTCGGGCTCGGGGCCGGACAGGAGAAGGAAGGAGCGCCCTGCTTCGTCACGAAGTACACGCAGGTCCAGCTGCAGGTCATCGATGTCCGTGATCTCGTGCTGCGCAATGGTCACCGCGGGGCGCCGCGAGCGGTAGTCAATGAGCTCGTCGTTGCTAAACGTGGCGAGCGTGCGGGAGTCCAGTGCAGCCTTGAGGTGCTCGGCGGCTCCCTCGACGGCGTGGCCGGCGTCGGCGTAACCCTGCATTGCCACCACGAGCGCCGGGCCGTTCGCGGATTCTTCGCCGACCGAGGGCGCCGGGTATTCCAGTTCATACATGCGAGACGTATCAGACATGTGCTTCCTCCCAATTGATCTCGCGGTACGCCACATTGCCCGGACAAATGCCGGGTGGCGTACCTTTTCGCATTATCAAAGACAACTACGCCAGGGGTGAAACTATTCCACGCGTCCCGCGCCAAGGTGGCAATAATGATACCGCAGCAAAGAAGTTTCCCGTACGAGGGAACCGAGGCGGTGCTTTTTGCGTCCAATATGTATGAAGCAATCACGAAACTTTGACGCCAATGACCACCGCCCTTACAACCCGCCGTACGGCCCCGCCGAACTCATCGCCTGCATCCCAGGCGCGCTCGGCTTCTACCCGCAAGAATCCCTCGTCCTCATCGGTCTGAGCCACGCCGACGAGGATGCCACCTCGTACACGGTTGGTCCGATCGTGCGCGCCGATCTGGCGAGTGAGGAGCAGATCGCGTTCGGGCTACGCGCGCTTTTCGACGCCCACCAGGACCTCCACCTCGCCGTCATCATCACCCGCATCCCGAACTCGGATTTGGCGATGGAAACCGCCTACTTCCTGCAGTCTCTGGATACCCAACTCGACCTCCCGCCGCTCGCCGCGTGCTGGCACGTCTCCGAGATCGCCGCGGGCACGCCCTACACCCTGCTTTTCGACGCCACCAGCCCTCAACTCTTCCCCGCACACCACGAGCGCACCGCCGCCCCCGCCTCCTACTTCTCCGGCACCGTGCCGTCGATCGTGCACGCGCCAACCATGCGGGGACTGCTCGACAATGGCATGCTTCCAGAGCTTCGTCGCGAGGACATGCACCTCTTCTTCGAATCCGACAATTCCGGTGACCTGCGCCGATGCCGCGCGCTTTACGACGCCGCGTATCACTCCGGTCGCCGCCTCGTCCAACAACTTGCGCCGCACCCGGCAGGCGCCGACGAGGGCTGCGGCGACAGGTGGGACGCCATCAACCTGATCGAGGACGGCTGCGTGACCCTCATCCATGGCGGCGCGGGCAACCCGGAGTTTCCGGCGGGGACGTCACGCCGACCGCTGCAGTTGAGCGACTGCTTCCGCGACGACGAGGAGATTGTCCTGCTGGCCTCGCTGCTGTCCCGCAGCAAGCTGCGCGATTGTCTCGTCGAGGACGTCCTCGAGCACTCCGCGACGGCCGCTCAGACGCTGCTGCTCATCGCGCGAAACTTTACGGGTGTCATCCGTGCGAATGCGCTGAGCTTGTGGGCGCTCGCAGCGACGGCGTCGGACCTGGAGCCGTGGGCGTTCGCGGCGCTGCGGGCGGCCCAGGACGAGGTGCCGGGCCATTCGCTGTCCGCGGTGCAGCGCCAGCTGATGACGATCGGCGAGGGGCAGGGGATGGTCAACACGGCACTCGCCGGGTGCCGCGAGTCGTGGGACGACCTGCTCCGCGAGCAGGCGGCGTGACTCAAGCACCCCCGTGGCGGGCGGAGGTGAAGTCCCACGCGTCTTGGACGATGGTGCGCAGGTCGGTGCGCGTGGGGTTCCAGCCCAGCTGGCGCTTGATCTTGTCCGAAGAGGCGATGAGCACGGCCGGGTCGCCGGCGCGGCGAGGCGCGACCTCGGCCGGGATCTCGTGGCCGGTGACCTCCCTGCACATCTCGACGACCTGGCGGACGGAGTAGCCGTCGCCGGAGCCAAGGTTGTAGATCTCGTGGGTGCCTGAGGTATTCGCCTCGAGTGCGAGCACGTGGGCGTCGGCAAGATCCCTCACGTGGATGTAATCGCGCACGCAGGTGCCGTCGGTGGTGGGCCAGTCGTCGCCGTACATCTTGATGGCGTCGCGCTGGCCGAGGGCGACCTGCAGCACGATGGGGATGAGGTGCGTCTCGGTGCGGTGGCGCTCGCCGTAGTCGCCGTACGCGCCGGCAACGTTGAAGTACCGAAGACTCGTCGCGCCGATGCCGTAGGCCTGGCAGTAGGAGGTGATGGCGTAATCGATGGACAGCTTCGTTGCCCCGTAGGTGTTGGTGGGGCGGGTTGGGGCGTCCTCGGTGATGGGCACTGCCTCCGGCTCGCCATAGGTGGCGGCGGTGGAGGAGAACACGAGCGAGCGCACGCCGTGTGCGCGCATCGCGTTGAGCAAGGTGAGTGAGACCTCGAGGTTGTCGCGCCAGTACTCGGCGGGAACCTCCATGGATTCGCCGACCAGCGAGCGGGCGGCGAAGTGGAGCACGCCGTCGACGTCGCCGGCGGACAGGACGCGGTCGATGACGTCGGAAATATGGCCCTCTACCAACGTCGCCCCGGAGGGGACGGCGTCGCGGTTGCCGGTGCTGAAGTCGTCGATGACGATGACGTCGTGGCCAGCCTCGACGAGCACAGCAGCGCATACGCTGCCCACGTAGCCGGCACCGCCGGTGACTACAAGCTTCACGGGTTAATCCTCCACTGGGTCAACGCGCAGTGCGTGCGCGAGTTCGGGTGAGAGTTCGACGCGTTCGCCGTCCTTGGTGGTGAGCATGACCGCGCCGCCGTCGTGCTGCTCGAGGGTGACCTGCGAGCCGACGAATGACGCGACGCCGACAGTCGGGGAGACGGTTGCGGAGAGCTGCTGCAAGATCTCGCTCACCTGCACCACCGTGACCTCGGTCGGGCCGTCGAGCTCGAGGTCGCTCGCGCGGGTGCCGTACGCAGTTTCGGAGCTCGGCGTGGCGTCCAGCTCTTCCAACGCCGGAATCGGGTTGCCGAACGGGGAGCGGGTCGGGTTGCCCAGCACGGCGACGACGCGGCGCTCCACGTCCTCGCTCATGACGTGCTCCCACCTGCACGCTTCGTCGTGGACCTGCGCGATGTTGAGCTGTAGGACGTCGGTCAGCAGCAGCTCGGCCAGGCGGTGCTTGCGCATCACTGCGGTGGCGCGCTGGCGCCCCGCCGGGGTAAGCGCGAGGGAGCGGTCCGGCTGGACCACGAGCAGGCCGTCGCGCTCCATGCGCGAGACCGTTTGCGAGACGGTCGGACCGGATTGCTCAAGGCGCTCCGCGATGCGCGCGCGCAGCGGCGTGATGCCTTCTTCCTCAAGCTCGTATACAGTTCTCAAATACATCTCGGTCGTGTCGACGAGATCACGCATGCTGCCTCTCCCTCTGAGTCACTCTGTGCAGACGGTCTGCGCGGGTCATTTCGCGCACAGACCATCCAAGCCCTGCAAGTGTACGCGCGGTGCCTTAGGCGTAGTCGCGCAGCCGGTCGGCGCGGTCGCCAACGCGCAACTTGGCCATAACCTCGCGCTCGATCTGGCGCACGCGCTCGCGCGACAGGCCGAACTGGCGGCCAATTTGGTCCAAGGTGCGCGGCACGCCGTCGGTCAGGCCGTAGCGCAGGCGAATCACGTCCTGTTCGCGTTCCTCCAGACCCGCGATGATGTCCTCGATGTCGTCGTGGCGCAGAGTCGAGACCACAGCGTCTTCGGCGTCCGTCGCCTCGGCGTCCTCGATGAAGTCACCGAGCGGCGCCTCCTCGTCCGCGCCGACGGGCATATCCAGGCTCACCGGGTCGCGCGACTGGCGCAGCAGCATCTCAATCTTGGACTCCTCGATGCCGGACTCCTCGGAGAGCTCCTCATTCGTAGGTTCGCGGCCCAGGGACTGGTACATTTCGCGGCGGATGCGCGAGAGCTTATTTACCTGCTCCACCAAATGGACTGGTAGGCGAATCGTGCGGGACTGGTCCGCCATCCCGCGCGTGATGGCCTGGCGGATCCACCAGGTGGCGTAGGTGGAGAACTTGAACCCCTTGGCGTAATCGAACTTCTCCATGGCACGGATCAGCCCGAGGTTGCCTTCCTGGATCAGGTCCAGCAGCGGCATTCCGCGCCCCGTATACCGTTTGGCCAGCGAGACCACGAGGCGCAGGTTTGCTTCCAGCAGGTGGGAGCGCGCTTTGCGCCCTTCCTTGGCCAGGATCTTCATGTCACGCTTCTTGGCGCGGGTGAGCGTGACCTCTGGATCGTCCAGCAGGTGCTGGGCGTAAAGGCCTACCTCAATCTGCTGGGCCAGCTCGACCTCTTCCTCAGCGTTCAACAGGGCCGTTTTGCCGATACCGTTGAGGTACACGCGCACGAGGTCCGCCGACGGATTGTCATTGGTCTGATTTCGGCGGCTACCGCGGTCAACGTTTTCTTCGTTGCCCGCATCACGAGCGTGGTCCGGCTGAGTCATGAAGAGCTGCCTCCTTGAAAGGGGTTCGAACCGTAAGTTCAGTCTTATAGATCAAACGGAGCAACGCTCCCGATTGTTCCGGCTGAGCGTAAATATTATGCAACGTACGTCTGCCTCGCTCGACTCTCAGCATCAGTCCAGGAACGTCTTCCCTAGAACGTGGGTAGCGGCCAGGTTTCGCCCCGTGTCACGCATCGACGAGGACCGTGAACGGCCCGCTGTTGACGCTCGCCACGTCCATCATCGCGCCGAACCGGCCCTCTTCGACCGTGATGCCGCGGCCGCGGAGCTCCGCTGCGATCTTGGCAATTACCGGTGCAGCTGCCTCACCCGGCGCCGCATCCGCCCACGACGGCCTGCGTCCCTTCGCCGTACGTCCCATGAGGGTGAATTGGCTTACCAGGAGGACGGGCGCGCCGGCGTCCTGGGCGGAGCGCTCGCCGTCGAGAATGCGCAGCTCCGCGATCTTGCGGGCCATCTTCTCCCACGCGTCCTCCGCGTCGTCGCGGCCCACGCCGACGAGGGCGAGGATTCCGCCAGTTTCGGGGCAGTCGATCGCCCCGACGACCTCCCCGTCGACGGTGACAGAAGCACTCTTCACTCGCGTGAGTACAGCTTTCATCAGGACTCCTTCGCAATAATCTCAGCGGGCAGGACGAGGCCGTGGCGCACACAATCCACCACAATCGCCGCTGCGTTGTTCTTAAGGCGTGTGTGTTCCGCCGGGTCATCGACGCCTTGTGACGCCACCAGCAACCCCACCACCTCGCGCAGGGGCAACCCCTGTGGGTGGAGGCCAGAGAGAATCGAGACGACACCGTCGTCGACTTCGTGGGTAAAGCGCGGTCCGTCCGTGCGCGAAACCCTCGTGACGCGTTGCGTAAAGCCCATCCCGGCCTCGGCGTCGGCGACGCTCACCCTTTCCAGCGCCACGCCCGGGCGCACCATGTACGCGGCATCCAGGATGTCGTCGGTGCCCTTGCCGCGCAGCCACTCGGCCCTGGTGAAGTACTCGTCCACCTCCGGCCCGAGGGGATCCGTGAACGGGTGTGAGAGGTCTTCGGCGGTGATCTCGGTGGGGTTGTCGCCAATCTCGCGGAGGAAGATCCACCCGAACCCGATGGCCTCGACGTCGTTGTCGCGGAAGTGCGCAAGCCAGCGCTCGGTGCGCTCGACGGCCTCTGGGGAGCGGACGTCGACCGATTCATCAGCAAGCCAGGTAGACACGTACTGGCCCGGGTCGACAACGTCGCGTTCCAGGACCCAGGCGCTCACACCGCGGGAGGGCAGCCACGAAGCAACGCGCGAGCGCCAGCTCTGGCCGCAACGGTGGACCCACGCACCGAGGATGCACGCGGTCGCGCCCTCCGCCAGGTGCGCGGGGGCCTGGCCGACAACGAGCTCGGTTGCCCCGTCGAGCGACAACCCCGAATCGCGGTACACGTGGCCCACTTCGGGCAGTCCCACCACGAACGGCGGGTTCGCAACGATCCGGTTGAAGCGCTCGTCGGCAACCGGCTCGAACCACGGGCCCCGGCGCAGCTCAACGTTGTCGATCCGGTTCGCAGTGAGCGTCGCGCGAGCCAGCTCCAGGGCGCGCTGGTGGACGTCCGTCGCCACCACGCGCTGCGCAACCCCTGCCTGCGCCACCGCCTGCACCCCCGAGCCGCAACCGAGGTCTAGCACCGTGCCAACTGGCGTCTCCGGCGAGGCGCTGAGCAGCGAGAGCGACGCCGACCCAACGCCCAGGACGTGGTCGGGCCCCGGCACGTACGCGGTCATCGACGCATCCAGGTCCGACACGATCAGTCGGTCCTGCCCCGCGAGGACGTGGGGGCGCAGGTCGAGGGCCACGGCGAACCGGTCGTTGGCGGCGGGGCGGATCACGGTGGCGTCGAGAAGCATGCGCACGAGTTCAGGTGAAAGGAGCTCGTCGAGCTGGGCTTGCGACGCCGGCTCGCGTACCAAGAAGAAACGGATCAGGCGCGACAGCGGCGAAGCGTCACAGGCGGCGAGCACGACGCCCGGCTCGCCACGGTAGAGCGCCGCAGTCGCGTGGGGGCCGAGGTGCTTGGCGATGCCGTCGGCGGTAAAACCGGTCGACGCGAGAGCGTCGGCAAGCGCGCGAACGGCGCTGGGAAGAGACTCGGGGAGCGGTTCGAGAGGCATTGGCTACTCCTTGCTGGCGTCGGGATCGGACTCGATGATAGCGGGGGAGCGGTCGGCACCAGAGCGCGATTGACCCGCCTCCAACTGCGCACGGGCCTGCGCGGCGAGCTGGGCTTCCTCGCGGGCGAGCGCAGGCTTGTACACGTTTTTGTCCCGCTTATCGCGCGCCTCGCCCTGGCTGTTGGCAATCATGACGGAGATCCACGGCACCGGGATCGAAATGGAGAAGAAGAGTGCGGCGAACCACCAATGTCCCAGCACCGCGCACAGGATGGAGATGGCGATCAGTGGCACGCGGGCACCCTGCCACAACAGATACTGCTTTTCGCGGCTCTGCAGATCCTGCTCGTGGGTCCGCGTGGCGTCGGTGATGAGCGCGCGCCGGGAGCGCCTCGGGCGGAGCCGGCGGCGGCGGGGCTGCTCCTCGTCCGGCTGGGCGTCGATCGTGTGCGGGTGCGGACCGGGCACGCCCGACTCGGGTTGGTGGAAGGTGTGGTCAGATCCGCTCATAACGCAAAGGGTAGCGGGGCATTGCAAATTCCGACCCACTTTGGGGCATGATGGAAGGCGTGAATACGACGACGAAGACTCTTGAGCGCCCCGACCTCCGGGAGGACACCTCGTCAACCACGGAGGACGGCAAGGAAAAGTTTTTCCACTACGTGCGGAAGGACCAAATCGTGGATTCCGCGATCTCTGGGAAGCAGGTTGTCGCGCTCTGCGGAAAGAAGTTCTCTGTAAAGAAGCAGGCCAAGCCGGGGTCCCCGGTCTGCGCCGATTGCCAGCGGATTTATGAGGGGCTGCGCCGCAAGTGACAGCGTCGACACCAGGGCCTCAGCTCCGTAAATGGCAGCAAGAGGCCCTTGATTCGTTTCTGCGTACAAAACCGCGCGACTTCATGGCCGTGGCAACGCCGGGAGCGGGAAAGACGACGTTCGCGCTGACGCTGGCGAGCACCCTCCTGGCCGACCGCACGGTGCAGCGGCTCATTGTGGTTGTGCCGACGGAGCACCTGAAGCACCAGTGGTCCGAGTCGGCCAAGCGCTTCGGGTTGTCGCTGGACCCCAACTTCACCAACTCGTCCGCGGTGAACCCCTCCTACGACGGCATCGTGGTCACCTACGCGCAGGTGGGTATGCACCCGTTCAAGCACCACGCAGTCGCGTCGGCGCGGCGCAGCTTGGTCATCCTGGACGAGATCCACCACGCCGGCGACTCGAAGAGCTGGGGCGACGGCGTCTATGAGGCGTACAACGACGTGGAGCACCGACTCGCGCTCACCGGTACGCCGTTCCGCTCCGACGACTCACAGATCCCGTTCGTGCGCTACAACGAGGACGGCGAGGGGCACCTCGTCTCCGAGGCCGATTACACCTACGGCTATTCGCACGCGCTCAAGGACGGTGTGGTGCGCCCCGTTGTGTTCCTCGCCTACAGCGGGGAGACAGAATGGCGGGATTCCGCTGGCGAGGAATACTCAGCCCGCCTCGGTGAACCGCTCAACGCGGAGCAAACGGCACGCGCGTGGAAGACGGCACTGGACCCGAAGGGGGACTGGATCCGGCTCGTGCTGCAGGCCGCGCACACGCGCCTGACCAAGATCCGCGCCAACATGCCGGACGCGGGCGGGCTGGTCATCGCCACGAACAAAACCACGGCCCGCGCCTACGCCAAGATGCTCGAGGGGATCTCCAGCACGCCGGTCACGGTGGTGCTTTCCGACGAGCCCGGGTCCTCCGACCGCATCGAGGAGTTTTCGGCGTCCCGCGACGAGTGGATGGTGGCGGTGCGAATGGTTTCCGAGGGCGTCGACGTCCCGCGCCTCTCCGTCGGTGTGTACGCCACCTCCGCATCGACGCCACTGTTCTTTGCCCAGGCAATCGGCCGTTTCGTGCGCTCCCGCATGCCCGGCGAGTCCGCGTCCGTGTTCCTGCCGTCCGTGCCCGTGCTGTTGGGGCTGGCGGAGAACATGGAGGAGGAGCGTGATCACGTCCTGGGCAAGCCGCACCGCGAGCAGGGATGGTCCGACGAGCTCATTGAGCAAGCCAACCGCCAGGAGAACGAGCCCGACGAGGGGCCGAGCTACGAGTCCATCGGTGCGTCCGCTGAGCTGGATTCGCTGATTTTCGACGGCTCCACCTACGGCACCGCGACCGCAGCTGGTTCCGCCGAGGAACAAGACTTCCTTGGGCTCCCGGGGCTGCTGGACGCCGAACAGGTCAAGACCCTGCTGCGCAAGCGGCAGAGCGACCAGCTGGACGCCCGTGAGGCGGAGGAGAAGGCGCGGAAGGCCGCGGAGCGCGAAGCCGCAGAACGGGCGAAAACGCTGGGCGAGCCGGTCGCTGCTGGGCCCGGCGCCGCACCGTCCAAGTCTGGCTCCACCGGCGGCGGGGGCGAGACCGCTGCGGATGAGATCCCCAGGCTGCGCAAGGAGCTGAACACGCGCGTCTCCATCGTTGCGGGCAAGACGGGGCGTCCGCACGGCGCGATCCACACGGAGGCAAGGAAGGCGTGCGGCGGGCCGCCGACCGCACTGTGCAACGCCGAGCAGCTCCAGCAACGCATTGACTACTTGCGTGGCTGGTAGCGCAAAAGACCGGTAGTGTGGGCGAGTGCACGGCGACGAGTGAAGGAGACGACCATGACAGATCGTTATAACCCGAACCAGGAGGGTCCGTACAACCACCCCGAGGGGTTCTCAGACTACGGGCAGCACCCGCAGCCAGGTCAGCCACAGCCGGGCCAGCCGGGCCAGCAATGGCAGTACGGCGGCGCGTACCCGCAGGGCGAGCCGTATGGGGTACAGAAAAATAACGGCATGGCGATTGCTGCCTTGATCGTGGGTATCCTCGCCATGCTTGCAATCATTACGATCGTCGGCGGGGTGTTCCTCGGTGTTATCGCGATCATCCTCGGCATTTTGGGGATCCGGAGCGCGAAGAAGATCACCGGTCCGGGCGCGCGGAAGGGGATGGCTATCGCCGGCATCGTCCTCGGCGCGCTCGCCTTGCTGCTCAGCGTGGTGATTATGTTCGTCGGTGTCGGACTCGTTTCCAACCTCGTCGGGGAGTGCGACCACTTGGTGGATGACACCGCCGCCTACGAAAAGTGCGTGGAAGATGTTGCGGACCGCGAGTTTGGCTAATTCAGCCGTACATACAGCGGTGCCCCGCCCGGAGGATTCCGGGCGGGGCACCGCTGTATCCGCGTAAGGCTAGTCCAGGTAGTCGCGCAGCACCTGGGAACGCGACGGGTGGCGCAGCTTGGACATCGTCTTCGATTCGATCTGGCGGATGCGTTCGCGGGTCACGCCGTAGACCTGGCCGATTTCGTCTAAAGTCCGCGGCATGCCGTCGGTAAGCCCGAAGCGCAGGCGTACCACGCCAGCTTCGCGCTCGGAGAGCGTGTGCAGCACGTCCTGGAGCTGGTCCTGTAGGAGGGTGAAGGACACGGCGTCGACGGCGACGACCGCCTCGGAATCCTCGATGAAGTCACCGAGCTGGCTATCGCCCTCGTCGCCAATCGTCTGGTCCAGGGAGATCGGCTCGCGCGCGTACTGCTGAATCTCCATCACCTTTTCCTCGGTGATGTCCATCTCCTTCGCCAGCTCCAGCGGGGTGGGCTCGCGGCCCAGGTCCTGCAGCAGCTCGCGCTGGATACGTCCGAGCTTGTTGATGACCTCCACCATGTGCACCGGGATACGAATGGTGCGGGCCTGGTCCGCCATCGCGCGGGTGATCGCCTGGCGGATCCACCACGTGGCGTACGTGGAGAACTTGTACCCCTTGGAGTAGTCGAACTTCTCCACTGCACGGATCAAGCCGAGATTGCCTTCCTGGATGAGGTCCAGGAACGCCATGCCGCGGCCGGTGTAGCGCTTGGCTAGCGAGACCACGAGGCGGAGGTTTGCCTCCAACAGGTGGTTCTTCGCCTTGCGGCCGTCACGGGCCACCGCGCGAAGGTCGCGCTTGACCGCAGGGGTGAGCTTGGCATCCTTGTCGCCCTCAGCGGCGGCGCGTGCCATCTCGTCCAGGCGGTACTGGGCGTACAGGCCGGCCTCGATGCGCTTGGCCAAGGAGACCTCTTGCTCTGCGTCGAGCAGCGCGACCTTGCCGATCTGCTTGAGGTAGGCGCGGACGGAGTCGGCGGACGCGGTCAGCTGGGCGTCCTTGCGCGCCTGACGCAGCGCGGCAGACTCCTCGATGTCCCAGACGGACGAAGAGTCTTCTTCCTCGTCGTCCGAGTCATCGTCTTCGTCGTCTTCGATGTCGTCGCCGTCCAGATCGTCCTCGTCGATGTCCTCGGCGAGCTCGTCATCAAAATCGGCGTCCTCGTCCGCGAGTTCGGGATCGTAATCTTCGTCGTCGCGGTCGTCGACGGTATCGGCATCGTCGACAAGCGCATCGGTGCGCAGCTCGTCCTCGTCCACGCCCTCAGCGCCTGCGTGCGCAGCGGTCGCCTTCTTGGCCGCTGATTTCTTGGTGGTCTTCTTCGCAGACTTGCGGGCCGTCTTCTTGGCCGTCTTTTTCGTGGCCTTCTTCCGAGCTGACTTCTTCGCCGTTTTCTTCGTGGCCTTTTTCCGAGCGGTCTTCTTTGCAGCCTTCTTGGCCGTCTTCTTCGCCGCCGGAGTTGCCGCGGCGTCGTTTGCACCGTCGCCTGCGCCACCGTCGGAGGACGCCTGTGCTGCATTCTCCACGGTGTTATTGCCTGATGCTTCGCTGGCTACCACGTACGCCCTTTCGCCGATTCGGTTTCTTCCACTGCGCGCAACCCTGCTTCCTGCGAGAATATCCGTATGCATATCCTGTCGGATTGCGCAATGGTTCCAATTCTAGAACGCCAATCCTAACAGGCCGCGCGCTGAATCTATTCCAGCACTCGCCATCGTGCCGCATCTTTCACGCATCGTGCGTGTCACGGAGCCGGAAAGGTGCGTCCCACGAGGGCGGGAGTGGTTGCTGTCCGGTGCCCACCGTACATGAGTCGTGGAGCTGTGGTTGGGCCGCACCAATCAATTACGGCGCGACGTGCTCGTTCGCCGCCATCGCCGCGCCGACAATGCCTGCTCGGTTGCGCAGACGCGCGGCGACCACCGGAACGTCCACCGTCAGGTTCGGGACCCACTTGTCCGCCTTGCGGGAGATGCCGCCGCCGACCACAAACGCGGACGGGCTGAACAGGCGCTGGTACTCGTGCAGGACGGCGTCGACTCGCTTGGACCACTTCTTGTAACTCAGTTCCTCGCGGTCTTTGGCGGCGGAGGAGGCGACGTGCTCTGCTTCCTCTCCAGAGATGACCAGGTGGCCAAGCTCCGTGTTGGGGAAGAGGGTTCCGTCCATAAAGACGGCGGACCCGATGCCGGTGCCGAAAGTCAGGAAGATGACGGCGCCCTCGCGGGCCTCGGGCTCCCCGAATGCGACTTCGGCGAGACCGGCGGCGTCGGCGTCGTTAAGCACCGCGATGTCTTCCGTGCCCAGGGCTGCGGAGAAGAGCTCGTGGACGTTGGTGCCAATCCAGGCTTCGTCGATGTTGGCGGCGCTACACGCGACCTGGTTACGGATGACGGACGGCAGGGTGATGCCGATCGGCCCGTGCCAGTCGTGCGCGCGCACGATTTCCGCGACGGTGTCGGCCACGGCCTGGGGTGTCGCGGGCTTGGGCGTGGCAATTTTGACACGCTCGCCGACGAAGTCGCCGGTATCCATGTCAACGATGGCACCTTTGATGCCCGAGCCGCCGACATCCACGCCGAATCCGAGATGAGTTGCAGTCGTATCGCTCATACGGCTCAGTTTACAAACGCGCGGCATGAAAGGGGCGGTGCGAGTCGCGCTTCCTGGAAAGTCGGTGCACGATGGGGACTATGAGCACGCAGACTTCCCTCAATGGCACCGCCAACACTCCCACCCCAGCTGAGCTGCGCGACCTGTGCGTTGAGCTCGTGCAGGACGCGGCCGGGTTCGTGGCCAAGCAGCGCGACTTTCTGACCAGGCACGGCTCCGTGGAGATGGTTGCGCAGACTAAGACGTCCGAGGTTGACCCGGTCACGGCCGTGGACAAGGGGTGCGAGGAGCGCGTCGTGGGCAAGCTTTCGCAGCTGCGTCCCGGCGACGGCGTCATCGGCGAGGAGGGCGCGTCGAAGCCGAGCGAGACAGGCGTTGAGTGGGTCATCGACCCCATCGACGGCACCGTTAATTTTATTTACGGGCTGCCCGCCTACGCGGTCTCCGTCGGCGTCGCTGTGCACGGCGAGCTCGTCGCTGGCGCGGTCGCTGATGTCGCCCGCGGCATCACCTATTTCGCCGCCCGCGGGCACGGGGCTTTCGTGCTTAGCGACGCCACCGCCAACCCCCTCCACACATCCCGGTCCTCCCGTACCGCCACCGCTCTGGTGGAGACCGGCTTCTCCTACGACTCCGGGTGGCGCGGCCAGCAAGCGCAGATCCTGACCACGCTCTTGCCGCAAGTGCGCGACATCCGCCGCATGGGGTCTGCGGCGTTGGACCTTTGCCGCGTTGCTGAGGGGAGCGCGGACGCCTACTACGAGCACGGCACGCACCCCTGGGATTACGCTGCCGGCGCGGTGATTGCCGCCGAGGCGGGAGCGGTGGTGCACCACCCGGGCTTGCGCGATCGCGGCGGTGATGGCGCATTGATGTACGCCTGCGCTCCGGGGCTCGCGGAATCGTTCCCGCGGCTGCTGGAGGAGGCGGGGGCGGTGCGCGATTTGGGGGCCGGCGCTTAGCAGCATCGTCCCTGGTCGGGGGCGAAAGTGACAGATCGAGCCATTTGCTTTAGTATTCCGCTCAAACGCGTCCTGGCAGGACCTGGCAGGACGCTCAAAACAAAGCACCGCACCTTTTTAATTTTGTACGTTGAGCTGGAGGGAAGAACACCATGGCTACGGATTATGATGCGCCGCGTCGCCGACTCGAGGACGACGAGATTGAGACCGACTCGCTCGAAGGCCTGAAGGCCGCAGAAGTAGCCGGCAGCAGCATGGACGACGACGGCGAGATCGTCGAGCCAGTGGAAATCCCCGCGCAGGACCTGTCCGGTGAGGAGCTCAACGTAGAGGTCAAGCCCCGCCAGGACGACGAGTTCACCTGCGCCTCCTGCTTCCTGGTGCAAAAGAAGAAGCGTCTGGCGTACACGGCCGATGACGGCTCGAAGTACTGCCTGGACTGCGAGTAAGCCTTACGCAGCCCCGTCGGCAGGGGCTTTCTCGGGGACGAACGCGGCGAGCAACGCCTCGGGGCGCTTCGAGGAAATGAGCCAGTAGGGGGTTGGGTCCTCCGGGTCGTTCAACACAATGAGCGCGTGCTCGGGGACCCACGCGTGGGAGACGAGGTACGCCGCCGGGTCGAGCTGGCGGCCGAGCGCATTCTGCCGCGCGGAGCGGGGGACAACCATCGCGCGATCAACAGCGTCCGCGGGCAGATTCGCCTCGCCGACGCGGAGCCAGCGCGAGCCGTCCGGGTCGCGCTCGACGGACACTGTGGTATTGGACAGCCACGTGAGGAACCACGCGACGAGTGCGCCGATGACTACCAGCGGCACGATGAGCCACCAGACGTTGCGGTTCAGCGCAAACTGGGCAGCGAGGAGTAACGTCAGGCCGATTCCGGCCGCCCACCAGTACCACGGCACCCACTGTCGTTCGCGGTAGAGTACCTCGGGCGCTGCGGCGCCGGTGGCGTGGGCAGTTGCATCGTTGGAGCGCGAGGTTTCAGACACGAATGCAACTTTAGTTCAGGGGATGGGTGAGCTGTCCAATTCGCTGCATCGACTTGTGTGAGCCGTACCGTAAGGTGGGGCACCATGAGCG
Organism: Corynebacterium gottingense; assembly: GCF_007559235.1. Lineage (NCBI taxonomy): Bacteria > Bacillati > Actinomycetota > Actinomycetes > Mycobacteriales > Corynebacteriaceae > Corynebacterium > Corynebacterium gottingense. The sequence continues at coordinate 216,671 of NZ_VMHH01000001.1, read as the reverse complement.
AGAACAACGAACACACACAACTGGTTGGCGCGGGCCAGCTGCCGCCGATCCCGCTGAAACGGCTGGATAAGGAGCTGCCCCTGCCCAAACGCGTGCATACCGGGGATGCGGGCGCGGACCTGTACTCCGCCGAGACAATCACCCTGGAACCGGGACAGCGCGCACTCGTGGGCACTGGCGTGGCCCTCGCCCTACCGGTCGGCACGGTGGGGCTGATCCACCCGCGCTCCGGGCTCGCTGCGAAGCACGGCTTAAGCATTGTGAACACGCCGGGGACTGTCGACGCCCAATACCGCGGTGAGCTCAAAGTGTGTTTGGTGAACACGGACCGCTCGGAGGCGTTTACCGTCGAGCGCGGGATGCGCATTGCCCAACTCGTCGTCCAGCGCGTGGAGTTGGTTGACTTCGTCGAGGTCGAAGCGCTCGATGAAACGGTCCGCGGCGACGGCGGTTACGGCTCGACCGGGACGAAATAGCACCAACCGTTGAAGGCCCCACCACCGCGCGCTTGAGGCGCGGCGCGCTATGGTCAAAGGGCACGACTTTACGACGCGAAACCAGCGCGAAAATTTCGCACCAACGCCCAACCGGGCGCGAGGAGGACAGAAACTATGGCACTGTGGCCGTTTGGCAAGAAGAAGAACCGCAACAAGGCCGACAACGACGCGGCTGCCCAGCAGGTCCCCGAGCACACCGAGTCTGCCGAGCCCACCGATAACACCGACAACACCAACCACACCGACACTGCGGACGCCGCCGCAGCGCAGGCAGCACAGGCACAAGCAGCTGCGTCCGAAGCAGCGGAGCTTGCGGTGGCGGCGGCACCCGCAGTACAGGACGGCGGCCAGGCGGCTGGCACCGCACCGCTGACCGACTACGACCCGATCAACGGCAGCACCGGCCCCTTCGACGGCGACTCCGTCAACATCGAGGACTTTGATTTCTCTGACTTCTCCAGCGCCACGCTGAACCTGCACTCCATGCGCATCCCGTTCCCGAAGGAGGCGCAGGTGCAGGTGGAGATGGGTGAGCAGGGGCCGAAGATGGTCCACATTGTCACCCGTTACGGTCGCGTCACCCCGGTTGCCTTCGCGGCTCCGCGCAGCGGTGGCCTCTGGGACGACTCCGCCGAGGAGATTGCCGAGGGCATGCGCAACGAGGGCATGCCGGTCACCTTCGAGCAGGGGCCGTGGGGCAAAGAGATCGTTGGTCAGGGTACCAATGGTGTGATCCGCATCATCGGTGTGGAGGGTCCGCGTTGGCTCTACCGCGTCACCCTCGCCGCGCCGCAGGGCCGTGAGGACGACCTGGCAAAGCTGGGTCGCGAGATCGTAGCGAGATCCTTTGTGTACCGCGGCAACGACCCGGTCCTGGCCGGGAGTTCCCTCGATGTGATCCTGCCGAAGAAGATCGCAGAGCAGGTGCAGCAGGCGGTGCAGCAGCGTGCTCAGCAGGGCCAAGGCGCCGCTGCGGGCCAGAGTGCTCCGCAGAGTGGCAACCCGAACCTGCTTAGCGACGCGCTCAAGCAGATCATCGACCAGAACAACCAGTTCAACAAGGATAAGTAGTTTCCACGCATGGCAGACTCGGGAACCGGGGCACTTGAGGTAGGCGAGACCCTCGAGGTCTCCGTCCGCGCAATGGCGCACGGAGGGGAGGGAATCGCCGACGCGCCCGACGGACGTGTGGTGTTCGTCCGCGGCGCAATCCCCGGCGACCGCGTCGAAGCCCGGCCCACCAAGGTGAAAAAGCGGTGGGCGCGCGCAGACCTCGTCGAGGTCCTGGAGCCATCCCCGCAGCGCACCCGCCAGGTGTGCCAGGCTGCGGCGCACGGGGCCGGATGTTGCGACTTCGGTTTCGTGACAGCTCCCGCGCAGCGCGAGCTGAAGCGTGAGGTGCTCGTCGGCCAGCTGCGTACCCTGGCGAAACGATCCGGGGTGCTCGACGGGTTCCAAGCCGACAGTGATCTTCAGGAAACCGCGCTCGCGCCCGACCACGGCTGGCGCACCCGCGCCCGGCTGGGCGTGGATAGCGAGGGCCGCGCCGGCCTGCGCAAGCTGCGTTCCACCGAGCTGGTAACCGAGTTCCCCTGTGCCCAGATGGTGCCCGGCCTGCTCGACGGCCTCGTCGGCCCCGGCGGTCGCCGCTTCACTCCGGGAGCCGAGGTCATCGCGGTGATCGATTCCACTGGAGCCCGGCACGTCGTGGAGACGGCAAAGGTGCAGCGCGGGCGCCGCGCGGAGACAATCGACACTGTCATCGAAGGCACCGGGATGGTCACCGAGCGTGTCGACGACCGCGAGTTCACCTTCCCAGCCACCGCCTTTTGGCAGGCGCACACCGCGGCACCGCAGGCGTACGCCGACATCGTTGCGCAGTGGGGCGAGGCTGCCAACGCTCCCGGTGCTGTTGGCTGGGATCTTTATGGCGGCGTCGGCATGTTCGCGCCAGCGATCAGTCGCGCGCTGGGTGGGGGCCGCGTCGAGACCGTGGACTACTCGCCGGCGGCGACCGGGACGCCGCAGCCGGGGCTTGCGGACCTGGATGTGCGGGTGCGGAATGCTCGGGTGGAGGTGAGCGTCGATAAGCTGCCCAGCCCAGCGCTCGTAGTGCTCGACCCGCCGCGATCCGGCGCGGGAGCCGAGGTCGTCGGCGCGGTGGCTCAGGCCGCGCCACCACGTGTCATCCACATCGGCTGCGATCCCGCAACACTCGCGCGCGATTTGGGCACCTGGGGCGAGCACGGGTACCGCGTCGAGCGCATGATGCTTATCGACGCCTTCCCGCTCACCCACCACTTCGAAACCGTCGTCCTCCTGACGCCCCGGGCGTGAGCGCTGCAAGGATAGGGCAGCGTGGCGGCACGGTGTAACATGGCGGGGAATACCGGCGAGACGAAGGAGAGCTTGACAACAGTGGGAATGCTCGAGGGAATCACATCGCCAACCGACGTGAAAAAGCTGTCGGTGGAGGAACTTGACGCGCTCGCGGAGGAGATCCGTGAGCTGCTGATTGCTAAGGTCTCCGCCACCGGCGGGCACCTCGGGCCGAACCTCGGTGTTGTCGAGCTCACGCTGGCGCTGCACTCTGTGTTCAACTCGCCGCAGGACCCGATCATTTTTGATACCTCGCACCAGTCCTACGTGCACAAGATTCTTACCGGCCGCGCCGACAAGTTTGACACGCTGCGTAAGCGAGGCGGGCTCTCCGGATACACCGACCGTGCTGAGTCGGAGCACGACTGGACGGAATCCTCGCACGCCAGCGCGTCGCTGTCCTACGCGGACGGCCTGTCCAAGGCCAAGGAGCTCAGCGGCAACGGCGACGACAAGGTGGTCGCCGTCGTGGGTGACGGCGCGCTCACCGGCGGCATGTGCTGGGAGGCGCTGAACAACATCGCGGCGGGCAACCGCAACGTGGTCATCGTGGTCAATGACAACGGGCGGTCCTACTCGCCGACCATCGGCGGCTTTGCAAACAACCTGTCCAAACTGCGCGACCAGCTCGTAGCGCTGCGGATGCAGCCGGGCTACGACGAAGTCATGGAGTCCGGCAAGAAGACCTTGAAGTCTATGGGCTGGGTCGGGGAGCGGACGTTCGAAGCGCTCCACGCGCTCAAGGCAGGCGTGAAGTACCAGGTGCTGCCCACGGAGATGTTCCCGGACCTGGGCATGAAGTACGTCGGCCCGGTGGAAGGCCATGACCTCAAGGCGCTGCTCAGCGCGTTCCACTACGCGCAGCGCTACGAGGGCCCGCTGATCGTTCACGTGGTGACGGAGAAGGGCCACGGCTTTGCCCCGGCCGTGAACAATGAGGCGGACCAGATGCACTCCACTGGAGTGATTGATCCGGTGACAGGCGAGTCGCTGGCCAAGTCCGCTCCCGGCTGGACCTCCGTGTTTACCAAGGAACTGCTGCGAGCCGGCCACGAGCGCGACGACGTTGTTGCCATCACGGCGGCGATGGCGGGGCCGACCGGCCTGCAGCCGTTCGCCGAGGAGTTCCCGGATCGCTTCTTCGACGTGGGCATCGCGGAACAGCACGCGATCACCTCCGCCGCCGGTCTCGCGCTCGGTGGGATGCACCCGGTGGTGGCCGTCTATTCCACCTTCCTCAACCGCGCCTTTGACCAGCTGTTGATGGACGCCGGCCTGCTGCACCTCCCCATCACGGTGGTCCTCGACCGCGCCGGCGTGACCGGCTCGGACGGTGCGAGCCACAACGGGGTGTGGGACTTCTCGGTGGCGTCGATAGTCCCGGGCATCCGCATCGCCGCGCCGCGCGACCCGGCACGGCTGCGCGAAGAATTCCACGAAGCGCTCGGCGTTGACGACGGCCCTACCGTCGTCCGCTTCCCGAAGGGCAAGGTCGGCGCTGACATCGAGGCGAAGGAGCGCCGCGGTACGGTCGATGTGCTGCGCACCACGCTTGACCGCGACGATGACTCCGTCCTCAATGTCCTCCTCGTCGCTGTCGGCACGTTCGCGGGCCCGGCGCTCGAGGTCGCTGACGCCCTCGCCGGCGACGGCATCAGCGTTACGGTTGTGGACCCGCGCTGGGTAGTTCCGGTCGCGCCGGAGCTCATCGATATGTCTGCCTCGGCGGACCTGGTGGTGGTGTACGAGGACGGGGTGATGCGCGGCGGCGTGGGTTCTGCCGTCGCGGAGGCGCTCCACGCCGCGGAGATTGATACGCCGCTGCGCCAGCTGGCATTCCCGTCCGTGTACCCCAAGCACGCGTCGCGCGATGAGGTGCTGGCGGAGTACGGCCTGGATGCGGAGTCTGCGACCGAGCAGGTGCGCACCTGGGCGCTCGACCTCGCAGACCGGGAGAACTAGCCGCTCCTACTCGTCGGCTGCGGAAAGCCCCACGGCCGCGATGATCGGCGCGACGAGCTCGCACTGCCAGGGCCGCGCGCCGAGCTCACTGAGCTCCTGCTGAGCGCGCCGCACATCCCAGGGGTGCAGCGAGCGCGACGCCTTCCACACCGCTGCGCGCAGCAGCTTCGTGGTCGCGATCGTGCTCGCCTCCATGTTTAGCGCGTCGGCGAGATCCGCTACCTCGTCCCGGGCGTCCTCGAGCGCCTCGCTGAGCGCGGGGTACTCGCGGCGCATGGTCGATTTGGAGGGAACATCCGTCGGCGCTGATTTCGGGCGGGTCGGCCACGTTGAGCGGTCCTGATCGCGCGCCTTCGCCATCACGTCCAAGCAGGCAGCGGCGAGGTCCTTGCGTCGGCGCGGGAACCCCGAGACAGCCATGACGTCGCGGATGGTGGTCGGCTGGGCGAGTGCGATGTCGACAAGCACGCGGCTCTGCAGAATGTTGGACGGAGAGCGGTCGGAGCGCTTTGCCTGTGCCTCGCGCGCAGTCCACAGCGCCCTGGCAAGCTGCATGCTGAGCGCGCTGCTGATCCGCGAGGCTCCTTTCAGGTCGCGCCAGGAGCCCGTGCCAGTGCGGGGCGAGGAGGAGGTGTCCAGGATGTACGCAAACTCTTGCTCCGCAAACTCGAGCTTGCCGGTTTGCGCGAGCTCCTCGGCGAGCCCGTCGGCCAAATCGGTGAGGTAGGCCACGTCGAGCGCCGCGTAGTCCTGCCACTCTCGGGGCAGCGGTACCTTGGACCAGTCTTCGCGCCCGTGGCCCTTCTCCAGCACCACGCCGCAGATGCGCTCGACCATGTTGGCCAGGTTGGGGCGCTGGTATCCGGCGATGCGTGCGGCAACCTCGGTGTCAAACAGGCTGCCGGCGCACAGGCCCAGCTCGGACAGGCAGGGCAGGTCGCTCGCGGCGGCGTGGAGGATCCACGTCTCACCGTTCAGCACCGGTGAGAGGGCGCGGGTGGCGTCATCGCGGTGCCCCTCGGGCGCAATGAGAAACGTGCCGGCGTCTTCGCGCTGCACCTGGATAAGGAATGCTCGGTCGCCGTAGCGAAACGTCGAGGCTCGCTCGGTGTCGACGGCGAACGGCCCGCGGCCTGCCGCCAGCGCCTCGGCCGCCTCCTGGAAGCCAGCGGGCGTATCGACAAGCCTGTAATCCACCTTTTCACACACGGGGCGAACTACTTGCGTGCACCCAGCGCGGTGACGCCCTCCGGCGGCAGGCCCGCGACGTGCGCGAGCACCTTGGCAAACGCCTCGACGTGGCCCGAGAGGTCGATGCCCTCGGCGGTCCAGGAGGCGCGCATCTCCAGCTGGTAGGCGCGCGGCGGGCCGCCGATCTCGCCAAAGCGGACGGAGGCCGTGGAGGTGACGGTGCCTCCGAGGTTGGTGTAGCCCGCGCCGGCTTCGGCGAGCGACTCGTTGAGCCACTGCCACGCGACGTCCGGAAGCAGCGGGTCGGACGCGACCGCGTCGTCCATGTCGGCCTGGATGTAGGCCACGAGGCGCATGGACCCCTCCCACGCCTCCTCGGCGTCCGGGGAGTGCAGCAGGATGAGGCGGCCGAACGCGTCGCCCTCGCTGTCTGTGGGGACGGTGCCGGCCTCGTCGCCGGAGCGGTCGACCTCAAGCCCGACGGCGTGGCTGAATGGCGCGGGCCGCTGGGGTGGTCGGATGGTGCCGAGGGTGACTTCCGGCCGCAGCTTCGCAGCGTGCATAGACTCCACCGCAGCAGAGAAATCTGCGGGCAGGGAGGCGGTGTCGCTGTGCGAGGCGGGTGCGCCGTCGCCCGTGTTGGAGGGGTTGTCCGAATTCATCACAGGGTTCAACGTAGCTACCGTAGCGGCCCGCGGGTGGGAGGCGCGCCGAACGTCGTGGCGCGCGCCGCCGGCGCGTAGACTGTCCCTACGACTTTCGGTTGATCTGGCCCGCCCGGGCCGAAGAAAGGATACAAACCTATGGCCAAGCTTGATTTCGACGCACTGAACTCCGTTCAGCGCTACCTCCAGTTCGCGGTGTTCCGCGCCATCCCCGGTGCTCTCGGCTCCGAGCGCGAGGAGCTGACCGCGGAAGCAAAGCGCTTCTTCGCGGACCTTGAGGCGGAAGGCAAGGTCGTCGTACGCGGGATCTACGACAACACGGGCATCCGCGCCGACGCCGACTTCATGATCTGGTGGCACGCCGAGGAGTTTGAGTACCTGCAGAAGGCGCTGGCAGATTTCCGACGCACCACCGCCCTCGGCCAGCTGCTCGAGGTCTCGTGGCTGGGCAACGGCCTGCACCGCCCGGCTGAATTCAACAAATCCCACCTGCCCAGCTTCATCATGGGCGAGGAGGCAGAGGCCTGGATCACCGTGTATCCGTTCGTGCGCTCCTACGACTGGTACATCATGGACCCGCAGGAGCGCCGCCGCATCCTGGCCAACCACGGCAAAGCCGCGCGCGACTTCGCCGATGTCCGCGCGAACACGGTTGAGGCGTTCACGCTGGGTGACTACGAGTGGATGCTCGCGTTCGAGGCGCCCAGCCTGGAGCGCATCGAGGACCTCATGCACAAGATGCGCTACACCGAGGCGCGCCTTCACGTGCGCGAGGAGATCCCGTTCCAGACGGGTCGCCGCGTCGCGGACATTGGCGAGATCATCAAGATTCTGCCCTAAGCAGAGCACGCTTGTCGACGCCCCGTTGCAGACGCCGCGGTCCACGTGGCGTCGAGAAGCGTTTTACTTGCGCTCGTCGAGCGTCATCGAGATGGAGTTGATGCAGTAGCGCAGGTCGGTGGGGGTGTCAAAGCCTTCGCCGGCGAAGACGTGGCCGAGGTGGGACTCGCAGTTGGCGCAGAGCACCTCGGTGCGGACCATGCCGTGCGAGCGGTCCTCGCGCTCGATGATCGCATCACCCGCGAGCGGGCTGAAGAACGCCGGCCAGCCGCAGTGCGCGTCGAACTTCTCGGTGGAGCGGAACAGCTCCGCGCCGCAGGCACGGCAACGGTAGATGCCCTCGGTGGTGGTGTTGGTGTATTCGCCGACGCCCGCGGGCTCGGTGCCAGCCTGGCGCAGGACGTAGAACTCCTCGGGGGAGAGTTTTGCCTTCCAATCGTCCTCAGTGAAAGCGCTGTAATCGTTGCTGTTTTCAGTCATGCTGTGCCTCCTGTGCCTCCGGTGTCTTGCCCGGCTTGTGTAGCTCCTGTGCCGGTGCTGCTGGCAGACTACGCGTTAGCACTGAGATTACCCAAGCGGCGATTGCCACGATGAAGATTGCCCAACCCGCGGTGGGCAGGAATGTGTTGAGCCACCGGCCGGCCGGCCCGATGACGGTGCTGTTGAACTGGAGCGGGCTGACGCACAGAAGCAGGCCCGCCCACGGCGCGGCGATGTGGAACGGGCTGGCGCGGTGCAGCGCCGTAAACGCGGCGGGGAAGAGCATCATTGAGTAGTACGCCTGGCCGAGCGAGCTGAGCAGGCACACCCCGGCGAGGAGCACGGCGGTGGAACACGTGAGCCAGAGCCATTCGTCGCTAAAACGCCAGCGCGCAAGGCCCAGAACTCCGGCCGCGACGGCCGCGCCGAGCACGACGAAGAGGAGACCGTGCGCCCAGGCGGGCATGCCGAAGTAAACGGCGAAGCCCGCGAGCGAAGAGTTTGCGTAGTCGCGCGTGATGCCTAGGTACGGCACGAGCTTGGTCAGATAGTCGCTGGCGCCTGGAGTAAGCGGCCAGGCCACTACATTCAGGAGGGCTGGCACCGCGATTCCTGCGGCCACGGCCCCGAAACGCAGCTGCATGAGCGGCAGGACGAGAAGCGGGGCGAACATCGGCTTGATCAGGATGGCCAGGCCGAGGACAACCCCGGCGACGAGGAAGCGGCGGGCGCGGTAGCTGGCCAGGAACGCGGTGAGCGCCAACAGGAGGATGCCGTTGATGTTGGAAAAGACCAGCGTGTTGGTCACCGACTCCGTCGCAAACGCCGCCGCGAGCGCGACGGGGAACACGGGTCCGGTGAGCCGGCCACCCGCAAGACGGGTGCACCAGGCGAGCGCACCGATGATCGCGAGCGCGTTGGCCAGAATGAACCAGGGGCGCACGGTGTCTGGCGAGTCCGCCAATCCGAGCGGGGAGAGCAGGAGCGTCGCGCCAGGGTTGTACAGGTAATGCGGGTCCACGTAGTGGTAGACCTCGTTGTAGACCGGGACCCGCTGGATGAAGCGGTGCGTTGCCGCCCACACGGTGGTGAAGTCGTCGGTGGGTGAGCCCTCGCGGGCGAGCACGACAAGCCGGTGCACGATGAGCAGGATGGCCAGCGGCCACGCGGCGGCCGTTACAGCGCGGGCGGCGGGGGAGTGAAGGACCCCGGTGCTGCTGCGCGGCGCGGCTTCCGCGGTTGGGCGCGGCGCGGGCGAGGTCCACAGCGCGTTGATCCGCTGCTGCCAGCTGTGCGAGGGGTGAAGCTTGGTAGTCACGCGATTTACCGTACCGAACCGGGTGCGCGTTTCCGGTATCGCCGGTGCCGCTATTGGTCAGTGCGACGGTAGCGGCAAAACATGACGGAATCGTCGCTCGCGTGCACGTCTTCCAGGGCGAGACGCACCTTGTAGTTGCCGCCGGCACCGAAGAGCGTGGTTTCGACGTTGCCGTGGACGAGCGGGTCGATGGTGAGGTGGAGGACGTCGCCGAGATCGGCCGCGAGGAGGGTTCCGTACAGCCCCGGTCCGCCCTCGCAGGTGATGCGGTTGAAACCGCGGGTGTGGAGGGCATCGATGATGGCGTGTGCGGAGCCGTCGCCGGTGGAGATGAGCTGCGCGTTGGCGTCGAGAAGCTTCTGGCGCGCGCTGGCGAGGCCTGGATCGTCGAGGGAGGCCTGCGGCGCGAGGAAGACCGGCGGCACTTCGGTGTCGGTGAATAGCTGCGAGGACGGGTCAAAGTCGAAGGATTTTGTGAGCACCGCGATAGGTGGGACGGGGGCTTGGCCGCGGGCGACCCGCTTGTCTCGCTCGGACTCGCTGCACTTGGCGCCGGAGTAGGTTTCGGCGCGGGCCGTGCCTGCGCCCACGAGGACGACGTCGGACCATGCGCGGACCGTGGTGAGGAGGGCCGCATCGATGTCGTTACCGAGCGATTCGGAGGTGCCTTCGTCGGCGGCGGCGCCGGACAGTGACATTACTGCGATCAGCCTCAGCTCGCGCTCGGCGGGTGGGAGCGTGGGGCCTAGCAGGTCGGCGGTGGTGAACGGTGTCTGCTTCATGCATGCCAGCATAAAGAAGCAGGGGCACATGCAAAAACACCGCCGGGGAAGAACCCGACGGTGTTGCGTGGAGCGGATGACGAGACTCGAACTCGCGACCCTCACCTTGGCAAGGTGATGCGCTACCAACTGCGCTACATCCGCGGGGCAAGCGTGAGCTTGCCACAAGCCTTCTTGCGAAGACTCTGTGCGCGATACTGGGATCGAACCAGTGACCCCTACCGTGTCGAGGTAGTGCTCTACCGCTGAGCTAATCGCGCGGGCTGTTTCCAGCTTGGAGGTGGATACGGGAATCGAACCCGTGTACACGGTTTTGCAGACCGTTGCCTAACCACTCGACCAATCCACCGTGGAGCTTCCTCCAAAGTACCCGTATGTACTTGGAGCGGATGACGAGACTCGAACTCGCGACCCTCACCTTGGCAAGGTGATGCGCTACCAACTGCGCTACATCCGCGCGGCAAACATGAGCTTGCCCCGAGTCTTGCAGTGAAGACTCTGTGCGCGATACTGGGATCGAACCAGTGACCCCTACCGTGTCGAGGTAGTGCTCTACCGCTGAGCTAATCGCGCTCATCCCTTACGGGATTGGAGCGGATGACGAGACTCGAACTCGCGACCCTCACCTTGGCAAGGTGATGCGCTACCAACTGCGCTACATCCGCACGCACCTTAGTGCCTGTCAACATCGTGACCAGCACTGCGTGGTGCGAGATAAAACATTAACCGGTTGGCAATCATAGTCCAAATCGTGAGGTCATGCCCCGATTTCCGATGACGCCGAGTCGATCTCTGAGTTACATCGTTGTCGTTTGACGTGCCCGCCCCTTCGCTTATCGACGCCACCGCTATCCCCGTACTTCCGTAAGGGCCATAGGTGTGCCGAAGGGTGTCGTGTCCTGCGGATTCGTGGAATCACGGGGTGGCGTTGTAAAGTATGAATTCGTTCGGTCCTATGGCTCAGTGGAAGAGCGTTCCGTTCACACCGGAAAGGTCGCTGGTTCGATCCCAGCTAGGACCACTGATTCTGCCCCGGCGAGATGTTTTCTCGCCGGGGTTTTCGCGTTGCTTCGACTTGTGGAAATTGGGGGGATCTTAGATTGAAGCTGAAATTGCCCAGACTGTTGTCGGGCTGCCCCGCAGATCGACGAGGGCAAGTGTGCCGCATCTGCGCTCGGCTTCGGTCTGCCGGTGCTTTTTCATCTCCTCAGTGTCGGGGAGACGGGGAGACCGGGTACGATCCTGATGCAACGCTGTGGATCCTTAGCCCCGCATTGGGGTATATCAACCGAAAGTTGGGGTGCCGGGAACCTTATGGCAGCTCTGCGCGACTACTCTCCCATGAACGTAAACAACCCGTTACGTTCGCGTGACGTGAAAAGGAGAGCTTATGCAACGCACCATCACAGCCGCCGCCGCTGTCATCGGAACGTTGGCGCTGGCAGCACCGACCGCCTACGCCCATGACTCGGTGATTAGCGGCACTCCCGACAACGAGTCCACCGTCCAAGTTTTCCCCGACACCATTTCGCTGGAGTTCTCGGGGCAGCCGCAGGAGGGCTTCAACACCGTTGCGCTTTCCCGCGCGTCGGACGGCGAGGTGCTCTTTACCGGCGAGCCGGAGATCGACGGTCGCGTTGTCACCATCGACGTCCCCGACGAGGTTGAAACCAACGCCGAGCCGGGGGAGTACACGGTCGGCTATCAGATCATTTCCTCTGACGGGCACTCGACGAAGGGGATGTCCAGCTTCACCTTCGAGCCGGGTGAGGCCGGCACTGCACACAACGCCGACAGCACTGAAGCCGCCGACGAAGAGGGCGGCAACTCGGGCCTGTTGACCATCCTGGGCATCCTGGTCGGCGTGCTGGTCTGCGCTGGTGCTGCCGTCGCCGCGCTGGCGAAGTCCCGGAAGTTCCGGGCGTTGGATGGTGAAGACGCGGCGTCGACAAGCGAAAAGCGATAGGAGGCAGACGATGAAGATCACCCGAACAATAGCGACCGCGCTTGTCGCGGCGACCGCCCTCGGCGTTGCAGGCTGCAGCCCCTCCAACCAGGAGGACTCGGCGCAGCCAAGCACGACTGCGGCTTCGAGCGCGGTGAATGAGTCGAGCACGGCGAATGATGCCGAAGCGCAGCTGCAGGGCGCGGGCGACATCAAGCTCGAGGACGCCACGGTGCGCGCGAAGGCGGCGGTCGATAGTGCCGAGGGCTCGGACATGACCGCGGTCTTCGGTACCATCCACAACACCTCGGACCACGACATCACCATCACCGGGTTCTCTACCTCGCTGGGGGAGGCGGACTACCAGATCCATGAGACCGTCGACGGCACGATGCAGCAAAAGGAAGGCGGCATCACGATTCCGGCAGGCGGGACCGATGAGCTCGCGCCCGGCGGCGATCACCTCATGATCATGGGGTATGCGCCCGAGATCGCTGCAGGTGACACGGTGGATGTGTTTTTTGAAACGTCCGACGCGGAGGGGAGCGAGCAGGGCATCGTTGTCCAAGGCGTGGCCGTGCGCTCCATGCTGCCCGGTGGCGAGGAGTACGGCGACGGCGGCGAGATGACCGCCCACGAGCACGCGGACAGTCACTAGGCAAGAAGGGGTAGGCACGACGATGGAGGTATCTCGGCGCGGATTCTTGGCGGCGGGCGCGGGAGGGGTCGGTGTGGCGTCGTTAAGCATGCTCTCCTCATGCGCGGAGCAACCGGACGCCGCGCCGCAGGAGCTCCCGCTGCGCAGTGCCTCCATTGCCTTCGACGGCGCGCACCAGGCAGGCGTGCAACAGCCCGCGCAGGCGAGCCTGAACCTCATTGGTTTCCGCTTGAACCAAGGCGTGGACGCAAAGGCAATCGTGCGGCTCATGCGCCTGTGGACGGAGGACGCGCGGCGGCTGACCGCGGGGCACAACCCGCTGGGAAGCCTCGAGCCGGAGCTGACCGCGTGGCCGGCGAACCTCACCATCACCTGCGGGTTTGGTCCGCGGATCTTCCAGGTCGCGGCGCCGCATGTCGCGCCCGCATGGCTTCACGACATCCCCGCGCTGTCTCGCGATCAGCTCGACCCGCAGTGGGGGCAAACTGATCTGGTGCTCCAACTCTGCTGCGACGACCCGGTGATGGGCGCGTGGGCGATGCGGCACATGACGCGCGCCGGCGTAGATTACGTGCGTACCGCCTGGGTGCAGCAAGGGTTTGTCAACGCGCATGGGGCGACGCCGGAAGGCGAGACCCCGCGCAACCTCTTCGGCCAGGTCGACGGCACCGTGAACCCCCGCACCGACGAGGAGTTCGCGCAGCAGGTGTGGATCAGCGAAGGCCCGCTGGCAGGTGGGACCTCGCTGGTGGTGCGCAGGATCGCGATGCACCTTGACACCTGGGAGCTGCTGGACCGCCGCTCTCGCGAAGAGGTCGTCGGCCGCACTTTAGACACTGGCGCTCCGCTTACCGGCGGCGACGAGTTCACCGAGCCCGACCTTCAGGCCCGAGACGCCTACGGGCTGCCGGTGATCGACCCGAACTCGCACATGGCCCGCGCCCGCGCCACCGGCGCCAAAATCCTGCGCCGCCCATACAATTACAGCCTGCCGCCGGAGCCGGGTGCCACCGAGCTTTCCAACGTCGGCCTCATCTTCATGGCCTACCAGCAGGACCCGGACGCGAGCTTCACCCCGCTGCTCACTCACCTCAATGAGGCGGACCGCCTCAACGAGTGGATCACCCACATCGGCTCTGCCGTCTACTTCATCCCGCGCGGCACGGCGGCGGGCGAGTACTGGGGCCAGGGCCTGCTCCAGGGCTAGTTTGCTTATCGACGCCCACTCGCACCCCACCCACCCAGTCCAACCAACCCCGGCGGGGTAGTATTACCAACGATGTGCTGGGCCCGCTGTGCCCGGCGCAGGACGGAACGAACACGTGGGGTGCGTCCAGGTATGGCGGACCCCTTTGACGCGCAAAGGAGCGCCAATGGCCACCGATGTAACCGACGTAGCCGATGAGGCCGATGAGAATGTACAGGTAGAGTTCGCCCCCTTCGAGGTCCCCGCTGGGACCCCGGTCGGTGCCGCAATGCGCGAGCTAGACCTGCCCAACAAGGGCGACAACGCCATCGTTGTTGTCCAGGACGAGGCGGGGGAGCTCAAGGACCTCTCGCACGTTCCGTCCGAAACCGCCACCTTCACGCCGGTCCCCGCCAACACTGAGCTGGGTCGCTCGGTGATCCGCCACTCTTGCGCGCACGTGCTCGCGCAGGCCGTGCAGGCGGAGTTCCCGGGCACCAAGCTGGGCATCGGTCCGGCGATCAATGACGGCTTCTACTACGACTTCGACGTTGCCGAGCCCTTTACGCCGGAGGACCTGAAGAAGCTGGAAAAGCGGATGAAGAAGATCATCAAGCAGGGCCAGAAGTTTGTCCGCGGGGTGTACGAGTCCGCTGACGTGGCGTCGGAAAAGCTCGCGAACGAGCCCTACAAGCTCGAGCTGATCCAGGACAAGGGCAACGTTGACCCCGATTCGGACGAGGCGACCGAGGTCGGGGCGGGCGAGCTGACGCACTACGACAACGTCAACCCGCGCACGGGCGATGTCGAGTGGTTTGACCTTTGCCGCGGCCCGCACGTGCCCACCACCAAGTACATCCCGGCCTTCGCGCTGACCCGCTCGTCTGCGGCGTACTGGCGCGGCGACCAGAAGAACGCTGGCCTGCAGCGTGTCTACGGTACCGCCTGGGAGTCCAAGGAGAAGCTCGCCGAGTACATGACCATGCTGGAGGAGGCGGAGAAACGTGATCACCGCCGCCTGGGCAACGAGATGGACCTGTTCTCCTTCCCCGACGAGGTCGGCTCCGGCTTGCCGGTGTTCCACCCGGACGGCGGCATCGTCCGCATGGTGATGGAAGAGCACTCGCGCCAGCGCCACCTGAAGGCCGGTTACTCCTTTGTAAACACCCCGCACGTGACCAAGGGCGACTTGTTCAAGAAGTCGGGCCACCTGGACTGGTACGCGGACGGCATGTTCCCGCCGATGCAGCTCGACGGCGAAGTCGACGAGGATGGCAATGTGACCAAGCAGGCCGTTGACTACTACGTCAAGCCGATGAACTGCCCGATGCACAACCTCATCTTCGACTCCCGCGGCCGTTCCTACCGCGAGCTGCCGCTGCGCCTGTTCGAGTTCGGCACCGTCTACCGCTACGAGAAGTCCGGCGTGGTCCACGGCCTGACCCGTGCGCGCGGCTTCACGCAGGATGACGCCCACATCTACTGCACCGAGGACCAGCTGGAAGAGGAGCTGACCAGCGTCCTGGAGTTCATTATCTCGCTGCTCAAGGACTACGGCCTTGATGACTTCTACCTGGAGTTGTCCACCAAGGACCCGGAGAAGTACATCGGCGACGACGACATCTGGGATCGCTCCACCAACATCCTGCGCTCCGTGGCGGAGAAGTCTGGCCTGGAGCTCGTTCCGGACCCGGCGGGCGCGGCCTTCTACGGCCCGAAGATCTCCGTGCAGGCGCGCGACGCCATCGGCCGCACCTGGCAGATGTCCACCGTGCAGCTGGACTTCAACCTGCCGGAGCGCTTCAACCTGGAGTACACGGGCCCGGACGGCGCTAAGACCCGCCCGGTGATGATCCACCGCGCGCTCTTCGGCTCCATCGAGCGCTTCTTCGGCGTGCTGCTCGAGCACTACGCCGGTGCGTTCCCCGCCTGGCTCGCACCGCACCAGGTGGTGGGCATTCCCGTGGCCGACGAGTTTGCGGACCACCTGGAGGGCATCGTGAGCAAGCTGCGCGAGTCCGGGATCCGGGCTGAGGTCGACCACTCCGACGACCGCATGCAGAAGAAGATCCGCACCCACACCACCGGAAAGGTGCCCTTCATGCTGCTCGCTGGCGCACGGGACGTGGAGGCCGGCGCGGTCAGCTTCCGCTTCCTGGACGGCACCCAGGTCAACGGCGTGCCGGTGGACGAGGCCGTCGAGCTGATTACCAACTGGGTTGCTGAGAAGCTCAATGCGCAGCCGAGCGAGGAAGCCATTGCAGCGCGCCGAGGGTAGGGACGACGTGGCGTCGGCAAGCTCGAGCCCGCGCGACTACGTGGACTCGGGAGCCGGCGACGCGGACCGGCTGCAGCGACTTTGGGCCCCGTACCGGTCCAACTACATTGCAGCGATGCCGGAGCGCAGCGCGGACCCCTTCGTGGAGATCCCGAAGGGGAGCGACGAGGACGGGCTGATCATCGCACGTGGTGAAACCGTCTACGCGCTGCTCAACCTCTACCCCTATAACGCGGGCCACCTGATGGTGGTGCCGTACCGCAAGGTTGCGGCGCTTGAGGCGCTGACCGACGCGGAAACTGCGGAGCTCATGGTGTTTGCCAAGCTCGCCATCCGCACGCTCAAGTCCGTGTCCAACCCGGAGTCCATCAACGTGGGCCTGAACTTGGGCAAGGCGGCGGGCGGATCGGTGAGCGATCACCTGCACCTGCACGTGGTTCCGCGGTGGGCGGGAGACTCGAACTTTATGACTGTGATCGGCGGGACGAAGGTGCTGCCGCAGCTGCTGCGCGAGACGCGCGCAGTCCTCGCGGACGCCTGGGTGGCGCTCGATCGCGACACCGACTCCGCCGAGGCGCCGGAAGGGGGCGACGATGCTGAGCGTCCACGGGCGTAAACCCGCTGCCGTGGTGGTCAAACCGGTTGCCAAGGCGCTGCTCAAGGTCGGGATGACCCCAAACGTCACTACGCTTGTGGGCACCGCGGCGACCGTGCTCGCCTCCGTTGTGCTCATCCCCACCGGCCACCTCGTTTGGGCTGCGTTGCTGTCTATCTTCTTCGCCGCGTTCGACATGGTCGACGGCACGATGGCGCGACTGCGCGGCGGGGGCACCGCGTTCGGGGCGACGCTGGACGCCAGCTGCGACCGCATCACGGACGGTGCGCTCTTCGCCGCCATCGCCATGTGGCTCATCTACGTGGACAACGCGAAGCCGTACAACGTGGCCGTCTGCCTTGCCGTGCTGGTGCTCTCGCAGGTGATTAGTTACGTCAAGGCGCGCGGAGAGGCCGGCGGGCTGCGCATCGTCGGTGGGCTCATCGAGCGCCCCGAACGGCTCATCATCGCCCTGGCGGGGCTTTTCCTCGAGGGCTTCGGCGTGCACCACGCCATCGAGGTGTCGCTGTGGGTCCTCCTCGTCGGCTCCGTATTCACGGTGGGCCAGCGCCTGCTGTACGCGGCGCGCGACCCCAAGTCCGACGGCAAGCTGGCACCACCCGCGGGGGCGTAGATGGCAGTACTCGACCCGGTGACGGCGGGGTACCTCGCCGGTTGGAAGCTCGTGGGACGGCTGCCCGAATCCGTCACTGGCCGGGTGTTCGCGCGGGGCGCCGATTGGGCGTCCGGCAACGGGGCGGGGCCGGAGATGCTCCGCCGCAACCTCACCCGCGTCGTCGGCCCCGAGCGCGTGACGCGCGAGCTCGTACGCGATGCGATGCGTTCCTACGCGCGTTATTGGCACGAGGCGTTCCGCTTGCCGCAGCTTGCCGGCCAGCCCGGGCTGCTCACCGAGCTCGATGCAGGCGTGCAGGGGCGGGCGCTTATCGACGCTTCTCTGGACAAGGGTCACGGCTTGATCCTCACCCTGCCCCACGCCGGGAACTGGGACATGGCCGGCATGTGGTTAGCGCAGCGCTACGGGGGATTCACGACTGTCGCTGAACGGGTCAAGCCGGAGGCCTTGTTTGATGCGTTCGTGGACTTTCGGGAGCAGCTCGGCTTTGAGGTCCTCCCGCTCACCGGCGGGCAGCGCCCTCCGTTTGCACGGCTGAAAGAGGTCCTCCGCGGGAACGGGATCGTCTGCCTCATGGGCGAGCGCGACCTTACCGGGAAGGGGATCGCAGTTGACTTTTTCGGCGAGGAAACCACCATCCCTGCGGGGCCGGCGAAGCTCGCTCAGGAGACGGGGGCAGCGCTGTGTGTCGCCCACTCGTGGTTCGAGCGAGACCTGACGCTGCCGCGATGGGGGTTCAGCGTCACCGGTATTGAGGTGCCGGAGGCGACGCCGGGCGCCGGCCAGGAGGGGCTCGCGGTCACCGCGCAGCGGGTCGCGGACGTATTCGCCGCGAACATCGCTCGGCACCCGCGGGATTGGCATGCGCTGCAGCCCATTTGGCCCGCGGATGCGGCGTGGCGCAAGCAGGCACAGCCGCGGCGGGAGCCTATTGCACAGGGTGGGGAGGCGTAAGTGCGCATTGGCATGGTTTGCCCTTATTCCTTTGACAAGCCCGGCGGGGTGCAGTCGCACGTGCTCGATCTCGCGCGCGTCTTCCGCGCCCGCGGGCACGACGTGCGGGTGCTGGGGCCGGCGTCGGCGAGCACTCCACTGCCAACATGGGTGAGGCGCGGCGGGCTTGCGGTACCCCTGCGCTACAACGGTTCGGTGGCGCGCATCGCCTTCGGGCCGCAGGTGAGCCGAGTGACCCGAGAATTCCTGCGGAACGGCAACTTCGACGTCCTGCACGTGCACGAACCGAACTCTCCCAGCTACTCCATGGTGGCGACCCGACTGGCGCGGGGGCCAATTGTTGCGACCTACCACGCGTCCGCCCGTAGCTCCTACGCGCTGAGGTTCGCGCTGCCCATGCTGCGCGGAAATTTGGAGAAGATCCGCGGCGGGATCGCGGTGAGCGAGCTTGCGAGGCGCTGGCAAGTGGAGCAAGTGGGGACGGACCCGATTGTCATCCCGAACGGGGTGGATACGGCGCTGTTCCGTGGAGCGCGAGAATCGGCGGACAGGTGGAAGGCCAACGCCCACACGGACGCGATGGAAATCGTGTTTCTGGGCAGGCTGGATGAACCGAGGAAGGGGTTGGGGACCTTTTTGGGTGGTGTGGAAAAGCTTGGTCTTCCGGTACGGGTGACGGTGATGGGTGCGGGGCACCACCGGCCGGTGCCGGGGGTGCGGTTCGTCGGCGCGGTGAGCGACGCGGATAAGGCGGCGATCCTCGGGCGCGCGGACATTTTCGTCGCGCCAAACACGGGCGGGGAGTCCTTCGGCATCGTGCTGGTAGAGGCGATGGCCGCCGGCTGCGCCGTGGTGGCGAGTGACTTGGAGGCATTCGCGCGCGTGTGCGGCGCTGATACTGCGCACCCCGCAGGGGTGCTGTTTCCCGTCGGCGACGAGGACGCGCTCGCAGACTGCCTTCGCGCGCTCGTTGCAAACCCGCAGCTGCGCAGGCAGTTGGTTGCGCGCGGCACGCAGCGAGCCCGCGAGTACGACTGGGCTACCGTGGCCGATCGGATCATGGCGGTCTACGAGACGGTGGCGCCGGTCGGGCCCGGGGCGGCAGAGAAGGTGTCGGTGCGATGACCTGGCTAGCAGTGTGCGCTGCGGTGGCGGTCACCGCGTTCCTTGCCTGGGCGTACTTCACGGCGCAGCGGCTTGACCGGTTGCACATGAGGGTGGACCGCACCCGTGACGCGCTGCAGGCGGCGCTCGACAGGCGGTGCGCTGTCGTCGCGGCGACACTGCCCGCGCTGCGCGATCAGGCGCGGGCAACGGAGGAAGTGCGGCTGGACCCGCGAGACATTGCACACCGTCTCCGGCGGGAGGACGCGCTGTCCGTGGCGCTCACGCGCGTGCAGAAAGAGTGCGCGGGGAGCGCACCGGAGGTTGCACACTCCCTCCGTGACGCGGAGACCCGCGTCTTCCTCGCGCTGCGTTTTTACAACGAGGCGGTGTCAGACACGCGGGCGTTGCGGCTGCGTCCACTTGTGCGCGCGCTGCACCTCGGCGGTACCGCGGCACTGCCGGAATACGCAACGATGACCGAGCTGGAGGGCCCCGCCCCCGCGCGAAATGCGTAAGGTCGTGTCACATGAGCGCTACACTTTCGAACCTTTCGGAGTCCCCGACATACATCCAGCGCATCCTGGATCTTGAGCGATGTGACGGAAACGAGCCAGACACCTTCCGCGGTGCGGCAATGCACTCGGACCATTTCGTCCGCACGTTTGGAGGACACGTCGCTGGTCAAGCGCTCGTGGCCGCCACGCGCACAGTGGAGGGTAAAAAGGTCCACTCGCTGCACGGATACTTCCTGCGCCCCGGGGACGCGAACGCGGAAACCGAGTATCGCGTCGGCCGCCCGCGCGACGGCCGCAGTTTTGCCACCCGCACCGTCGAGGCACTCCAGGGCGGGGAAGTGCTCTTCTCCATGCAAGCCAGCTTCCACCGCGCCGGCGATGAAGGCCCGGAGCACTCAGACGAGATGCGAGCGGTTCCCGCGCCGGACGAGCTGCCCGCCGAGGCGAAAGCGCCCAACCTTGGGCCAGGGTCGCGCCACGACCTCAACGAGTGGGACATCCGCGTGGTGCCGCCGGAGATGTACTCGCCGAACCAATACACCACGAGCCAACAGGTGGTGTGGTTCCGATCGACGAGGAGGTTGCCGGACGAGGACACGTTCCACGCGTGCACGCTGACCTATATGTCAGACATGACGCTGCTGCACTCGGCGCTCGCCGCGCACCCCGGCCACCAGGCCCAGCTGGCATCGCTGGACCACGCGGTGTGGTTCCTGCGTCCGTTCCGGGCCGACGAGTGGCTGCTCTACGACCAGATCTCGCCGTCTGCGCACGCCGGCCGGGCCTTGACCCACGGCCGCATCTTCGACCAGCAGGGGCGCCTGGTCGCCGTGGTGGTGCAGGAGGGGCTGACGCGCAACCTTCGCGAGGGCGCCCACGCCGTGCCCGAGCGGGATCCTCGCCCGGAACCAAAGTAGCGCCCCAAGCAGGCCCCCGGAACGGGGTGAGCGGGGGACACGTATACTAAGCCAAGTTCATCTACTCGCGACGAAAAAGGGGTGCCAGATGTCGGGCCACTCAAAGTGGGCTACTACCAAGCACAAGAAGGCTGCGAACGACGCGAAGCGTTCCAAGCTGTGGGCGAAGTTGATCAAGGACATCGAGGTGGCCGCTCGTACGGGCGGCGGCGATCCTGCAGGCAACCCAACGCTCGATGACATGATCAAGAAGGCCAAGAAGGCCTCGGTGCCGGGCGACAACATCGAGCGCGCCCGCAAGCGCGGCTCCGGCGAGGAAGCTGGCGGCGCGAACTGGGAGTCCGTGATGTACGAAGGCTACGGCCCGAACGGCATCGCGCTGCTCATCGAGTGCCTGACCGACAACCGCAATCGCGCGGCTACTGAGGTCCGCACCGCGATGACCAAGAACGGCGGCAACATGGGCGATTCCGGCTCCGTTGCTTACATGTTCAAGCGCACCGGCATCGTCACCATGAAGAAGGGCGAGCTGACCGAGGACGATGTGCTCATGGCTGTGCTCGACGCTGGCGCCGAGGAAGTCAACGACCTGGGCGAGGAGTTTGAGGTCGTTTGCGAACCCTCCGACACGCAGGCCGTGCGCGACGCGCTGAAGGCCGAGGGCATTGAAGTCGAGGGCGCAGATCAGGACTTCCGCGCAGACATCGAGGTCGACGCCGACGTCGCTGCCGCGAAGAAGACCCTCAACCTCATCGATGCGCTCGAGGATTCGGACGACGTACAGAACGTGTACACCAACATGAACATCTCTGACGAGGTCGCCGCCCAGCTGGACGACTAGCCTCCGCAGCGTCGCCCCGCCGCGCGCCCGACTCGTCCGGGTGCCCGGCGGGGCTTTCGCGCTTATCGACGCCCTGTGGTAGAACATTTGTGTTAGATGGTGTATTGCTCGTGGGAGGTTGGAATGCAGCTCGAGGGGCTCCGCGTCATGGGGATTGACCCAGGCCTGACCCGGTGCGGTCTTTCCGTGGTGCAGGCCGGGCGAGGTCGTCAGATCTTTCCTATCTCGGTAGGAGTGGTGCGCACCCCGTCCGACGCGGACCTCTCCGAGCGTCTGCTGCGCCTGTCGCGCGCGGTCTCGGAATGGATGGACGAGTACCGCCCGGACGTGATCGCCATGGAACGTATTTTTGAGCGCGGCAACGTCTCCACCGTCATGCACACCGCCCACGCGGTCGGGGTCCTTGTCCTCGCGGCGGCGGAGCGTGACATCGCGGTGCATATGTACACCCCGTCCGAGGTGAAGAAAGCTATTTCCGGCAACGGACGCGCGGACAAGAAGCAGATGACGGTCATGATTACCCGTATCCTTGGGCTTTCGGAGCCGCCGAAGCCTGCGGACGCTGCGGACGCGCTGGCCATCGCGGTGTGCCACTGCTGGCGGGCCCCGCTGCTCGCACGGAGCGCGCACGCTGAGCGGCTGGCCCAAGCACAGCGCACAAGGACAAAGGAGAAGGCATGATTGATTCCCTCAACGGCGAGGTCATCTCGATCGGGTTGGACCACGCGGTCATCGAGTGCGCCGGCGTCGGCTACCGCTTCTTGGCAAGCCCACCGACGCTGGCCGCGCTTACCCGCGGCGAGCAGCGCCGCGTGCTCACCTCCATGGTGGTCAAAGATGACGGCGTGACGCTCTACGGTTTTGCCGACGACGACGCGCGCGAGATGTTCCACCGCATGCAAAGCGTCACGGGTCTGGGGCCCAAGCTGGCGCTCGCCGCGCTTTCTGTCTTTAGCCCCGCTGAGTTGGCCACCCACATCGCGGAGCAAAACGCCAAGCGCATCCAAACGATTCCCGGCGTGGGGAAGAAGATGGCGGACCGCATCGTGCTCGAGCTCAAGGACAAGGTTGCCACCCTGGCTGCTCCCGAGCAGGAAGCACCCGCCCCCGCCGCCACAACCTCGTTTGCCACGGAGCAGGTCGTCGAGGCGCTCGTCGGACTCGGCTTCCCGGAGCGCAGCGCCCGCCCGGTCGTCGACGCGATTGCGGCAGAGCAGCCGGACGAGGCCAGCTCCGCGCTCCTGCGCGCGGCCCTGACCCAGCTGGGCAAGAAGTGAGACCCCAATGTCAGATGTAGAAAAGACCGAATTTTCCCTCCCGGATGGCCCGGATAGCATGGCGCGCCCGGGCAATTCGCTTATCGACGCCACCTCGCAACCCGACGAGCGTGACGCCGAAAAGTCGCTGCGCCCAAAGTCCATCAACGAGTTCATCGGCCAACCGAAGGTCCGCGAGCAGCTGGGCCTGGTCCTCGCTGGGGCACGCAGCAGGGACGTCACCCCGGACCACATTCTGCTGTCCGGCCCGCCGGGCCTTGGGAAGACGACGATGGCCATGATCATCGCGCAGGAGCTGGGGACCTCGCTGCGCATGACCTCCGGTCCGGCACTGGAGCGCGCGGGCGACCTGGCGGCGATGCTGTCCAACCTCATGGAGGGCGACGTCCTCTTCATTGATGAGATCCACCGGATCGCCCGCCCGGCCGAGGAGATGCTCTATATGGCGATGGAGGATTTCCGGATTGACGTGATCGTCGGCAAGGGCCCCGGCGCCACGTCGATCCCCCTGGAGATCCCGCCGTTTACCCTCGTCGGCGCGACGACTCGCGCCGGAATGCTCACCGGACCGCTGCGCGACCGCTTCGGGTTTACTGCGCAAATGGAGTTCTACGACGCCGAGGACCTGACCAAGGTGGTCACCCGCGCGTCCTCCATTTTGGGAGTGAGCATTGACGAGGACGCGGCGGTCGAGATCGCCTCGCGCTCGCGCGGCACGCCGCGTATTGCCAACCGCCTCCTGCGTCGCGTGCGGGACTGGGCCGATGTGAACGGCGACGGCCACGTGGACCTCGCGGCCGCGCAGGCGGCGCTGGCGGTGTTTGACGTGGACGAGCGTGGCCTTGACCGCCTCGACCGTGCCGTGCTGGACTCGCTCATCCGTGGCCACGGTGGTGGGCCGGTGGGTGTGAACACCCTGGCCATCGCTGTCGGCGAGGAGCCGTCAACCGTCGAGGAGGTTTGCGAGCCCTACCTCGTGCGCGCTGGGTTGATGGCGCGGACTGGCCGCGGCCGCGTCGCCACGGCGGCGGCTTGGCAGCACCTCGGCATCACGCCGCCTCCGGAAGCGCCGGGCCAACTTAATCTCTCGTAGGCGCACCTGGGGCCTATGAAACAATGGGCGCATGGAAATTGTTTACATCCTCATCGTCCTGGCCATCTTCTTGCTCCCGTCGCTGCTGATGATGCGCAGCCAGAAGAAGCGTCAACGCCAGATGCAGGAGATGCAACGCTCGATTGCTCCCGGCGACCGGATTGTCAACGTCGCCGGTTTCCACTGCACCGTGGTGGAGAACAACGGCGAGACGCTGCAGGTGGAGCTGGCCCCGAACGTCGTGGCCACGATGGAAACCGCGGGCGTGATGAAGCGCGTAGACCCGCAGGGTTCCACCCAGGCCGACGTGCCGACCGACACCGAGTAGCCAGCGCACTTGGCACCCAGCCCGACGCCTCCCAGATGCCGGGGGAGGGGTCGGGCACCAATTTTTTGCCCCGATGCCGTAGCATAATCCGTTGTGCAAGTGCCGGACACCCGTCTCGGGTGCCCTGGGCAGCAAAGATCAAAGAACAGCAGAGGAGTCAGCTCAGTGTCCTCAAACACTCGGCGTTCCGGCGAATTGAGATCAAAACGTACGTGGCCAGGCAAAGCCCTGGCGCTGTTTTTGCTCATCGTCATCGGCGTGTACGCATTAGTCTTCTTTACCGGCGACAAGTCGGCATCGCCGAAGCTCGGCATTGACCTGCAGGGCGGTACCCGAGTCACCCTCGTTCCGCAGGGTGAGGAGCCGACGCGCGAGCAGCTTAACGACGCCCGCCGTATCCTGGAGAACCGCGTCAACGGCATGGGCGTCTCCGGCGCGACCGTCGTGGTGGACGGCAACACGATCGTCATCACCGCCGCCGGCGACGACACCTCCGAGGTCCGCAACATCGGCCAGACCTCCCAGCTGCTGTTCCGCCCGGTGGAGGAGATGCCCTCCCCGGATGCCGCCGCAATTGGCCCGGCGGTTTTGGACATGGCAAACGAGTGGGTCAAGTACGGCGTGATGACGAAGGAAGAGGCGCAAGGGCTCCTCGACCAGTCGATGGGCGGCCAGGATGGCCAGCCGAATCCGAATACGCCGAAGATCGAAGCCGATCCGCTGCCCGAGCCCGAGGGGCCGGTTGAAGCGGCCGACCGCCGCTCCGAGGTGACGGAGATGCTCCGCGAGTCCCGCCAGTCCGACGACCCGACGAAGCAGTTCGCTTCCTTCATCCTCCTGTCGCAGAAGTGCGCCACCCAGGAAGTCGACCCGCTCGCGGGTACCGACGCAGAGGATCGCCCCCTGGTCGCCTGCGATTCCTCGACGCGCCAGCCGTTGCTCCTCGGCGAGGTACCGCTGCTTGAGGGCGTGACTGAAGAAGATGGTCCGCGCCTGACCGGCGAGCAGATCGACACCGCCCGCCCGATTACGGGTGGTTACAACCCGCAGAGCTCGCAGATGGAGATCAGCTTTGCGTTTAGCCAGAACGGCGACGTCAATGGCTCTTCCACCTGGGCGGCACTGACCAGCGAGATGATTGGCAAACAGATCGCCATCACCCTGGACTCCCAGGTCATTTCCGCACCGCAGATCCAGGGCGCGACCCCGGTCGGCTCCGCCACCGCCATCACCGGCGACTTCACGCAGGAAGAGGCCGAGGGGCTGGCCAACAACCTCCGCTACGGTGCGCTGCCGCTGTCCTTCGCCGGTGAAAACGGCGAGCCGGGTGGCACTGCACTGACCGTCCCGCCGTCACTCGGCCTGGCCTCGCTCAAGGCGGGCCTGTACGCCGGCCTGGTTGGCTTGGCACTGGTCGCCCTGTTCGTGTTCGCGTACTACCGCCTGTACGGCCTGATTTCGCTGGCCACCCTGGCGGTCTCCGGCGTCCTGGTCTACGGGTCCCTGGTGCTGCTCGGTCGCTGGATCGGCTACTCGCTGGACCTGTCCGGCATCGCCGGTCTGATCATCGGTATCGGTACGACGGCCGACTCCTTCGTGGTGATCTATGAGCGCATCAAGGATGAGGTCCGCAAGGGCAAGACGTTCCGCTCCGCCACAGCGTCCGGCTGGGACCGAGCGAAGGAGACCGTGGTGACCGGCAACATGGTCACGCTCATCGGCGCGGTGATCATCTACTTCCTGGCTGTGGGCGACGTGAAGGGCTTCGCGTTCACCATGGGTCTGACGACGGTGTTCGACCTCCTCGTCACCTTCCTGGTCACCGCGCCACTGCTCATCCTGGCGTCTCGCAGTAAGTTCTGGGGCAGACCGTCCGTTAGCGGTATGTCCAAGGCGTTTGCCACTGCGAACGGGAAGAAGAACACAGACACAGACAAGTACACAGACACGACTCAGGCCAAGACCGCCGAATCGACTGGGTCCACGGTGGTTGAGGTCGGCGAGGGAAGCGTCGATAAGCAACTGGCCCCCACTCGCGACGACTCTGAGGAGAAGTAACCATGACGAGTTCTATTGCGAACACCGCGCCCGCGGCTCAGATGGACCGGCGCGAGCGGCTGCACACCGAGGACGGCGCGATCGACTTCGTCGGACGCCGGAAGCTCTGGTACTCCATCACCCTCGGCCTGCTGGTCGTCGCCGTCGTGGCGATGCTGGCGCGCGGGTTCAACCTGGGTATCGACTTCGAGGGCGGTACGAAGATGTCCATGCCTGCTGGCGACCTCGTCGCCGAGGAAGTCGAGGACACGTTTGTTGACGCCACCGGGGTGACCCCGGAGCTGACGCAGATCGTCGGCGCCGGTGACGCGCGCACCCTGGAGATCAATTCCGAGCACCTGAGCCAGGAGCAGATCGACCAGGCCCGCCAGGCAATCTTTGAGCAGTACCAGCCGAAGGACGAGAAGGGCGACGTTACCGCGAACGCGATCGGTGACTCAACCGTGTCCGAGTCGTGGGGCGACACGATTACTCAGCGCATGCTGCTGGCAATGCTCGTGTTCGTCATCGCCGCGGCCGTGTACGTGGCAGTGCGCCTGCAGCGCGAGATGGCGTTGGCCGCGCTCGCCGCGCTCGTGGTAGACGCCGTCCTCATTATGGGCTTCTACGCGCTCTTCGGGCTCGAGGTCACCCCGGCGATGATCATCGGTCTGCTCACGGTGCTCACCTTCTCTCTTTATGACACGGTCATCGTGTTTGACAAGGTGAAGGAGAATACCTCCGGAATCCTGGATTCGCGCAGGTCCACCTATGCGGAGCAGGCGAACCTGGCGATCAACCAGACCGTGATGCGTTCTATCTCCACCACCGTGATTTCCGCGCTGCCGATTATCGCGCTGATGATCGTGGCGGTGTGGATGCTTGGCGTGGGTACGCTGCGCGACCTGGCGCTCATCCAGCTCATCGGCGTGATCGAGGGCGTGTTCTCCTCGCTGTTCCTGGCGACCTCGCTGCTGGTGACCTTCATCGAGCGCCGAAAGAAGTTCCGCGAGCACAACGCGGCGGTGCAGGCGTTCCGCAACGGTGACACCGCAGAGCACGGTGAAGGTGTCGAGGGCACTGAAGGCGCTGAGGGCCTTGGGGGCACTGTGGCGGAGCATGGGAAGCGCACCGTCGGCTCTATTTCCCAGCGCACTTCCGGCGCAGGCGAGGCCACTGGCAAGGGGACCGGGGCGGAATCGTTCGGCGACACGCCGGGCGGGGCCGCGACCTGGAGGCCGGGGCGCTAGACAGAAGGGGAGTCAGGCAGTGCCACAGAACGGGAGAACACACCGGAAAACAGACGGAACACGGCGCGCACATCAGCTGGGCCGAGGCGCGGTGGCGTCGCTTAGCGCAGCTTGCCTGTTGGCGGCGACGCTCACGGCGTGTAGCGGCGGTGATGAGGACCCGAACGGGAAGCTCGACGAGCAGCACTTCGGGTACCAGGTGTCCGGTCCGCTCCTCACCACCAACGCCGGCAGCCTCGAGGGCACGTCCACGCAGGCGCACCGCCTGTCTGGCCGTCTGTACCCGGGCGTGTTCGTGCCGGGGCCGGGCGGGGAGATGATCCCTAACACGGACCTGATCAGTGCGCAGCCCCTCCCAGGCCCGCAGCGCCGCGTAACCTACACCATCTCGGACAACGCCGTCTTCTCCGACGGAACGCCGGTGACGTGCACCGACTACCTGCTCGCGTTTACGGCGGGACAGCACCCCGAGATCTTCGGGTCGCACCTTCCGCTTTTCGACGACACCGAGGCCCTCGACTGCACCCCGGGCAGTAAGACCTTCACCGTGGTGTTCAAGGAGGGCCGCGGGGACCGGTGGCAGGACCTCTTCGGCGCCGGCACCGTGCTGCCCGCGCACGCTGTGGCGCGGAAAGCGGGGAAGAGCGTCGAGGAGCTCAACGCTGCGCTGCAATCCGAGGATCCCGCACAGCTCGCCCCGATTGCGCAGATCTGGCACCACGGGTTCGACTTTGCGCAATTCGACCCGGAACTTCAGGTTTCTTTTGGCCCGTATGTGATTGAGAGTTTCGGCGCCCAGGGCGAAGTGAACCTGATTGCCAACGAGCACTACTACGGTGACCGGCCGGCGATCGATCGCCTCGTCATCTGGCCGGGCACCGCGGACAGCGGTGAGCTGTACCGCGGGGGCGGGCTCAAGGTCGCGGACCTGGACGACCCGAACCCGGCGTGGTTTGACGTGAACGCCGAGGACAACCAGGTAGACATCTCCACGGTGGTCGGGCAGCTCTCCGAGATGCTCACGTTCCCTGAGACCGGGGTCTGGGCCATTCCGGAGAACCGGCAAGCGCTGTCGCGGTGCCTTGACCCTCGCGGCGTGGCGGCCGTTTCGAGCGAGCATGCCGGCGTGCAGGTTCCGCCCGCCCCGGTCCACGTGCTGCAGCAAGACGATCCGCTCACCTCCCGCGTGGAGGACGTGGCGGCGCCGTTCATGGACGTCAATATCGACGAAGCGAGCGTTTTGAGCGGGATGGAGGTGCGCGTGGCGTACCCGTACCCGAACGCCCGCCAGGCCGCGATGGTCGAGGCAATGCGCCGCAGTTGCGAGCCCGCCGGCGTGAGCATCGTGGACGTGACGGGGGAGGGCAAGACGCTGGCGGATCTGCCGCACCTTGCCACCGACGAACAGGGTATGCAGTTTGTCACCGACGGCGAGGTCGACGCGCTGCTGCGCCCGGTCGACCCGATGAAGGAGTACCCCGCCGCAGCAAACCAGGGCAACCAGGTGAGCAACCTGCGCGCCCAGGAGCACGCACTGTGGGAGCAGCTGCCTTCGGTGCCGCTGGCCGCGCAGCCCCGCACGTTCGCTGTGAACCGCGGTGTGGGCAACGTCGTGCCGTACACCGGTCTGGCGGGAATCGGCTGGAACATGGACCGGTGGCGCATCCTGCCGCAGGATGCAATACCATCGTCATCTGGTGGGCAGCAATAGTTCCCGCTGCCAGAATTCACTCCGTACCAACACTCTGAAAACGAGGATGCCCCGGCCCATGGCTAAGACAGACAACAAGTATTCGTCCGCGCAGGAAGCGCTCGCTGATAAGGTGCGCCGCGTACCCGACTTTCCAGCTGAGGGCGTGTTGTTCGAAGATCTCACCCCGGTGCTTGCCGACGCCGACGCGCTCAACGCCGTCATCCGCGAAATGGCTGAGGCCAGCAAGCAGCTCGGCGGTGACCTCATCGGTGGTTTGGATGCCCGCGGCTTCCTGCTCGGCTCCGCTGTCGCCTTTGACATGGGCGTTGGTATCCTGGCCATCCGCAAGCAGGGCAAGCTGCCGCCGCCGGTGATCACCCAGGAGTACCAGACCGAGTACAGCACCGCGGCGCTCGAGATCCCCGAAGACGGCATGCAGCTTGAGGGGAAGCGCGTCGTGCTTGTCGACGATGTCCTTGCCACCGGTGGCACGCTCGTGGCTGCCACCAACCTCATCGAGCGCGCAGGCGGCAAAGTCGTCGGCTACGTGGTCGTGCTCGAAGTCGACGGGCTCGGCGGCCGCGAGCGCCTCGGCGACGCCCCGTTGGTGGTTTTGGACGACGGAGGGCGCTGAAGCGACTAGAATCAGACTCTTACACTGAGTTTCGTTTCGGTGTGCAGTCTGGTTCAGAGTCTGGCGGGAGGCCCCGGTGTCGCAAGAGAAAACTTCTAAGCGCTCAGGTCAAACGGTGCGTAGCGTCTCCGCGCGGCTGGCGCGCTCGCTCACGGGCGGCGGACGCCCGAAGATTAACCCGGTCCTGGACCCGCTGCTGTCTATTCACCGGAAATACCACCCGAAGGCCAGCGTCGAGCTGCTCAACCGCGCCTATGGGACCGCCGAGCGCCTGCACGAGGGCGTGTTCCGCAAATCCGGCGACCCCTACATCACGCACCCGCTTGCAGTGGCGACGATCTGCTCCGAGATCGGCATGGACACCACCACCGTGGTCGCGGCGCTGCTGCACGACACAGTGGAGGACACCGACTACACCCTGGATGACCTCACGGCTGACTTCGGTCCGGAGGTGGCCCGCCTGGTAGACGGAGTGACCAAGCTGGACAAGGTGGAGCTGGGCAAGGCCGCAGAAGCGGAGACGATCCGGAAGATGATCGTCGCCATGGCGAAGGACCCGCGGGTGCTGGTAATCAAGGTGGCGGACCGCCTGCACAATATGCGCACGATGCGCTTCCTCCCACCCGAGAAACAGGCGAAGAAGGCAAAGGAGACGCTCGACGTCATCGCGCCGCTGGCGCACCGCCTCGGCATGGCTTCGGTGAAGTGGGAGCTGGAGGATCTGGCCTTTGCCATCCTGTACCCGAAGAAGTACGAGGAGATCGTACGCCTCGTGGCGGATCGGGCCCCCTCGCGCGACCGGGCGCTTCAAGAGCTCACGGAACAGATCCAGACCGAGCTAAAGGCCAACGGCATCGAGGCCGAGGTGATGGGGCGCCCGAAACACTACTGGTCCATCTACCAGAAAATGGTGGTGCGGGGCCACGAGTTCAATGAGATCTTCGACCTGGTGGGCATCCGCGTCCTCGTGGATACGGTGCACGATTGTTACGCCGCGGTCGGCGTCGTCCACGCCCTGTACTCGGCCATGCCTGGACGGTTCAAGGACTACATCTCCAACCCGCGTTTCGGCGTCTACCAGTCGCTGCACACTACGGTGATGACGGGCACGGGCCGCCCGCTCGAGGTGCAGGTACGCACCCACGACATGCACTACAACGCCGAGTACGGGGTGGCGGCGCACTGGCGCTACAAGGAGACGAAGGGCTCCCACAGGGGTAACCAGAACGAAGTGGATGAGATGGCGTGGATGCGCCAGCTGCTGGATTGGCAGAAGGAGGCGGCGGATCCGGACGAGTTTCTCGATTCGCTGCGCTACGACCTGACCAGCCAGCAGCTCTTCGCGTTCACCCCGAAGGGCGACGTGGTGAACCTGCCGGCGGGGTCCACCCCGGTCGACTTCGCTTACGCCGTGCACACCGAGGTGGGGCACCGGTGCATTGGTGCGAAGGTCAATGGCAAACTCGTGGCCTTGGAGACCAAACTGGAATCCGGCGACCGGGTGGAGATCTTCACCTCTAAGGACCAAAACGCCGGACCGAGCCGGGATTGGCAGGACTTCGTGGTCTCGCCGCGCGCGAAGACGAAGATCCGCCAGTGGTTTGCCAAGGAGCGTCGCGAGGAGCACCTGGAGGCCGGGCGCGACGCACTGGCCGCGGAGGTGCAGCGCGGAGGGCTGCCCATGTACCGCCTGTTTACGGCGGAGTCGATGCGCAGGGTGGCCAAGCAGCTGCACTACCCGGATGTGGACGCCCTGTATACCGCGATCGGCGCCGGTCACGTCTCCGCGCAGCACGTGGGCAAGATGTTCGTCGACCTGTTTGGCAATGAGGAGGACGCGGTCGATGCGCTCGCGGACCGCGCCCCGATGTCGGAACTGGTGCGGCGGGAGTCGCGCGAGTCCGCCAGCGGCATCCTCGTGCAGGGGAGCCCAGACGTCATGGCGAAGTTGGCCAAGTGTTGTCAACCGGTGCCAGGTGATGAGATCTTCGGCTTTGTCACCCGCGGCGGGGGTGTCTCGGTCCACCGCACCGACTGCACCAATGCGGCCAAGTTGCGTGAGGAGCCGGAGCGCCTTATCGACGTCGCGTGGTCCACAAAAACCACGGCAGGCGGTGCCTCGCTGGCCACCCTCCAGGTCGAGGCACTGGACCGCCACGGGCTACTCGCAGAGCTCACCGGCGTCATGACGGACCAGAACCTCCCGATCTTGGCGCTGTCTTCCCAGGCCTCGGACGACCGGATCGCTAACGTACGGTTCACCATCGAGGTGTCTGACACGAAGCAGCTGGGCGCGCTGATGAATCAGTTGCGGAACGTGGAGGGCGTCTACGACATCTACAGGGTGACGTCGTAAAGCGCGCTCTGCGTGCCGAAGTTGAACAGCGGGTGAATTGTTGGCGACGTCCGCCTTGAATCTCAAGGCAGGCCTGTCACAGTACGTACGTTGTGCTGCGAGCGAGCTGATTTCGCGCTAGAAAACAATGAGACCCCTATTTCACATGCAGAGGAGTTCCAAGTGTTTTCTTTCCGTCGCGCCGGCGCGCTGATCGCCGCAACCACGTCAACCGCGCTGGTGGTCACCGCTGTCCCGGCTTTTGCCGCGGACGATGAGAAGGTGCAGATTAGCATTGCAAACTTCACCGACTTCCACGGCCGCCTCGAGGCGAACCTGTCCACGGATAAGGAAACGGGCGAGGTCACCCCGAAGAGGGGCGACGAGATGGGTGCCGCAAACATTGCCGGCATTATTAACTACCTGCGTGATAAGAACGCCAACACCATCGTCACCAGCTCCGGCGATAACCAGGGTGGCTCGGCGTTCGTTTCCGCGATCTCGGACGACAAGTACACCATGGACTTTGTCAAGGCCGTTGGCACGGCGGGCTCCGCTGCTGGCAACCACGAGTTTGATAAGGGCTACAAGGACCTAATTGACCGCATCAACCCGGGCACCGGTGACATCCAGCTCGGCGCGAACGTGTTCAAGGAGGACGGTTCCCGCGACCTGGAGGCCTCGAAGGTCGTCGAGATTGACGGCGTGAAGGTTGCGCTGGTGGGCACCACCTCCAACCTGACCAAGAGCAAGTCCAGCCCGGACAATGTCGCCGGCCTGCGCTTCACTGACTCCTCCGAGCAGGTGAACGAGGAAGCGAAGAAGCTGAAGGATGAAAAGAAGGCCGACGTGGTCGTCGCTCTCATCCATGACCCGGTCGAGACCGGCGCGCCGAAGCTGGACCCGGAGTACGTCGACTTCATGTTCGGCGGCGACAGCCACGTCAACGCGGTCAACGCCGACGCCCCGGTGCCGAACGCACAGTCCTGGGAGTACGGCAAGGTCGTCACGGACCTGGACTTCACCTACAACAAGACCACTGGTGAGATCGAGGCACCGGCGTTCGAGCAGTACGACGCTGAGTCCCTGGTCACCTTGGACATCACCCCGGACGCTGAGGTGGAGAAGATCGTCGACGAGGCGAAGGCGGAAGCCGGCAAGCTCGGCGAGGAGGTCGTGGCCAACGTCCAGGACACCTACCTGCGTGGCTCCAACCCCGGGGAGAACACCGGCTCGAACCGCGGCACTGAGTCCACCGCGAACAACATGCTCGCAGAGTCCGCGCTGTACGCGATGGACACGTCGCTCGATGAGCACATTGACCTGGGCATCATGAACGCTGGCGGCGTCCGCGCGGACCTCGAGGCCGGCGACGTGACCTACCAGGAGGCCTTCCAGGTCCAGCCGTTTGGCAACGACATCTCGGTGGCAACCTTGTCCGGCAAGGCCATCAAGGACGCCCTCGAGCGTCAGTGGCAGAGCAAGGAGGACGCCGAGAAGTCCGGCCGCCCACGCCTGGACATGGGCCTGTCCAACAACGTCGCCTACACCTACAACCCGGAGGCTGAGGCCGGCAAGCGCGTCACCTCCGTGACCCTTGACGGGCAGCCGCTCGAGGACGACAAGGACTACCGCGTTGCAGGTTCCTCGTTCCTGTTTGCTGGCGGCGACAACTTTGTGAACCCGGACGACGTCCGCGACCTGCTCAACGTTGGCTACAACGACCTGCAGGCATTCGTGGACTACCTGAAGTCCGACGAAGTTGGCGTGCGCAAGGGCCAGAAGGACGTCGGCGTGGTCCTGCCGGAGGAGCTGAAGGCAGGCACCACCGCTTCCATCAAGCTCTCCTCCCTCAACTACTCGTCCGAGGGGGAGCCGATGGCAAAGCAGGCCACCGTCACGCTTGGCGACGCCACCGCGACCGCCGACATCGACGCCTCCACCACCGAGGCGGACAACGGCCTGGGTGAGCAGGGCCGCGCGACCGTGGACATCGAAATTCCGGCCGAGGCCGCAGGCGAGCAGACGCTGAGCATCACCACCGACGCTGGCACCGAGCTGACGGTTCCGGTTACCGTCGTGGCCGCTGACCCGAAGCCATCCCAGGAGCCCAAGCCGTCCGAGCAGCCGAAGCCGACCGAGGAACCGGCGCCGGGTGACGAGCAGGGCGCCCAGGACGGCAGCACTGCAAACCTGGGCACCATCGTGGGCGCCGTCGCAGGTGTGCTTGCCCTCCTGGGTCTGCTGGCCGTCGTCTTCGCTGGTCCGATCGACCAGGTACTTGGCCCGATCGCAAAGCTTTCCTAGCAGTCTCCCCGTAGGGGAACTCACCTGGCGCAGCGGCGCCGTCCTCCTCTCAATGTTGAAAGAGAGGGACGGCGCCGCTGCTCGCGTTCATCAACACAATCTGTGTCCGGCATCGGCGTTTTCGGGGCATGGCACGCTCAGTTCCAGAAGAACGCTCGATCTTGGGTGTGGCAGTAGCGGTGCGTTGGGCCTCCAACAGGCTCTACCACCCAATCGGCGCTGACTTGACGAGAATGGGTTGACGAAGATGCGAGAAGATGGGACCGCGACGTCCTCGTCACCCGATTCTCGTCAGGTAGACCAATCCCGCTCATGACGCAGAGCGAGACACCCATCGAGTCGGCGGGCCAGACAAAGGATCACACGCAAAAAGCCCGGCCACAGGGGCCGGGCTGTGCTTACGCGCTCAATGGTGCGCGCTCGCGCCGTGAGATTACGAGCGCAGGTACTTGTCCAGGAACGCGAACAGGGTGCCCAGAGCGCCGATGACGGCGGTGAATACTGCGATCCAGTCGCGGATCTCGGACGGGGACATGTCCTTGACGGAGGAACCCTCGTCCTTCTTGTTGCTGTCGCCGGTGTTGACCTTCGGACCGTTGGACGGCTTGGCGGTCGTGGTCGGCTTCGCGGTCGTGGTCGGCTTCGCCTCGGTGGTCGTGGTCGGCTCGGCCTTTGCGGTCTCGGTCGGCTCTGCCTTGGTGGTCGCGGTCGGAGTGGTGGTGCGGGTGGTGACCGAGGTGTCAGCGGTAGCTGCAACTGCGCCAGTGGACATGACAGCTGCTGCGGTTGCGGCGGCGAGGAGGCCCTTGCGGAACTGCATCTGATTCCCTATCTTTCGGAGATCTTCGATTGAACGTTGATTACCTTAGCCAGACACCAAAGGGTACGCAATAGTTTTCCCGGTATTTCTTCAATCATTTCGCATCGCAAGATGAACATTAAATGAACTGCTCACGTGTATTTTGAAATATTCCGGATGCGCTCAGAGATGCCTGGCGGCACGGACGACGATACCAGAAAGTATCGTGCGCGCTACTTGACGGTAGCGGAATTGATCTTAACCTCTTCGGCGGGCGCGCCGTCCTGGCCACCGTCCTGAGTACCCTTCTCGGCGATCGCGTCGAGGGTGTCAAGGCCCTCCTGGTTGATCTGACCAAAGTAGGTGTACATCGGGGGCAGGATGGAATCGCCATAATTGAGGAAGAACTGCGAGCCGTTCGTGCCTACGCCAGCGTTGGCCATCGCAATGGATCCGCGCGGGTAACGCTTCTGGTCCTGCTGCAGGGCCATGGATTTGTACTGTTCCTTCTCCTCGTCGGAGACGCCCTCGGGGATCTGGAGTTGGGACTCGTCGACGGACTCGAGGGCCTCGTCGGTGGGGAACTCGTTGGCAAATTGGAAGCCAGGTCCGCCCGAACCGGTGCCGGACGGGTCGCCGCACTGGAGGACCTTGAGACCTTCGTTGGTGGTCAAGCGGTGGCACACGCTGCCGTCGAAGTACTTCTCCGAGGCCAGGTGCTCGATGGCGTTGACGGTGCAGGGCGAGACGCTGCGGTCCAGCTCCATGCCGATCGGGCCTGCGCTGGTGTCCAGCTCGACGTTGACCTTGCCCTCCGTGGAGACGTCCTCGGTCTTCGGCTTGCCAGCCTCGCCTTCGCCAGCCTGTGGGCTGTCGTTGTACGAGCAGGACACGGTCGCGGGCAGCGCCGTCGCGCGCTCGGTGGCCACCGCCTCGAACTGGGAGGGGTCGATGCTGGGCTCGGTCTCGGAGGACTCGGCGGCTTCCGAGGATGCGGTGGCGTCCTGAGCCGTGGCGTCCTCGTTTCCGTCATTTTGCGTCGCGGCGAAGTAGATGCCGCCGCCGACCACGGCAATCACCACTGCGGACAGCGCCGCCACGGTGAGCGGCTTGGACTTTTCCTTGCGGTCGCGGGAATCAAGCTCGCGCTTGAGGTGGGTGAGGGCTTCCTCGCCCCGTTTTTGGTTGTCGGCCACCTGAGATACCTCACTTGTGTATTGCGTAGCGTCGCTAAGCGCTGGTGCGCTCGGCAGGTGAATTTCGGGGTTTAAGCCTAGCAGTGCTTGGGGCGCTGCTTGCTCAACCCTTGCGAGGCCTGACTCGCGTCCATAGAATCGCGCCCATGGCTACCGTTTCTTTTGAAGGCAATGAGACCACTACTTCCGGCGAGCTGCCCAAAGTCGGCGACGCGCTGCCCAACGCAACGCTCGTCGCGGGCGACCTGAGCGAGAAGTCCCTGGCGGACTACTCCGGCAAGCGCCTCGTCCTGAACATCTTCCCGTCCCTGGACACCGGCGTGTGCGCGAACTCCGTGCGCAAGTTCAACGAGCTTGCCGCTTCCCTGGACAACACGGAGGTCCTGTGCATCTCCAAGGACCTGCCGTTCGCGCAGCAGCGCTTCTGCGCCGCCGAGGGCATCGAGAGCGTCGAGGCGCTGTCCGCGTTCCGCTCTTCCTTCGCCGACGACTTCGGCCTGACCCTCGAGGGCTCACCGCTCAAGGGCCTGTGCGCTCGCGCCGTCGTGGTGACGGACGCTGACCACAAGGTCATCCACACCGAGCTCGTCTCCGAGGTCACCACCGAGCCGGACTACCAGGCAGCAGAGGACGCGCTGAAGTAAGCACGTCTGCTCCCCGCACGCGGGCGCTTCCGGCCACTGGGTCGGGCGCCCGCTTTATTATTGCCGTATGAAGCGTTCAGGTTTTGCCGCAGGCCCGTTCCAAACCAACTGCTACGTGCTCCTTTCGGAGGAGTCACGCGAAGCGGTGGTGATCGACCCCGGAATGGGCGCCTACAAGCCCGTCACCGAGTTTCTCACCCGCGAGCAGGCGACGCTCACCGCCGCGATCTGCACCCACGGCCACCTTGACCACACGCGGGACGCTGCCCGTTTCGACGTCCCGGTGTACGTCCACCCAGACGACGAGTTCATGCTCGACGGCGGCCTCGGCCTGCCGGACTCGACCCGCCAGCTCTTCGACGCCGCGTCGATGCAACCCCCGCGCGAGGTGCGCTCGCTTCTCGACGCCCACTCGCTCACCCTCGCCGACACCACCTTTACCGTCCGACACGCCCCCGGGCACTCACCGGGATGTGTGCTGCTCGTGGAAGACGCAGCGGAGGACAAGACGGAAACGGCGAGGGAGACCGGCCCGCTGGTCTTCTCCGGCGATGTCCTGTTCCGCGGCGCGATCGGCCGCACGGACTTCGAGCACTCGGACCCCGCCGCGATGCGCGCGTCGCTACGCGGTCCCGTGTGGGACCTCGACGACGCTTGCGTGGTGCTGCCCGGCCACGGACCGACCACCGTGATGGGGCAGGAGCGCGCGACCAACCCGTTCCTGCTGCAGGCCAACCCGGACCGCTAAACTTTGAACCCGTGAGTGAATCGAAGAAGACCGAGAAGGTCCAGCCGAAGTTCCAGCCGCTGTCTGCCCCGAAAGGCCTGCCAGATTACGTGCCGCCGCAGTCGGCGACATTCCACCGAGTCCGCGACGAGTTCGCGCGGCAGGCTCACCTGGCCGGGTACCAGCACGTTGAGCTGCCTGTCTTCGAGGACACCACGCTGTTCGCCCGCGGCGTTGGCGAGTCCACGGACGTGGTGTCCAAGGAGATGTACACCTTTGCGGACCGTGGCGACCGCTCGGTGACGCTGCGCCCGGAGGGGACGGCGGGTGTGATGCGCGCCGTCATCGAGCACAACCTGGACCGCGGGTATCTGCCGGTCAAGCTGAACTACTATGGCCCGTTCTTTCGCTACGAGCGCCCGCAGGCCGGCCGCTACCGCCAGCTCCAGCAGGTCGGCGTGGAGGCGATCGGCGTGGACGACCCCCTGCTGGATGCGGAGGTCATCGCGCTCGCGGACCGCTGCTTCCGGTCTATCGGTTTGACCGGGTTCCGTCTGGAGCTGACCAGCCTGGGCGACCGCAACTGCCGCCCTGAGTACCGCCAGAAGCTACAGGACTTTCTGTTCTCCCTTCCGCTGGACGAGGAGACCCGCCACCGCGCCGAGATCAACCCGCTGCGCGTGCTTGACGACAAGCGCGAGAAGGTCCGCGAAATGACCGCGGACGCCCCGCTCATGCTCGACTACCTCGATGATGACTGCCGCAAGCACTTCGACCAGGTGCGTGCGTCCCTCGACGAGATGGGCGTGGAGTACGTGGTGAACCCGCGTATGGTCCGCGGCTTGGACTACTACACCAAGACCTGCTTCGAGTTCGTCCACGACGGCCTCGGCGCGCAGTCCGGCATCGGTGGCGGCGGCCGCTACGACGGGCTCATGGCACAGATCGG
Organism: Corynebacterium gottingense; assembly: GCF_007559235.1. Taxonomy (NCBI): domain Bacteria; kingdom Bacillati; phylum Actinomycetota; class Actinomycetes; order Mycobacteriales; family Corynebacteriaceae; genus Corynebacterium; species Corynebacterium gottingense. The sequence continues at coordinate 177,655 of NZ_VMHH01000001.1, read as the reverse complement.
CGGCCAGGACCTCTCTGGCATCGGCTTCGGCCTCGGCGTGGACCGCGCCGTGCTCGCCCTCGAGGCGGAAGGCGTCACCCTCGACGGGGTGGATCGCCGCGTCGACGTGTTCGGTGTCGGCATCGGCGAGCCCGCACAGGCGCGCATGGCAGTGCTTATCGACGCCCTCCGCGCCGCCGGTGTCTCCGCCGACATGGCCTACGGCGGCCGCGGGCTCAAGGGCGCCATGAAGGGCGCCGACCGCGCCGGCGCCAAGTATGCGCTCGTCCTCGGCGACCGCGAGCTGGAATCCGGCGAGATCGCGATAAAGGACCTCGCCGCGCACAGTCAGGAGACCGTGGCGCTCAGCGCCGAGGCGGTTATTGCGCAGCTGCGCTCACACGCCTCTATTAGCACTCAGTGATGTTGACTGGCAGCCCGAGCTGGACTGCCAGGCCGCCCATCGAGGTCTCCTTGTACTTGGTCATCATGTCGCGGCCGGTCGTCGCCATGGTCTCGACGACGTCGTCGAGGGTGACGATGTTGGTGCCGTCGCCAAGCTTGGCCAGCCGGGCTGCGTTAATCGCCTTTACCCCGCCGATGGCGTTGCGCTCGATGCACGGGACCTGCACCAGGCCGCCGACCGGGTCGCACGTGAGGCCGAGGTTGTGCTCGAGCGCAATCTCGGCCGCGTTCTCAATCTGCGCCGGCGTACCGCCAAGGACCGCGCACATGCCGGCGGCGGCCATCGCGGAGGCCGAGCCGACCTCGCCCTGGCAGCCGACCTCGGCTCCGGAGATCGACGCGTTTGTCTTGATGATGATGCCCACCGCACCAGCGGTGAGCAGGAAGTTTCGCGCCTGCTCCTGGGTGAACGCGCCGTCGGTGAAATCGCGGCAGTAGTGCATCACCGCGGGGATGATGCCGGCGGCGCCGTTCGTGGGCGCGGTGACGACCTGGCCGTGGGCGGCGTTTTCCTCATTCACGGCAAGCGCGTAGAGGTTGACCCATTCCATGGCGTCGAGGCCGCGGGCAGTGGATTCCTCGTACTCCGCGGTGAGCAGGCGGTGGAGGCGGTGGGCGCGGCGCTTCACGCCAAGGCCGCCGGGCAGGGTGCCCTCCGTCTTCAACCCGTGGGCGACGCATTCCTGCATGACGTCCCAGACGGCGTCGAGGTGGGCGTCGAGAAGCGCTTTGCCATGCAGCGCCTCTTCGTTGGCGCGCACGAGCTCGGCGATGGACAGGCCGCTTTCTTCACAGAGTGCGACGAGGGTCTTCGCGTCGTTGAACTCGTACGGCGCGGGCTCGTTGTCGCGGACGGTGGCCACACCGGCTTCGTTGCGGTGCTCCTCCATGCCGGTGCGGTCCAAGATGAAGCCGCCGCCGACGGAGTAGTACTCCTTGCGGGTGGCGATGCGGTTACCGTCGGCGTCCCAGGCGTCAAAGATGAGGCAGTTCGGGTGCTGCGAGACCGGAGTGGGGTTAAACGTCACCTCGTACTCGACCTCGCCGGCAGGGCCCGAGATCATACCGCGTTCGGGCACCGGGTCGCCGGGTTTCGGGGCGATGTCGGCCGACGTGGTCGTGGGGGTGTAGCCAACCAGGCCGAGCAGCGTTGCGCGGTCGGTGCCGTGGCCCACGCCAGTGGCGGCGAGGGAGCCGCGCAGTTCCACGCGGACGAATGCGGGCAGCACGCCGAGTTGTTCGACGAACGCGAGGGATGCGCGCATCGGGCCCACCGTGTGCGAAGACGACGGACCGATACCGATGCTGAAAAGGTCAACGACGCTAACAGTATTGTGGGGCATGCGCGCGATGATACCGCATCGTGGGATTAGCTCCGCGTCCCCGTGTGGCCTTCCAACAGCTGGGAAAACGGGACGAAATCTTCGTCAGGGTCCGTGCCGGTGCGGCGAGTGACGCCCTCCGGCGGGCCGCTCAATCCTTCGACCGCGCCGCTGGTGGTGACGATAAGCGCTGCGAGCTCGCTGGCAGCGCGGCTGATCCGCCGCTGGAACGAGGCGCCGTTGGCATCACCGAAGTCAGCAGTGGCGGCGAAGAGTGAGGTGGGGACCACCGTCGCGTGCAGGTACGTGAGCAGCGGGCGGAGCGCGTATTCGGTGACGAGGGAATGGCGCTCAGAGCCTGCTGTCGCGGCGACGATGGTGGGCATGTCGGTCAACGCGTTGGGGTCCAGGGCGTCGAAGAACATCTTGAACAGGCCGCTGTAGCTGCCCTGAAAAACCGGGGAGACCGCGACGAGGGCGTCGGCGGCGGACATATCTTGTTTGACCTGATCAAGCCTGGGGGAGGGCATCCCGGTGAGCATGAGCTGCATGAGCTCGGTGGCGTACTCGCGGACCTCGATCGTGGTGACCTGGAGGTCTTCGCCACGCCCGCCGACGGCGGAGCGGACCGCCGCCGCGATCTCATCCGCCACCTGTCTCGTGGTGGACGGCTGCGACAGACCTGCGGTGACTACCATGAGCTGCTTCATGCTGTGGTGGGTGCTCCTTCGCTATATCGCCCGACTATTCGTGCTCGGATTGCTCCTGTGCTTCTCCGGGTGAAACGCGAAAGTGCGCCAGATTCTTCCCATCGCGCTTTGCACGTGCGAGGGACGCAAACGTGGGCGGGTCGCTCGGAACGTGGCCTGGGCGGCGCGCTTCCATCCTTCTGCGCAGCTCAGGGACCACTTCCGAGCCGAGGCGCTCGATCTGGCGAAGCACCACCTCGAGTGGGAGCCCGGCGTGGTCAATGAGGAACAGCTGGCGCTGGTAGTCCCCGACCCAGTCAGCGAACTGCATCGTGCGCTCGATGACCATCTCGGGAGTGCCCACGGTCAGCGGGGTGATGTCGGTGAACTCTTCCAGCGAGGGCCCGTGGCCGTAGACGGGCGCGTTGTCAAAGTAGGGGCGAAACTCGCGTTTCGCCTGTTCCTCGGAATCCGCGATGTACACCTGGCCACCGAGCCCGACGATGGCCTGATCCGCCCCGCCGTGCCCGTACGCGGCGAAGCGCCGACGGTAGATGCCCACCATCTTCGCGGTGTGCTCCTTGTTCCAAAAAATATTGTTGTGGAAGAACCCGTCGCCGTAGTACGCCGCCTGCTCGGAGATCTGCGGCGAGCGGATGGATGCGTGCCACACAAAGGGCGGCACGCCCTCAAGCGGCGCGGGCGTGGTGGTGAACCCGTGCAACGGGGTGCGGAACGTGCCCTCCCAGTTGACGTTTTGCTCGCGCCACAGCCTGCGCAGGAGGTGGTAGTGCTCCACCGCGAGTGGGATGCCCTTGCGGATGTCCTTGCCAAACCAGGGGTAGACGGGGCCGGTGTTACCGCGCCCGAGCATGAGGTCCATGCGGCCATCCACCAGGTTCTGCAAGAAGGAGTAATCCTCGGAGAGCCTGACCGGGTCCGTGGTGGTGATCAGCGTGGTTGACGTTGAGAGCGGAATGCGGGAGGTTTTCGCACCAATGTAAGCCAGGTGGGTCGTCGGGGAGGACGGGACGAACGGCGGGTTGTGGTGCTGACCTGTGGCGAAGACATCGAGCCCGACCTCTTCGGCCTTCAGCGCGATCTGTGTCATCGCGTCGATCCGCTGCTTCTCGGTCGGGGTCGTGCCGTTGGTGGGGTCCGCGGTGACGTCGCCGATGGTAAAGACGCCGAACTGCAACCGTGGGTGTCCTTTCCGTTGATCGTCGCGGTTAGCGGGCAGCCAGCAGGGCAGGAATGTCGGTGGCCACCAGTACCGCGAAGGGGCGCTGGCTGGGTGAGCCTGACTCGGTGATGATGGCCAGGCGGGGGAGCGCGCCGCTGTCCAGCGGCGTGGTCAGCGCATCAACGGCTACTGCGGCGGTGACGGAGCGTGGTAGGAAGACCGGCTGGTCGTGCCGCCCCGACAGATCGAGCACCTGCTTGACCGTGGTTGGGGTGAGGTGGTTGTTTGCGTCCAGTTCGCCCGCCAGCCAGCGAGCCAGCGCGTTGGTGGTGAGCAACCCGACGCATGCGCCGGCTTCGTAGACGGGGAACTGCCTGTGGCCGGTCTCCCGCAACGCGCGCAGCGGCTCCCGGATGTCGTCGTCCGGAGCGAACGTAATCACGGCTTGCGTCTGGACCACTTCGAGGGCCAGCGTCGGGGTGAGCAGCGCGTCGCGCAAACGCTCAATCTCGTCCACGGTCTCCTGCAGCGGCTCCGCAATGGGGCGCAGGTCGCGGTACTCGCCGTGCGAGATCGCGTTGCGCAGCTCCGCGTACTCCACAAGCAGGTCGGCTTGCTCGCGGCTCACCACGCCCTTCTTCGCCGCCTGCCTGGTCATCCACTTGAACGAGTCCGACTTTTTTGCTCCTAGCTCCTCGCGCAGGAAGCCTTCGATGGCGTTGAACGCGGCCATAAACGGCACCGCGCGGTTCTGGGGGGATGACGTTTCGCTCATGCCCACGAGGGTAGCGGTGGTGGCACGTGGGCGTCGATAAGCGATGTGGCCCTAGGCGTCCTGGTAGACGCCGCGATTGAGCGTATCGCAGGCAGACATCTGGCCGGTGGTGTAGCCGGACTTGAAGGCCTCGGCGCGCTGCTCAGAGGAGCCGTGGGTCCAGGAATCCGGATCCACATCGCCGCCGGACTTGCGCTGGATGCTGTCGTCGCCGATCGCCTGCGCGGTCTGAATTGCCTGGTTCAACTGCTCGTCCGTAATCGGCTCGAGCGCCGCGTTCGGCCCCTCGGAGGCGTGCTTGGCCCAGATGCCGGCGTAGCAATCGGCCTGGAGCTCGATGGCCACGGCGGCGGAGTCCTCGCCCGGGTTCTTGTAATCGCTCAGGCCCAGGGTGCCCTCGAGGTTCTGGATGTGGTGGCCCATCTCGTGCGCGGTGACGTACTCCTGGGAGAGTGCGCCGTTGGAGCCGCCCAGCTGGCCGAGCTGCTCAAAGAAGGACACGTCGAGGTAGGCAGTGGTGTCGTTCGGGCAGTAGAACGGGCCGGTATCGGCCGTTGCGTACCCGCAGCCAGTGCTGACATTGCTGCGGAACAGGTTGATGTCGGCGGGGGTGTACTCGATGTTCGCCTGCGCCGGCAGGACTTCTGCCCACACCTGGTCGACCGAGCGGGCGGTGGCCTCCGCGCGGCAGTCGTCGTACTCGTTGGCCGCGCCCGGGGCATCGCAGTGGCTCAGGTCGTAGTCGCCCTGGGCGCCGGGGCTTTGCTGGGACTGACCCTGCGGGTCAGAGGAGCCGCCGGTGAGCCCGCCCAGGCCGCCGTTGAGGAAGAACACGATCGCCAGCAGAATGATCGTGCCAATACCGCCGCCGCCCACGGCGATGGGGATGCCGCCGCCTCCTGCCCGGCCGCTGCCGGAACTCGTCTGCGCGCGGCGGCCTTGGCCCTGACCGAAATCATTCTTAAACGTCATGCTGCAAATCTTGCCAAAAAACCGCGTGCAGCGCTGCATCCCCGCGCCCGTGCCGCGCAGAGAAGCGGCAATGAAGCGGCAATCCGGGGCGCTTCAACGCTTCACGGCGCCTGCGGGTAGAGTTTTTGGCGTTCAAGTTTTGCCCTCACGTGGAAGGACGTGGAAGAGACCGTGCTGCGCACTCACCTTGCGGGTGACCTCCGCAAAGAACTCGATGGACAGACCGTAACGCTCACTGGTTGGGTGGGCCGACGCCGCGACCACGGCGGCGTGATCTTCATCGACCTGCGCGACCGCTCCGGCCTGGCGCAGGTGGTGTTCCGCGAATCCGAGGTGGCGGAGGCGGCGCACGACCTGCGCAGTGAGTACGTCATCCAGGTCACCGGCGTGGTTGAACCGCGCCCGGAGGGCTCGCAGAACCCGAACCTTGCCTCCGGCGAGATCGAGGTCAACGTCTCCGAGCTCACCGTGCTGAACAAGGCGGCCGCGCTGCCGTTCCAGATCGAGGACGCCTCCTCCAGCGAAGTCGGCGAGGAAACGCGCCTGAAATACCGCTACCTGGACTTGCGCCGCGAGCGCCAGGCGAACGCACTGCGCCTGCGCGCGAAGGCGAACCAGGCAGCTCGCCGCGTACTGGATGAAAACGGATTCACCGAGATCGAGACGCCGACGCTGACCCGCTCCACCCCGGAGGGCGCGCGCGACTTCCTCGTCCCGGCCCGCCTCCGACCGGGCAGCTGGTACGCGCTGCCGCAGTCCCCGCAGCTGTTCAAGCAGCTGCTCATGGTCGCCGGCATGGAGCGCTACTACCAGATCGCGCGCTGCTACCGCGACGAGGACTTCCGTGCCGACCGCCAGCCGGAGTTTACCCAGCTGGACGTCGAGGCGAGCTTTGTCGACCAGGACGACGTCATCGCCCTGGCTGAGCAGATCGTCACGGAACTGTGGAAGCTGATCGGCTACGAGATCACCACCCCGATCCCGCGCATGACCTACAAGGATGCGATGGAGAAATACGGCTCGGACAAGCCGGACCTGCGCTTTGACATCCAGCTGCAGGACTGCACCGAGTTTTTCAAGGACACCACCTTCCGCGTCTTCAACGCTGAGTACGTCGGCGCAGTCGTGATGGAAGGCGGCGCCTCCCAGCCGCGTCGCCAGCTCGATGCGTGGCAGGACTGGGCAAAGCAGCGCGGTGCCAAGGGCCTGGCCTACATCCTCGTGCAGGAGGACGGCTCCCTGGGCGGCCCGGTGGCCAAGAACATTACGGACGAGGAGAAGGCAGGTATTGCCGATCACGTCGGTGCGAAGCCAGGCGACTGCATCTTCTTCGCTGCGGGCGAGACCAAGTCCTCCCGCGCGCTCCTCGGCGCTGCCCGTGGCGAGATTGCGAAGAAGCTCGACCTGATCAAGGACGGCGACTGGGCGTTCACCTGGGTTGTCGACGCGCCGCTGTTCGAGCCGTCTGCGGACGCCACCGCGTCCGGCGATGTCGCCCTCGGCCACTCAAAGTGGACCGCCGTCCACCACGCGTTCACCTCGCCGAAGCCGGAGTACTTGGACAACTTTGATCAGAACCCGGGCGAAGCGCTGGCGTACGCCTATGACATCGTTTGCAACGGCAATGAGATCGGCGGCGGCTCGATCCGTATCCACCAGCGCGATGTACAGGAGCGCGTCTTCGACGTCATGGGCATCAGCGAGGAAGAGGCTCGCGAGAAGTTCGGCTTCCTGCTCGACGCGTTCGCGTTCGGTGCACCCCCGCACGGCGGCATCGCCTTCGGCTGGGACCGCATCGTGTCCCTGCTCGGCGGCTTCGACTCCATCCGCGACGTCATCGCGTTCCCGAAGTCCGGCGGCGGCGTCGACCCGCTGACCGATGCGCCCGCCCCGATTACCAAGGAGCAGCGCAAGGAGTCCGGAGTGGACTTCAAGCCGAAGGCCGACGAGAAGGCTGAGTAAGAGCCAATAGGGTTCCACGGCCCCGGGAATGGCGGAAACGTCGCGCCCGGGGCCACTGGTATGTCACACTGAGAACCGAGTAACCCGCAAGGAGAGGTTCAGCATGGACCAAGAGCAGATCATCGCCGAGGCGGAGGAGATTCTCACTCGGCGCTACGGCGGCACCCAGACGCTCGGCGAGGTACAGCGTCTGGGTGGCTCCGGCGTTGCCAGCGTGTTCCGTGCCCGCGTGTCCAACAACCCGTTCCTGCAGCACCGGACCGTCGTGGTGAAGTACTCGCCGGAGACCGGCAACGTGCTGGAGGACGCTGCCTTTTTGCGGGAAGTGGTTGCCTACCAGTTCACGACGTCGTTAAGCGAAGATGTCCGGCCAGGCCCGGTCCTTCTTGGCTACGACATTGACCAGCGCATCGTCATTATTTCCGATTCGGGCGAGGGCGACACCCTGGCCACGCTGCTGGACAGCGCGGATGAGGAGCAGCACGTGCAGCTGCTGCGCAACCTCGGCACTGCGCTGGGGCGGATGCACGTCGGCTCGGCCGGGCGCGAGGACGCGTTCGACGTGCTGTTCGCACGGGCGGCCCGCCAGCGCAGCGGAGCGGAAACGATGCAGCACTTGCGCGAGCGCCTGCTCGCGCACCGCTTCGGCTTCGGCCTGGACATGCTCGAACGCAGCGGGCTCGACGTGCCGACGGAGGTTCGGCTGACCGCCGCCAACGTGCGCAATCGCCTGTTCAAAGGGGGCTCGCGGGCGTTTACTCCCTTTGACCTGTCGCCCGACAACATCATCTACGCGGACCGCACGCAGTTTCTGGACTACGAGTGGGCGGGTTTCCGCGACGTCTCCTTCGACGTCGCGTTCGTGGTCGCCGGGTTCCCGCTCTACGTCTCCGCGTGGGGTTACAGTGACGTGGCCATCGAGGCGTTCATCAGCGCGTGGGTGCAGGAGGTCCGCGGGATCTGGCCCGCATTCCTGCACGAGGACACGCTCCACGCCCGGATCACCGGCGCCATGGTCGCGTGGGCGCTGTCCAGCCTCTCCGTGATGGGGCAGTTCACCGTCGCCGAGCTTGCGGCCAGTGATGCCGAGCTCGCGCAAGAGCTTATCGACGCCGGCGTCGCACCCCACAGTGAACGGTTCACTGCGCAGGGCGAAGCGGCGAGCGGCGCGGAGACGCTACACGGCGGCTCGGACATCCTCCGCCCGCAGAGCCAGGGACCGTTCACCGAGGAGGAGCAGCTCGTGCGCCGCGACCTGCAGAAGACATTCGAGGCGCTCGCCGCGTTTGCCGGCACCGGGCGCGACACGGCGTACCTGGTGATCGCTGACTTTGCCCGCACCGTGGCAAAGCGGTTTGCGTAGGCGGGGTGGCAGTGGCACAAGAAGATTTGTTTGGCGGCGGGCTCGGCGGCCCAACTCCCGGCCTCGGTGGCGACGGCCCCGATGCACCCGGGGCAGGTCTGCGCGGCGCGAGCTTTTTCGAGGCGGGGCAAACCGCCCCGCTGGCCGCGCGGATGCGCCCGCGCTCGCTGGATGAGATCGCGGGGCAGGCGCATTTGCTCAGCGAGGGGAAGCCGTTGCGCCGCCTCGTCGAGGGCTCGGGTGCGGCCTCCGTCATCCTGTACGGGCCGCCGGGAACGGGCAAGACGACGATCGCGTCGCTGATCGCGCAGACGATGGAGCAGAACTTCGTCGGCCTTTCGGCCCTGTCCAGCGGCGTGAAAGAGGTGCGCGAAGTGATCGACCAAGCGCGGCGCGACCTCATCCGGGGCGAGAAGACGGTGCTGTTTATTGACGAGGTCCACCGCTTCTCCAAAACCCAGCAGGACGCGCTGCTGGGGGCGGTGGAAAACCGGACGGTCCTGCTGGTTGCAGCGACGACGGAGAACCCCTCGTTCAGCGTCGTCGCCCCGCTGCTGTCCCGTTCGTTGCTGCTCAAGCTGGAGTCGCTCTCTCGTGGGGACCTGCGCAAGGTGATTGAGAACGCGGTCGTGGCACAGCGCGGGCTCGCCGGCACGGTGGAGCTTGCGGATGATGCCCGCGAGCAGCTGATCACACTGGCCGGCGGCGACGCGCGGCGGGCGCTGACCTACCTGGAGGCGGCGGCCGAGGCGGTGCCCGCCGGCGGGACGATCACGGTGGACACGCTGCGCGACAACGTGAACCGCGCGGTGGTGCGCTACGACCGGGACGGCGACCAGCACTACGACGTCGTCTCCGCGTTTATTAAATCGATCCGCGGCTCCGACGTGGACGCCGCGCTGCACTACCTCGCGCGGATGATCGAGGCGGGCGAAGACCCCCGCTTCATCGCACGCCGCCTGGTCATCCACGCGTCCGAGGACATCGGGATGGCGGATCCTTCCGCGCTGCAGACGGCCATCGCCGCGGCGAACGCGGTGCAGTTCATCGGGATGCCGGAGGGCCGGCTCCCGCTTGCGCAGGCGACGATTCACCTCGCCACCGCGCCGAAGTCGCCGTCGGTCATCCAGGGGATCACCCGCGCGCAGCAGGACGTTGCCGCCGGCAACATCGGCGCGGTGCCCCCGCACCTGCGCGACGGCCACTACGAGGGCGCGAAGGCGATGGGCAATGCCGTCGGCTACAAGTACCCGCACGATGACCCCCGCGGCGTGGTGACGCAGCAGTACCTCCCGGCCGAGTTGCTCGGCGCGGAGTACTACACGCCGACCGATCACGGAGCGGAGAAGCGGATCCGCGATTTCCTCGGTCGGCTGCGCCGCGTGATTCGGGGAAAGGACTAAGCGCAGGGCATTGCTTATCGACGCGCACTGTCTCCGGATTCACACGCCGGGGTAGAGTAGTGCGGGACAAATACGAGCTTTGAAAGGACATCACCTCGTGCAGACACATGAGATCCGTGAGCGGTTTACCAACCACTTTGTTCAGGCAGGGCACACGCCCGTGCCGAGCGCTTCGCTGATCCTGGACGACCCGCAGCTGCTCTTTGTCAACGCCGGCATGGTGCCTTTCAAGCCGTACTTCCTGGGCCAGCAGAACCCGCCGTTTGAAAACGGCCTTGCCACCTCGATTCAGAAGTGCGTGCGCACGCTGGATATTGAGGAGGTGGGCGTGACCACCCGCCACAACACCTTCTTCCAGATGGCCGGCAATTTCTCCTTCGGCCAGTACTTCAAGGAAGGCGCGATCACCCACGCGTGGACGCTGTTGACCAATTCGGTCGAGGACGGCGGCTTCGGCCTGGACCCGGAGCGCCTGTGGGTCACCGTCTACCTGGACGACGACGAGGCCCTGGAAATCTGGCGTGACAAGATTGGCGTGCCGGAGTCGCGCATTCAGCGCATGGGGATGGAGGACAACTTCTGGTCCATGGGCGTGCCTGGACCGTGCGGTCCGTGTTCCGAGATTTACTACGACCGAGGACCTGCGTACGGCAAGGAGGGCGGCCCGGAGGCGGACGACTCCCGCTACATGGAGATCTGGAACCTGGTGTTCATGGAATCCATCCGCGGCGAAGGCGACAAGAAGGGCGGCTTCGACCTGCTTGGCGAGCTGCCGAAGAAGAACATCGATACTGGCCTGGGCATCGAGCGCGTCGCGTGCCTTCTCCAGGGCGTTGACAATGTCTACGAGACCGACTTGCTGCGGCCGGTGATCGACGAGGCAGTCAGGCTCACGGGCACCCAGTACGACGCAGGGAAGCACGAGGATGATGTGCGCTTCCGCGTCATTGCGGACCACTCTCGCACCGGCATGATGATCATCCTGGACGGCGTGACCCCGTCCAACGAGGGCCGTGGCTACATCCTGCGCCGCCTGCTGCGCCGCATCGTCCGCTCCGCCCGCCTGCTGGGGGCCGAGGGCAAGGTGCTCGAGGTCTTCATGAACACGATCATGGACACCATGACGCCTTCGTTCCCGGAGATTGCGGACAACCGCGAGCGCATCCTGCGCGTCGCCGTGGCCGAGGAGCGCGCCTTCCTGAAGACGCTCGCTTCCGGCACCAGCCGCTTCGACGAGGCTGCCTCCGCGCTGCGCGAGTCCGGCGCCACGACGCTGCCGGGTGAGCAGGCCTTTGAGCTGCACGACACCTACGGGTTCCCGATCGACCTGACGCTGGAGATGGCGCGCGAGGCTGGCCTCGACGTGGACATGGCGGCGTTCGACGCGGCGATGCAGGAGCAGCGTGCGCGCGCGAAGGCGGACAATAAGGCGAAGAAGCAGGGCAACATCGACGAGTCGCTCTACCGCGAGTGGGTTGACGCGCACCCCACCGAGTTCGTGGGCTACGGCGAGCTGTCGCACGAGGGCAAGGTGCTCGGCCTCGTGCGCGATGGCGCGAAGGTGAACGAGGCGACGGCCGGCGACGAGGTCGAGGTCATCCTCGATGCCACCCCGATGTACGCCGAGGCCGGCGGCCAAATGGCAGACCGCGGCCGCATCGTGGTGGGCGACACCGTGCTCAACGTCAACGACGTGCAGAAGGTGGGCAAGAAGCTCTGGGTGCACAAGGCCACTGTGGAACACGGCGGGCTGGACCTCGGCCAGACCGTGACGGCTGAGGTGGACGAGGCCTGGCGCCACGGCGCGCGCCAGGCACACACCGCAACGCACCTGATCCACGCTGCGCTGCGCCAGGTGCTTGGGCCCACCGCGGTCCAGGCCGGCTCGCTGAACAAGCCGGGCTACCTGCGCTTCGACTTCAACTACACCGACCAGCTCACCGACGCCCAGCTCAAAGAGATCGCCACCGTGACCAACCAGGCGGTCGACGCGGACTTCGCCGTCAACACCATCGAGACCTCCCTGGACAAGGCCAAGGAAATGGGCGCGATGGCGCTGTTCGGCGAGAACTACGGCGACCAGGTGCGCGTAGTGGAGATCGGCGGCCCGTTCTCCATCGAGCTGTGCGGCGGCACGCACGTCGCGCACTCCTCGCAGATCGGCCCGGTCGCCGTGCTGGGCGAGTCCTCCGTCGGCTCCGGCGCGCGCCGTATCGAGGCCTATTCGGGCATGCACTCCTTCGATTACTTCTCCAAGGAGGCGGCCCTGGCTTCCGGCATCGCGGCGGAGCTGAAGACCCCGACCGACCAGCTGCCCGACCGCATCGCGCAGCTCACAGAGCGCCTCCGCGCCGCGGAGAAGGAGATCGAAGCGCTGCACCGCCAGCAGCTGCTCGCGCAGACGGCGGGCCTGGCAAAGAACGCGGAGCACGTCGGTGCGTTCAAGCTCGTCGCCGTCCATCTTCCGGACGGAGTGTCCGGCGGCGATCTGCGCACCATCGCCCAGGACGTCCGAGGCAAGCTCGGCACCGAGCCTTCCGTGGTGGCCCTGGCGTCCAACGACGGCGGCAGGGTCCCGTTCGCCGTGGCCGCAAACAAGGAGGCCGTCGCCGCCGGCGTGAAGTCTGGGGACCTGGTCAAGCTGGTCGGTGGCTACATCGACGGCAAGGGTGGCGGCAAGCCGGACCTGGCACAGGGCTCCGGCAGCAATCCGGACGGCATTACGGCTGGCCTGGCCGCGCTGCGCGAGGAGCTCGCCGGCAAGTAAGCTGCAAATGTAACAAATTGGTCAAGGGACACGCCGTCGGCGTGTCCTGGCCTTTTGTGCGTAGGCGGTACTTTGGCTGTGAGCGCCGTACGCGGTTTGACGCTGGCGTCGATAAGCGATTGCTCGTAAGCATGAGCCCCGACCTGTAGATCGGAGAAACTTTTGAAGGTTGAGCCTGACACACCGGGCGTCGAAGACCCCGGCCCGGGGCGCAGACTCGGTATCGATGTGGGCACGGTCCGCATCGGTGTCGCGGCGTCGGACCGCGACGCGAAGCTGGCCATGCCGGTGGAGACCGTCAAGCGCGTGACCGGGTTCAAGGACCGCGACGGCGAGGACATCGAGCGGTTGCTCGAGCTTATCGACGCCTACGGGGTCGTCGAAGTCGTCGTCGGGCTTCCCCGCGACCTCAAAGGAAACGGCTCCAAGAGCGTGAAGCACGCCAAGGAGATCGCCTTCCGTATCCGGCGGCGCAACGGCGACGTCGCCGTGCGGATGGCGGACGAGCGGCTGACGACTGTCGCGGCGACGCACGCGATGCGGGCCTCCGGCCGCAGCGAAAAGGACCAGCGAGCCGTGATCGACCAAGCGGCGGCAGTGGAAATCTTGCAAACGTGGCTTGATGGCCGGCACAACTACCTCAAGGAGAACGAATCGTGACTTCCCGAAACAACGCCCAGCGGCGGACGCGAGGGATCGCGGTCCTCGTCGCCTCAATCCTGCTGATCATCGGCCTAATTGCGTGGATCGCCGTTGCGCACCAAACCGCCTCGCCGGTTGACTTTAAGGGCGAAGGTAACGGCGAGGAGCAGGTCGTGGAGATCCCCGAGGGCTCGAATATCTCCGCGCTCGGTCCCGAGCTTGAGGAGCGCGGCATCGTCGGCTCCAACAAGGCGTTCCAGGCCGCGGCTGCGAGCGACCCAGACTCCGACAACATCCAGCCGGGCTTCTACCGCCTGGAAAAGGAAATGAGCGCGGAGAGCGCCGTGTCTGCGCTGCTGGACCCGAACAAGAAGGTCACCCCGCTCCAGGTTTACGGCGGCGCGACGCTCATGGACATCAACGTGGTTGGTGGGCAGAAGCGCGAAGGCATCCTCACCATGATTCAGAACGTGACGTGCGGCAGCGAGATGGCGCAGGGTTGCGTGGACGTCGAGCGCCTCAACCACGTGGCGTCCGATGCGGACGCGGCGAGCCTGGGCGTGCCGGAGTGGGCCGTCGAGACGGTGGACGCGCGTAAGGGCGACGCGAAGCGCCTGGAGGGCCTGATCGCACCGGGCGAGTACATCATTGACCCGGGTGCGACGGCGGAGCAGATCCTCACGGACCTGATTACCCGTTCCGCTGAGGTGTACAACTCCACCGACATCGCGTCCCGTTCTGAAAACGTGGGCCTCAGCCCGTACGAGTTGCTGGTTGCCGCCTCGCTGGTTGAGCGCGAAGCGCCGGCTGGCGAGTTTGACAAGGTCGCCCGAGTGATTCTGAACCGTCTCAACGAGCCGATGCGCCTGGAGTTTGACTCCACCGTGAACTACGGCCTGCCCAACGTTGAGGTCGCGACCACGGACGAGGACCGCCAGCGCGTCACCCCGTGGAACACCTACGCCATGGACGGGCTGCCGCAGACCCCGATCGCCTCGCCGTCTGTCGAGGCCCTCGACGCGATGGAGCACCCCGCCGACGGCAACTGGCTGTTCTTCGTCACCGTGGACAAGGACGGCACGACCGTGTTCAACGACACCTTCGAGCAGCACCAGGAAGACACGCGCCGCGCGATCGACTCCGGCGTGCTTGACTCCCAGCGGTAGGGGCGGACCACCATGACGCAGCCACCGACGCACCGCGCGGCGGTCCTCGGCAGCCCGATCGAACACTCGCTGTCGCCCGTGCTCCACACCGCTGGGTACGGGGCCGCGGGTCTCGACGGCTGGGCGTACGAGCGCATCGAATGCACCGCGGAGACGCTGCCGGCGATTGTGAGTGGGGCCGATCCGACTTACCGCGGGTTCTCCGTCACCATGCCCGCAAAGTTCGCGGCCCTGGAGTTCGCTACCACGGCGTCAGAGCGGGCCACCGCGATCGGTTCCGCGAATACGCTCGTGCGTACCGACGTCGGCTGGTACGCCGACAACACCGACTGCGAGGGAATTGCCACGGCGCTCTCCGCGCTGCTCGGCGAGGCGACGCCGCGCACCGCCCTGGTCATCGGCGCCGGTGGCACGGCGCGCCCCGCGCTGTGGGCGCTGCGCCACGCGGGTGTATCGCGCATCGACGTGGTGAACCGCTCCGACCGATCTGGCGAGATCGCCCCGCTGGTGGAAGGCGTGGACTTCCAGTTTCACGGCTACACCGGCGACCTCGAAGCACTTGCAGTTCGCGCCGACGTCATTGTCTCCACTGTCCCGGCAGCTGCGGTCGCGCCCTACGATGTACAGCTTGGACACGCGCCTGTCCTCGACGTGATCTACAACCCGTGGCCGACGCCGCTGGCGGTGCGAGCCGCCGCTAACGGGTACCCGACGGTCGGCGGGCTCACCATGCTCGCCGGGCAGTCGTACTCGCAGTTCGAGCAGTTCACCGGCGTGGCGGCGCCTCGTGGCGCCATGAGAGATGCACTCATGCGCCACTGGGATGAGCTGGTCAGTGGCGCCGGGGAAGCGGGGGCATCGCGCTAGCACTGTGCCAGCACAGCGCTCGCTCTGCGGCGTGCGTGGCGGCAGCCTAGACTGTCGCCCCATGGGGATTGGGGGAGCGCTCTTCAGCGCGGCACTTGGGTCTGGCATTGCTACTTGGCTCACCATGTGCGGTTTGGTTGTGTGGAGCATCGTGCTCGCGCGCATTGACGCGAAACACTCCCGTTTGCCCAATGGGCTGACGGTCCCGCCCGCGCTCGTTGCCCTGGCAGCCTGCGTCGCCTCGCCGTACCTCGCGTGTGGCCTTGTGTGGCCTGCCGCCTACCTCGTTGGCCCCGGCATGGGCGGCGGTGATGTAAAGCTTGCCGCCCCGCTCGGAGTGCTTCTCGCCGCGCTCGGAGGTCCGTTCGCGGTGCTCGCCGCGGTGGGGCTCGCGGGGCTGCTCACGGTTGTGCGCGGGTGGATGGCAGGGCGAGCGGCACTGCCGCACGGCCCCCAGATGCTGGCAGCGGCGTGGGCCGTTGGAACATTTGTTGGGCTAAAGAGCTCGATCGCGGCGACGTTGTGAGACAATGCCTTCATGCTTCGTTGGACTACCGCTGGGGAATCCCATGGACAAGCGCTGATTGCGCTCATTGAAGATATGCCCGCCGGAGTGCCGGTGACCCAGGAGGAGATCGGGCACCACCTCGCCCGCCGCCGACTTGGATACGGCCGTGGCGCGCGCATGAAGTTTGAAGCAGACGAGCTGACGCTGCTCACAGGCATTTTGCATGGCAGAACGCTCGGCAGCCCAATCGCTATTCAAATTGGCAATTCCGAGTGGGCAAAGTGGACGACGATCATGTCGCCGCATCCGCTGGACATGGAAGACGACGAGGTGGCAAAGGCGATGTCGTCCGGGCGCGGAGCGCGCCTGACTCGCCCGCGTCCGGGCCACGCGGACTTTGCCGGCATGCTCAAGTATGGGTTCGATTCCGCGCGTCCGGTCCTGGAACGTTCCTCCGCTCGCGAGACTGCGGCACGCGTCGCGGCGGCGACTGTCGCGCGCTCGCTGCTGCGCGAGACGTTGGGCGTCGAAGTGTTCTCGCACGTGATCTCGATCGGCGAGTCTGAGTCGTACGCTGGCCCCGCACCGACATATGCAGACATCGATGCGATTGATGCCTCCCCGGTGCGCGCGTACTCCAAGGAGGCCGAGGAGGACATGGTCTCCTGCATCGAGGTGGCCAAGAAGTCTGGCGACACCCTTGGCGGCATCGTCGAGGTCATCGTGGATGGACTGCCCATCGGGCTCGGGTCCCACATCTCTGGTGACCACCGCCTGGACTCGCAGCTCGCTGCCGCGCTCATGGGGATCCAGTCGGTCAAGGGAGTGGAGATTGGCGACGGCTTCGAGGAAGCCCGCCGTCGCGGGTCCGAGGCCCACGACGAAATGGTGCGCGACGAGGACGGCGTGCACCGCCTGACCAATCGTGCGGGCGGCTTGGAGGGCGGCATGACGAATGGCGAGCAGCTGCGCGTGCGTGCGGCGATGAAGCCGATCTCCACCGTGCCCCGAGCCCTGCAGACGGTCGACATGTCCACGGGCGAGGCTGCGACAGGCATTCACCAGCGCTCCGACGTGTGTGCCGTCCCCGCCGGCGGCGTGGTCGCCGAGGCCATGGTGGCCCTCGTGCTTGCGCGCGCGGTGCTGGAAAAATTCGGCGGCGACAGCCTCGCGGAGACGAAACGCAACATCGACGCGTACAACGAAAACGTGCGCCGCCGCCTCAGTTTTGCGGACGGCGCGGCGCACGAGGCGGCAGGCGAGAAGAAGGAAGGCAACGCCAATGACGTTCACTGAGCCAGCGCAGGATCGCGACGAAGCGACCACCCCCGAGCTGGATACCGCGCTTGATTCCCAGCCCACTGCGCAGGCCTCCGTCGTTGCGTCCGTACCCAGGGTCGTGCTGGTCGGCCCGCCTGGCGCCGGAAAATCGACGATCGGGCGCCGGATTGCTAGCGCGCTGAACTTGCCGATCGTGGACTCTGATCTGCTCATCGAGCAGTCCGAGGGCAAGGCCTGCGGAGAGATCTTCTCCGAGGTCGGTGAGGAACGCTTCCGAGAAATCGAGGCGGGGTGCGTGGCGCGCGCGCTGGCGACCGGTGGCGTGGTGAGCCTGGGCGGCGGGGCGATCCTCACCGCTTCGACGCGCCAGCTGCTGCAGCGCCACACGGTGGTGTGGATTGACGTCAGCCCGGAGGAGGGCATCCGCAGGACCGCGAACGAGACGTCACGTCCAGTCCTCAACGCGGACGACCCGGCGCAGCACTACCGCGACCTCCTGGCTACCCGCGAGCCGTTCTACCGTGAGGTTGCGGACTACCGCGTTCGCACGGACCAACGCCCCCCACAGCGTGTCGTTGCGGAGATTCTGGGGATCATCGAGTCCTCGGAGGAGTAGGCGCGGACAAGCGCGTGCCGTAGCAGGCGCACGAGGGCATTCTGGGGAAGAATCGGACCACACCGGCACTCGTCCACAAAGGAGCACACTATGGCACACGTCGAGGTCACCGGACCTTCGCCGTACACCATCCACATCTCGCACCGCATTACTGATCAGGTCGCGCCTCGCGCCAAAGAGATTGGGGCGCGCAAGGTGGCGATCGTGCACCAGGCTGCGCTCAAGGCGGTGGCGCGCGGCATCGCGGGCGACCTCGAAGCCGTGGGCGTTCAGCCGGTGATGGCGGAGATCCCGGACGCGGAGGCGGGCAAGTCCCTGGACACGGCAAGCACGCTGTGGGACCTCCTGGGCACGAGCGGCTTCTCGCGCCAGGATGCGGTGATCGGCCTCGGCGGCGGCGCGGCCACAGACATCGCGGGTTTCGTCGCCGCGACGTGGATGCGCGGCATCAAGGTCATCCAGGTTCCGACCACGCTGCTCGCGATGGTGGACGCCGCTGTAGGCGGCAAGACCGGCATGAACACCGAGGTAGGGAAGAATCTGGTCGGCGCGTTCCACGAGCCGGACTCCGTGTTCATTGACCTCGAGCGGATCTTTACGCTGCCGGAGGAGGAGATCGTGTCCGGCTCCGCCGAGTTGGTCAAGACCGGATTTATCGCGGACCCGAAGATCCTCGACCTCTACCGCGACGGCAGCGCCCATGGTGAGTGGAATTGGGAGGAACTCGTGCGGCGCTCCGTCGCCGTCAAGGCAGCCGTGGTCAGCCGTGACCTCACCGAATCCGGGCTGCGCGAAATCCTCAACTACGGGCACACGCTCGGCCACGCCATCGAGCGTCGCGAGCAATACACCTGGCGCCACGGCAACGCGGTCGGTGTCGGCATGATGTTTGCGGCGCACCTCGCGCACGAGCGCGGGCTTATCGACGCCACCCTGCTGGACCTCCACCGCGAGATCCTCACCCTCATCGGCTTGCCCACGACGTACGAACCGGGCGCCTTCGACGAGCTGTACGAGGCGATGACGCACGACAAGAAGAACCGCGACGGCCGCATCCGCTTCGTGGTGCTCAACGCCCTCGGCTCGTGCACGCGGCTCGAGGACGCAACCGTCGAGGAGATGCGCGCGGCGTACGACGCAATTTCCCAACCCACCCAGGAGGCGTAACTGTGAAGATTCTTGTGCTCAATGGCCCGAACCTCAACCGGCTCGGGAAGCGGCAGCCGGAGGTGTACGGGAGTGAGACGCTGGGGGACGTCGAGAAGCGGCTGCACGATCGCGCAGCCGAGCTCGGCGTGGAGGTCGAGGTGCGCCAGACCAACCACGAGGGCGAGATGCTGGACTGGGTCCACGAGGCTGCAGACCACCGCTGGCCCGTGATCATCAACCCGGGCGGGTGGACGCACACCTCGGTGGCGCTGCGCGATGCGCTCGTGGAACTGACGGACCATCGCGGGTTCATTGAGCTGCACATTTCCAACGTGCACGCGAGGGAGGAGTTCCGCCACCACTCGTACCTGTCGCCGATCGCGCGCGGTGTAATCGCAGGGCTTGGCACGCAGGGCTACCTGCTCGCCCTCGAATATTTTGCCAACAACGTAGAGTAGAACTTTCACGTACAACTCGCGTCAGGAGGAAAGAATGTCACTGGCAGATACTCGTTTTGAAACCCGGCGCCGCAAGCTGGCCTCGAGCCTGGCGGCGCAGCGGATCGACGACATGTTGCTGACCCACCTGATTCACGTGCGCTACTTCTCCGGCTTTACCGGCTCCAACGGCGCCCTGCTGGTGTCCAAGGACCGTACCGCGAAGGTGGCGACAGATGGCCGCTACGCCACGCAGATTTCGGAAGAGGTCCCGGACGTCCCGGCAACGATCACCCGCAAGGTGGCCACCGAGCTGCTGGCGGGAGTGGTGGACGGCCACCGCGTGGGCTTCGAGGCCGACTACGTAAGCGTCTCCGAGCTGGAAGCGCTGCGCAACGCCTGCCCGGAGGACGTCACACTGGTGCCCGTCAGTGGCGCGGTCGAGGAGATCCGCCTGCTCAAGGACCAGCTCGAGCTGACCAGACTCGAGGAAGCGGCCGATCTGGCCACGCAGGCGCTCGAGCAGCTTATCGACGCCGGCGAGCTCGCCCCCGGGCGCACCGAACGCGACGTCGCCGCGGACCTGGAGTACCGCATGCGCAAACTCGGCGCGGAGCGCCCCAGCTTTGACACCATCGTCGCCTCTGGGCCGAACTCTGCCAAGCCGCACCACGGCGCCGGCGAGCGGACGCTGGAAACGGGTGACCTGGTCACCATTGACTACGGCATGTTCCGCCTCGGCTTTAACTCCGACATGACGCGCACGTTCGCGCTGGGGGAGCCGAACGACTTCCTGCGAGAGATCTATGAGGTCACCCTGCAGTCCCAGCTCGCCGGTGTGCGCGCGGCGGTACCGGGGGCGAAGCTGGTCGACGTGGATGCCGTCTGCCGCGACGTGATCGAGGCCGCCGGGTACGGCGAATACTTTGTCCACTCCACCGGGCACGGCGTGGGCCTGGACGTCCACGAGGCACCGTACGCAGCGAAGACCGGCAAGGGTACGCTGCAGGAAGGGATGACGTTGACCATTGAGCCGGGTATTTATGTCCCGGGGCGCGGCGGCGTGAGGATCGAGGACACCCTGTTCATTACCTCCGGCGCGCCGAAGGTGATCACGAAGTTCCCCAAGGACTTGACAGTGCTGTAGCATTGTTGTGTTTGCACACTGTTGAACGCACTGTCTCAACATCGTTGGGCCACGCTTTGTGGCACGCCAGAAGAAAGGTTTCACGTGGCAACTACCGCCGATTTCAAGAACGGCCTCGTGCTCAAGAACGAGGGCAAGCTCCAGCAGATCATTGAGTTCCAGCACGTCAAGCCGGGTAAGGGCCCCGCATTCGTGCGCACGAAGCTCAAGGACGTTGTCACCGGCAAGACCGTTGATAAGACCTGGAATGCCGGTGTGAAGGTCGAGACCGCGACCGTGGACCGCCGCGACATGACCTACCTGTACAACGACGGCACAAGCTACGTCGTCATGGACGACAAGACCTTCGAGCAGTTCGAGCTGCCCGCTGACAAATTCGGTGACGCGGCACGCTTCCTGCTGGAGAACATGCGCGTGCAGGTCTCTTTCCACGAGGGCGAGGCGCTGTTCGCCGAGCTGCCGATCTCCGTCGACCTCAAGGTCGAGCACACCGAGCCGGGCCTGCAGGGCGACCGTTCCTCCGGCGGCACCAAGCCGGCGACGCTGGAGACCGGTGCTGAGATCCAGGTTCCGCTGTTCCTGGAGACCGGCAACGTGGTCAAGGTGGACACCCGCACGGGTGAGTACCTCTCCCGCGTGAGCAACTAATGCCTGACTACAAACGCCACGGGGCGCGCTACCGCGCCCGCCGCCGCGCGGTGGACATCCTCTTCGAGGCCGAAACGCGCGACGTGGATCCGGTGGAAATTGTAGAAGACCGGGCGGAGCTGTCCCGGAACCCGCAGAACTCGGTGGCGCCGGTGGCGGACTACACCCGCCAGATCATCTCCGGTGCCGCCGAACAGCTCGACGACCTGGACGATGCCATCGAGCGCTACCTGGTGGACGACTGGGAGCTGTTCCGCCTGCCAGCCGTGGATCGGCAGATCCTCCGCGTCTGCGCGTGGGAGATCATGTACAACGAGGACGTTGACGCACCGATTTCCATTAAAGAAGGCGTGGAGATGGCGGCGGAGTACTCAGGTGCGGCGGCGTCGCCGTATATCAACGTCGTGCTCGACGGTATCGCGCAGCGCGGCGCCCCGGAGGCGCCGTTCGGCGACGACGCTGAGAGTGCTGAGGGCGCTGAGAGTACTGAGGGAACCGAGGAAACTGGTGTCGGCGAGCAGGAGGCATCGTCTGCAGATGATGCGCAGCGTGCCGTCACCGCTGTTGTCGCCGGCGCCGCGGTCCCGCCCGAATCGCGCGCTGCGGTCGCCGAGAAGCTGGAAAGCTAGGCGGCAACGAGAGGAACGTGGAAGAACGTAATGGTGTCTGCGGAAAGGCGGGCACCATTCGCTGTATCCTGCGTTGGCAGATACAGCACCGTAGGGGAGCAACACAGGAGGAACCATGTCCAAGGTGACGATTGAAGATGCGAAGTCTTTCATGGTCGGGCCCAACTTTCAGCTCGACGACGTCGACCCGGCAGCCACCCCGGGCGTGTCCGACGTGGACGACGCGTTCAACGCGTACGACGATGAGCTGAGCGAGCTGCACAAGCTGCTCTTTGCCAACGGCCGCGCGGGAAACGAGGACGCCGGCTCCGTCCTCTTGGTGTTGCAGGGGATGGACACGTCCGGCAAGGGCGGCCTCATCCGCCACGTGGTCGGGCCGACAATGGATCCCCAGGGCGTCCACATTCAGGCGTTTGGCAAGCCGACCGAGGAGGAAGCAGAGCACGACTTCCTTTGGCGTTTCTACCCACACCTGCCTGAGCCTGGCGGGGTCAGCGTCTTCGACCGTTCACACTACGAGGACGTGCTGGTCCAGCGCGTGAAGCAGATGGCGCCGCCGGAGGAGATCGAGCGCCGCTACGGCGCGATCGTGGACTTTGAAAAGGAGGCGGCCGCCCGGGGCACCAAGATCATTAAGGTGATGCCGCACATTTCCCGCGATTTTCAGGCGGAAAACTTGAAGGACCGCATCGAGCGGGCGGACAAGCACTGGAAGTACAACCCGGGCGATATTGATGACCGCAGATTGTGGTCGCAGTACATGGCGGCCTACCAAATCGCGATGACCAGGACCTCGACGGATGAGGCCCCCTGGTACTGCATCCCCTCCGACAACAAGAAGTATTGCCGTGCCGTGGTCAAAACCTTGCTTGTCGACGCCCTCGCGTCCCTCGACCTCACGTGGCCGGAAGCCACCTTTGACAAGGACGAGGAACTCAAGCGCCTCGCCGAGTCCTAGTCACGGTTCTCGCGGGCCTGCGTCATTTCGTCGACAAGCGCGCGCATGGCGTCCTGGGCCTGCAAGACGCCGTCGATACTCAGCTTGAGCGCACTTTGCAGCTGTTCGTCGGTCATGCCGGCTGCGACCTGGGTCTCCGATTCGGTGCGCACGATGAGCGTGTCGGCCTTGTTGACCACGAGCGCGCGTGCGTCGAGGAAGGTCGAGTTCACCTGGTTCGCGGCGAGGTAAACCGTGGGGTCGGGGCTGTCCGCCGGGGTCTCGGTCGACGCATCCGCGCGGATGATCGCCACGGAGTCCAGCAGGACGAAGAGGACGTTGAACCCGTTGAGGTTGGCCACCGCGGCGCGGCCGCTGGCGTCGGGTTCGATCGTGACACCGTGCGCGCTCATCGCATCGGCGATGCGATCAATGGTCACGAGTGAGGTGTAGGTCTGTGCGTCATTAGTGCTCATTGTGCGGGTCCTCCCAGGTAACCAGGGTCGGGAACGAGGTGGCCAGGAAATCAAGCGCCTGCAGCACGACGTCGATGGAGCTCATGATGAACGCGCCGAGCTGGTTGTGCGACGCGCCGTGGGTAATGTCCATCGAGCGCACCGCGCTGATCGCAATGTGGTCCTCGCCCTGCTCGAAGAAGCGGAGCGTGGGGGCGAAGTGGGTCTGGTTGTGCTCGTTGGTGGCGAGCAGGATGTGGGAGGCCATGTCCTTGGGGATTTCGCCGCGCCACAGGGATTCGAACACCAGGTGGTCCTGGTCGATCGCCACGACGATCGCGGCGTTGACGAAGCCGGACAGCAGGGTGCCGTTTTCTACGCGGTACTCCAGGTTTTCCGCCTTGAAAATCTCCTCCACCGCTTCAATGGTCACGGGGTGCAGCTGGTTGGCGGGGTCCGCCTGCGCGTCGGCGTTGACCTTGGCAACGGTGTCTTCGTCCGGCGTGGGCGGGATCGTCGCCTCTCCGCCGGTCTGGTCGGGTGCGTGTTCGTTGTTAGTCACACGCACGACTGTACCTGGTAGCGCCTACGCCTCGAGGAGGTCCTCGCGACCCAGCTCGTGGTCCAGCGAGGAGCGCAGCGTGGGGTAGCGCTGCACCCACCCGCGCTGGCGAGCGACCGCCGCGTCCACCCGTTGGTCCGCGAGCGCAAGCTCGGCGGCTCCCTCCGAGCCGAGCAGCAGCTTTGGTCCGAAGGTCGGGATGGGCAGGAGGTCGGGGCGCCGGAGGACCTCCGCGAGGGCGGCGGACATCTCCGCGTTCGTGACGGGCTGCGCGGCCGTCGCGTTCACCGGTCCAGACACCGTGTGATCCAGGAGCGCGCGAACGTAGGTGTCCGTGAGGTCGTCGAGGCTCACCCAGGACATCCAGAACTCACCGCTGCCAAATCGGGCGCCGAGCCCCGCCGAAACACTCGCTTTGAGCACGGGAAGGAGTCCGCCCGCTCCAGACAGTGCGAGACCGGTGCGGATCTGCACAGCGCGCAGCCCTTCCACGCGGGCCGCCTCTTCCCACGCCTGGCAGACCTCGGCGAGGAAGCCGGCGCCA
Source organism: Corynebacterium gottingense (assembly GCF_007559235.1). Lineage (NCBI taxonomy): Bacteria > Bacillati > Actinomycetota > Actinomycetes > Mycobacteriales > Corynebacteriaceae > Corynebacterium > Corynebacterium gottingense. The sequence goes on along the minus strand of NZ_VMHH01000001.1, from coordinate 153,187 downwards.
ACGGGGGCGTCCTCGGCGTGAGGGGAGCCGCCCGCCTCGGTGCCGTAGTACCCGACGGCGGAGGCGGAGATGAACGTGCGCACGCCCGACTCCGCGGCGAGTGCGGCGAGCTTCCGCGTCGGCGCGACGCGCGAGTCCCAGATGCGGCGCTTTTTCGCATCGGTGAAGCGGCCCATGATCGATTCGCCTGCCGGGTGAATTACCGCGTCGACCCCCTCGAGCAGGTCGGGGTGCGGATTGCCCGGGTCCCACTGGCGCTCGCCGGGGCCGGCGGTGTGGCGGACCAGCGGGATGACGGTGTGGCCCAGGGTGGTCAACTGCGCGCGGAGGTGGGTGCCCACCAGCCCGCTCGAGCCGGTGAGGGCGATGACGAGGGGCGCCGAAGCAGGCAGCGACTGCGCGAAGACGATGTCGCCGACCAGCTGACGCTGGCGGTAGGCAAACGCCGGGGTGAGCAGCGGGGCGGGGGTGGGGGTAGACACGGCGTCGAGAAGCACTGTGCTCCCAGCGTCCTCGACTGAGTCCCGGAACGTATGACGGTGGCGCCATTTGGTCAGTGCGCGCACCGGCTGGTTGGCGGCGACATCCTCAAATGAGCGGGCGAACTCGTACCCGGAGTGTTGGTGCTGCGCCACCCACCACTGGCCTGCGGGGAGGGCAAAGACGGTGGTGCCGGAGCGAAGCGATGCGGCCTCGGACGCCACTGTCATGGGCAGAAACGGCGGGGTGAGCCGGGTGACCGCCCCCGGACGCGCGTGCCAATTCCACACCTCGAGGCGGGGTGCGGGGACGGTGTGTTCTGCGGTGATTCCCATGGTCGCTGCTCCGTGACTGTGTTTACGCATCGGGTGCTAGACTCTGTGTCAGTCTCCACCCTAGGCGCTGATGCGCCCAGGGGTATTTGAGAAGACGGCACATTGTGAATATTGCATGCACCAGACAAGCATCCTTTAAATTCCGCACTGTGAGGCGGGGAAGGAGGCATGATGAGTGAAGATAACCGCGCGACCGTAGAGCTGCTGACGGCAGACGACGTCGCGCGCACAATCGCACGCATCGCGCACCAGATCATTGAAAAGACGGCGCTGGATTCGGCGCTGAAGTCAGAGGCGGGCGACGCACCGGCGTCGCCAGTATTGCTCCTTGGCATCCCCTCCGGGGGCGTGCCGTTGGCAAAGCGGATCGCTGCGTCCGTCGAGGAATTCTCCGGCGTAGAGGTCCCCGTTGGAAGTCTCGACGTGACCCTATACAGGGACGACCTGCGCGACAAGCCGCACCGCGCGCTGCGCCCCACAAGCATCCCCGCGCCGCTTGACGGCGCGACGGTGATCCTCGTGGACGACGTCCTATACTCCGGTCGCACCATCCGGGCAGCGCTCGACTCGCTGCGCGACATTGGCCGCCCGGCCGCGATCCAGCTCGCGGTGCTGGTGGACCGGGGGCACAGGCAGCTGCCCATCCGCGCCGACTACGTGGGCAAGAACATTCCGACCGCGCTCACGGAGGACGTGTCCGTCACGCTCACGCCGATTGATGCCCGCGACGCGGTCACGCTCAGCCGGACCGCACCGGCCGCCGAAGGAGAGGCGAAGTAGCATGAAACACCTCGTTGACATCGCGGATCTCACCCGCGACGACGCCATCGCGATCATGGATGAGGCCGACCGCTTCAAGGAAGCCCTGGACGGCCGCGACATCAAGAAGTTGCCCACACTCCGTGGGCGCACCATCTTCACCCTGTTCTACGAGAACTCCACCCGCACGCGTTCCTCGTTTGAGACCGCGGGCAAGTGGATGAGCGCGGACGTGATTAACATTTCCGCTTCCAGCTCCTCGGTGAAGAAGGGCGAGTCCCTCAAAGACACGGCGCTCACGGTGCAGTCGGTCGGCGCCGATGCCATCATCATGCGCCACTCCGCATCCGGTGCCGCGAAGCTGCTTACACAGTGGCTGCCGGAGACCAGCATCATCAACGCCGGCGACGGCAAGCACCAGCACCCGACCCAGGCCCTGCTGGACGCGGTGACCATGCGCCAGCGCATCGGCGAGATCGCCGGGCGCAAGGTGGTCATCGTGGGCGACATCGTGCACTCGCGCGTGGTCCGCTCCAACGTTGACCTGCTCACGCTGCTCGGCGCGGAGGTCGTGCTGGTCGCGCCGCCAACCCTGCTGCCCACCGGGGTCGAGCACTGGCCAGCGCGCGTGGCCTACGACTTGGACGCGGAGGTTGCGGACGCGGACGTGGTAATGATGCTCCGCGTGCAGGCCGAGCGCATGCACGGCGGCTTCTTCCCCTCGCACCGCGAGTACGCCTCGCTGTACGGGCTGAGCGCGGCTCGCGCGGACCGCATGAAGGACGGCGCGATCATCATGCACCCGGGCCCGATGCTGCGCGGAATGGAAATCAATTTTGCTGTTGCGGAGCGCCAGAACACGGCGGTGTTGCAGCAGGTAACCAACGGTGTCTACACGCGCATGGCCGTGCTGTTTACGCTGCTTGCGGGAGAGGAAAAGTAAATGGCAAAGATTCTGTTGAAGAACGTGCGCCCGTACGGCGAGGACGAGGTGCAGGTGCTTATCGACGGCGGCGTGATCACCGCCATCGGCACCGACCTCGGCGCCAACGACGCCGAGAGCGTCAAGGACACCGAGGTCATCGACGCGCAGGGGAAGGTGCTTCTGCCGGGCCTGGTGGACATGCACGTCCACTTGCGCGAGCCGGGCCGCGAGGACACCGAGACCATCGCCACCGGCTCGGACGCCGCTGCGAAGGGTGGGTTCACCGCGGTGTTCACTATGGCGAACACCAGCCCGGTGATTGATCAGCCGTTTTTGGCTGACGCCGTGTGGGAAAAGGGCCAGGCCTACGGGAAGTGCGACGTGTACCCGGTTGGCGCGATCACGCAGGGGCTTCAAGGTGAGCAGCTCAGCGAGATCGGCCTGATGAGCCGCGGCCACGTGCGGATGTTTTCCGACGACGGCAAGTGCGTCAACAACCCGCAGGTGATGCGCCGCGCGGTGGAGTACGCGAAGGCGTACGACGTCCTGCTGGCTCAGCACGCCGAGGACCACCGCATGACCGCGGACTCGGTCGCGCACGAGGGCGAGGTGGCCGCACGACTCGGTTTGGGCGGCTGGCCGCGCGTCGCCGAGGAATCGGTGGTGGCACGCGACGTGATCATGACGCGTGACTACGGCGGGCGCCTGCACATCTGCCACGCCTCGACTGAGGGCACCGTGGAACTGCTGCGGTGGGCGAAGTCCCAGGGCATCGCGGTAAGCGCCGAGGTTACCCCGCACCACCTGCTGCTCACGGACGAGAAGCTGGAAACCTACGACGGCGTCTTCCGCGTCAACCCGCCGCTTCGCGAGTCCCGCGATACGGTCGCGCTGCGCGACGCACTGCTCGACGGCACCGTGGACGTCGTGGCCACTGACCACGCGCCGCACGGCTCCGAGGATAAGTGCGTGGAGTTCGAACACGCGAAGCCGGGCATGCTCGGGCTGGAGACCTCGCTGGCCATCATTGCCAAGGTCTTCGTCGAATCCAGGCTGGCAGATTGGCGCTTTGTGGCCAAGGTAATGAGCGAGCGCCCCGCGGAGATCCTCCGCCTGGCTGACCAGGGCCGGCCGATTGCGGAGGGCGAGCCCGCGAACCTGGTGCTCGTTGACCCGGGAGCCGCGTGGACCGTACACGGCGAGGAGCTCCGCTCGAAGGCCTCGAACACGCCCTACGAGGGCACCGAGTTTTCCACTAGCGTGGCACTGACGCTGCTGCGCGGCGAGGTGACCTACCGCGCCACCCCAAGCGACACCACAACCAGCACGAAGTAAGGAACCACCATGACTCAATCTCGAATCCCTGCGGCACTCGTGCTCGGAGACGGCAACGTCTACCGCGGAACCGCCTTTGGCGCCGTCTCGGCTGATCGCGACTCGCAGGACTCCGCGACGATCGAGCCGGTGTACGGCGAAGCCGTCTTCACCACTGGCATGAGCGGCTACCAGGAGACCATGACGGACCCGTCCTACCACCGCCAGATCGTCGTGATGACGGCACCGCAGATTGGCAATACCGGCTGGAACGACGAGGACAATGAGTCCCGCGGCAACCGCATCTGGGTTGCCGGCCTGATCATCCGCGACCTATCCAAGCGGGTCTCCAGCTGGCGCGCGGAGCGTTCGTTGGAAGAGGAGATGCGCAACCAGGGCATCGTGGGCATCAGCGGTATCGACACCCGCTCCGTGGTGCGCCACCTGCGCAATTTCGGCTCCATTCCGGCTGGCATTTTTGTGGGGGAGGATGCTGCACAGAGCGTCGATAAGCTTGTGGCGCTGGTAAACGAGCAGCCGAGCATGGCTGGAGCCGACCTGTCCGCCGAGGTCAGCGCGGATGAGCCGTATACGGTCAAGGCGCAGGGGGAGAAGCGCTTCACCGTCGTGGCGTACGACATGGGCGTGAAGACGGCGACCCCGAACCACCTGGCCAAGCGCGGGGTGGAGACCATCGTCGTGCCTGCGAACACTCCCTTTGAGGAGATCACTCAGTACAACCCGGACGGCGTGTTCATCTCCAACGGCCCGGGCGACCCGGCGACCGCCGACGAGATGGTGGACATCACCCGCAAGGTCCTCGAGCAGAAGCTGCCGCTGTTTGGCATCTGCTTTGGCAACCAGATCCTCGGCCGCGCGTTGGGGCTGGAGACCTTCAAGATGAAGTTCGGCCACCGCGGCATCAACGTGCCGGTGAAGAACCACCTGACCGGCAAGATTGACATCACCTCGCAAAACCACGGCTTCGCGCTGAAGGCGCCGGACGGCGTTGGCGTGGGCGAGAAATTCGACACGGATTTCGGCTCGGCCGTGGTGTCGCACACCTGCCTGAACGACGACACCGTGGAGGGCGTCGCGCTGGATAACGGCATGGCCTACTCGGTGCAGTTCCACCCGGAGTCTGCCGCCGGACCGCACGACGCGAACCCGCTGTTTGATCAGTTCATCGAGCTCATGCAGCAGCACAGCCCGAACGCACAGTAACCAGGAACCAGGAAACACAAGGGAGAATTCACGATGAAACGCAACGACATCAACCACGTCCTGGTTATTGGTTCCGGGCCAATCGTCATCGGTCAAGCCTGCGAGTTTGACTACTCGGGTACCCAGGCGTGCCGCGTGCTTAAGGAGGAGGGCCTGCGCGTGACCCTCATCAACTCCAACCCGGCCACTATCATGACCGACCCGGAGTTCGCCGACCACACCTACGTCGAGCCGATCGAGCCCGAATACATTGACAAGATCCTCGCCCGCGAGGCCGAACAGGGCACCCCGGTTGACGCCATCCTGGCAACCCTCGGCGGACAGACCGCCCTCAACGCTGCGATCCAGCTGGACCGCCAGGGCATCCTGACCAAGCACGGCGTGGAGCTCATCGGCGCAAATATCGACGCCATCGAGCGCGGCGAGGACCGCCAGAAGTTCAAGGACATCGTTGCCAAGATCGGCGGCGAGTCTGCGCGCTCCCGAGTCTGCTTCAACATGGACGAGGTCCACGAGACCGTCGCCGAGCTGGGACTGCCCGTCGTCGTGCGCCCGTCCTTCACCATGGGTGGGCTCGGCTCCGGCCTGGCGTTTTCCATGGAGGACCTGGACCGAATCGCCGGTGGCGGCCTGGAGGCCAGCCCGGAGGCCAACGTGCTCATCGAGGAATCCATCCTCGGCTGGAAGGAGTACGAGCTGGAGCTCATGCGCGACGGCGACGACAACGTCGTGGTCATCGCGTCCATCGAAAACGTTGACGCGCTCGGCGTGCACACCGGCGACTCCGTGACCGTGGCGCCTGCGCTGACGCTTACCGACCGCGAGTACCAGACCATGCGCAACCAGGGCATCGCGATCATCCGCGAGGTCGGCGTGGACACCGGCGGCTGCAATATTCAGTTCGCGGTTAACCCGGACGATGGCCGCATCATCACCATCGAGATGAACCCCCGCGTCTCGCGCTCGTCCGCGCTGGCGTCGAAAGCCACTGGCTTCCCGATTGCAAAGATCGCCTCGCTGCTGGCCATCGGCTACACCCTCGACGAGATCACCAACGACATCACCGGCGAAACCCCGGCGGCGTTCGAGCCGACCCTGGACTACGTCATTGCCAAGATGCCGCGCTTTGCGTTTGAGAAGTTCCCTGGCAGCGACGACACCCTCGGCACCTCCATGAAGGCGGTCGGCGAGGCAATGGGCATTGGCCGCAACTACATCCAGAGCCTGAACAAGGTCATGCGCTCGATGGAGGACAAGCCGAACGGTTTCTGGACCAAGCCCGACGAGTACTTCGCGGAAGGCCGCGAGCAGGACCTCAACGCCGTGCTGGATGACCTGAAGACGCCGACGGACAAGCGCATGTACGACGTCGAGCTGGCCCTGCGCCTCGGCGCGTCGATCGAGCTCGTGCACGAGGCCAGCGGTATCGACCCCTGGTTCCTCGCCGAGCTGCAGGCGCTCGTGAACTTCAGGAGCACGCTTGCCGACGCCCCCGTGCTCGACGCCGACCTCCTCCGCGAGGCCAAGACGTATGGGCTGTCCGACGCCCAGATCGCCGCGCTGCGCCCGGAGCTGGCCGGCGAAGACGGCGTGCGCTCCCTGCGCTGGTCGCTGGACATCCACCCCGTGTTCAAGACGGTGGACACCTGCGCGGGTGAGTTCGAGGCGCAGACGCCGTACCACTACTCGGCCTACGAGATGGACCCGAACGCGGAGTCCGAGGTCGCCGAGACTGGCCGCGAGAAGGTCATCATCCTCGGCTCCGGCCCGAACCGCATCGGCCAGGGCATCGAGTTCGACTACTCGTGTGTGCACGCGGCCCTTGAGCTGTCGCGCATTGGCTACGAGACGGTGATGGTCAACTGCAACCCGGAGACCGTCTCCACCGACTACGACACCGCAGACCGCCTCTACTTCGAGCCGCTGACGTTCGAGGACGTTATGGAGATCTACCGCGCCGAGCAGGCGTCCGGCACGGTGGCTGGCGTGATTGTCCAGCTTGGTGGCCAGACCCCGCTGGGCCTGGCGCAGCGGCTTGCGGATGCCGGCGTGCCTGTCGTGGGCACCAGCCCGGAAGCCATCGACCTGGCGGAGGACCGCGGCGAGTTCGGCGACGTGCTCACCGCAGCGAACCTGCCGGCGCCTGCCTACGGCACCGCCACCTCCTTCGACGAAGCGCGCGAGGTGGCCAACGGCATCGGCTACCCGGTGCTCGTGCGCCCTTCTTACGTGCTGGGCGGCCGCGGCATGGAGATCGTCTACGACGAGGCGAGCCTGCACGACTACATTGAGCGCGCCACCGAGCTGTCGCCGGACCACCCGGTGCTGGTAGACCGCTTCCTGGACTCCGCGATCGAGATCGACGTGGACGTGCTGTGCGACGGCGACGAGGTCTACCTCGGCGGCGTCATGGAGCACATCGAGGAGGCCGGTATCCACTCCGGCGACTCCGGTTGCGCGCTGCCGCCGATGACACTCGGCCCGGACGACATTGCCAAGGTGCGCCGCTCCGCGGAGGCACTGGCGCACGGGATCGGCGTCAAGGGCCTGATGAACGTGCAGTTCGCGCTCAAGGACGACATCCTCTACGTCATCGAGGCAAACCCGCGCGCCTCGCGCACCGTCCCGTTCGTGTCGAAGGCGACGGGCGTGCACCTGGCCAAGGCCGCGTCGCGCATCATGATGGGCGCCTCCATCGCGCAGCTGCGCGAGGAGGGACTGATCCCGTCGGACTACGACGGCGGCTCCCTCCCGCTTGAGCACCCGATCGCGGTGAAGGAGGCGGTCCTCCCGTTCACGCGCTTCCGACGCCCAGACGGCTCGCTGCTGGATACCATCCTCGGCCCGGAGATGAAGTCCACGGGCGAGGTGATGGGCCTTGCCCCGTCCTTCGGCGTGGCGTACGCGAAGGCGGAGACCGCAGCGTTTGGCGCCTTGCCCACGGAGGGCACTGTCTTCGTCTCGGTGGCCAACCGCGACAAGCGCACCCTCATCTTCCCGATCCAGCGCCTGTACACCATGGGCTTCAAGGTGGTGGCTACGGCCGGCACCGCCCAGATGCTGCGCCGCAACGGCATCGAGTGCGAGGTCGCTCAGAAGGCCTCCGAGGTGCGCGAGGGCGGCGAGGGAACCTCGATTGTGGACCGCATTAATGACGGCGAGATCGACCTGATCCTCAACACCCCGGCCGGTTCCTCCGGTGCCCGCCATGACGGTTACGACATTCGCGCGGCGGCTGTCGTCGCTGGCGTGCCGATCATGACCACGGTGCAGGGCGTGACCGCGGCCGTGCAGGGCATCGAGGCGATCCGGGACAACGAGATCACTGTGATGAGCCTGCAGGAGCTCGAGCATGCAGCCAAGGAAGAGGCGAGCGCCGATGCCGAGTAGCGCCCCGCAGCCCGGGTTCGCCGATCGTCTCGTCGCCGCGGGCGAGCGCCACGGTCGGCTGTGCGTCGGCATCGACCCGCACGCCGCGCTGCTGCAGCAGTGGGGCTTGCCAGACTCCGTTGACGGCTTGCGCCGCTTCGCGGAAATCTGCGTCGAGGCGTTCGCCGGGCACGTCGCCCTGGTGAAGCCGCAGGTCGCGTTCTTTGAGCGCTTCGGTGCGCGCGGCTTTGCGGTCTTGGAGGAGACGCTGGCGTCGCTGCGCGAGCGCGACACCCTCTCGGTGGCGGACGCGAAGCGCGGCGACATCGGCTCGACCATGGCCGGCTACGCGGCCGCCTGGCTGGAGCCAGGAGCTCCGCTGGAGGCCGACGCGGTCACGCTGACGCCGTACCTCGGCGTCGGCTCGCTGGAGCCCGCCATCGAGTTGGCCGGCGAGCACGGCAAGGGCGTATTCATCATGGCCGCGAACTCAAATCCGGAGGCGGAGGCGTTCCAGAGCTCGGTTATCGACGACCGCACGATCGCCCAGTACATGGTCGACGGGTGCGCGGCGTACAACGGCGATGCCGAATCCGGCGTCGGTCACGTCGGTGTCGTGGTGGGCGCGACCGTCGGCAAGCCGCCCCTGCTCGAGCGCCTCAACGCGCCGGTGCTCATGCCCGGGGTGGGCGCGCAGGGTGCCACGATGGATGACGTGGCGCGCATCGCCGGCGCGCAGGCGCGGCTGGTGTTTCCGAACGTGTCGCGGTCCGTGCTCAGTGCTGGCCCTGACGTGGGGAAACTTCGCGGCCGGGCCGGTGAGCTGGCAAAATAGGAGCTTTGCCGGGGTCGTTTGCGCTTTTGGGCAAAAACCCTGGTAGTTTAGTTCCGTCAACGCGTTGACGTGGTTAAATCGTTTGACGCATCGGGCCGCGGTTGCGGTGCGGTGGCCGGGGCACGCTCCCCGGCGCGCGTCGGCGCGGAGGATCTGACCCAGTGCTACACTTAGCCAGAACTGAGAGTTGCACGGATGGCATTCGGGCTGTTGAACGGCCCTGTGGATTCGTGTGGTGGACTCGGCTTGACGGTTTCGGTAGAACTGGACCGATACGTACTACTACACACATGGAGGAACCAGTGGCACTTCCACAGTTGACTGATGAGCAGCGTAAGGCAGCACTTGCCAAGGCGGCAGAGGCACGTAAGCAGCGCGCAGAGCTGAAGGCTTCGCTGAAGCGCGGCGACACCGACCTCAAGGACGTGCTGGACAAGGCTGAGTCCGACGAGATCATCGGCAAGACCAAGGTCTCCGCACTGCTCGAGGCGATGCCGAAGGTGGGCAAGGTCAAGGCCCGCGAGATCATGGAAGAGCTGGAAATCGCACAGACCCGCCGTCTGCGCGGCCTGGGCGAGCGTCAGCGTCGCGCCCTGCTGGAGCGCTTCGGCTTCTCCGAGGACTAGAGATGACTGAGACAGCGCCGCGTGGGAGCCTGGTCGTCCTGGCCGGGCCCTCCGCTGTAGGGAAATCGACAGTGGTGCGGCGGCTTGTCAGCGACGTCCCGGATCTTTACTTCTCCGTCTCCATGACCACCCGGGCACCCCGCCCGGGCGAGGTCGACGGGGAGGACTACTTCTTCGTCAGCGCTGATGACTTCCAGCGCCGGATTGACGCGGGGGAGATGCTGGAGTGGGCCGACATTCACGGCGGCCTGCAGCGTTCCGGCACCCCGTCCGGTCCGGTGCGTGAGGCCCTCTCAGCCGGTCGCCCCGTGCTCGTGGAGGTTGACCTCGCCGGGGCTCGCAACATCAAGCAGTTGATGCCGGAGGCAAGAACGGTGTTCCTTGCCCCGCCATCGTGGGAGATTCTGGTGCAGCGCCTGTCCGGGCGTGGCACCGAGACCGAGGACGTGATTCAGCGTCGTCTCACCACGGCTCGTGAAGAGCTCAACGCTCAGGATGAGTTTGATAGCGTTGTGGTCAACGATGACGTGGATTCGGCCGTCGCGGCAATTGCCAGCATCCTGATGAATACATCGAACAACAACACAAGCGAGTAGGTTTTTAGTGAGCAACATTACTGAGGAACCGTCGCAGGCAGCCCCGGAAGCTACCGAGGACAAGTCCTACGACGCACCCGAAGGCATTACTGCGCCTCCGATTGATGAGCTGCTGACCAAGGTGTCGTCCAAGTACGCACTGGTTATCTTCGCCGCGAAGCGCGCACGCCAGATCAACAGCTTCTACCAGGATTCCGAGGACGGCGTGTTTGAGTTCGTCGGCCCGCTGGTCACCCCGGAGGCGGGGGAGAAGCCGCTGTCCATTGCGCTGCGTGAGATCCAGGCTGGTCTCCTCGAGCACGAAGAGGGCCAGTAACGCCTCGGCGGCCCCGCGTCGCCTGAGAAATCGAATCGGCACCACCGAGCAAGCCTGCATTGGGTTTGCGGGTGGTGCCGTTTGCGTAGACTAGGCCACCATGAGTCAACGCAACGTAGTCGTCGGCGTCGCCGGCGGTATCGCGGCATACAAAGCCTGCCACCTGATCAGAGACTTCAAAGAGGCGGGGGACGACGTCCGCGTGGTCCCGACCGCCAACGCGCTCAACTTCGTCGGCGCCGCCACATTCGAGGCGCTGTCCGGGCACCCGGTGGACACCGGTGTCTTCGAGCGGGTCGACGAGGTGCAGCACGTTCGCATTGGTCAGGAGGCTGACCTGATCGTGGTGGCCCCGGCGACTGCGGACGTGATCGCGCGCATTGCAGCGGGGCGCGCGGACGACCTCCTGACCGCGACGGTGCTCGTGGCCACGTGCCCCGTCGTCGTGGCACCGGCGATGCACACGGAGATGTGGCACAACGCTGCCACGCAAACGAACGTGGCCACGCTGCGCAGCCGCGGGGTGACGGTCCTGGAGCCCGCGCACGGGCGGCTGACCGGGAAGGACTCTGGCCCCGGTCGGTTGCTCGAGCCTCAGGCGATTGCGGAGCTCGCGCGCACGGTCGCCACGACCGGGCCGCTGGGCCGCCCGCTGGAGGGCAAGCGCGTGCTGGTCAGCGCCGGGGGCACGCAGGAAAACATCGACCCGGTCCGGTACGTGGGTAATCGGTCCTCCGGGCGCCAGGGCTTTGCACTGGCCGATATTGCCGCGCACAAGGGCGCGCAGGTCACTGTGGTTGCGGGAAACACGGAGGCGCTGGAGACCCCGGCTGGTGCAGACGTGGTACGGGTGACCTCGACCCGCGACATGGAGCGCGAGATGCGCTCGCGTGCTCCCGAGGCGGATGTGGTGATCATGGCCGCCGCCGTGGCAGATTACCGGCCGGCGCACGAGGCGACCTCGAAGCTGAAGAAGGGGCAGGCCGATGCGTCGCTAGAGCGCATCGAGCTGGTAGAAAACCCGGACATTCTGCGTGGGCTCGTTGACATGCGTGACAACGGGGAGACGACGGCGGCGATTATGGGGTTCGCGGCTGAGACGGATAACGCGCTGGAGTATGGGAAGGCAAAGCTGGCACGCAAGGGTGCGGACCTCCTGATGGTCAACGACGTCTCGGGCGGCAAGGTTTTTGGGCAAGCCCGGAACTCGGGGTGGTTGCTGTCGCGCGACGGCGGGGTCGCCACGATTGAGGACGGCACCAAGCACGAGGTCGCGGCGCAGATCTGGAGCGCGATTGAGGCCGCGGGGCACGACACGGAAGCATAACGTTGCCAACTTAGACAGCTTGGTCTATCGTGGTGTTCATTCGCGTGGGGCGAGGTGGCGTCGATAAGCGTTCGCCCCGCTCGCGCTTAGCCTGCACGGCGATGAGATACGAAACAGTGCTGCACCGAAAGCGAGACCATTTTGTCTACTGATCCTTACTACCGTTTGTTCACCAGCGAGTCGGTGACCGAGGGCCACCCCGATAAGATCTGCGATGCCATCTCAGATGCCATCCTGGACGACATACTCGCGCAGGATCCCGCAGCGCGCGTGGCTGTAGAGACTCTGGTCACCACCGGACAGGTGCACGTGGTGGGCGAGGTCAACACGACGGCGTACTCCAACATTGCGAAGATCGTGCGCGACAAGCTGGTCAGCATCGGCTTTACGTCGTCCGAAGTGGGGTTCGACGGGCGTACGTGCGGCGTCAACATCGCGATCGGTGACCAGTCGCTGGAAATTTCGGAGGGCGTGTCGACCTCGCAGGAGGTCCGCGAGCAGTCCTCCGCGGAGGCGAACGATCAGGCCGGTGCCGGCGACCAGGGCCTCATGTTTGGGTACGCCACGAATGAAACGCCGGAGTACATGCCGCTTCCCATTTCCACCGCGCACCGCCTTGCGCGGAGGCTCACCGAGGTGCGCAAGATGGGCAAAGTGGTGGGCCTGCGCCCCGACGGCAAGACCCAGGTCACCTTTGCCTACGACGGCAACACCCCTGTCGCGCTGGACACGGTGGTAATTTCCACGCAGCACGACCCGGACTTCACCGGCGATGCGCTGCGCAACGCCCTGCGTACCGAGGTGCTCGAGTGGGTAGTCAAGGACGCCGGTTTGGAGCAGTACTACACGCCGGACACGAAGCTGCTGGTGAACCCGTCCGGCTCGTTTGTGCTCGGCGGCCCGATGGGGGACGCCGGTCTGACCGGCCGCAAGATCATCGTGGACACCTACGGCGGCATGGCTCGCCACGGCGGCGGGGCGTTCTCGGGCAAGGACCCCTCAAAGGTGGACCGCTCGGCCGCGTACGCAATGCGCTGGGTGGCCAAGAATATCGTCGCCGCGGGCCTGGCGGAGCGCGTCGAGGTCCAGGTGGCGTACGCCATTGGCCGCGCCACCCCGGTGGGCCTGTACGTGGAGACCTTCGACACCGCCGCCGAGGGGCAGACGGATGCCACGATCCAGCAGGCCGTGGAGAAGGTCTTTGATCTCCGACCTGCCGCGATCATCCGCGAGCTTGACCTGCTGCGCCCGATCTACGCCCAAACCGCAGCGTACGGGCACTTCGGCCGCACCGATGTTCAGCTGCCGTGGGAGCAGCTGAACAAGGCGGAGGAGCTCAAGGCCGCCGCCAGCTAGTGCGCTAAACTCGGGCAGCATGTCGTCTTCGCCCGCAGCCCAGTACCCCGTCGCGCGGGTGCTGCCGATGTTGGGCCTGGCGCAGCTGGACCGCCCCTTCGACTACCTGGTCACGGAGGGCGACTCCGAAGCCGCGCAGCCCGGGGTGCGGGTGCGGATCCGCTTTGCGGGCCGGCTGGTGGACGCGATCGTGCTCGAGCGCACTGCGGTTTCTTCGCACGAGGGGAACCTTCGCTTCATCGAGCGCGTCATCTCACCGGAGGTCGTCGCGCCAGAGCAGTTGCGCTTGCTTATCGACGCCCTCGCGCAGCGCTACGCCGGCGTCCGCTCCGACATCTACCGCTCCGCCATTCCGGCGCGTCACGCCAAAGCCGAGGAGACCGATACGTCGACACCCTGGGGCGAGCTGGGGGAGGCGACCGAGCCAGACCTCTCTGCGTGGAGTTCCTATCATTACGGGGAGAGCTTTGTGGACGCAGTCCTGGACGGGAAACTCGCACGCGCCGCCTGGCAGGTCGTGCCTGGAGAGGACTGGGCCGCGACGGTGGGGGCGCTCGCCGTGAAGGTCGCGCTCAGCGGGGGCGGCGCGCTCGTCGTCGTGCCCGACCAGCGCGACGTGGAACGGTGCGAAGCAGCGCTGCGCGAGCATGTTTCGGCGCGCCAGGTGACCACGCTCACCGCGAAGCAGGGGCCGCAGGCGCGGTACTCACGCTACCTCTCGATCTTGCACGGCCAGGGCCGGATCGTAGTTGGGACCCGCTCGGCGGCGTTTGCCCCCGTGCGCAACTTGCGGTTGATAGTGCTCATGCACGATGGGGACGAGAGCCTGGTTGACCCCCGCGCGCCCTACGCTCACGCACGCGAAGTACTCACCACCCGCTCGGCGCAGGAGCAGGTGCCGCTGATCATCGGCGGGTATGCGCGGACCGCGGAAACGCAGCTGTTTGTGGAGCGCGGTTGGATGCACGAGCTGCTCGCCCCGCGGGCGGTGCTCCGGCAGGTCAGCCCACGCATCCACGCGGCGGGGGACTCGGACGCCGCTATGGAGCGGGACCCCCGGGCGCGGCAGGCAAGGATGCCGTCGGCGGCCTTCATGGCTGCGCGCGCTGCGCTGCGCCGCGGGACGCCCGTGCTCTTCCAGGTCCCGCGCACCGGCTACATCCAGTCCCTGGCCTGCGGGCAGTGCCGCGCGCCGGCGCGCTGCAGGTGGTGCAACGGCCCGCTCGGCCTGCCCGCTGGCGGCGAGGCGGCGGCGCCGACGTGTCGGTGGTGCGGCCGCATGGACCCGGCGCACGTGTGTCCGGAGTGCGGGTCGAAACGGGTGCGCGCGATGGTGCTGGGCACCGAGCGCACGGCGGAGGAGCTTGGTAGGGCGTTCGCGCAGTTCCGGGTGCGCACGTCGTGGGGCGACAAGGTCCTGGATGCCGTGCCCGCGGAGCCGGCGATCATTGTGGCCACCCCGGGGGCTGAGCCGGTCGCGGAAGGAGGCTACGGCGCGGCTGTGCTGCTGGACGTGTGGGCGCTGCTGCAGCGGCCGGACCTGCGGGCGGTGGAGGACACGTACGCCAAGTGGGCGGCCGCTGCCGCGCTCGTGCAGCCGCACGCCGACGGCGGCGAGGTTGTCGTGGTCGCGGAGCCGTCGCTCCCGGTCGTGCAGCATCTGATCCGGTGGGACGCCCGCGGGCACGCGGCACTCGAGCTGGCGCAGCGGCGGGACGCACGCTTCCCGCCCGCGGTGCACATCGCTGTGGTGGACGCGCCGCGCAAGGCGTTGGACGACTTCTTTGGCAACGTGGAGTTGCCGGACCACGCGGAGGTGCTCGGGCCGGTCGACCTCCCGCCGGGGATCGACGTCCCGGGTGAATGGGACCGGGGCGAGTACGGCCCGGCCCAGCGGATGCTCGTGCGCTCACCGCTCCATGGCCGCGCCGCGCTTGGTACGGCGCTCCGCACCGGACTGATCAACCGGGCGGCGCGGCGGCAGACCCTTCCCCTGCGCGTTCAGGTCAACCCGATAGACGTGGGTTAGGCGCCGCGGAGGAGCAGTAGACTGGGCGGGCAAACGCTGCCTGCGGCGCACGAGTGGTGCGGGGGCGGTGACGTCGATAAGCCCGGGCGACCGGGGGAGGAGAAGGATATGCGGCTAGTGTTCGCCGGCACCCCGGAACCAGCGGTGGTGGCGTTGCAGCGACTCATTGATTCACAGCACGAGGTCGTGGCGGTGCTCACTCGGCCCGACGCGCGGCGCGGGCGCGGCCGTACGCTGCACCCCTCGCCGGTCAAGGCGCTCGCGGTCGAGCACGGCATCGAGGTCCTGGCACCGGAGAGCTTGCGCGAAAACGAGGAGATTCGGGACCGACTCACGGCGCTGGCGCCTGACGCAATCCCGGTGGTGGCGTACGGCAATCTCATCCCCGAGGACATGTTGGGCATACCGAGGCACGGGTGGGTCAACCTGCACTTTTCGCTCCTGCCGCGGTGGCGCGGCGCGGCGCCGGTCCAGTCCGCGATCCTCGCGGGTGATGCGGAGACGGGCGCGAGCACCTTCCGCATCGACAAAGGTCTGGACACCGGCGAGGTCCTCGGCACCATCACCGAGACCATCGGCGCGGAGGACACCGCCGACGATCTGCTCACGCGCCTGGCCTACGCCGGTGCGGACCTCCTCGTGGACACCATGACGGGGCTCGAAAATGGCACGGTCACACCCACACCGCAATCGGGGGAGGCCACCTACGCGCCCAAGATCGTGCCTGCCGACGCCCGCGTGGACTGGTCCGCAGCCGCCGCCGACATCGACCGCGCCGTGCGCGCCCACACCCCGGGCCCCGGCGCGTGGACGACGGTGGGCGACGACCGTTACAAGCTGGGCCCCGTCGCGCTTACCGGCGAAGACACGCTCACTCCCGGCGCGGTGCGGGTAGAAAAGAACCGGGTTGTCGTGGGCACCGCGACGCAGGACGTGGTGCTGGGCACGATCCAGCCGCCGGGAAAGAAGCGGATGAACGCCGCCGACTGGGGCCGCGGCCTACAGCCGGCGCAGATTGAGCAGGGAGTGGTGTTCGCATGAGCGGAGGATTCCGATCCCGCTCCGCAGGGCGGCGCAGCCAGGAGTCGGCGCGCAACCAGGAGTCCGAGCGCAAGGGGCAGAAGAACAGCCGGGGTGACCGCCGCGGCCAGGCGAGCCGGCGTGGTGGCGCCAGCAAGCGGGGGCCCGCTACGCGTACCGGAGACGCGGCGCGAGAGGCGGCCTTTGACGTGCTGCTCCGCGTGAGCGAGGAGGGCGCGTACGCGAACCTGGCGCTGCCGGCGCTGCTGCGGGAGCGCAAGATCTCCGGGCGCGACGCGGCGTTTGCCACCGAGCTGACGTACGGTGCGCTGCGCACACAGGGTGTGCTGGACGCGGTGATCGCGGAGAACTCCTCGCGTGAGCTGGACCGGATCGACCCGCGGGTGCTGGCGGCGCTTCGCCTGGGCACCTACCAGCTGCTCTACACCCGGGTGTCCTCGCACGCGGCGGTGGACACGTCGGTGCGGCTGGTCGAGGCCGCCGGTCAAGGTAAGGCGAAGGGCTTTGCCAATGGCATCCTGCGCACGGTCGACCGCTCCACGCCCCAGCAGTGGTTTGACCGGCTCACGCCCTCCGGCGCGCTGGAGGCGGCGGCGTTCCGCCACGCGCACCCGGCCTGGATCGCACGCTCCTTCTTCGCCGCGCTCGGGCTCGACAGCGAATCCTCGCCCGACCAGCTAGCCGAGCTGGAGCGCGCCCTCGAGTCGGATTCGGCTCGCCCCACCGTGCACCTGGTCGCCCGGCCCGGCGAGCTCTCCGCCGAGGAGCTGGCACTGAGCATCGGCGGGGAGGAAGGGACATACTCCCCGTACGCGGTGTACCTCGATGAGGGTGATCCCGGTCAGCTCGAGCCAGTTCGTGAGCGGCTCGCCGCCGTGCAGGACGAGGGCTCGCAGCTCATCGCACGCGCCGTCGCCGAGGTGCCCGTCGAGGGAGATCAAGGTAAATGGCTTGACTTATGCGCAGGCCCCGGCGGCAAGGCGGCGCTGATGGGCGCGCTCGCGCGCATTGACGGCGCGTCGGTCGACGCCGTGGAGAGCAGCGCGCACCGTGCCGAGCTCGTCCGCAAGGCAACCGACGGTCTCCCGGTCCGCGTCCACACCGCGGACGGCCGCGATCCTGGTCTCGCACCGGGCTACGACCGAGTGCTTGTCGACGCCCCCTGCTCCGGTCTTGGCGCACTGCGCCGTCGCCCGGAGGCGCGCTGGACCAAGTCCGAGCGAGACATCGCTGAGCTGACCACCCTGCAATCGGAGCTTCTTGCCTCCGCGATTCGCCTCGCGCGCCCCGGCGGCGTCATCGTGTACTCCACCTGCTCACCGGACCTGCGGGAGACGCGCGGTGTCGTCGACGCGGCGCTGGGCGACGGCGGGGTTGAGGAACTCGACGCCGCCGGGTTCGCCTGCGGAATGGAGCACACCGGCGAATTTCCGAGCGTGCAGATGTGGCCGCACCGGCACGGCACCGACGCGATGTTCTTCGCGGTCCTGCGCAAGAAGTAGGCTTGGTGGCATGATCTACATCGCCCCCTCCATCCTGGCCGCCGACTACGCCAATCTTGGCGCGGACGTGCGGAAAGTCCCCTCGGCAGACCTGCTCCACGTGGACATCATGGACGGTCATTTCGTGCCCAACCTCTCGTTCGGGCCCGACGTGACCAAAGCCGTCAACGGTGTCACCGACCAGTTCCTGGACATGCACCTGATGATCGAGGAGCCGGAGCGGTGGTTCTCCACCTACGTCGAGGCGGGCGGCGACCGGCTGGTTTTTCACGTGGAGGCGACCAGGGACCACGTTGCCGCGGCGCGCCAGTGCCGTGAGCTCGGCGTCCAGGCTGGCTTTGCCATCAAGCCTGGCACCCCGATCGAGCCGTACCTCGACTCGGTGTCGGAGTTTGATCAGGTCATGGTGATGAGCGTGGAGCCCGGCTTTGGCGGGCAGAAGTTTATGCCCGAGGTGTTGCGCAAGGTGATGACGTTGCGCGACCACATTGCCGCAGAGTGCTTGGACACCATCATCGGCATCGACGGTGGAATCGGCAACACGACCATCGCCCAAGCCGCGGAGGCTGGCGTCGACGCGTTCGTCGCGGGCTCCGCCGTGTTCGGCGCCGACGATCCTGCGCAGGCGGTGGAGCGACTGCGCGAATTGGCACAGGAGGCGGCCAGCGGTCCCGGTTCCGCGAGTTGACACGTATCCTGAACCCTGTCAGTCTGTCGCAAAACCCATCTCATCCCAGGGCGCGCGCGTTGCGACGGGCGCCGGCTCGGGACCTACGCCTCGCGCAGTACGCGCGTTGAAGGAGTGTTGTACGCATGACCGCTTCCGGTGCGCCGGAGGATTATTCCCCGAACGCTGAGGGATACACCCTCGCCATTGTGGCGACCCGCTGGAACGCACGCATTGTGGACATGATGCGCGAGCGCGCGCGGGATACCGCGCGCGAGCTCGGGGCGAAGGCAGATGAGTACCTCGTGGATGGCGCGATGGAGCTCCCCGTGGTGACGCAGGCGTGCGCGCGCCGCTACGACGCGGTGGTCGCCCTCGGGTGCGTCATCCGCGGCAAGACGGCCCACTTCGAGGTCGTGTGCGACTCCGTAACCAGCGGCCTGACCAGGGTGTCGCTGGACGAGGGCACCCCGGTGGGCAACGGTGTGCTCACCGTCGAGGACGAGGACCAGGCCTACGAGCGCTCCGGTGGCGAGGACGCGAAAGAAGACAGGGGAGCGTTGGCCGTACGAGCCGCGCTCAGCGCCGCCGTCGAGCTGGGCAAAGTACGGGCGCTGCACGAGCGGGACTAGTATCCGAAGGGACCCGTAGCAGGTTCCTGGTACCCCAACGCAGCACACCTATAGACGAGGCAGGAAAGGGAGAAGCGAGTGTCGGAGGATACAACCCAATCGAGGAAGCTCAGCGACGAAGAACTCGCGTACCTTAACGCTCTCGACCCCCACGCGGTGACGTCGTCCAAGCCGTGGGAATTCACGGCGAAGTCGCCGTTTCTCAGGCGTGTGGCCATCGTCTGGATCATCGTGGTGATGGCTGTGCACATCTTTATGTCGGCCGTCGTGGACGTGAAGTTCACCGGGGTGGCCATCACCGGCGTGGACAAGTTCGCGTTCATCGGCGTCGGACTCATCATCTCCGCCTTGTCCTGGTACTTCCTGACCCGCCCCCGCGTTCGCGCTAATGAAGACGGCGTGGAGGTCTCCAACATCATCGGGACGAGGTTCTACCCCTGGCTCGTGGTCTACGGACTCTCGTTCCCCAAGGGTGCCCGCATGGCGCGCCTTGAACTCCCGGACTTTGAGTACGTCCCGCTGTGGGCCATCCAATCCGGAGACAAGGAGAGCGCGTTGCGCACCGTTGGCCAATTCCGAGAGCTTGAAGCGAAGTACATGCCGCAGGATTAACCTCCTGTCGCCGATGTGTGAAGGAGGAGCGCCCACGTGGCGAACCCGAAGGACTACCGCCCGGCCCCAGGGACCATTCCGACGGAGCCGGGAGTGTATAAGTTCCGCGACGCGAACGGGCGTGTCGTGTACGTGGGCAAGGCTAAAAGCCTTCGCGCAAGGCTGAACAACTACTTCCAGCCGCCCGAGCACCTGCACCCGCGCACCAGGCAGATGGTGTTCACCGCGGCCTCGGTGGAGTGGACCGTGGTGGCCAGCGAGGTGGAGGCGCTCCAGCTCGAGTACACGTGGATCAAGAGGTTCGATCCTTGGTTCAACGTGATGTATCGGGATGATAAGACGTACCCGATGCTCGCCGTGAGCGTGCGCGAGCGGTACCCGCGAGCCTTCTTCTATCGCGGGCCCAAGCGGAAGGGGGTGCGCTATTTCGGCCCGTATTCCCACGCGTGGGCAGTGCGCGAAACACTTGACCTGCTCACCCGGGTGTTTCCCATCCGCACCTGTTCCAACGGAGTGTATAACCGCCACGAGACGTTGGGGCGCCCCTGCCTGCTTGGGTACATCGACAAGTGCGCCGCGCCCTGCGTGGGCAGGGTCGACGAGTCGGAATACGAAGACATCGTTGCTGGCTTTATGGGGTTTATGTCCGGCAACACGGACAAGGTCGTGCGCGATATGACTGCGCAGATGGAGTCCGCCGCTGAGCACCTCGAGTTTGAGAAGGCCGCGCGGCTTCGCGACGACCTCGGCGCCGTCAAAAAGGTCATGGAGCGCCAAACGGTCGTGCTCAGCCCCGATACGGATGCGGACATCATCGCCTTCGATACGGACGAATTGGAAGCCGCGGTGCAGATCTTCAACGTCCGCGGCGGCCGCATCCGCTCGCAGCGCGGCTGGGTGGTGGAGAAGTCTGGCGACGAGCCCGGCTCCGCGGAGCGCCTCGACGGGGATGGGCCAGATCCTGCGCTGCCCGTGCTCGTGCAGAACTTCCTCGTGCAGTACTACTCCGACGCGGTGGAGCGCCAAAAGCAGGAGCAGGCGGAGGACGCCCGGCGGGCCGCGGAGACCATCAAACGCCGCGGCGTGGACCAGGAATCGCACGCGGAGGTGCGCTCGCCAGTTCCGGTGCCCAAGGAGATCCTCGTGTGCGCGATGCCGGACGAGGAAGAGGAAGTCACGAAGCTGCTCGAGGGCCTGCGCGGCGCACAGGTGAACATCCGCGTCCCGCAGCGCGGTGACAAGGCGGCCCTGATGGAGACCGTGCGCAAGAACGCCGCCGATGCGCTGCACCAGCATAAGCTGAAGCGGGTCGGCGACCTCACCGCCCGTTCCCAGGCGCTCCAGGACATCCAGGACGCGCTTGGCATGGAGGAGGCGCCGCTTCGGATGGAGTGCACGGATATTTCGCACATCCAGGGCACCGACGTGGTGGCCTCGCTCGTCGTGTTTGAGGATGGCCTGCCCAAGAAGCAAGATTATCGACGCTACCGCATCAAGGAAGCCGCCGGCGACGGTCACTCCAACGACATCGGCTCGATCGCCGAAGTGACCAGCCGCCGCTTCAAGCGCTACAACGAGGACAAGCTGGCCAACCCGGACGAGGAGTCTGCCCCAGTGATGTTTGCGGAGGAAGCCTCCGAGGTGGAGACGACCAACAACAAGCGGTTCGCGTATCCGCCGCAGCTGTTCATCGTCGACGGCGGCAAGCCCCAGGTCGATGCCGCGCAGGCAATTTTCGACGAGCTGGGCGTGGTCGATGTCCAACTCATCGGCCTGGCCAAGCGCCTCGAGGAAATCTGGGTGCCGGACGATGACGAGCCGGTGATCCTGCCGCGCAACTCGGAGGGAATGTATCTCCTCCAGCAGATCCGCGACGAGGCCCACCGCTTTGCCATCACGTACCACCGCCAGCAGCGCTCCAAACGCATGCGTTCCTCCGCCCTGGACGCGATCCCTGGCCTGGGGTCCTCCCGACGGTCGGAGCTGGTCAAGCACTTTGGCAGCGTGAAGAAGATGAAAGCGGCGTCCGTGGAGCAAATCGAAGAGGTCAACGGCGTAGGGCCGAAGCTGGCCGCGACGATCTACGAGCACCTGCACAAGGGAGAATGAGCACCTCACTGCAAGTTCCTCCGCGGACTGGGACAGGCTGGGACAGGCGCGGTCCGAGTTCCGTTAGGATGGCCGTATGACTCAGCACCAGGACCAACCGCTCCACCCGGTCATCATTACCGGCTTGTCCGGCGGCGGGCTTTCCACCGCTGCGAAGATTTTTGAGGACAAGGGCTATTTCGTGTCCCAGAACCTGCCCCCGCAGCTGATTCTGGAGCTGGTGGGCATGTCGACCGCGAAGGATTCCCCGGTGTCGCGTCTCGCCGTGGTGACGGACGTGCGCGCGAGGAAGTTCAACGGTTCGTTGATGAATACGATCTCGGAGATCAAGAAGCTCGGGTTCGCCCCGTTCATCCTGTACCTCGAGGCGCGTGATGACGTGCTGATCCGCCGGTTCGACTCGGTGCGGCGCACCCACCCGCTCCAGGATGGGGACACGCTGCAGCACGGCATCGAGCGTGAGCGCGAGGCGCTCGAGCCGGTGCGCGACATCGCCGACGTGATCATTGACACGACCAATCAATCGGTGCACGACCTGCGGCGTTCGATTGAGGCGTCGATAGGCGAGCTTGCGACCGGGAAGCAGCACGTCACACTGGAATCCTTTGGGTTCAAACACGGCTCGCCGCGCGACGCGGACATCGTGCTCGACGTGCGCTTCCTCCCGAATCCTTACTGGGTGCCGGAGCTGCGCGAGTTCCGTGGCGTGGACAAGCCGGTGTCGGACTACGTGCTGAGCCGGGAGGACGCGGAACCGTTCATCGACAACTTTGTGCGACTGCTCAGTAGCACGCTTGAGGGCTACCAGCACGAGGGCAAGGACTTCATCACCGTCGGGGTGGGGTGCACGGGCGGGCACCACCGGTCCGTCGCGGTCGCAGAGGAAATCGGCCGGCGGCTGCAGCAGAAGCCACGCCTGGAAGTCAACGTCTTGCACCGCGACCTCTGCAGAAACTAGCGCTGCAGCGCAACCACACTGGGTGGGCGGGTCAGAGGGCCCGCCACCTTGCCGTATCCAATTCTTCATAGCTTCCCCGTTGAAAGGAGACCGCGATGAGCTCGAGCGAACGCCTTGCGTTCACCTGCCTGGGTGGCGGTCATGGTCTGTATCAAACACTGCTGGCTGCGCGGCGTGCGCAAGCGACGGACATTAACGCCGTCGTGACCGTCGCCGATGATGGTGGCTCCTCCGGCCGCTTGCGCCGTGAGTTCCCCATCATCCCGCCCGGAGACCTGCGCATGGCCACGGCCGCGCTCACTGCGGACGACGAGGACGGGGAGCTGTGGCGCGAGGCGCTGCAGCACCGCTTCGGGGGAAACGGTGTGATGGCGGGACATCCGCTAGGAAACCTCATGCTGGTGAGCCTGGTGGAGCGCTTCGGCGACATGCAGACCGCGCTGGACATTGTGGCGAAGTGGACGCGGTCCGCGGGCCGAGTGATCCCGATGTGCTCACAGCCGTTGGACATCGAGGCGGATGTCTCCGGGCTTGATGATGACCCCCGCGTTCTCCGTTCCGTGCGTGGTCAGGCGGCGGTGGCGTCCACCTCTGGTGCTGTCCGGCGGGTTCGCTTGCTGCCCGAGCAGCCCGCAGCTTCCGCGGAAGCCGTGGCGGCGATTCGGGATGCGGACATCGTCACCATCGGGCCAGGCTCCTGGTTTTCGTCCGTGCTCCCGCACCTCCTGGTTCCGGAGATCGTCGCTGCGCTGAACAAGACGGACGCCATGGTCGTGGTAATGCTCAACCTTCTGCCGCAGGCCGGGGAGACCCCGGGCTTTAGTACGGAGCGTCACATCCACGTCCTTAGCCAACACGCGCCAGAGCTGCAGGTCGACTACCTCGTCGCGGACAACCACATCAGCCCATCTGAGGGGGAGCGCACGCATCTCCAGCGCGCCGCGGAACGGCTCGGCGCAAAAATCGCGTTCCGTGACGTCCACCACCCCGTGCCGGAGGGCAAGCAGGCCGAGAAGCACGACCCGGACAAGTTGGCAACGGCAATTTTGGAGTTGTACCGGGCACGCTAGAATCAGACGTCGGTACACCTGGCCCCGGTGCGAAGCGAGAGGCCTGCGAGATATCAACTGCGAAGGGAAAGGACCACGGTGGCGCTGACCGCGAAAGTCAAAGATGAGCTGCTGAGCGTACGCGTCACCCAGGCAAGCGCGCAGATTGCGGAAGCAACGGCGATGATCCGGTACGCCGGAGCGTACGAGCAGACGCCACACGGTACGGTCCTGCGCGTTGAACTTGCCGAGCACCCCGTCGCCGAGCGATTGCAGCAGTTGCTTGACGCGACCACCGGTGTCGCGACCTCGCTCGAGGTCATCGCCCCCGGTTCCGCGAGCAAGGAACGCAAGTGCGTGGTGACCGTTTCCGACGGGTTGCGCGAGGTTGTGCGGAAGCTCCGCTTGGTCACGGCCTCCGGGCATCCCGTGGAAGGTATGCCGCACACTATCATCTCCGGCCCGATCGCGGATGTGGAGGCTGCTTGGCGCGGGGCGTTCCTCGCCCGCGGCTCGCTCACTGAGCCAGGGCGCACCGCGGCGCTCGAGGTGGCGTGCCCTGAGGAAACTGCCGCCTTGGCACTCGTCGGGTTGGGGCACCGGCTTGACGTGGCGACGCGGACGAAGGAGACGCGTGGCATCGAGCGAGTCTTCGTCCGCGACGGGGAGACGATCGCCATCCTGCTGAGCAGGATGGGCGCACCGCTCGCTCGCCTGGAGTGGGACGAAAAGCGCAAGCGGAAGCAGCTGCGCGCGCGTTCGGGGCAGCGGCTGGCAACATTCGACGACGCGAACACGCGCAGGTCCGCACAGGCGGCGGCCGCGGCAGCGCGCCGCGTGGAGCGCGCGATGGAGATCCTGGGCGACAACGTGCCCGAGCACCTCGCGGAGGCGGGGTATCTGCGTGTGGAGCACCGCCACGCCTCGCTCGAGGAGCTGGGCAAGCTCGCGGACCCGCAGATGACCAAGGACGCCGTCGCAGGTCGCATCCGCCGCCTGCTCTCCCTGGCTGACAAGGAAGCGAAAGAACTGGGGATCCCGAACACGCAGGCCGCGGTTGAGCAGGCCGAGCGCGGCGAGCCGGACGACGACGCCTCGAACGCGAAGTAAAACGACATCACAACTCGCACACTCGTCTATTTCCGGGTGGTGTGAAATATGCCATACCCGAAAGTTGTTTCAGCATCACCTTTCTGGAGTTCGAGAGGTGGAGGGGGAGCGGTCGCGATTGCCGTGCTGAAGGCGTGTAGCTGGGAGGAGGAGGGGGCGGCCGGAATGTCAACCGGGCGCAAAACCCACACCGGTATTGGGGAAGTTACCCCCGGATTTTCGTCCGATTGTGTCCGGTTGTTGTGGGGTTGACGAGAAGCGGAAAGGTCGATGCATGGTTGTTGGTCCGTCGCTACACTGGAGTCCGACAGGCCAGGAAGTGAGCCAATGGACGGCATCGGCGCAGGTGAAGCGCCCCGCCGAACGAGGTTCCGCTTCTCAGACCTGACCGTATGAGGTGCGCTGCATCTCAACCGACACGACTCAACAAGAGGAGTAATTTACAGTGACTACTCGTATTGGCATCAATGGCTTCGGTCGCATCGGCCGCTCTGCATTCCGCATCATCCAGGACAAGTTCCAGGGCGAGCTCGAGGTTGTCAAGATCAACGACCTGACTGACAACGAGACCCTCGCTCACCTGATGAAGTACGACACCGCTTACGGCCAGTTCGGCCACGATGTTGAGTTCGACGAGAACTCCATCACCGTCGACGGTCGTCGCATCGAAGTCTCTGCTGAGAAGGACCCGGCCGACCTGGCTTGGGGCGAGGCTGGCGTCGACATCGTGCTCGAGTGCACCGGCGTCTTCCGCTCCGGCGACACCGCAAAGGCTCACATCGACGCTGGCGCGAAGAAGGTCATCATCTCCGCTCCGGGCAAGAACGTCGACGGCACCTACGTGTGGGGCGTGAACAGCGACTCCTACACCAACGGTCAAACTGTCATCTCCGCCGCATCCTGCACCACCAACTCCCTGGCTCCGCTGGCCAAGGTGCTGGACGAGGAGTTCGGCATCAAGTCTGGCCTGATGACCACCGTTCACTCCTACACCGGTGATCAGCGCCTGCAGGACGCACCGCACAAGGACCTGCGTCGCGCCCGCGCTGCAGCTCAGAACATCGTCCCGACCACCACCGGCGCTGCAAAGGCAGTCGCCCTGGTGCTCCCGAACCTCGAGGGCAAGCTCGACGGCTTCGCAATGCGCGTGCCCACCATCACCGGCTCCGCAACCGACCTGACCGTCCAGCTGAACAAGGACGTCACCGCTGAAGAGGTCAACGCTGCAGTGAAGAAGGCCACCGAGGACGAGGTTCTCGGCACCGCAATGCAGTACTCCGAGGAGCCGCTGGTTTCCTCCGACATCATCGGCAACACCCACGGCGCTATCTTCGACGCTGGCATGACCCGCGTCATCGACGGCAACCTGGTCAAGGTCATCTCCTGGTACGACAACGAGTGGTCCTACACCTCTCAGTTCGTGCGCATGACCAAGCACGTCGCTGACAACCTGTAAAACTAGGTACAGCGGATGAGCCCGGTGTGTGCGCATGCGCATGCACCGGGCTTTTTCAGCACCCGAGAGCCCCTCAACAAACACGACAAACTCAAGGAGACAACAATGGCAACGCAGACGCTTAAGCAGCTTCTCGACGAAGGCGTGGAAGGCCGCCACGTTCTGGTCCGCTCCGACTTCAACGTCCCGCTCGACGAGGACGGCAACATTACTGACCCGGGCCGCATCGACGCGTCCCTTCCCACCCTGAAGGCACTGCTTGACGGCGGCGCCAAGGTGATCGCCATGGCCCACCTCGGCCGCCCGAAGGGCGAGGTCAACCCGAAGTTCTCGCTGAAGCCCGTCGCTGAAGCGCTGTCCGAACGCCTCGGTCAGTTCGTTGCTCTCGCCGGCGACGTCTCCGGCGAAGATGCGCACGAGCGCGCCAACGGCCTGACTGACGGCGAGATCCTCCTGCTGGAGAACGTGCGCTTCGACCCGCGCGAAACCTCCAAGGATGAGAACGAGCGCGGCGAGTTCGCGGCCGAGCTTGCCGCGCTGGCCGCCGACAACGGTGCCTTCGTGTCCGACGGCTTCGGTGTCGTCCACCGCGCCCAGGCGTCGGTCTTCGACGTCGCACAGAAGCTCCCCGCATACGCCGGCTACCTGGTGGAGAAGGAAGTGTCCACGCTGTCCTCCGTCAAGGATGACCCGGCCCACCCGTACGTGGTTGTCCTCGGTGGTTCCAAGGTCTCCGACAAGCTCGGCGTCATCGAGGCGCTCGCAGCGAAGGCAGACAAGGTCGTTATCGGTGGCGGCATGTGCTACACCTTCCTCGCAGCGCAGGGCCACAACGTCCAGGAGTCGCTGCTGCAGGAAGACATGATCGACACCTGCAAGGAGCTCATCGAGCGCTACGGCGACAAGCTCCTCCTGCCGGTCGACCTCTCCGCCGCTGAGAAGTTTGACAAGGACGCGGAGACGAAGATCGTGGACCTGGACGGCATCCCGGAGGGCTGGATGTCCCTGGACATCGGCCCGGAGACCGCGAAGAAGTACGCCGCCGCTATTGAGGACTCCAAGACCGTGTTTTGGAACGGCCCCATGGGCGTCTTCGAGTTCCCGAAGTTCTCCGCCGGCACCAAGGCCGTCGCAGAAGCGATGATCGCTGCGACCAAGAACAACGACTCCTTCACCGTGGTCGGCGGCGGCGACTCCGCAGCGTCCGTGCGCACCCTAGGCCTGGATGAGGCGGGCTTCTCCCACATCTCCACCGGCGGCGGCGCTTCCCTCGAACTTATCGAGGGTAAGGAACTGCCGGGCGTCGCAGTCCTGTCCAAGTAACCAAGCCGAAACGATAGGAGAAATCCATGGCACGTAAACCACTCATCGCAGGCAACTGGAAGATGAACCTGGATCACCTCGAGGCGATCTCCAGCGCTCAGAAGCTCGCCTTCGCGTTCCCCAAGGACGGCTACGAGCTTGTCGACGTCGCACTGACCGTTCCGTTTACTGACCTGCGTTCCATCCAGACCCTCGTTGAGGGCGATAAGCTGCAGATCACCTACGGTGCGCAGGATGTTTCCGCCAACGACAACGGCGCCTACACCGGCGAGATCTCCGCCACCATGCTGGAGAAGCTCGGCTGCACCTGGGTTGTCGTCGGACACTCCGAGCGCCGCCAGTACCACAACGAGTCGGACGAGCTCGTTGCCGCGAAGGCGAAGAAGGCCCTCGATCACGGCATGTCGCCGATCGTCTGCGTCGGCGAGCCCCTCGAGGTCCGTGAGGAAGGCAAGCACGTCAGCTTCGTTGAGGACCAGACCCGCGCCTCCCTGGCCGGCCTGACCACCGAGGAACTATCGCGCACCGTCATCGCCTACGAGCCCGTGTGGGCCATCGGCACCGGCAAGGTCGCGTCCGCCGAGGACGCGCAGGAAGTGTGCCACGCCATCCGCGAGCTCGTGCGCGAGCTTGCCGACGACGCCACCGCCGACGGCATCCGCATCCTCTACGGCGGTTCCGTTAAGGCCAACACCGTCGCCGAGATCGTCGGGCAGGCTGACGTCGACGGCGGTCTGGTCGGCGGTGCTTCGCTCAACGGCGAGGACTTTGCCAAGCTGGCCGCTGCAGCAGCAAACTCGGTCCAGTAGGCGCCGTGCAGCAGACCGCATGGTCGCTGCACGGGGCGCGTTCCCCATGGTGTACGATTTAGCAAGTTCACCAACATCCCATTTGAAAGTGGAGGATCGTCCCGCATGACGTTGGCATTGGAGATCGTGCTCGTAATCGCGTCGGTGCTTGCGACCGTGTTCGTCCTGCTCCACAAGGGCAAGGGCGGCGGCCTGTCCAGCCTCTTCGGTGGTGGCGTGCAGTCCAACCTGTCCGGTTCCACCATCGTGGAGAAGAACCTGGACCGCTACACCATCATCATCTCGCTGATCTGGGTGGCGTGCATCATCGCGCTCAACCTGATCCAGACCTACTCGGCGTAGCGCGCACAAGCACGTAGCAATACGGCACAGACCACGGGCCCCTTCCAGCAAACAATGCTGGGAGGGGCCCGTGGCGTCGGTAAGCGCTTTGCTTAAAGCATCGAGGCGGCGTCGTCGGAGACAAAGAGCACCGTCTCCGCGCGGCCCTGCGCGCCGGCGGCCGGCCACTCATCGGCCGGCGCACCGTGTGCGACGTGGGACGCGGCCTCCGCCTTCTCCGCTCCAGCAACGAGCAACCACACTCGCTCGGCGCTGCGCACTGCCGGCAATGTCAGTGTCGCGCGCTCGGCCGGCGGCTTGGGCGAATCGGTGACGGCGAGCGTGGTGCGCGTGTCCTCGCGCACGGCGTCGGTGTGGGGAAAGAGCGAATTGATGTGGCCCTCGCCGCCCATGCCGAGGAGGTGGAGATCGAACCCTCGCGGGGCGTGCTGGGCCACCGTTGACGCGTACTCGCGCACCTGGTCCGACATGTCACCGCCGTCCAGGCCCCAGCCGTGGATACGCTCGGCGGAGACGTTCACCTTGCTCAGCAGCGCGGCGCGGGCCTGTCCCTCGTTGGAGTCGGGGTGAGTGGCGGAGACGTTGCGTTCGTCGCCGAAGAAGAACTCGACGCGGTTGAAGTCGATGTCCTTCAGCGTTGCCATGGCGCTGAGCAGCTCGATGCCTGCGGTACCGCCGGTCAGGACGACGCGCGCCACGCCGTCGTTGTGAATTCCCCCGGTGGGGTCAGCCTGAATACCCCGCAACAGGTCGGCGAACTGTTCCGCGACTGCTGAAACGAGGGCGGGACGGTCGGGGAACTGGGAAACAGTCACGTGTGCTGGCACAATCGGCCTCCTTCTGGTGTGTTTACTGCTCTGTCGCGCGGGTGACGCTGGCCAGACCCCGGAGGGCGCGCGCGTAGGTGACATCGTTGTCCAGGTGGCGCAACTCCTCGGCGAGGCACTCCGCGTCGGTCCGCGCACTCAGCGCTACGTAGGAGTCGGGGCTTCCCGGCACGGTGATGCGGGCAGTGTTGTCGTCGACGACCTCGATCGTCACGTCGCCCCCGCCACAATGCAGCGCGAGCCGCGTGATGGGTGCGCCGTGCGCTGCGGAGTCGTTCGTGGAGTAGCGGGTACCGCGCGTCACGCCGACGTTGAGGCACGCGGCGAGCCAGCCGGCGGCGATGTCCACGGAAGGATCGTCAGCAGCACCGTCAATGTGGACGGATTGCACCGGGTCGTCGTGGTAGCGGTCCAGCGCGGAGGCGACGGCCCCGCGCCACGGGGTGATGCGGGACCACGCGAGGTCGGAGTCGCCGGGCTGGTAGCCGTCCGTGCGGGCGCGGAGTTGGTCCCCGGAGGCATCGGAGTGGGCGTTGGTGATGCGGCGCTGCGCGATGCTGCCCAGCTCCGCCTCCTTCGGGCAGGCGGGGGCCTCGTTTGGCCACCAGGCCACAATCGGCGTGTCCGGCAGCAGCAGCGGGGTGACCACGGCGCCGAGGTGGTGCGTGAGGTCACCGAAGAGGCGCATGACGACCATTTCGGACGCGCCCGAATGCGCGGCCACGATGAGGTCGGCGTTCATGCTGGTGGGCGCGGTTTCGTCGCCAAGCAAAAGCACGAGCACGCGGGCGGGGTGCTCGCGGGTCGCGGCGCGCACCGTCTCAAGGATCGTGTCGGAGTCCTCGGTGTCGCGTGCGGCGACAAGGAGGGTGAGCACGCGACCCGAGGACAGCGAGAAGTTTTCTTGCGCTTGGATCAGCGCGTTGGCGATCTGGCTGGTGGTGGTGTCCGGGAGTGAGATGATCACAGCCGCAAATCCTTTCTTAGGGGCGCCGCCAGACGCGGCCGTCCTTTTCCAACATGTGGTTCGCCGACGCCGGACCCCAGGTGCCGGCCTCGTATTCGTCGGGGCGGCCTTGCTGGGCCCAAAAGTTGAGGATCGGGTCGAGGATCTCCCAGCTGCGCTCCACCTCGGCGTTGGTGGGGAAGAGGCTCGATTCATCCAGCAGCGCGTCCAGGATGAGTCGCTCGTAGGCTTCGGGCGACTGCTCGGTGAACGCCTCCGAGTACGCGAAGTCCATGTTGACGTCGCGGACTTCCAGGCCCACGCCCGGCACCTTCGAGCCAAAGCGCATGAGCACGCCCTCGTCCGGCTGGATGCGGATCACCACGGCGTTGTTGGTGAGTAAGTTCGTCTGGTCCGGGTAGAAGGGCTGGTACGGCGGCCGCTTGAACACCAGCGCAATCTCGGTCACGCGTCGGCCGAGACGCTTTCCGGTGCGCAGGTAAAATGGCACGCCGGCCCAGCGGCGCGAATTGATCTCCAGGGTGCAGGCTGCGAAGGTCTCGGTCGCGGAGTCCGGGTCGAAGCCCTCCTCGTCGCGCAGGCCCACGACTGGTACGGAGCCCTGCAGCCCGGCGGTGTACTGGCCGCGGGCGGTCGTCTCCTCGAACGGTCCGGTGGGCGAGGTCGCGCGCAGCACCTTGAGCTTTTCCGAGCGCAGCTGGTGCGGGGAGAAAGACGTCGGCTCCTCCATCGCCACGAGCGCGAGGAGCTGGATGAGGTGGTTTTGGATCACGTCGCGCGCCGCGCCGATACCGTCGTAGTACCCGGCGCGGCCGCCCAGCCCGATGTCCTCGGCCATGGTGATCTGGACGTGGTCGATGTAGTGCGAGTTCCAGATCGGCTCAAACATCTGGTTGGAAAAGCGCAGCGCCATGATGTTCTGCACCGTTTCCTTGCCCAGGTAGTGGTCGATGCGGAACACGGCGTGCTCGGGGAAGACGGTGTTGACCACCTTGTTCAGTTCCTTCGCCGAGGCGAGGTCGTGTCCGAACGGCTTCTCAATGATCACGCGGCGCCACTGCCCGTCTCCGGGGTGGGCCATGCCGCAGCGGTCCAGCTGGTGGACCACGTTGGCAAAGAACTCCGGCGGCACGGAGAGGTAGTACGCCCAGTTTCCGGCGGTGCCCTGGCTCCGGTCCATCTCGGCGAGGACGGTGGCGAGCCGATCGAACGCGGTGTCGTCGTCAAATGCCCCGGAGACGAAGTGGATCCCTTCCGCCAGGCGGTTCCACACGTTGGTGTTGAACTTGGTTCGCGAGCGCGCCTCGACCGCCTCGCGGACATAGTCCTCGAAGTCCTGCTTGCTCCAGTCGCGCCGACCGAACCCGACGAGGGCGAATCCGGCCGGCAGGAGGCCGCGGCTTGCAAGATCGTAGACGGCGGGAAGGAGTTTCTTCCTGGCCAGGTCACCGGTGACCCCGAAAATCACCAGGCCAGATGGTCCGGCAATACGGGGCAGCCGCTTATCGACGGCCGACCGCAGCGGATTACCCCGCTGTACCTGCGCGTCTCTCTCTTCGATCACCTTTGTCGCGTCTCCTTTTGCGTACCGCTTCCGGAACAATGAACCCTTAGAGGTTAGCTGTTGAGCTTCGTTTCAGTGGAGTCGAGCAGGTCCTGCCACGCGGTGACGAACTTCTCCACGCCCTCGCGCTCCAGCACCGCGATGACATCGTCCATGTCGATGCCGACCTGCTCCAGGCCGTCGAAGACCTGCTTCGCCGCCTCGTCGCCGTGTGTCAGGGTGTCGCCCTTGAGCTCGTTCATCTCGTTGACGGCGTCAATCGTGCCCATCGGCATGGTGTTGACCGTGTCCGGGCCGGCGAGCTCGACGACGTACATGTTCTTGGGGTACTCGGGGTTCTTCACACCGGTCGACGCCCACAGCGGGCGCTGCTTGTTTGCCCGCGGCGGGAGCTCGTCCAGGTCGTTGAAGGAGTCGAGGAAGAGGCGGTAGGCCAGGCGGGCGTTGGCGATGCCCGCCCTACCTCGCAGCGCGAGGGCCTCGTCGGTACCGATGGTCTCCAGGCGCTTATCCACCTCGACGTCCATGCGGGAGACGAAGAAGGACGCGACGGAGTGGATGTGCTCCACGTCATGCCCGTTCTTGGCGGCGAGCTTGATGCCCTCTTTGTAGACGTCGATGACCTGCTTGTAGCGGTCGACGGAGAAGATCAGCGTGACGTTGACGCTGATGCCCTCGGACAGGGCCGTGGTGATCGCCGGCAGCGACTCGTCGGTGGCCGGGATCTTGATCATGGCGTTGCGGCGGCCGACCTGCTTCCACAGCTCGCGCGCCTGCGCAATGGTCTTCTCCTCGTCGTGGGCGTAGCGAGGGTCGACCTCGATGGACACGCGACCGTCTCGGCCGTTGGTGTCCTGGTAGATGGGGTCAATAACGTCGCAGGCCTGCTGGACGTCCGCGATGCTCATGCGGTACACGGCCTCCTCGGCGGAGACGCCCTCCTTTCGCAGCTCCTCGAGCTGGCGGTCGTAGTCGCCGCCGGCGGAGATTGCCGCGGAGAAGATCGACGGGTTGGTAGTGATCCCGAGGATGTTTCGCTCGAGGAGGAACGTCTCGAAGTTCCCCTGACCGTTGAGCAAGTCGCGGGAGAGATCGTCCAGCCAGACGGAAGTGCCGATGTCATAAATGCGGTTGGTTGCAACCATGTTGTCGTGTGCCACGATGCGGTCCTTTCTCCAGGGCGCCAGGTCGCCAGATACGACTGCGACCTGGCGTAGCTGATGTGTGCGATGTGGGTGGGTAAAGAGACAGAGCTACTGTGCAGACTTCGCGGACTCGATCGACTCGCGGGCCGCGCGCAGCACGTGCTCGGTGGTGAAGCCGAAGCGCTCGAAGAGTTCCGCGCCCGGTGCGGAGGCGCCGAAGTGCTCGAGGGAGACGTTGCGGCCGTGGTCGCCCGTGAAGCGGTGCCACGGCATCGCGGTGCCTGCCTCGACGGACACGCGTGCCTTGACCTCCTTGGGCAGGACCTGCTGCTGGTACTCGTCGGACTGCTCGAGGAACCAGTCGATGGACGGCATGGACACCACGCGGGCGGCGACGCCATCCTCGGCCAGCAGCGCGGCTGCCTCGACGGCGTACTGCACCTCCGAGCCGGAGGCGATGAAGATGACGTCGGGGGTCGGCGCGGTGGCGTCGACAAGCACATAGCCGCCCTTGGCCACGCCTTCGAACGCCTTCTCCTTCGTGCCCTCGAGCACCGGGAGGTTCTGGCGCGACAAGGCGAGTGCCTTCGGCTGCTCGCGGCCTTCCAGCGCGGCGATCCACGCAGCCGAGGTCTCGTTGGCGTCCGCCGGGCGGATGACGGCGAGGTCCGGGATAGCGCGCAGCGCGGTGAGCGTCTCTACCGGCTGGTGGGTCGGGCCGTCCTCGCCGAGGCCGATGGAGTCGTGGGTGAACACGTAGTAGCCGTCGATGCCGGACAGGGCGGCCACGCGGATGGCGGGGTAGAGGTACTCGGAGAAGATCAGGAAGGTACCGCCGTAGACACGGGTGCCGCCGTGCAGGGCGATTCCGTTCATGATGGCGCCCATCGCGTGCTCGCGGATGCCAAAGTGGAGGTTGCGGCCGTACGGCTCGGCAGTGAACTTGTTCGTGGTGATCGCCTCAGGGCCGAAGGACGGCGCGCCCTTGATCAGCGTGTTGTTGGAACCGGCCAGGTCAGCGGAGCCGCCCCACAGCTCCGGGAGCGCGGCCGCAGCGGCCTGGATCGCCGCCTCGGACGCCTTGCGGGTAGCCAGGCCCTTGGCGTCGGGCTCCCAGGTGGGGAACTCGGCCTTCCAGTTCTCCGGCAGCTCACGCGCGGAGAGACGGTCGAACAGTGCCTTGCGCTCCGGGTTGCGAGCAGCCCAGTCATCGAAGCCCTGCTGCCACTCCTCGCGCACTGCGGCGGAGCGCTCGGCGAGCGCGCGGGTGTGGGCGATCACGTCCTCTTCCTCGGGGAAGTCGACGTCGGTGTCAAAGCCGAGCTCTTCCTTGACCAGCTTGATCTCCTCGGAGCCGAGCGCGGCACCGTGAGCGGCACCGGTGTTCTGCAGATTCGGGGCCGGGAAGCCGATCACCGTCTTGAGGCGGATGATGGTCGGCTTCGCGGTTTCCGCCTTAGCCTCTTCGACGGCGCGCTCAATTGCTGCGACGTCCTCTCCGGACTCAACGGTGATGGTTTGCCAGCCGTAGGCTTCGTAGCGGGCGAGCACATCCTCGGTGAACGCGATCTGGGTGTCGTCCTCGATGGAGATGCGGTTGTCATCCCAGAAAAGGATGAGGTTGCCCAGCTGCTGCGTGCCCGCGAGCGAGGACGCCTCGGAGGTCACGCCCTCCTGCAGGCAGCCGTCGCCGGCCACGACGTAGATGAAGTGGTCGAACGGGCTCTGGCCAGCAGGGGCCTCGGGATCGAACAGCCCGCGCTCGCGGCGCGCGGCCATCGCCATACCCACAGCGGAAGCGAGGCCCTGGCCCAGCGGGCCAGTGGTGATCTCGACGTGCTTGGTGTGGTTGTACTCCGGGTGGCCGGGAGTCTTGGAACCCCAGGTGCGCAGCTGCTTCAGATCATCCAGCTCCAGGCCGAAGCCGCCGAGGTAGAGCTGCACGTACTGGGTCAGCGAGGAGTGGCCGTTTGACAGGACAAAGCGGTCGCGGCCGACCCAGTGCGGGTCGGTGGGATCCAGGCGCATGACGCGCTGGAAGAGCGTGTAGGCCAACGGAGCAAGCGACATAGCGGTGCCGGGGTGGCCCGATCCGCAGCGCTCAACAGCATCCGCAGCGAGGATCCTGGCGGTGTCCACCGCGCGCGTATCGGTCTGCGTCCAGTCGTCCGGGTAGCTCCGGACGGTCATGGCTTGAAGTTCCGGGGGCAGCGTCGACTGTGTCACAGTTTCCTCATTCATTGGGTTGGCATTACTTTTCCGCTCCGGCGATGGGCCGGGCACCCGTCTTAGTGTAGTCACCCGGCGGTGCGCCGTGTGCGGGCAGTGTATTTTGAGTCACTGCGGTGAGCGTCCACCAATCCGCCCACACCGGCCGTAAGGAGTGCGTGTCCGATTGGGCGCAGTGCAAGGTTAGGGCTAACATCATCCAAAGGAATGATACGGGTGGCAAAACCGCAGGACGCTTGCGAGCGTATCCCAACACGGCCGCCCACGAAGCAGTTGCGCCGACGGCGGCGCGGACAACACGCTGTAAGGAGAAGTTTTTGGAGACCGTGAAGGCGTATTTCGCATTGACGAAGCCGAGGGTCATTGAACTTCTCTTGGTAGCCGCCATCCCCGCGATGCTGCAGGCAGATCGCGGCACCGTCCACGTGTGGCTGATCCTGGCGACCCTGCTCGGTGGATGGATGGGTGCGGGCGCTGCCAACGCCTTCAATATGGTCGCTGACTACGACATTGACCAGAAGATGGGTCGTACACGCGCGCGCCCGCTCGTGCGCGCCAAGGTGACCAAGCACCGCGCTGCGGTATTCGCCTGGGTCTTGCTCATCGTCAGCGTGCTCTGGCTCGGGCTCGTGTGCGGGTCATGGTTGGCAGCGCTGTTCATCATCTTCACCAACTTCTTCTATATCTTCATCTACACGAAGTGGCTGAAGCGTAAGACCTGGCAGAACGTCATCTGGGGTGGCGCTGCGGGCTGCATGCCGGTCCTCGTCGGCTGGGCTGCGATCCGGGACAACGTGCACGACGGTTCACCGGACCGCTGGTGGCAGGCGATCGTCATGTTCCTCATCATCTTCTTCTGGACCCCGCCGCACACCTGGGCGCTGGCCATGAAGTACAAGGACGACTACGCCCGCGCAGAAGTCCCGATGCTGCCGGTGATCGCGTCCCCGCAGGAGACGACGCGCCAGATCGTCATCTACTCCTGGTGGACGGTCATCGTCTCCCTCGCGCTCGTCCCGGCGACGTCCTGGATCTACCTCGTCGTGGCGGTGGCGTCCGGTGCCGCGTTCCTCGTCATGGCCACGCGCCTGCACAACGGCGTGCGCCGCGGCGAGAACGTCAAGCCGCTTAAGCTATTCATCCTGTCCAACAACTACCTCGCCGCGCTCTTCCTCGGCCTCTCTGTGGACGCCGTGCTCGGCCTGCCGACAATCGGCGGCCTCTTCTAAGCGCGCAGCAGCACACTCCCAACGCGCTGGGCATCCGCGAGCGCCTCGTGCGCGGCGTCCGCCTCGGCGAGCGAGAACACCCCGCCGATAGGGAAGCGCAGCGTCGCATCCTCGACGGCACGCGTGACCGCTTGGGACCGCAAGCGAAACTCGTCCGCAGTGCGCGTGTACCAGTCCAACGAAGGGGCGGTAAGGAACAGCCCCCCATGCTCGTCGAGTTCGTTCAGGAGCGCGTCTGCGCTCCTCCCAGCCGCGAGCACCGAGCCGCCGACGGCGCAGATCAGGCCAAGCGGTCGGCAGGCCTGCAGCGCCAGGTCGAAGGGGTGGAGCGCCTCGGGCAGAGGCGGTTGTGACGCCTCGATAACGACGTCGACGCCGCTGCCGCTGTTGGCCTCGCAAATACGTTGCGCCGCGTCAGGGAAGTAGCGGAAGACGCCGGTCGCGCCGGCGTCGTACGCCAATTCCTCCTCGTGTGCCGTTGAGACCACTGAAAACACCGTGCCGCCCAATCCCGCTGCCAACTGAGTCACGGCGAGGCCGAGCTCGTCGCCTCCGCCTGTGACCACCATGGTGTCGCCGTCCGCGGTGTCGCGGACGCCGTAGAGGAGTGCGTGCGCCAGTATGCCGG
This sequence comes from Corynebacterium gottingense, assembly GCF_007559235.1. NCBI lineage: Bacteria > Bacillati > Actinomycetota > Actinomycetes > Mycobacteriales > Corynebacteriaceae > Corynebacterium > Corynebacterium gottingense. Next base: position 115,497 of record NZ_VMHH01000001.1, on the reverse strand, counting down.
GAGCGAGCATGCACGCGGCGACCTCATCGTCGATGGATTCCGGGACGGCGGCGATCCGGTCCCGGTGGACGACAACCTGCTCCGCGTACGCTCCCTGCGCGTCGCAAAAGGCGACGAGCGTGCCAGCGGCGATCTCACCGACAGGGTCGTGAGCCACGCGCCCGCATCCTGCGGCACCGGGGATGCCGGTGCCAGGGGCGGGAGTGGGGTCGCGTTGGACGTGGGCGTAGGTGACGTCGATAAGCACTTGCTCGGGTGTGGGAACTGGGGGATCGACGCGAGTGAAACGGAACGGCCCGCCGGGGGAATCGCTGATGATGGCGTGCATAGCCAAAGCGTACCCCGGCGGGCGCGGTGTGCGTGGGAGGTTAGACGAGTGTGGGGAGACGACGCGAACTGTGCGCCCACAGGAAGGCGGTAAACGCGACGACGGTGGACGACATTGCGATGTGCGCCGGGATGGTCCAGCGCGGGACGCCGAGCCTGAACTGGATGACGCCGATCGCCCACTGGACCAGGATGAGCACGATGAGGACGAGGGCGGTGCGCATCGCGTCGCTCGGCGCCTTGTGGCGGCGCAGCATGTACACGGTGACCAGCGTGGCAATGAGGTAGAGGTACAGGCAGATTGCGTGGACGTACGCAAGGACCCTGGTGTCCATCTCGAGGCGGCCTTCCAAACCGGCGGTGGCGTCGCCAGCGTGCGGACCGGAGCCGGTGACCATGGTGCCCGTCACCAGGACGAATACTAGCGCGATGGCGGCGATGATTGCCCAGGTCACGGCGGCCTTGGGGACGCGCCTCGTCGGTGCGACATCATCCGGCTCCGCAATGCGCATGTAGAGCACGGCGGCGACGGCGACCAGCACCATCGAGGGCAGGAAGTGCACGGCGACGGCCCACCACTTCAGGTCCAGGAGGACGGAGATGCCGCCGATGATGGCCTGCAGGACGACGCCGCCGAGTGAGACGGCCGCGAGCGACTTGATACCGGAGCGACGTCCCGCGCGGACGACCGCTACGAGGACGGCGATGGATGCTGCAGCAACGACGAAGGTGAGCGTGCGGTTGCCAAACTCGATGAGCTGGTGGATCCACGGAGCCGACCCCGCGACAGGGACGAGCGAGCCCTGGTGGCACATCGGCCAGGTATCACAACCCAGGCCGGAGCCGGTGACGCGGACGAGCGAACCTGTGACGGTGATGCCGCCCTGGCACAGCAACAGGATCATGGCCAGAATGCGCTGCACCTTGAGCGATGCCCCCTTTGGTGCATCCACGGCCTGTGCCGAATCGCTGGTGGTGTGGCTGGAGTTGTGCTCAGTCTGGGGAGACCCCAACTGCGGAGAAGACACGAGACGCGCTCCCTTTCACGTGTGCAGTTTTGCAGTGCAACTTTAGTTTGAGAAATGACTGCTTCAGCTTAACGCATGACGCCCCAAACTCCGAGATCCGATTGGGCGTGGAGCGAGTTGAGCTCCGCAGCGGTGCGCCACAGGAGCTACCCCTCGAAGCGGAACCAGCGGGCCGCGGCCGCCATGGCCGCCCCAGCCCAGCACACGAGCGACAGCCACGCCTGCCAGTGGAAAGAAAGCTCGAGCGCCTTGGTCAGGGCGCCAGCGAGCGCCACCGTGGGGACCGCGTTCCACCAGCCGGCGTCTCCGACGTCACCGCTGTACTGCACCCACCCGAGCACGCCCATGAGGACGAGCCAGATGAGGTTTGCCAGAGCAAGGACCAGCTCGGAGCTGAGTGTGCCTCCCATGAACAGTCCCATTGCTGTGAACGCGGCGACGCCGACCAGCAGGGTGATCAGGCCGCACAGGGCGCCGAGCGCACTGACGCGCCATCCCAGCGCAACGGCGAGCGCGCCCAAGACGACGATCTGCACCGCAACGGTGGCCAGGACGCCGATGATTTTTCCAGCGATGATGGTCCACGGCGGCACCCCGGAAGCGCCGGTCCGCTTCAGCGCACCGTAGCGGCGGTCAAACGCTAGAGCGATGGCCTGGCCAGTAAAGCCCGCGCTTGTGGTGGCGACGGCGAAGACCATCGGCACCAGCTGGTGGAAGTCGGTATCGCCGAAGACCGGAACGATCGCTGCCGCCACGAGCAGCGCCGCAGGGATGACCAGGTTGAGCAGCAGCTGCTCACCGTGGCGCAGCATGAGCTTCGCCTCGATCCGCCCTTGGGCGACCGCCATTGCGGCCACGGAGGCGCGCTGCGGGCGGGGAGTAAACGTGCCCGGCGCGAGCTTGGGATTGGGGGCTGGACCGTCCTGGGATCGGTGCAGCTGTGCATCATGGGCTGTCGTCATGGTGTACCTCCTTCAAGTTTTCAAGTAACGGTCTGCGCTAGCTGCGCAGCTCTCGGCCGGTGATGTCGAGGAAGACGTCCTCAAGGTTTCGATGCGACACGCTGAGTTCGCGCAGCAGGACATCCTGCTGGGCCGCGGCGTGCGCGATGGCCTCAACCAGCTGGGGGCTGCCGTCGCCGCGCACGCGGTAGGAGAGCGGCCTGACGTTTTCCGCTTCCCGGTCCGCAGCGCCGAACCCGCGCAGCGAGTCGTTGAACGTTTCCAAATCCAGCGCTTGCGCGGTCCCGAACGATACGAGCGGGTAGTCCTCGTGGGAGGTGAGCTCCGCCGGCTCGCCGGTGGCAACGACGCGCCCCCGATCCACAATGACCACGCGGTCCGCCAGCGATTCGGCCTCGTCCATCAGGTGGGTAGTCAGCACGATCGTGGTGCCATCGCGCTTCATCGCATTGACCAGCTCCCACACCGCGAGCCGGGACTGCGCGTCCATGCCTGCGGTGGGTTCGTCGAGGAAGAGGAGCTCGGGCCTGCCGATAATGGCCAGGGCGAGGGAGAGTCGCTGCTGCTGCCCGCCGGAAAGTCTGCGGTACGTCGTTGACGCTACCCCCTCGAGCCCGAGCAGCTCGATGAGCCAGTCGGGGTCGTGCGGGTCCTCGTTGTAGGACGCCGCGAGGTGCAGCATCTCCCGCACCTTGACCCCGGAGTATGATCCGCCGCCCTGGAGCATGATGCCGATGCGGTCTCGAACCCGCTGTGGCTCGGTCGCGGGGTCGTACCCTAAGACTCGGATGGACCCGGAGGTCGGCTGCGTGAACCCCTCGCACATCTCGATGGTGGTGGTCTTGCCCGCCCCGTTTGGCCCCAGCAGCGCGAGAAGCTCGCCGCGTCGAGTGGTGAATGAGACCCCGTCGACTGCGCGCTTGGGCCCGAATTGCTTGACTACCTCGTTGAGCACGAGGGCTTCAGGTTCCATGCTTGGCATGGTTGGTTAGTGTAGACCTCTCCCGGCCGTACGGCGGTACCAGAACCACGCTGCGGCGCACATGACCGCAAACCACACCGCGGCAGCGAGGTAAATCGTCGCGACGGTCCCCGGCGGCAGCGCGAGCCCGCGCGGCAGTACCAAGAAGCTAAAAAGCGCAGAGTAGATCGCGACGGCAGCCCGGAAGAAGAAGCGATTCGCCCACGCCGCGAGCGGCAGGATCCCCCAGAGCGGATACCAGGGGTGAACCACTGGGAAGAGCAGGACGAGGACGAGCGTTGCCACACCCAGCCCGCCGACAGGGTGGATGGAGCCGCGGAATGTCGCCCAGAGCATGCGCACGAGGAACGTGCCGGCCACGAGGAGTCCCACTCCGCGCGTGATGCTCAGGATCGCCTCCGTGTGATCGCCCAGCTGCAGCAGCATCCCCGTAACACCGCTGATCACGCCGATGTCCGTGGTCAGCGACAGCCAGCTGCGGATCGTCGCCGCGCCGCCTTGCCCGGTGACCCACCCAAGCCCGATTCCGGTGAACCAGGAGATCAGCCCAGCCGTCACCGCAAGGCACCCCGCCTGGACGAGGGCCGCGGTGCAGATTGCGCTTATCGACGCCCGCTTGCCCCCACCTCGCGCCCACACCCGCGCCAGCGCCATGCCCGTAAACCCGAGGGCGATGAACCCGGTGACCTTGACCAGCCCGCCGCAGGACAGGAGCGCCCCCGAGAGGAGGAACAGCGCCCACCCCCGACGCCGCTGCCCGCCGGCCGCAAGCGCGTCGATGCCCCGTAGCCCTACCTCCATACCGACGAGGAGGAACCCGAGCATGATCGACTCGTTGTGGATGCCGGCAATGAGGTGCAGAATTGCCAGAGGGTTCAAGACCCCCAGCCAGAGTGCGGTCGCGCCGTGGACGCCGCACCGCCGGGCCAGCGCGCGGATGCCCCACGCCGCGGCCACCACGCCCGCGAGCGACAAGACGCGGTGGCACAGAACCCCGAAGTAGATCGAGTCCTGGGTGATCCATGACACCGCGGAGGCAATCCCGAGCGCAACGGGGCCGTACGGGCTGGGGGAGTGTGCCCAAATGAACGGGACGGATCGGGCGAGCCGGTCCTCGGTGCCCAGCAGCTCGACGGGGCCCGCGGCGTAGGGGTCCAGCCCTTGCCGAACGATGGATCCCTGGGCGAGGTAGGAGTAGATGTCCTGGGTGAACAGGGGCGCGGTGAGCAGCAGAGGCGCCGCCCACACAAGAAAGGTTCGAAACACCACCCGGGCGCTGATTCGCGCGTGATTGGATCCGGCACCGACAAACGGCCCCATGAGCAGCCACGCGACCACGAGGCAACCGACTCCGATGAGCACGAGGGAGGACGAGGCTTGCAGCATCCTCCCCATAAACGCGCCGCCGGGGAGGTCGAACCAGGGGTTGTCCACCACGGGCAGCGCGCCGCCGCCCAGCCCACCGAGGCCGATCAGGAGCGTGCCGACCGCACCCAACCAGCGAAGGAGTGCGAAGCGGTTGAGCTCAACGACGGACGCGCGAACCCCCTCGTCCGAAATCCCAGCGCGGTGCAGCGCGGCTGAGCGGGAGCCGGGCGCACCGAATCGGGGCAGGGCGTCGACAAGCGTGGACGGCCGCGTGGTCTCGGGGGTGTGGCGTGCAGGGGTCACATCACGCATTCTAAGGCCCGGGTGCTCGAAGAGCGGCAATGCTTTGCGACACGCTGGGGACCCGCCGCAGCGGAAATATTTTGGAAACACTAGTGTTGTGTAAAGGCGAAAGGATCGTCCTTTTGTCACCGGAATTCGCGGAGACGTCGAGCGACACGGAAGCTGAGGTGAAGCAATGGCCGAGCAGCACCACGCTGCGGGGAGCGATACCCGCGGCGAAGTCATGCGCGCGCTTCTCACGCTTGGCCCGGTGACCGCCACCGACATAGCCGCGCAATTAGGCCTTTCTGCCGCCGGTGTGCGCCGCCACCTTGACAAACTCATTGAGTCGGAACTGGCGGAGACGTGCGGTCCGCGCGCCATCGCCGGAGAAGAAGCGACGCGGGGGAGACCCGCCAAGCACTTCCGGCTCACTGACAGCGGGCGGCGCTCATTTGGCACACAATATGACGACCTTGCGGTCGAGGCCGTCGAAATGATTAAGACACTCGGGGGTGAGGCGGCCGTGCGCGATTTTGCCCGCGCTCGGATTGACAAGATCCTCCAGAGTGTCGACGGGGCCTCCGGGGCCCACACATCGCCGAAAGGAGACAGCGAGGCGGCGCGCACACAGGCTACCGTTGAAGCTGTCGCCGAGGTGCTTGATCAACATGGGTACGCGGCAACGGTGAGCGCCGTTGGCAACGGAATCCAGTTGTGCCAGCACCACTGCCCAGTCTCCGAAGTTGCGTCCGCGCACCCGGAGATCTGCGAGGCAGAGCACGAGGCGATCTCGGCTCTGGTGGGCAAACACGTGCAGCCGCTTGCGCTGATCGCAGACGGCAACGGCATTTGCACAACCAACATTCCACTCGCCGCTACCGCTACGGCGGCGGGAACCATAAACGAAAGGAGCGGAGACTATGACGAAAGCTAACCCCGCACCCGGCCTGGACAAGCCGATGAATGATGATGAGATCATCGACTCCATCGGCGCCTACAGCTACGGCTGGCACGACTCCGATGTGGCCGGCGCCTCCGCACGGCGCGGTCTGAACAAGGACGTTGTCAAGGACATCTCCGGGATCAAGAACGAGCCGGAATGGATGCTCAACCAGCGCCTCAAGGCGCTCGAGATCTTTGACAAGAAGCCGATGCCGACCTGGGGCGCAGACCTCTCCGACATCGACTTCGACAACATTAAGTACTACGTGCGCTCCACGGAGGAGCAGGCGGCCTCGTGGGACGATCTTCCGGAGGACATTAAGCACACCTACGACAAGCTCGGTATTCCTGAGGCGGAGAAGCAGCGCCTCGTCGCCGGCGTCGCGGCTCAGTACGAGTCCGAGGTGGTCTACCATCAGATCCGCGAGGACCTGGAGGAGAAGGGCGTTATCTTCGTCGACACCGATACCGCGCTGCGCGAGCACGAGGAGCTGTTCAAGGAGCACTTCGGCACGGTGATTCCGGCCGGCGACAACAAGTTCTCGGCACTGAACTCCGCTGTCTGGTCTGGTGGTTCCTTTATCTACGTTCCGCCGGGGGTCCACGTGGACATCCCGCTGCAGGCCTACTTCCGCATCAACACGGAAAACATGGGCCAGTTCGAGCGCACTCTGATCATCGTGGATGAGGACGCGTACGTCCACTACGTCGAGGGCTGCACCGCCCCGATCTACAAGTCGGACTCCCTGCACTCCGCGGTCGTGGAGATCATCGTGAAGAAGGGCGGCCGCTGCCGCTACACCACGATCCAGAACTGGTCCGGCAACGTGTACAACCTGGTGACCAAGCGCGCAAAGGCCGAAGAGGGCGCCACCATGGAATGGGTCGACGGCAACATCGGCTCGAAGGTGACCATGAAGTACCCGGCCGTGTGGATGACTGGTGAGCACGCGCGTGGCGAGGTCCTTTCCGTCGCGTTTGCGGGTGAGGGCCAGTTCCAGGACACCGGCGCGAAGATGACCCACATGGCACCGCACACCTCCTCGTCCGTGGTGTCCAAGTCCGTGGCTCGCGGCGGCGGACGTTCCGCGTACCGCGGCCTGATTCAGGTGAACGCGAACGCGCACCACTCCACCTCCAACGTGGAGTGCGACGCCCTGCTGGTGGACGACATCTCCCGTTCCGACACGTACCCCTACAACGACATTCGTAATGACCGAGTCACCCTCGGCCACGAGGCGAAGGTTTCCAAGGTCTCTGAGGAGCAGCTGTTCTACCTCATGAGCCGCGGCATTCCGGAGGAAGAAGCAATGGCCATGATCGTGCGCGGCTTTGTCGAGCCGATCGCCAAGGAGCTCCCGATGGAGTACGCCCTTGAACTGAACCGTCTCATCGAGCTGCAAATGGAAGGATCGGTGGGCTAACCCCAATGACCGTCTCTGTTGATCCCGTACAAAACGCCACCCCACACAACAACAAGGGTGACCTCTTCCAGTCCTTCACCGTCGACGACTTCCCGGTCCCGGGCGGTCGCGACGAGGTCTGGCGCTTCATTTCCCTGCGTCGCCTTCGTGGTCTGCACAACGGCAAGTTCGCTGACGCCGCAAAGGCGCAGGTAAAGATCGACGCCCCCGAAGCGGTCAGCGTCGAAGAGGTCGCGATTGACGACGATCGCCTCAAGGTGGTCGGCGGCGCCGTTGATCGCGTCGCAGCGCAGGCCTGGTCCTCTGCGAAGTCCGGTTACATCGTGTCCATCCCGGCCGATACCGAGCTGGACGAAGACGTGACCATCACCGTGACCGGTGCTGGGGAGGATGTCACCACATTCGGCAACATCCTGGTTGAATCGGGCACGCACTCCAAGGCGAACGTCATCCTGCGCTACGAGGGCACCGGTACCCACGCCGACAACGTGAACTGGCACATCGGCGAGGGCTCCCGCGTCCACGCGATTGTGGATGCGGAGTGGAACTCCGATGCTGTCCACATCGGACAGCAGTCCGTGCTGGTCGAGCGCGACGCCACGCTGCGCCACCACGTTGCAACGTTCGGCGGCGAGGTCGTCCGCATCACCCCGCGCGTGAAGTTCGCAGCGCCAGGCGGCGACGCGGAGCTGACCGGCGTCTACTTCGCGGACGCGGGTCAGTACATCGAGAACCGCATGCTCGTTGACCACTCCGTCCCGAACTGCCGCTCCAACGTCCTGTACAAAGGCGCACTGCAGGGCGACAAGCAGTCTTCGCTACCGGAGGCCCGTACCTGCTGGGTTGGCGACGTCCTGATTCGCTCCGACGCGAAGGGCACCGACACCTACGAGACGAACCGCAACCTGGTGCTCACCGATGGCGCACGAGCCGACGCGATTCCCAACTTGGAGATCGAGACCGGCGAGATCGCCGGCGCCGGCCACGCAGCGACCGTGGGACGCTTCGACGACGAGCAGCTGTTCTACCTGCGCTCCCGCGGCATCCCGGAGGACGAGGCGACCCGCCTGATCATCCGCGGATTCTTCAACGAGGTCCTCAACCAAATCCCTGTCGAGTCCGTCCGGGACGAACTCATCGCCCGCGTTGCCGGCGAGCTTGAGCGGAGCAACTCCTAAGCGCCCCAGCTACGTCGCTGTACACCTGTAACACCCGCGTCACCGAATAAAGAAAGCTGAAAACACCGAATGTCTACGCTTGAAATTAAAAACCTGCACGCCAACGTCTTGCCCACGGAGGAAGGTCAGGAGCCGAAGCCGATCCTCAAGGGCGTCAACCTGACCATCAAGGCGGGCGAGACCCACGCAATCATGGGCCCGAACGGCTCCGGCAAGTCCACCCTGGCCTACACCCTTGCGGGCCACCCGAAGTACGAGGTCACCGAGGGCGAGGTGCTGCTCGACGGCGAGAACATCCTGGAGATGGAGATCGACGAGCGCGCTCGCGCCGGCCTCTTCCTGGCAATGCAGTACCCGGTCGAGGTCCCGGGCGTGTCTTCGTCCAACTTCATGCGCTCCGCCGTCACCGCGGTGCGTGGCGAGTCCCCGAAGCTGCGCGAGTGGGTTGCTGAGCTCAACGCCGCCCGCGAGTCCCTGCAGATGGACGCCTCCTTCTCCGAGCGCTCGGTCAACGAGGGCTTCTCCGGCGGCGAGAAGAAGCGCCACGAGGTCATGCAGCTCGCGCTGATGAAGCCGAAGTTCGCCGTCATGGACGAGACCGACTCCGGTCTTGACGTTGACGCGCTGCGCATCGTCTCCGAGGGCATCAACAAGTACCAGGAAGAGACCAACGGCGGCGTCCTCATGATCACCCACTACAAGCGCATCCTCAACTACGTCCAGCCGCAGTTCGTGCACGTGTTTGCTGACGGCAAGATCGTGCAGACCGGCGACGCATCGCTGGCAGACCAGCTCGAGGCAGAAGGCTACGAGAAGTTCATCTAATGGGATACGTCAACGACAACGGAACACTCAACGTGGAGGCGATCCGCGCGGAGTTTCCGATCCTGTCGCGCACCGTGAGGGACGGCAAGAAGCTCGTCTACCTCGACTCCGGTGCGACGTCGCAGCGACCGGAACGCGTGTGGAACGTCGAGCGAGACTTCGTCCTCAACACCTTCGCGCCGGTGCACCGCGGCTCCTACCAGCTTGCTGAAGAAGCCACGGATGCCTACGAGACGGCGCGCGATGCCATCGCGGCGTTCGTCGGCGCGGACGGCCACGAAATCGCGTTTACAAAGAACGCGACTGAGGGACTCAACCTCGTCGCCTATGTGCTTGGCGACGAACGCGCGGGCGATCTCGCGGTACGTGAAGGCGACACCATCGTCATCACCGAGCTTGAGCACCACGCCAACCTCGTGCCGTGGCAGGAACTCGCCGAACGCACTGGTGCGACCCTGAAGTGGTACGGCATGACGCCGGACGGGCGGATCGATCTGGACTCGCTCGAACTAGACGAGACCGTCAAAGTCGTGGCGTTTACGCACCAGTCGAACGTCACCGGTGCTGTCGCTGACGTGGACGAGCTGGTGCGCCGCGCGAAGGCCGTCGGCGCGTTGACGGTGCTCGACGCGTGCCAATCGGTGCCGCACATGCCGGTCGACCTGCACGCGCTCGACGTTGACTTCGCTGCATTCTCCGGCCACAAGATGTGCGGTCCGTCGGGCGTCGGCGCCGTGTACGGCAAGGGCGACATTCTCAATCAGCTGCCGCCGTTCCTCACGGGCGGCTCGATGATTGAGATTGTGAAGATGGAAAAGACCACCTTCGCGCCGGCACCGCAGCGATTTGAGGCGGGCACCCAGATGACCAGCCAGGTCGTGGGGCTAGGTGCCGCAGTCGAGTTCCTCAACGAGGTCGGCATGGACGCCATCCATGCCCACGAGCAGGAGCTCACCGCGTACGCGCTCGAGCAGATGCAGGGCATCGGGGGGCTGCAGATCGCGGGGCCGCTCACCGCAGAGCGGCGCGGCGGGGCGATCTCCTTCACCGTCGACGGCGTGCACCCGCACGACCTCGGTCAGGTGCTGGACTCCGAAGGCGTGGCAATCCGCACCGGGCACCACTGCGCGTGGCCTGCCCACCGCGGCCTGAACCTGCAATCCACCTCGCGCGCAAGCTTCTACCTGTACAACACGAAGGAAGAAGTGGATACGCTGGTGGCAGCGATTGGCAAGGCGAAGGAGTTTTTCACACGATGAACCTTGAATCGATGTACCAGGAAGTGATCCTGGACCACTACAAGAACCCCCAGTACGCCGGGCTGCGCGAGCCGTACGAGGCGGAAGTGCACCACGTGAACCCGTCCTGCGGCGACGAGCTGACGCTGCGCGTTCAGCTGTCCGAGGATGGGAAAACGGTGGAGGATGTTTCCTACGATGCGGCCGGTTGCTCGATCTCGCAGGCGTCGACAAGCGTGATGGCGGAGGAGCTGAAGGGGCTCCCCGTCGAGCAGGCGATGGAGAAGCTGGGGTCGTTCGAGGAGATGATCACCTCGCGCGGCACCATCGAGGGCGACCCGGCGCTGATTGGCGACGGCGTTGCGTTCGGTGGCGTGGCGAAATTCCCGGCGCGCGTGAAGTGCGCACTGCTCGGGTGGAAGGCCTTCGAGGCGGCAACGCACGAGGCCCTGGAGAAAAAGGAGAGCTAGGACATGGCTGAAGACAACGTCAACGAACAGACCACTGCGGCCGACGCTGACGCTGCCAAAGGCGGCTCCGCGTCGAACTTCGGCGGCGCGGGCGAGCGTCCGCCCCAGACCGATGCACAGCTCAAGCTGGCCGGAGAGGTGGAGGAGTTCCTCCGCGACGTGATCGACCCGGAGCTGGGGATCAACGTCGTCGACCTCGGCCTGGTCTACGACCTGTGGATTGAGGAGCGCGACGGCAAGACGATTGCGTGCATCAACATGACGCTCACCTCGCCGGCATGCCCGCTGACAGACGTGCTCGAAGAACAGGCGCAGCAGGCCGTGGTGGGCAACACCGAGGCGGACGACATCGTGCTCAACTGGGTATGGATGCCGCCGTGGGGCCCGCAGATGATTACTGAAGAGGGCCGCGAACAGCTCCGCGCCCTCGGGTTCGCTGTGTAGCACCCCTGAACGTCCCCCTCACGGTTCGCGCCGTGAGGGGGACGTTTTGCATTGCTGCCCCTGCTGACCCTGCGGTGTCGATTTGGGGGTGCTTGCTACAGTGATCCCGTGATTGTCACCAATGATCTCGAAGTCCGCGTCGGCGCTCGCACGCTCCTGTCTGCGCCCGGCCAGCACCTGCGCGTGCAGCCGGGCGACCGTATCGGGCTGGTGGGGCGAAACGGCGCGGGCAAGACGACGACCATGCGCATCCTCTCGGGGGAGACGGAGCCCTACGGCGGTTCGGTGACGCGCTCGGGCGAGATCGGCTACCTGCCGCAGGACTCCAAAGAGGGCGACATCGAGCAGACCGCACGCGCGCGAGTGCTTTCCGCCCGCGGCCTCGACCAGATCCAGCGCTCGATGGCCAAGCAGCAGGAGATCATGGAGACCACCGACGGGGCGGAGCGCGACAAGGCGATTGCCAAGTTCTCCCGCCTGGAGGAGCGGTACCAGGCGCTCGGTGGCTACGAGGCGAACGCGGAGGCGGCGCAGATCTGTGACAACCTCGGCCTGCCCAGCCGAATCTTGGACCAGCAGCTGAAGACCCTGTCGGGTGGCCAGCGCCGCCGCGTGGAGCTCGCGCAGATTCTCTTCGCCTCGCGCCAGGGGTCGGGCAAGTCGCAGACCACGCTGCTTCTCGACGAGCCCACGAACCACCTCGACGCCGACTCGATTAGCTGGCTGCGCAACTTCCTGTCCAAGCACGAGGGCGGCCTCATCATGATCTCGCACGACGTCGAACTGCTCGACGCCGTGTGCAACAAGGTCTGGTTTCTCGACGCCGTCCGCGCCGAGGCGGACGTGTACAACATGGGCTTTGCCAAGTACAAGGACGCACGCGCGCTCGACGAGGCGCGCCGCCGCCGCGAGCGGGCCAATGCGGAGAAGAAAGCGTCTGCGCTGCAGAAGCAGGCGGCAAAGCTCGGTGCGAAGGCCACGAAGGCAGCTGCAGCGAAGCAGATGCTCGCGCGCGCCGATCGCATGATGGAGCAACTCGATGAGGTTCGGGTGGCAGACAAGTTTGCGTCGATTAGCTTCCCTGAGCCCGCGCCGTGCGGCAAGACTCCGCTGCATGGCAAGGGGCTGACCAAAATGTACGGCTCGCTCGAGGTCTTCGCCGGGGTTGACCTGGCGATTGACAAGGGCTCGCGCGTGGTCGTGCTTGGCACCAACGGCGCGGGTAAGACGACGCTGCTGAAGCTGCTGGCAGGTGTGGAGCGCACTGACGGCGAAGGTGGCCTCGTGTCGGGTCACGGGCTGAAGATCGGGTACTTCGCGCAGGAGCACGACACGATCGACGGTGACAAGAGCGTCTGGGAGAACACCATCGAGGCCTGCCCCGATGCCGGCCAGCAGGACCTGCGGGGCCTGCTCGGCGCCTTCATGTTCTCGGGTGACAAGCTCGAACAGCCCGCTGGCACCCTCTCCGGTGGTGAGAAGACGCGCCTCGCGCTCGCCACGCTTGTCTCGTCCCGCGCCAATGTGCTGCTACTCGACGAGCCCACGAACAACCTGGACCCGCAGTCGCGCGAGCAGGTGCTTGACGCGCTCAAGACCTACACCGGGGCCGTCGTCCTGGTCACCCACGACCCGGGGGCGGTGCGCGCGCTCGAGCCGGAGCGCGTGATCATCATGCCCGAGGGCGATGAGGACCTGTGGAGCGATGAGTACATGGAGATCGTGGAGCTGGCGTAGCGGGATGAGTTCGCCCGGCTAGACTCGCTGGTATGACGAAGAACAATGACCTCATCACCATGTTCCGCGACGCGTGGAACGCCATGTCGAGCGACCAAAAGACCATCGTCGGCATGCTGGCCGCCATTGACGCACTCGGCAAGGCGCTTGCGCTGCGCGACCTTGCGCGTGCGAAAGACGGCAAGGTGCGCGGCCCGAAGTGGCTGTGGGCGCCCATCATTGGCGCGGTGAACACGCTTGGCTGGGCGGCCTACTTCCTCATCGGGAGGAAGCGCCACTAGTTCCTAAAACCGTGCACCGGCGCCGGGATGAAGCCGCCGCGCCGGATCATCTCGGCGCTGCCCTTCGTGTTCACCGGAATGACCGGCGCGTAGCCGAGCAGTCCGCCGAAGTTCACCTCGTCGCCCGGCTTGGTGCCCGGGACTGGGATGAGGCGTGCGGCGGTGGTTTTATGGTTCATGATGCCGATCGCGGCCTCGTCGGCAATCATGCCCGCGATGGATGCTGCGGAAGTGTCGCCCGGGATGGCGATCATGTCGAACCCGACGGAGCAGATCGAGGTCATGGCCTCGAGCTTGTCCATGGAAATCGAGCCGGAGCGGACCGCGTCGATCATGCCCTGGTCCTCGGAGACCGGGATGAAGGAGCCGGACAGGCCACCGACGCGGGAGCAGGCCATCATGCCGCCCTTTTTCACCGCGTCATTGAGCAGGGCGAGCGCCGCCGTAGTGCCGTGGGTGCCCACCTGCTCGAGCCCAATGTGTTCGAGGATGTGCGCCACGGAGTCGCCGACCTCCGCTGTCGGGGCGAGCGAGAGGTCGACGATGCCAAACGGCACGCCGAGTCGTTCGGCGGCCATGTTGCCCACGAGCTGGCCGGCGCGCGTGATCTTAAACGCGGCCTTCTTGATCTCCTCGGCGATCTCGTTGAGTGAAGCCCCCTTGAGCGGGGTGATCGCGTTGTCCACGACGCCCGGGCCGGATACGCCGACAGAGACGACGGTGTCCGGCTCCTCAATGCCGTGGAATGCGCCAGCCATGAACGGGTTGTCTCCCACGGCGTTGGCAAACACGACGAGCTTCGCGCAGGCGATGGAGGACTCGTCCTTGGTCAGCTCGGCGGCCTCCTTGACTACCTCGCCCATTCGCGCCACGGCGTCCATGTTGATGCCGGCGCGCGAGGTACCCACGTTCACGGAGCCACAGACCGCCTGGGTCACGCTCAGCGCCTCGGGGATCGAGTCGATGAGCCGGCGGTCCGAGGACGTCGCACCCTTTTCCACGAGCGCGGAGTAACCACCGACGAAGTTCACGCCGAGCTCCGACGCCGCCTTGTCCAGGGCACGTGCGATGTCGACCGGGTTTCCATCCACGCCGGCGGCGACGAGCGAGACGGGGGAGACGGAGATGCGCTTGTTCACAATCGGGATGCCAAGCTCGCGCTCGATGCCCTCGCACACCTCGACAAGGCGTGCGGCACGTGCGGTGACGCGGTCGTACACCGCCTGGCAGGTGGCGTCCATGGTGGAGCGGGTGCAGCCGATGAGTGAAATGCCCATGGTCACGGTGCGGATGTCCAGGCGGTAGTCCTCGATCATCTTAATGACGTCGAGGATGTGGTTGGATTTGAAGTCGAAGTCTGTAGCCATCGCGCCGCCCCTAGATTTCGTTCATCGCGGTGAACAGGTCCTCAGACTGAATGCGCACGACCACCCCGAGCGCGTCGCCCACTTGCGTCAGGTGATCCTGGAGTTCGCCCATATCCGGGGTGTCGTCCGGCAATGCGACGCGCATGACCATGGTGAAGTAGTTATCCATGAGCGTCTGCGAGACGTCGAGAATGTTCAGGTTGCGCTCTGCTGCGGCGCCCGCGACTGCGGCGATGATGCCAACACGGTCCGGGCCGGTAGTCGTAATAATTGCGTGCATGAGGGACCATCATAGTGGCACGTACGCACGCGGGTGAGAGTTGCGCCACAGCAACGCAACTTCGAGTTGGCTACGGTGGATTACATGACTGATTCAGCGAACACCCCCAATGCTTCTGCACCCCAACCGTTTGCCACCACGGCGTCGGAAACACCTGAGCGCACCGCGCGTGTACTCGTCATAGGCGCGGGTGGTCACGTGAGCCGCCACTCGGTGCCGCTGCTGGTCCAGCAGGGCCACGAGGTCACCGGCCTTGTACGCAATCCCGATCACGTCGCCCGCATCGAGCAGGCGGGAGCGCAGGCAAAGGTGCGCGACATCACGGAGCTCACCGTAGAGCAGTGGGCGGCGCTGCTGTCCAAGTTCGATGTCGTGGTGTGGTCCGCGGGAGCGGGTGGTAGTTCTGCCGAGGCGACCTACGCTGTGGACCGAGACGCGGCGCTGCGCGTCGTGGAAGCGCTCGAGCAGCTCACCGAGCACACGCCCCGACTCCTCATGGTGTCCTACGCGGGCGCGCGCTTCGCCACCACGGATGATGACGGCGCGTGGTACGCCTACGTCGAGTCCAAAAAGGCGGTCGATGTGCGCATCATGGAAAGCGACCTCGAGCAGGTCATTCTTGGTCCGGGCATGCTCGTCGACGGTCCCGTGCCCGGCTACGCCACCATCGATCTCGAGGGGGACGACGCTCAGGGCCACCCGCAGACCTCGCGCGAGCTCGTCGCCGAAGTCATCGTCGAGCTGGCTGGTCGCGACAGCGTCAAGGGGATTGCAAACCCGTTTGAGTTCCAGAACGGGCAGACCCCGGTGCGCGAGATCGGGCGCTAATCCGCCGCGGGACTCCCTACAAGGTTCCTGCTACACCTTCGGCGCGTGGGCCGGGCTGCGATCGAAGCAGTATTGCGCAAAGTTCCGCAGGATCGCGTTGGCCCAGGCGACGTCGTGGTTGGGCAAGTCGGCGACGATCCGGGCGTAGTCCTCGGCGGGGAAGTACCCGTAGTTGTAGAAGAAGTCCATCCGGGTGTGCATCGCGGCGGCGTCCATTTCAGCGTGGAACTGGGTGGCCCACACGTGGTCGCCGTAGCGGACCATCTGGACGGGGCAGGTAGGTCCGGTGGCGAGGACGGTGAGCGCCTCCGGGAGGCTGTCTTCATCCGGGTTCTCGGTGTGCCCGGTGAGTGCTGTGAACTGCTTTGTGGCGCCACGCAGCAGCCTGTCGCCGCGGCCGGCTTCCGTCAACGCAACGCTCGTCGGGCCTGAGTTCTCCGGGTGTGTGTGGCCGACGGTGCCACCGAGGTGATCAACCAGCCACGAGATGCCGAAGCAGACGAAAAATACTGGTAGGCCCGATTCGACCACGCCCGCGAGCACGTCGTTAATGTGGCGCTGCCACGGTGAGTATTCGGCGTTGCTGACGTTGAGCGAGCTGCCGCCGATGATGATCCCGCTAATGGTCTCCAGCGAGCCAACTTCCTCGTCAACCCGGTCCAGGATCTTGAGCTCGACGTCAACCTCGCTCAGGCCGGCGGCGTTGAGGACGTCGTGGTATTCGGCACGCGCGATCTCGGGTGCGAGCTCGCCTTGTCGGAGGGAGAGGAAAAGCAGCTTGGACATAGCGGTAATTCTATACCGCTTGGTCTATTTTTCACTAACCGGCTTACGGACCGACTGCTCGACGAGCGAGAGCATGGCCTCCAGGCGCTCGACTGGCTCGCCCGCAGCGAGCTTGACCACGAATCCTTCGAACACCGTCTCCAGGTAAGTCTGGACGACGTCGATGGAGACGTCCTCGCGCATGGCTCGGTTGGACACGATGCGATCATGGACAGCTTGGTCCAGAACCTCTTGGTGAGCGCGCCACCGTTGCTCAAACTCCGGGTCGGTGCGGAGCTTGCGGACGATCTCCGCGCGGGTGACAAACCAGTCGTTCTTTTCGCGGTGGTGGAGCATGTCGCGCATCACCTCGACCAGGCCCTGGTTGCTCACCACCGCCGCCTGCCGCTCCGCGTCCTCGCTCGCGATGGCGAGAAACAGCGCTTCCTTATCCGCAAAGTGGTGGAAGATTGCCCCGCGCGTCTTGCCCGTAGCCTGTTCGAGCTTGGCCACGGTAGCGCCTTCGAAGCCGTAGTGGGCGAAGCAGAGCCGAGCGGCATCAATGATTTCTTGGCGCCGACGTGCGAGTTCGCCTTCGCTGACGATGGGCATGCGCGGTGCAATCCTTCCTGTAATAGGGGGTGTGTACTGAATAATTCGGTGGTGAGAAAACGAAGAGGGGCACCCGGGCGGGAAGCCCGGGTTACCCCTCTCCAGGGTCAAGGAGTTAGTTCTTGACCATCTGGCGCAGCACGTACTGCAGGATGCCGCCGTGGCGGAAGTACTCTGCCTCACCAGGCGTGTCGACGCGGACAACTGCGTCGAACTCGACCTTCTCGCCGCCGTCCTTCGTTGCTGCAACGTGGACGGTCTCCGGGATCGTGTCGCCGTCGTTAAAGGCGGTGATGCCCGTGACCTCAAAGGTCTCGGTGCCGTCGAGGCCCAGGGAGCCGTGCGACTGGCCCGCGGGGAACTGCAGCGGCAGCACACCCATGCCGATGAGGTTCGAACGGTGGATGCGCTCGAAGGACTCCGCGATGACGGCCTTCACGCCGAGCAGGTTGGTGCCCTTTGCGGCCCAGTCACGGGAGGAACCGGTGCCGTACTCCTTGCCGGCGATGACCACGAGCGGGATGTTCTTCTCTGCGTAGTTCATCGCGGCGTCGTAGATGTACGCCTGCGGTGCACCCTCCTGGGTGAAGTCGCGGGTGTAGCCGCCCTGCTCGTCCACCAGCTCGTTGCGCAGGCGGATGTTGGCGAAGGTACCGCGGACCATGACCTCGTGGTTACCACGACGGGAACCGAAGGAGTTGTAGTCGTGGCGTGCCACACCGTGCTCGTCCAGGTAGTTCGCCGCCGGGGTGCCCGGCTTGATGGAGGAAGCAGGGGAGATGTGGTCGGTGGTCACGGAGTCGCCGAGCTTGGCCAGCACGCGTGCGCCGGCGATGTCCTCGACTGCCTCCGGCTGCTCCGGCATACCGTCGAAGTACGGAGCCTTGCGGATGTAGGTGGAGTCCTCGTTCCAGTCGAAGGTCTTGCCCTGCGGGATGTCCAGGTTCTGCCACTGCTCGTCGCCCTTGAACACGTCGGCGTAGTCAGCCTCGTACATTTCGCGGGAGATGATGCCGGAGATGGTGCTCTCGATCTCCTCGGTGGACGGCCACACGTCCTTGAGGAAGACGTCGTTGCCGTCGGCGTCCTGGCCGAGCGGCTGGGCGTCGAAGTCGAAGTCCATGGTGCCGGCAATGGAGTACGCGATGACCAGCAGCGGGGAGGCCAGGTAGTTCATCTTCACGTCGGGGGAGATGCGGCCCTCGAAGTTACGGTTACCGGACAGGACCGCGGTGGCGGTCAGGTCGTACTCGTTGATGGCGTCAGAGACCTCGGTCGGCAGCGGGCCGGAGTTACCGATGCAGGATGCGCAGCCGAAGCCGGTGAGGTAGAAGCCGACTGCCTCAAGATCCTTCCACAGGTCGCCGCGCTCGTAGTAGCCGTCGACAACCTGGGAACCCGGAGCCATGATGGTCTTGACCCACGGCTTGGCGTGCAGGCCCTTTTCAGCAGCCTTGCGTGCGAGCAGCGCAGCGCCGACCATGACGGACGGGTTGGAAGTGTTGGTGCAAGAGGTGATTGCAGCGATGGCAACCATGCCGTGGTCGAGGGTGTACTCGCCGCCCTGCGGGGACTCGACGATGACCGGCTTGGAAGCGCGGCCCTCGGCGCCGTCAGCGGCGGACTCGCCGTGACCCGGCCAGGACTGGTTGTAGTCCACGGTCTCGGACTTCTCGGCGCGCACCGGCTCGGTGACGTCGTTGCCAGCGGTGTTGTAGTCCGGCAGCTGGGTGCGGAAGGTGCTCTTGGCCTCGGAGAGCAGGATGCGGTCCTGCGGGCGCTTCGGGCCGGCGATGGACGGCACGACGGTGGAGAGGTCCAGCTCGAGGTACTCGGAGTACTCGGCCTCCTCGGCGTCCTGCTCCAGCCACATGCCCTGTGCCTTGGCGTATGCCTCGACGCGGTCGATGTCCTCCTGGTCGCGGCCGGTCAGCTCGAGGTAATTGATGGTCTCCTCGTCGATCGGGAAGATCGCGCAGGTGGAGCCGAACTCCGGACTCATGTTGCCGATGGTGGCGCGGTTTGCCAGCGGGATCTGCTTGACGCCGTTGCCGTAGAACTCGACGAACTTCTGCACCACGCCGTGCTCGCGGAGCATCTCGGTGATGGTCAGCACGACGTCGGTAGCGGTCACGCCGACCGGGATCTCACCGGTGAGCTTGAAGCCGACAACGCGGGGAATGAGCATGGACACCGGCTGGCCCAGCATGGCCGCCTCTGCCTCGATGCCGCCGACGCCCCAGCCCAGGATGCCCAGGCCGTTCTCCATGGTGGTGTGGGAGTCGGTACCAATGCAGGTATCCGGGTAGGCAAGGCCCTCGTTGTCAAAGACGACGCGGGAGAGGTACTCAATGTTGACCTGGTGGACGATGCCGGTTCCCGGCGGAACGACGCGGAAGTTGGAGAAGTTCTCAGCACCCCAACGCAGGAACTGGTAGCGCTCCTCGTTGCGCTGGTACTCGATCTCGACGTTCTTATCCAGTGCAGCGTCGGAGCCAAATGCCTCGATGATGACGGAGTGGTCAATGACCATCTCGGCCGGGTTCAGCGGGTTGACCTGGTCCGGGCTGCCACCGAGGTCGCTGACTGCCTCGCGCATGGTTGCAAGGTCGACGACGCAGGGCACGCCGGTGAAGTCCTGCATGAGGACGCGGGCCGGGGTGAACTGGATCTCAATCGACGGTTCTGCCGACGGATCCCAGTTGGCGATTGCCTTGATGTGGTCTTCGGTGACGTTCTTGCCGTCCTCGGTGCGCAGCAGGTTCTCGCCGAGCACCTTCAGGGAGTAGGGCAGCTTCTTCATGCCGTCAACCGCATCGAGGGCAAAGTAGTCGTAGGACTTACCGCCGACCTCGAGGGTCTGCTTAGCGTTGAAGGAGTTCTTGCTTTCAGCCACAGTGAGCTCCATTTCTCGTCGTAATGCAAATCTGGGAACTATGACACGTGATGGTCAACCAATAATGATATGCGACCTCTCACGGTTCCGTCGCCATAGTAACAGTACGGTCGTTATGTTTTGCGCTAGGGCGCGCTTATCGACGCCCCGGAGCATCCAAATCCCCTCATCCGCGGGGGCAAACGCACCCGGATAACCAAAGCACCTGGGCAAACGCAGCGACGGCGAGGGCGGAGCGCGCTCACTCTGGCCACACTGCTTACCCCCAAATGCGTGGTAGGTTTCCGGCTGCGTGTTGGAAGACCGGAGCGCAAAGGGTGACGGCGAGCCGATTACACTCCGTAACGACGGCGAATGCGAGCGGAAAGGGACGACGTGATTCCAGTAGACGTTGACATGGCGAGTCTGGAAGCCCAGCTCCAGGAGGATGGGATCGCCTTTGGGACGGAAAACCCCGTCAACGTACCGCTCGAAGCCGCAATGCGCGACGCGCTGACGCAAGCACCGTCCGGCGACATGGGGGAGGCCGGGCTCGTGGTGCTTGAGCAGACCCCACCGCAGATTGCAGACCTTCGCGACGTCGCACAGGACCTCCTCAATGGCACCGGTTATGACACAGTCGTGGTCCGGACGCCGAACGCCGCTATCGCGGTGAGCGATTCGCTCAGCCGGGCGGCGATCGAGCGCGGGCAAACTGCGATGGTGGCCCAGCCTGATTACTCGCAAGGGGTCGTCGCGTTCGCGGAGGCGACGCAGGGGCACTCCGTGGCGTGGGGGATTGCCGTTGGAGCGGTGGTGCTCGCTCTTGCGTGCATCGCGGTGTTGTCCGCCTGGCGCGCACGCCGTTAGCCACTCCCCACTACGTCAAGCCCTTTGCCTTGACGGTTTTGCTTTGCACCGAGGGTCGCACAGCCGCATCGCGATCCCGGCGCAACGGTCATGGCGACCTATTCCCCCTGCCGGAAAATGTGTCGAACTTCACACTACTTGTTCGTATCGACTATATCTGCTGTACCCGGCGCTATCGGGTCATGTGAAATGCCTTGACTGCTGTGGTTTTTGGTAAAGATTGTGCAACAAGTTGATTACGTGTCGTATGGTCTTGCTGTCGGCTCGTGAGCTGAATGCAACACCAATCGTTTCAGGCCTTGCTCCTTGACTGAACTCGTCATTCGGTAAAGGCCCCGGTTCGGGCATGTGGGGAAGCACGCCAAGAACCAGGCCGGTAACGAAGGTGGGGCTGAAGGCTCGCGTGCCTGCATCAGTAGTCAACCCATTAGGGCTGCGCGTCAAGGCTGCGGGCTAGTCACCTGCGGCGGTGAATCGTCGAGAAGCACTTTGCTCCTCGCTTGATTTGTCATGCCTGGGCGCGCGGCGTGAGGAGCCCCATTCCGTGGTAGAACCATCGAGGTTCACCCGGTCGGGTCGCGCGCGCATTGCGCTCGGCACGATCGCGTGTTCCACAACTCTGTCTCTCGCGGCGACGCTGGTCACCCCAGTGGCAACCGCGCAACCTGCGTCCATGACGGAGCTGGTCACCAGCATCTCGCAGGCGCAGTCCAACATCGATGACCTGAACTTGAACATCGGCGACCTGCAGGAAAAGGTCAATCAGGCGCTCGTGGACCTCAAGGACGCCCAAGGCCGGGCCGAGCAGGCTCGCCAGGGCGCAGAGGAAGCGAAGAAGCGCCTGGAGGCCTCGGAACACGCCGTCGAGGAGGCGCGAGCAGCGCTCGACGAGGTCACGCGGTCGCAGTACCGCGGCGCCGGCCAGAGCGGCGGGCTCGACATGGCCACCAGCGGTGACGCGCAGAAAGACGTGCTCGACCGTTCGCTGTACTTGCGCCAGCGCAGCGACGAACGCCGGGCGAAGCTCGACGAGGTCGAGCGCGCACGCACCGAGGCGGCCAACGAGGCGTCGATCCAGCGCAAGGCGAGCCAGCTCGCCGAATCGACCGCCAGCGAGGCGGAGGCCGCGGAGGCCGAGGCCCGCGAGCTGCTCGACTCCACCAGCGAGGCCCTGGCCGAGCAGCGTCGGGAGCGTGATCGGGCGCAGTCCGAGTTGGACAGCGCTCAGGCGTCGTTAGCCGAGCAGCGCCAGGCGTCGGGATCGGCCACCCAGACCGGTGCGAGCGAGTCCGGTGGCCCGACTGTGGCGGCGGAGTCAGGCGAGACGGCGGCACCTGCGACCTCCCAGACGGCCGAGTCGGAGGGGTCGCAGCAGCAGTCCACGCAGGGCCAAACCGCGCAGCCGCGCATCGAGGCGTCCGCTGCCGCCCCCGAGCAGCAGGTCACTGCTGATGAGGTCCCCGAGGACGTGGTGCTTCGCGTCGAGCAGCACGCGGCGGACATCGATCCCTCGGTCGCACAGCTCAGCTCGGAGACGGTCGCGCAAGCCCTCACCAACGCCGCCGCAGCGAACGGGGAGAGCCTGCAATCGGAGCCGGAGGCAGGCGCACCCGACGCGGCAGCGCCGTCCT
This sequence comes from Corynebacterium gottingense, assembly GCF_007559235.1. Taxonomy (NCBI): domain Bacteria; kingdom Bacillati; phylum Actinomycetota; class Actinomycetes; order Mycobacteriales; family Corynebacteriaceae; genus Corynebacterium; species Corynebacterium gottingense. The sequence continues at coordinate 92,778 of NZ_VMHH01000001.1, read as the reverse complement.
TCAGCGGCATGTCCAGTGACCTGAACATCTCCGAAGACACCATCGCCGCGGCGGCAGGCATCATCGCCGCCGCCGCGATGGTTGGCGCGACCCAAGCCAACCACACAAGCCTGGAAAGCCCGTACGGCTCCTCGAGCGACAGCGAGGTCATCGCGGCATTCGCCGGCGGGCTGAGCGACGCGCTCGGCGCCGGTGGGGCCGCGCAGGTGAACCAGACCTCGGACGAAGAATCCGCATCCACTGGCACCACTGACAATCTCAACTCCGTGCTCCCGGAGGTCGACTCCGCAGCAACGGTCTCGGACACGATTCAGAGCGCCGTGAGCAAGGCCAGCGGCTCGCAGAGCGCCTCTAGCTCCGGTTCCATCGAGACCGTGATCGCCCGCGCCCAATCCGCCATCGGCACCCCGTACGTGTGGGGCGGCGGTGACGCCAACGGCCCGACCACGGGTGTGGACGGCGGCAGCCAGGCGGGCTTCGACTGCTCGGGCCTCGTGCTCTACGCCTTCGCTGCGGTAGGCATTTCGCTGCCCCACTACACCGGGTACCAGTACCAGCGCGGCACCCAGGTGCCGGCGAGCGAGGCGCAGCGCGGCGACCTCCTGTTCTGGGGCCCGGGCGGCAACCAGCACGTGGCCATCTACCTTGGCGACGGCACCATGATCGAGGCCCCGCAGGCCGGGCAGAACGTGCAGATTTCCCCGGTGCGCTACTCCGGAATGGCCCCGAACGCGGTGCGTTTGCTCTAGGCAGCGAAGCGGTGTGACGCCGCGGATTGCCACCGCACTACCATCAGTGGCATGAAGCTATCTGACTACGATGCACTCCTCGTCCTTTCCTTCGGCGGCCCCGAAGGAAAGGACGAGGTTATTCCGTTCTTGGAGAACGTCACGCGCGGCCGGGGCATCCCCAAGGAACGGCTGGCCACCGTCGGCGAGCACTACTTCCACTTTGGCGGTGTGAGCCCCATCAACCAGCAGAACCGCACGCTGATCGCCAACATCCGCGCCGAGCTGGAGCGCCGCGGGATCGAGTTGCCCGTTTATTTTGGCAACCGCAATTGGCACCCGTTTGCGGAGGACACCGCGAAGCAGCTCGCCGCAGACGGCGCGCGCCGCGTCCTCGTCTTCGCCACGAGCGCGTGGGGCGGCTATTCCGCCTGCAGGCAGTACGACGAGGACATCCAGCGCATGCGCGAGGTGGCACCCGAGGTCGAGTTCACCAAGCTGTGGCAGTTCTACGGCAACGAGGCGTTCATCAACCAGGTTGCGGCAGGCCTCAAGGAGGCGCTCGCGCAGGCACAGGGGAAGGACTACCGGGTGCTGTTTACCGCCCACAGTGTGCCTACGGCGGCCGATGTCGCCTCGGGCGGCCCCGATAACGCAAACCTCTACTCCCGGCAGATTGCGGAGGCCGCGCGGCTCGTCGCGGAGCGCGCCGGCGCGCCCGACTACGAGGTGGTCTGGCAATCTAGGTCGGGCAACCCGGCCACGCCGTGGCTCGAGCCGGATGTGGTGGACCGGGCGGAGGCGCTTGCCGACGCCAACGTGCAGCACCTCATCTGCGTCCCCATCGGGTTTATTACGGACCACATGGAGGTCGTGTGGGACCTGGACACTGAGCTGCAGCACGCCTGCGACAACCGCGGGGTCACGATGGATCGCGTCGCGACCGTCGGGCTGACTCAGGAGTTTGCGTCCATGGTCGTCGACATCGCGGAGGCAGTCGCCCGGGGCGAGCAGCCAGCGAGCCTGTCGACGTTGACCGTCCAGGGCTGCACCCGCAACGGCGCCCCGTGCTGCGAGGGGTGCTGCGAGCCGCAGAAGCGGCCCGCCCGCGCGCTCAACGGCTAAGCGCCGCCGGTGAACCCCGCGTACTCGCGCTGGTAGTCCACCACCGCGTCGGCGACGCCTGCCATGCGGGCGGTGCGGATATGGCGCCACAGCGCGAAGAGCTGAGGGTCGAAGGAGTGATCGTCCAACCGGTCGGTCACCGTCTCAATGATCGCCGCCACCCGGTCAGCGCGGGCGAACAGCTTCGCGGCGCGCGGCGTGACGCCCGCGGGCAAGCCGGGCGTGTCGTAGAAGTCCGCGAGCGTCCCCACGGTCAGGCGCGGGTTGGGGAGTTCGCGAAGCGCTTGGTTTGCGGGGCTCGCGGAGCGCGTGGCGTCGATAAGCACTGCTGCCTGGTTGGTTGCCTGGGACAGGAGCGCATCGGCCTCGCCGGGGCTGAGCCACGCGGGCTCCGGGAGCCGGCGGGATTCCTCGAACCACCGCCAGCGCACGGACGGGCCGGCGTACTCCGGGACGAGGATGTGCGATTGGTCCGAGCCGCGGACCACGATCGCACCGGCCGGCGTGAGGGCTTCCATGGCGGGGCTGCCCGCGATGAGCCCGGCGGCCTGGCCCGGACCCCAGAGGATGAGGCGAACCGCTGGACCCGGGGTGTCCAGGTCGGCGGCGGCGCGGACGTCGCGAAGCAGCGGCAACAACGGGCCGCCGAGGTATTCGTGGGTGCCGCCGAGGTCGCGCAAGGCGTCCATGGTTTCGTCGCTGGATTCGACGTTGTACAGCCATGCGGCGAGCCACACGGCGGTGTTCTGGAGCGGTGAATAGACCTCGGCACGAGTTTGCATCCGGGGTATCCTAACAGGAACTGGGGGTTGGGGAAGATACACTCTGGTCACTATGAGCTATGACGACCGCTACGGAGCAGACATTTTTCAGGGTCATGCGCGACGCAAGCGCCCGACCTACCCGGAGATGCCGGCAAAGCCCGGGATCATCGTCGAGATCGTGGGCAACGACTTCGTTGGGGCCGTCATCGGCTTCGAGCGCACTTACGACGGCGACTTCGTCCGCCTCGAAGACCGCTACGGCACCGAACGACTGTTTAAGATGCTGCCCGGCGCGTTCATGGTGGAGGGACAGCGCGTCACGCTCACCCGCTACGTGCCCAAGCGGGACTCCGGGCCGAAGCGCTCCAACTCGGGGTCCCGCAAAGTTGAAAATGTCCGCGCGAAGGTGGCCATGCCGAGCCGGATCTGGGTCGAGGGCATTCACGACGCCGCGATTGTGGAAAAGGTCTGGGGCCACGACCTCCGCGTCGAAGGCGTCGTCGTGGAGTACCTCGAAGGGTTGGACAACCTCCAGGCGCGCCTCGACGAGTTTCAGCCGGGGCCTGGGCGCCGAATCGGTGTGCTCGCAGACCACCTTATCGAGGGCACGAAGGAGTCGCGCCTGGTCCGCAACGTCGGCGAACACGTGCTCGTGACGGGGCACCCATACATCGACATTTGGGCCGCGGTGAAGCCGGAGAAGCTGCGGATCCCCGCCTGGCCAGACGTGCCGTACGGGGAGGACTGGAAGACGGGCGTGTGCAAACGCCTCGGCTGGTCGGACCCGAAGGATGGGTGGCGCCGCGTGTACTCGGCGGTGGAGACGTTCCGCGATCTCGACTCCACCCTGATCGGCGCGGTAGAACGGCTCGTCGACTTTGTCACTAACCCAGAGTTATCCAAAGAGGATCTGTAAGTTCCTGTAACCTCAGACACGTGGGAGCACTCATTTGGTTTGTCGCAGCAGCTGTCCTCGCCGGCCTTGAATTGGCGGTGGGTGAGTTCACGCTACTCATGCTCGGGGCCGGCGCACTCACTACCGCCGGCGTGGCACTGGCCGGGGTTCCGCTGTGGGCGGAAGTCCTCACGTTCGTCGCCTCCTCGGCGGCGTTCTGGTTTTTCTTGCGGCCTTACCTGCACAAGCGCTACCACCAGCCGAAGGTGTACGACGATTCCCCGCGGGCCCTGGTGGGGCAGCGCGCGGAAGCGCTCGAGGCCTTCGGCCCCACCGGCGGCCAGGTCCGGATGGACGGTTCCATCTGGTCAGCGAGGTCGCTGGATCCGGCGGACACGATCGTCGCCGGCGATATTGTCACAGTGGCAGACATTGACGGCCCTGTCGCGGTCGTCTGGAAGGAACGTTAGATGGGCCCAACTATTGTCCTCGTCGTCATCATTGCGCTGGTGGCGGCACTCCTCTTCGCATCGGTGAAACTGATTCCACAGGGTGAAGCCGCGGTGATCGAGCGGCTTGGCCGCTACACCCGCACGGTCTCCGGTGGCTTGACCCTCCTCATCCCGTTCATTGACTCCGTGCGTGCACGCGTGGACACCCGTGAGCGCGTCGTGTCCTTCCCACCGCAGGCCGTGATCACGCAGGACAACCTCACCGTCGCCATCGACACGGTGGTCACGTTTCAGATCAACGATCCCGCCAAGGCCATCTACGGCGTGGACAACTATCTTGTCGGCGTGGAGCAGATTTCTACCGCCACACTGCGCGACGTGGTTGGGGGCATGACGCTTGAAGAGACGTTGACCTCCCGCGAAACCATCAACCGCCGCCTGCGCGGCGAACTTGACGCGGCCACCGGCAAGTGGGGCCTTCGTATCAGCCGAGTTGAGCTTAAGGCCATTGAACCGCCGCCGTCGATCCAGCAGTCCATGGAGATGCAGATGAAGGCGGACCGAGAAAAGCGCGCAATGATCCTCACCGCAGAGGGCAAGCGCGAATCCGACATCAAAACTGCCGAGGGCGAGAAGCAAGCGCGCATCCTCTCCGCCGAGGGCGAGAAGCACGCCGCCATTCTGAACGCGGAGGCGGAGCGTCAGGCTATGATCCTGCGCGCAGAGGGCGAGCGCGCCGCGAAGTACTTGGCCGCACAGGGCGAGGCACGCGCGATCCAGAAGGTCAACGCGGCCGTGAAGTCCTCCGGCGTCACACCGGAACTCCTGGCGTACCAGTACCTGGAAAAGCTGCCCAAGATCGCGGAGAACGAGGCAGCCACGATGTGGATGATCCCGTCCCAGTTCGGCGATTCGCTGCAGCAGTTTGCGCAGGCGTTCGCGGGCAAGGGCGAGGACGGCGTGTTCCGCTACGAACCGGCAAACGTGGATGAGGAAACCAAGGAGATGGCGGAGACGGAAAACACGGACTCCTGGTTCGACACCTCGACCGACCCGGAGCTGGCCAAGGCGCTCGCCGAGGCCCGCGCGGTAGCCAACAAGCACGTCGACGACCCAGATCCTACGCAGGACACCCCGCAGGTGGCCCCGGGAAGCAGTCGCCGTGAACTCGGTACGGGCCCGCAGGATCCGCTGCCGGCCGACGAACCGAATCGCCCGTACCAGGGGTAGCGCATCAAGCGCTTTGCGACGCCTGCGTGAGCAGGTTTAGCGCCAGCTTCCACCCCGACTGCTCCGCCTGCCAGCCGGCGGCCTGCAGCCGCTGGCTCATCGCCTGCTTGGAGATGCCCAGCTCCGCAGCCGCTTCGTTCTGATTGAGGCCGCCTCGCACCAGCGAGGTGGCTTCTCGGCCTTCCAGGGTGCGCTTGTGCAGCACATACCCCAGGAGCGCGAACGTCGCCTCGATGTCGTTTGCGGAGGTGCCGGGGTCCGGCGTATCCACCACGACCTTCACCTGCGCGGGTCGCGTGCCCACCGCGTCTGTCGCCGCGAAGACGGCGCGTCCGTGTCCCGTGATCCCCAGGCCGATGGCCCAGTCGCCGTCGGAGAGTAGCGCCATGATCACGTTGAGCGCGTGCTCGGGCCCGACGACATCGGCGCGGATGTCCTCCACGCTGCACAATTCAAACTCGCCGACGCCAGGCAGCGTCGCGAGCGCCTCAGCCGAGCGCCGCACGACCTCGGCGCGCGCCTTATCCCTTCCCCGGTATCTCGCGTGGACTGCAATCATGACCGAAATGTTACGCCTGGTCTACGTTCAGGCCTTTACTTTTCGGGGTGGGCGTGTCGCGGGTGGGCAGGGTGGCGTCGATAAGCAAGCCCCCGACGCCCAGCACTGCTAACACGACAACGGCGACGATGACCCACGGGTTGGCGTGGCCCGTGAGCGTGTCTCCGAAGACTGCGACGAGCACCGTGTTGGGCGCGGAGCCGATCAGTGTGGCGATGGCGAAGGGGAGGACGCGTACGCGGGTGAGCGCTGCTGCGTAGTTCATGATGGAGAATGGGACTCCAGCGATCATGCGCAGGCTGGTCACGGCCAGCCAGCCGCGCTGCTCCAGGCGCGCGTTTATCTTTTGCACGGCGGGGTGGGTGAGGCGGGGCTCGACCCAGCCGCGCAGCAGGAAGCGGACGATGAGCAGTGAGATCACTGCGGCGACCGTGGTCGCCGTCAGTGAGAGCGCGATGCCGAGCCCGGTGCCGAAGAGGATGCCCGCAGACAGCGTCATGACCGTCCGCGGGATGGGGAACTGCGTGATGAGTACATAGAGCAGCCAGAAAACGAGCGGGAACCAGGGGCCGGTCGATTCCGCCCACGTGCGGAGCGTGGCGAGGGAGGGGACGTCCAGGAGCCACCACGCCGCCACGAACCCCACCGCTGCGAGTACGATGAGCGCGATCCGACCGGTTGAGGGGCGCGCTGTAGGTTGACGCTGCGCCACCGCCGAACCTCCTTGTATAAAAAGAAAACCGGCCTCCATTGTAGGAGGCCGGTCGGTTGTGCCCGAGGGGGGACTTGAACCCCCACGTCCGTTAATAGGACACTAGCACCTCAAGCTAGCGCGTCTGCCATTCCGCCACCCGGGCCGGGTGTTTCAGCCTCTCGGCTGGGCACTTGAAACACTATAAGGTGCACGACGTAAAACACACAAATCGCCTGCACAACAGCGCTTTTTTAGGGCGCGATGGGCACAATTGCGCTTCCAAACCACACCCTTGGCATTCTGCCGCTCCCGCCCATCACGCATCACGCCGTGATCACACAGAGCATTTGGTGAAAGTCATGGCGAAAGTCACAGCGCTGGGGTAGAAATATCTGTATGACTGCTTCCTACGTTTCAGACCGTTTTCCCGGCCCGGACCCGTACGCAGCGTTGAAGGACCTGCCGTCGTTCCCGCTTAGCTCCACCGACTTCGAGGATGGCGCCGAGCTGCCCGACGCCCTGGTCGGCGACGATGCCACGTCGCCTCAGCTGGCCTGGTCCGATCTTCCGGAGGGGACGAAGTCCCTGGCCATTACGTGCTACGACCCGGACGCGCCGACAACCTCTGGTTTTTGGCACTGGGCCGCGTTCAACATTCCGGTGAGCACGCAGTCCATTGCGACCGGTGATGCGTCCAAGGAGGACTTGGGCGTCGGTGCGATCCAGCTGGTTGGTGATTCGGGCGCGCCCGGTTTCTACGGCGCGAACCCGCCTGCGGGGCACGGCCCGCACCGCTACCTGTTCGCGGTGCACGCGGTGGACGTGGAGGAGCTGCCGGCGGACCAGATCGCGAACCCGACGCAGCTCGGCTTCAACCTGTACTTCCACAGCGTGGGCCGCGCGATCGCGTGGGGCTGGACCGAGACCAAGTAGACCGATCCGTCATGGCCCCGCTCCAACTTCGCGTCGGCGGAGCGTTTATCACGCTCGCCGCCGCGCTTTTCCTCTTTACGATTCTCTCGGTCTTGCGTGGCGAGGAGCTCTTTGCCCTCACACTCCAAACCCTGACCGTCCTCATCGCTGCAGTGATCATCGGCGCGTTCGCCACGGTGAGCACCTCGCACGAAGGATCGCGCACGCAGGTCGTCGCGCTCATTGTCGCGCTCGTGCTCATCGGTTTGGGCGTCGCGTTGCCTACACACACGCTCTTCTACACGCAGACGTACTGGCCCGCCCTGTGGGGCGTCGCAGCGCTACTCTGCGCGATCGTGCTGCGACGCACTACGCGCCCGCGGGCGTAAGCGGGGGGAGCGACTACCGCAGGTAGGGCAGCTCGCTGCCCACCGCCTGCGCGATGTTTTCCAGCCCGTGGGCGCGCACCTGCGCAGCGATCCCGCGGTGAATACGGCTGATCCAGGCCGGACCACCGTAGATGAACCCGGTGTAGCCCTGGAGAAGGCTGGCGCCCGCGGCGATGCGCTCCCACGCCTGCTCCGGCGTGGAAATACCGCCAACGCTCATGAGCGTCAGCTGGTCGCCCACGCGCGCGTGCAGCCGGCGCAGGACCTCAAGGGCGCGATCGTTCAGCGGCGCGCCTGAAATGCCACCGGCGCCCATCGCTTCCACCTCATCCGCGGGGGTGCGCAGCCCCTCGCGCGAAATAGTCGTGTTGGTGGCCACGATGCCGGCGAGCCCCAGCTCCACGGCCAGGTCGGCGACCGCGTCGATGTCCTCGTCGGAGAGGTCCGGGGCGATCTTGACCAGCACCGGAGTGTCGGTGGACTCTGCAACGACGGAGAGAATCGGGCGCAGCTCCTCAACCGCCTGGAGGTCGCGCAGGCCGGGTGTGTTTGGCGAGGACACGTTTACCACCAGGTAGTCGGCGTGTGGCCCAAGCACGGTGGCGCCAGCCCGGTAGTCCGCCACCGCGTCAGTCGCCGTCTTGTTCTTGCCGATGTTGATGCCCACAATGTCGTCCGACTTCCGGGCGTCCAGGTTCAGCGCGGCGGGCAGGGCGCCGTCGTTGTTGAACCCCATGCGGTTGAGGATCGCCTTGTCCGCGGGGAGGCGGAACAGGCGCGGAGCCGGGTTACCGGGCTGTGCCTTCGGCGTGACCGTCCCGACCTCCGCGTAGCCGAAGCCGAGCGCGCCCCACGCGTCGAGGGACGACGCGTTCTTGTCAAAGCCGGCGGCAAGGCCCAGCGGCGCGGGGAAACGAACGCCGAAGCACTCCTGCTCGAGCGCGGAGTCGTGCACGCGCACCACGCGCTCGGCGAGTCGGTTCACCGGGCTCGCCACGTGCAGCGCGCGCAAGCCTGCGTTGATGATTCCGTGAATGCGCTCGGGCGGAAGGAGGAACATCGCCTTCAGCGCGGCGGCGTACGCTGCGTCGTAGGCCGTTTCGGAAGCCTTGGTCAGTTGCGTACCGCTGGGCAGGGAGTGCATTGCTTTCTGGAGAAACGTCATGATTAACCCTCGTTGTGCTGGGAGGAAGGAGACTGTTGGGGCGGGGCGTCCGCCGCCGCGGTTGCCGCCGGCAGTGCGTCGAGGTGGAGCTCGTCCGGCCCAACGACCTGGAGGCCACCGCCGGAGGCGGAGGCGATGAGCAGCGTGGCGTCGTCAAGCGTGGCAATGCTCTGCGCATCGCCCACCGTAGCCAGCTCGCCCCGCTGAAGCGGAACGCCGCGCGAAATGTCGTAGCCGGTGGCGGTGTTGTTCGCCGTGGACGCGACCCACGCGAGCTGGTTGTGGGCGTCCCAGGCGACGTCCCACGGGCTTTCCGGGGCTGGGGCCATCTGGTGCAGGCGGATGATGTCGTCCGTGGTGTAGACGAGCAGCTGGTCGCCCGTGGCATCGGCGGCAAGCAGCAGACCATTCGCCCCGGCGGCGATCTTGCCCACACCGAGACCTGCGCGCAGTGTGCCGCCCTGGCGCCCGTTGCCCCAATCGATGTCCTGGACGGTGGTGTCGAAGCGGTTGGTACGCACGACGCTGTCCGCCTGGCCGTCGACGGGTACGGCCTGGAGCTGGTCGGTCTCGCGCGCCACCGAGAAGGTGTCCGCGAGCTCGCCGTCGCGGTAGAGCCAGACGTCGCGCTCGCTGTTGCTGCCGGCGAGTACGTCGCCACTGGAGGTCACCGTCGCGGACGTCACGTGTTCTTCCACATCGAGCGCGTCCGCCTGCTCCGGATGGTCGGCGTGCACCAGCATGATCGAGTTGCCGCAGCCCAGCGCGAAGGTGCCCGCGTTTGCAGAGACGTCGCCGCACTCGCGGGCAAGTGGGTGCGCGGTGGCGCTGCCGTCCTGCAGCTGCGCGAGCGTGCCCACCGTGAGTTCGTTGGCGGTGCGGACGGCGATCACACCATCGGTCGTATCGAGGTCTTCGATCGCGTCGAAGGGGAGGACCTCCCCGGCGAAGTCTAAGGCCTGCGGCGACGGATCGGGCGTCGCGTTGCCCATGCTTTCTTCCAGCTGGTCACCCGTCACATCCGAACCGCAGGCGCTGAGCGCCAAGGACGTCGCGGCCGCGATCGCAACGGCAATTCTCTTTCCGTGTTTCACAACCCTTTACCCTAGCAACCTGCTAGCTTTACCCCGGCCGTGTGTGTTCGGTCCCAGCAGCCACCGACGGGTAGTGTGTTCTGCCATGACTGATCCGACACAGTTGGCCGAATCCATGTCCTGGGTTCAGGTCATCGTCCTCTCCATCGTGCAGGGGCTCACCGAGTTCCTCCCTGTCTCTTCGTCCGGGCACCTCCGCATCGTCTCGCAGCTCTTCTGGGGCGAAGACGCCGGCGCGAGCTTCACCGCCGTCATCCAGCTGGGGACCGAGCTCGCGGTCCTGGTCTACTTTGCCAAGGACATCTGGCGCTACCTCTCCGGCTGGTTCGTCGGCCTTGCCAACAAGGACAAGCGCGGTTTTGACTACCGCATGGGTTGGATGGTCATCGCCGGCACCATCCCCGTCGCGGTGTTGGGCGTCCTGCTCAAGGACCTCATCCGAGACAACTTCCGCAACCTCTGGATTACCGCGACGGTGCTCATCATTTTCTCGCTCGTCTTCATCCTTGCGGAGCGCCGCGGCACCAAGACCCGCGGCTTCGAGGACCTGACCATGAAGGACGCCGTGCTCATGGGCTTCTGGCAGTGCCTCGCGCTGATCCCGGGCGTCTCCCGCTCCGGCGGCACCATCTCCGGCGGCCTGTTCCTCAACCTCGAGCGCGAGGTGGCCACCCGTTTTAGCTTCCTGCTCGCCATCCCCGCAGTGCTCGCGTCGGGCCTCTTTTCGCTTCCCGACGCCTTCAACCCCGAAAGCGGACAAGCCGCCAGCGGCAGCCAACTCCTCATCGGTTCCGCCATCGCGTTTGTGCTTGGCTACATCTCCATCGCCTGGCTGCTGAAGTTCGTGTCCAACCACTCCTTCGCCTGGTTCGCCGCGTACCGCATCCCGCTCGGCCTCGTGGTCATGCTGCTGCTGGGAACCGGCGTGATGGCGGCCGGCTAGGAGCCGTGGGACCAACGCACAGCGTCGATTAGCGGCGCCCCCGGCAGCAGTGGGTAGGGTAGTGGCCATGCAATCCTGGCCTACTCCTCATGTCGCTGCTGTGGCTGGCATCCCTCGCCCCCTGCAGCTGTACGACACCGCGGATCAACACGTTCACGCCGTCGACGTCACGCCGAACGCCAACGGAGAGGTGGGCATGTACGTCTGCGGCATTACCCCGTACGATTCCACGCACCTCGGGCATGCCGCGACCTACCTGACCTTTGACCTTGTGCACCGACAGCTGCTGGCCAACGGCCACAAGGTGCACTACGTCCAGAACGTCACCGACGTGGACGACCCCCTCTTCGAGCGCGCGGATCGTGACGGCGTGGACTGGCGCGAGCTCGGCCGCAGCCAGATTGCCCTGTTCCGCAGTGACATGGAGGAGCTCTCCGTGATCCCGCCGCGCGACTTCATCGGCGCAATGGAAGCTGTCGACGAAGTTGCCGCCATGGTGCAAACGCTGTTGGACAACGGTTCCGCATACCGCCTCGACCAGGGCGACGTGTACGCGTCCATTCACGCCACCGAGCAATTTGGCTATGAGTCCAACTACGACCGCGCCACGATGGAAACCTTCTTTGCAGAGCGCGGCGGCGACCCCGACCGCGAAGGCAAGCAGGATACGCTCGACGCACTGGTGTGGCGCGGCCCCCGTAAGGGCGAGCCCGCGTGGCAGACCAAGATCGGCCCGGGGCGCCCCGGATGGCACGTCGAGTGCTCCGCGATTGCCACGAACCGGCTGGGGCACACGTTTGCCATCCAGGGCGGCGGTTCGGACCTTGCCTTCCCGCACCACGAGTTCTCCGCCGCGCACGCGGAGGCGGCCTACGCGGAACCGCGCATGGCGGGCCACTATGTGCACTCGGGCATGATCGCCCTCAACGGCGTGAAGATGTCCAAGTCGCTGGGCAACCTCGTGTTCGTGCACAAGCTGACCGCGCAGGGGCACAGCGCCGCCGCGATCCGACTCGCCGTGTTTGCCGGGCACTACCGCGAGGACCGCGACTTTTCCTACCGCGGCCTCGAGGCTGCTGAGCAGCGCCTGGCCCGCTGGCAGGAGCGACTCGCGCAGCCCGTCACGGAGGCGGAAGCGCTGGCCAACGTCAACGAGCTGCGCACCGCGCTGGCGGACGACCTGGACACCCCGCGCGCCCTGCGGGTGTTGGACATGGCCCGCGGCGACTACGACAACATCCTGGTGAACGCGATCGACGGCCTGCTCGGGGTGCGCGTTTTCGCGTAGTCGATCACAATGGGAAGCATGACGCAACCAGAGACCTCGATCCGCGCCCGACTGCAGCCGGACGTTGACCAGTTCATCGATGACCTCCGCACCTTTGCCACCGGCTCCTACCTGCAAGAAAGCGACAAGGAGCTGTGGGAGCAGCCGTTCGACCCGGAGGCGCTGCCGGAGCTCAAGCAGATCATCGAGATGTTCCTTGACGCATTCGACCTCATTGAGCCGTCCCCGGACGGAGAACGGTTGAAGGCGCTCGTGCAGCCGTTTTACGGCAACCTGGAGCAGTTCAACGCCAAGCACGAGTACGCGGTGCTGGAACCGGAGGAGAAGTCGGAGCTTACGGACGTGGTCCGTCGCGCCGCAATCGCTTCCGGCGCGGACGATGAGGCGCTCGGGGAGCTGCCCGACTTTGAGTAGCGCGACCGCCGCTCCAGCAGCCATCTTCTGGGACATGGACGGCACTCTCATCAACACCGAACCCCTCTGGGCGGAGGCCACGTTCGAACTCTCGGAGAAACTCGGACGCAGGCTGTCCCCTGAAGAACGCAAGAAGACCGAGGGCGCGAGCTTCGCGGAATCTCTGGGCATCTGCGCGAGGTGGGCGGGCTACGAGCTTACCAACGGCGAGCAGGACGAACTCCGCGCCTGGATGTACCAGCGCATGGCCGAGAAGTTGGCCGGCGGTATCGAACTCAACCCGGGCATCCGCCCCCTGCTCGAACAGCTGCGCGCTGCCGGGGTGCCCATGTTTGTCACAACGAACACGGAGCGCGCCCTGGCGGACCGCTGTATCGCGGCCATCGGCACGGCACTGTTCACGGACTCCATCACGGGCGACGAGGTCACCCGCCCCAAGCCGGCACCCGACATGTACGAAGAGGCAGCGCGCCGGGTTGGTGCTCCCACCGCGGAGTGTCTCGTGGTGGAGGACTCCTGGACTGGCATGTCCGCCGCCGCGGCGTCCGGGTGCCGCGTCCTCGGGCTCGGCGACCCGGTCCCGAGCGGGGTCTACCAATTCGACCCGGCTCGCTTTGTTGGCGCCACCGCGGAGGATCTCTTTTCCTGGTTTGCCACGGCGGCGCGCGAGGTCCGCTAAGGTTTGAAGGCGTGAAATCCTTCGATGATCTTTTCGCAGAACTGACCCAAAAGACCGCGGACCGCCCGGCTGAGTCCGGCACGGTTGACGCCTTGGACAAGGGCGAGCATTTCATTGGGAAGAAGATCATCGAGGAAGCCGGCGAGGTCTGGATCGCCGCCGAATACCAGTCGGACGAGGAGCTGGCCGAAGAGATGAGCCAGCTGCTCTATTGGACTCAGGTGATGATGCTCAAGCGCGGCCTCACCCCGGACGACCTGTACAAGTACCTCTAGATCCCCAGCGGAGAACCACCCATGGAGAAGTCGTTGATCAAGCTCGCCGTTCCAAATAAGGGTTCGCTCTCGGAGCACGCGCTGCAGGTGCTCAAGGAGGCCGGGTACAAGGGCCGCGGCGCGAACAAGGCGCTCAATATTGTTGACGAGCCCAACGGCGTCGAGTTCTTCTTCCTCCGCCCGAAGGACATCGCCATCTACGTTGCCCAGGGCCACCTCGACCTGGGAATTACCGGCCGCGACCTCGCCGCAGACTCCCGCGCGCAGGTCGAGGAAGTCCTGGACCTCGGGTTCGGCTCCTCCACCTTCTGCTTTGCCGCGAAGCAGGGCGAGCAGTGGGCGGTCGAGGACCTCGCAGGCAAGCGCATCGCCACCTCCTACCCGCACCTCGTGGAGGACTACCTCGCCCAGCGCGGGATTACCCCCAGCCAGGTCATCCGCCTCGACGGGGCAGTGGAGATCTCAATCAAGCTCGGCGTCGCCGACGTGATCGCGGACGTCGTCTCCACGGGCGCCACCCTCCGCCAGCAGGGGCTCGCTCCGTTCGGCGAGCCGATTATTTCCAGCGCGGCGGTCGTCGTGAAGCGCCAGGGCATGCAGCTTGACGACGCCCACGTGAAGGTTCTCAACCGCATCGAGGGCATCCTCAACGCGCACAACTACCTGATGATCGACTACAACGTCTGCCGCGATAACCTCGACGCGGTCCTGGCGCTGACCCCGGGTATCACGGGGCCGACGGTCTCGCCGCTGTCGCGCGAGGACTGGGTCGCGGTCCGCGCGATGGTCCCGCGCGCGACGGCTAACCAGGTGATGGATCAGCTCGCTGAGCTGGGCACAGAGGGCACGATTGCCACCGAGCTGCGCATCGCGCGCCTCTAGTTTTCACCCCCGAAGCGGGCAAATGACGAACGGTAAGAGTCCGTTCCGTACGATGGTCCGCATGACGACTCGCAAAGAAGAAGACCTGCTCGGCACGATGGACGTCCCGGCGGACGTCTACTACGGCATCCACACCCTGCGCGCCATGGAGAACTTCCAGATCTCCAGCGAAACGATCAATGATGTGCCCGATTTTATTCGCGGCATGGTGCAGGTGAAAAAGGCTGCGGCGCTGGCCAACCGCCGCCTGCATGCGCTGCCCAAGGCGAAGGCGGAGGCGATCGTGTGGGCCTGCGACCAGATCCTGGAAGAAGGGCGCTGCATGGACCAGTTCCCGATCGACGCGTTCCAGGGCGGCGCCGGCACCTCGGTGAACATGAACACCAACGAGGTCGTGGCGAACCTTGCGCTGGAGCACATTGGCAAGGACAAGGGCGATTACAGCGAGATCAACCCGAACGACGACGTGAACATGTCGCAGTCGACGAACGACGCGTACCCGACCGGCTTCCGCCTCGGCTTGTACTACGCCGTCCAGGGCCTCATCGAGGAATTCGACCTCCTGCAGAAGGCGTTCCGCGCCAAGGGCGATGAGTTTGCAGACATCATCAAGATGGGCCGTACGCAGCTCCAGGACGCCGTCCCGATGACGCTGGGGGAGGAGTTCACCGCCTTCGGCGAGAACCTGGGCGAGGAGAACCGCACGTTGGTCAACGCCGCGAACGTGCTCCTGGAGATCAACCTCGGTGCGACCGCCATCGGCACCGGCATCAACACGCCGAAGGGCTACCGCGACCAGGTTGTTGCGGCGCTGCGCGAGGTCACCGAGCTGGAGATCCAGGCGTCCCCGAACCTAATCGAGGCGACCTCGGACACCGGCGGCTACGTCATGATGCACGGCGCGATCAAGCGCGCTGCGATGAAGATGTCCAAGATCAGCAACGACCTGCGCCTGCTGTCCTCCGGGCCGCGCGCCGGCCTCAACGAGATCAACCTGCCGGAGCGACAGGCCGGCTCGTCGATCATGCCGGCGAAGGTGAACCCGGTCATCCCCGAGGTAGTCAACCAGGCTTGCTTCAAGGTGTTTGGCAACGACCTCACCGTCTCCATGGCGGCGGAGGCCGGCCAGCTGCAGCTCAATGTGATGGAGCCGGTGATCGCGCAGTCACTGTTCAGCTCGATTTCGCTGCTCTCCAACGCGGCGCGCACGCTGCGCGAGAAGTGCGTCACCGGGATCACCGCCAACAAGGAGGTGTGCGAGGCCTACGTTGCCAACTCGATCGGCATCATCACCTACCTCAACCCGGTGATTGGCCACCACAACGGCGACCTGATTGGCAAAGAGGCCGCGGCGACCGGCCGCGGCGTCCGCGAGCTCGTCCTGGAGAAGGGCCTGCTCAGCGAGGAGGAGCTCGACGCGGTGCTGAGCAAGGAAAACCTCATGCACCCGGAGTACCGCGGGAAGCTCTACGTCGACGAAGACTAGGCCGACAACGAGCACGCCACATTGATCGGGGGTGCGCGGGTGCCGGTGGCGTGGCGTCGATAGGCACAGGCACCCGCGTTGCAGGGGAGGGGCACGCACCGCGAGTTGGAATGGTCGTACCATCCGGGCGATAATGGTACGCGATTTATATTCGTTGAACTCGTGAGGGGAATGGTCTGTGTCGCTGCTGCTCGTCGTGCACATCATCATCCTGTTCGGCGCCATTGTGCTGGGCGCGCGGATGGGGTCCATTGCTATCGGTTTTGCTGGCGGGCTCGGGGTGCTGCTCCTCGGCGCGACCGGCATCCCGGTGAGCGCGGAAGCGATCCCGTTCGACGTCATCGGCATCATCATGTGCGTGATCGCGGCGATCTCCGCCATGCAGCTCGCCGGCGGAATGGACTACCTGGTGTACCTGGCGGAGAAGTTCCTGCGCAGTAACCCGAAGCGGGTGACCGTGTACGCGCCTGTGGTCACCTGGCTGATGACGGTGCTGGCGGGCACCGGCCACACCGCCTTCTCCACACTCCCCGTGATCGTTGAGGTGGCGAAGGAGGGCAAGGTGCGTCCGTCGCGGCCGCTTTCTGTCGCGGTCATTGCCTCACAGATGGCTATTGTGGCCTCGCCGATCTCCGCGGCCGTCGTGTTCATGGCCTCTATCCTGGAGGATCACGGGGTGGGCTACCTGCAACTGCTCGCGGTGATGCTCCCGGCGACGCTGCTGGCCATCTTCCCCACGGCGTGGCTGGCCAATCGCCTGGGCAAGGATCTCGGGGACGACCCCGTGTACCAGCAGCGTGTGGCTGACGGGCTCGTCGCGCAGCCGCAGGCGTCCGCGGAGTTCGCACCGAAGGCGGGCGCGAGAACCTCGGTGGGCATCTTCGTCGCCGCGATCCTCATCGTGATGGCCTACGCCACGTTGATTTCGGACCAGATCGGGCTCATCCCGAACCCGACGGTGCCACGCAACGAGGCCATCATGGCGATCATGCTGTCGGCCGCCGCCATCATCCTCTGGGTGACCAAGCACGCAGCGGCCGAGGTGCTCACCACCCAGGTGTTCCGCTCCGGGATGTCCGCCTGCGTGTGCGTCCTGGGCGTGGCGTGGCTCGGCACGACATTTATCAACTACTACATCGACGACATCCAGGCGGTCGCCGGCACCGTGCTGCAGGCGCAGCCGTGGCTGCTGGCCGTGGTCCTCTTCTTCGCCGCGTGCCTGCTGTACTCGCAGGCGGCAACGGCGAAGGCGCTCATGCCGGCAGCGCTCGCCATCGGAGTGAGCCCGCTCACCGCCGTCGCCGCCTTCCCGGCGGTCTCGGCGCTGTTCGTGCTGCCGACCTACCCGACGCTGCTCGCGGCGGTGGAAATGGATGACACCGGCAGTACCCGCATCGGCAAATATGTTTTTGACCACCCGTTTATCGCCCCCGGCGTCGTCTGCATCTCTACGGCGATCCTGCTGGGGTACGGCATCGGCGTCCTCGTGCTCTAACAGCGCATCGCACGGGGGTGGCGCCCCAGGCACCGGGTACTGTGGTGGTATGTCAGACACCACAGCAACGCAATCTGCGTCCCAAAACCACACCCCGAAATCCGACGTTGAGATCGCACAGGCGCACCAACTCGCGCCCATCTCGGACATTGCGGCGAAGGCCGGCGTTTCGGCCGACGCGCTCATCCCGTACGGCACGCACATGGCCAAGGTTGACGTGACCAAGCACCCGGGTCAGCCGAAAGCGAAGCTTGTCCTGGTCACCGGCGTGTCCCCAACCCCCGCCGGGGAGGGCAAGTCAACGGTGCTCATCGGGCTTACCGACGCCCTCTCGCTCCTCGGCCACAACGCCATGGTCGCGCTGCGCGAGCCCTCCCTCGGCCCCGTCATGGGGATCAAGGGCGGCGCGGCCGGTGGCGGCTACGCACAGGTCGTGCCGATGGAGGACATCAACCTCCACTTCACCGGTGACTTCCACGCCATCACCTCGGCCAACAACACGCTCGCGGCGCTGATTGATAACCACATCCACCAGGGCAACGAGCTGGGCATCGACCCACGCCGCGTCACTTGGCAGCGCTGCCTGGACGTCAACGACCGCTCCCTGCGTAACGTGGTCACCGGCCTCGGCGGGCCGACCAGCGGTGTTCCGGCGCAGACCGGGTTCACCATCACCGCCGCCTCGGAGATCATGGCTATCCTCGGCCTGGCCACGGACCTGCAGGACCTCAAGCGGCGCCTGGCCAACATCACCATCGGCCTCACCTACGACCAGAAGCCGGTCACCGCGGGCGACCTCGGCGCGGAAGGGGCGATGGCAGCACTGCTCAAGCAGGCGATTCACCCGAACCTGGTACAGACCCTCGGCGGCACGCCCGCGTTTATCCACGGCGGCCCCTTTGCCAACATCGCGCACGGCTGCAACACGCTGCTGGCCACCCGCACCGCGATGCAGTACGCGGACATCGTGCTCACGGAGGCCGGCTTCGGCTCCGACCTGGGCGCGGAGAAGTTCTTTGACATCAAGGCACGCTACGGCGACCTGGACGTCGCCGGTGCAGTCGTCGTCGCCACCGTTCGCTCGATCAAGTACAACGCCGGCATCGCGCGCGAGGAACTCAAGCAGGAAAACGTCGATGCGCTGGAGCAGGGGATTGCGAACCTGGAGCGCCACGTGGACAACATCCGCAAGTTCGGCGTGACCCCGGTGGTCGCCCTCAACCGCTTCGACACGGACACGCCGGCGGAGCTTAAGTGGGTCCGCGACTGGGCTGAGCGCACCGGCGTGGCCATCGCGGAGGCCGACGTGTGGGCTAAGGGTGGCGAGGGGGCCACGGAGCTGGCGACCACGCTGCTGGACAACCTGACCGAGGGCACGTCAACGCAGCTCTACGACCCGGCCAACGGTATTGAGGCCTCCATCGAGACCATCGCGCGCGAGATCTACCGTGCAGACGACGTCCAGTACTCGACGGCTGCTCTGCGCGACCTCAAGATGCTCAAGGACAACGGCTTTGACACGCTGCCGGTGTGTGTATCGAAGACGCAGTACTCATTCTCGGACGACCCGCAGCAGCTCGGCGCCCCGGAGGGACACACGCTGCACGTGCGCAACCTCATCCCGCGCACCGGTGCCGGGTTCGTCGTCGCGCTGACCGGCGACGTCATGACCATGCCCGGCCTGCCTAAGAAGCCGGCGGCGAACAACATCGACGTCGACGGCGAGGGCCGCGTCTCCGGGCTGTTCTAGTCCTCTGGCGAGGTGGTGCCGTCCGCCGCGGAGCCCGGCCAGCCCGGGTACTCCGGCGGCGTCCCGCCGAACTCGGGGCACAGGTCCTGGAACGCGCACCAGCCGCACAGCTTGGACTTCTTCGGCCGGAAGTGCCCCTCCTTCCCGTCCGCCTCGATCTTCGCCCACAAGTCCGCGAGGTCGCGCTCGAAGTACTCCAGCTCCTCGCGCGACGGGGTGAGGATCATCGAGTCCATAACCTTGAGGTACATCAGCCGCAGCTGGGTGGGGATGGTCTGGAACAGCCGCCAGTACACGAGCGCGTAAAACCGCATCTGGAACTGCGCGTCCTGCGAGTAGCGGGGCAGTGGTTTCTTCCCGGTCTTATAGTCCACCACGCGAACCTCGCCCGTGGGCGCGATGTCCACACGGTCGATGAACCCGCGCACGGGCACCCCATTGGGCAGGACGGTGTTCACGTACATTTCCTGCTCGTGCGCGTCGAAACCGAGCGGATTTTCCATGTGGAAGTACCCGCGAAGCAGCTCGCGTGCGGCTTGGAAGAGCGCCAGTTCGTTGTCAATCGGCTCCGCGCAGCTCGGGTCCTTCTCGCACATTTCCTCCCACGCCGGCTTGATGCGCTTGACGGCGGCCGGGAACGTGCGCTCCGCACGCGGCCAACCGAACATTTCCTCGAGCACCGCGTGCACCAATGTGCCTTTGACCTGCGCTTCCGTGGTCGGCTCCGGAATCTTGTCAATGGTGCGCAGCCGGTATTGCAGCGGGCAGCGCTGGTAGTCGGAGGCGCGGGACGGGGAAAGTGCGAGCGGTCGTGGAGTCATCGTGTCCCACATCTTAGAGTGGAGGTATGCACGCTCGCTTCATCGACTTCCTCCACACCAGCCCCAGCGCCTTCCACGCCGCGCACAACGTCGCGCAGGCACTCACCGCGCAGGGCTTTTCGCTTATCGACGCCACGTCGCCCGCTCCCTCCGCCCCGGCCGCACCCGGCGGACACGTCCTGGTCGACGGCGGTGCCGTGATCGCGTGGTGGGTCCCCGAGCGCCCGCGACCGCGCTTCCGCATCGTCGGCTCCCACACGGACTCGCCGGGCCTGATGGCCAAACCGCAGCCGGACTTCCAGCGCGAGGGCCTGCGCCAGGTGGCGGTGGAGGTGTACGGCGGACCAATCCTGCAGACGTGGCTGGACCGAGACCTGCGCTTTGCCGGGCGGGTGGTCACCGATGACGGCGCGCAGCACCTCGTGGATACCGGCGCCGTCGCCCGCGTGCCCAACCTGGCAATCCACCTCTACCGCGCCGACGCGCCCACGGTGGAGCGCCAGGCGCACACACCGCCCGTCCTCGGCGTCAACCAACCGCTCATGGAGCTCGTCGGTGAGGCGGCCGGCGTGGACCCGCAGCGCATCGTGGCCCACGAGCTCATCACCGCCGACGCGCAGCGCGGCGAGCTGCTCGGGGACTTGCTCGCCGCCGGGCGCCTGGACAACCTTTCCAGCGTGTGGGCGTCGCTCGAGGCGTTGCTGGCCGCGAAGGACACCGCCCAGGACATCTTGGTGCTCGCCGCATTCAACCACGAGGAGGTCGGCTCCGCATCGACCACCGGTGCCGGCGGCCCGCTCCTCGAGCGCGTGCTGACCCGCATCGCCCGTGAGCTCGGCGAACCCTTCGACGTGTTCGCTGAATCGTTCCAGGTCTCCGCGGATGCGGCGCACGCCGTCCACCCGAACTACCCGGAGAAGCACGACCCGACGCACCGGCCGCGCCTCAACGGGGGGCCGGTGCTCAAGATCAACGCGAATCAGCGCTACGCCTCGGACGCGGTCACCGAGGCGGAGTGGCTCCGCGCCTGCCGCGCGGCCGAGGTGCCCTCGCAAACCTTCGTGGGCAACAACAGCGTGCCCTGCGGATCCACGATCGGGCCGATCTCATCGACGCGCATGGGCATCCGCACCGTCGACGTGGGAGTGCCGCTGCTGTCGATGCACTCGGCGCGCGAGTTGTGCGGCGCGCGCGACATGGAGTACTTCGTCCGCGCGCTCACCGCGTTTTACGGTGCGCGAGCCGAGTAGGGCATACTTAGGCGCATGTATTCAGGCCCGTTCCAAGCAGGAGACAAAGTCCAGCTCACCGACGCGAAACGCCGTCATTTTACGATCCAATTGGTCGAGGGCGGCCAGTTCCACACGCACAAGGGCATCGTCATGCACGATGACATCATCGGCGCGGACGAAGGCTCGGTGGTCAAATCCACGCTGGGCAGTGACTACCTGTGCTTCCGCCACCTCCTGGTCGACCACGTGCTGTCCATGCCGCGCGGCGCCGCGGTGATTTATCCCAAAGACGCCGCGCAGATCCTGGTGGAGGGCGACATCTTTATGGGCGCGCGCGTGCTGGAGGCGGGCGCGGGCTCCGGCGCGCTGACCATGTCGCTGTTGCGCGCGGTCGGGCCCGAGGGCCGCGTGTTCTCCTACGAAATCCGCGACGATCACCTCGCCTTTGCCAAGGACAACGTGGCCGATTACTTTAACGGCACCCCGGAGTGGTGGACCCCGCGCTTAGGCGACTTCGGCGAGATCACCACCGAGGACCTCGACGGCCCGGTCGACCGCGTCATCCTGGACATGGTCGAGCCCTGGCACTTCATCGACACGGTGAAAAACGTGCTCATCCCCGGCGGTGTGTTCATGACGTACGTGGCCACCGTGCCGCAGCTGATGAACATTATGGAAGCGATCCGCGAGGCGAAGTGCTTCACCGAGCCGCGCGCCTGGGAGACGCTGCTGCGTGAGTGGAAGGTGGAGGGCCTGGCCACCCGCCCGGAGCACCGCATGAACGCGCACACGGCATTTCTCGTGTGGACCCGCAGGCTTGCCGACGGCGTCACGCCGCCGCGCCCGCAACGCCGGGCACGCAAGTAGCTGTTACCCGCACCCACTAGTGTGGTGGGTATGGCTGGCAACACAATCAACGACGACGCATTCGGCCCGGAGCTGCGAGAGCTCAAACGCGAGAATCAGGCGATGAGTTCGCGGAACACAAAGCTGGCGGAGCTGCTTAAAGCGAGCCGCGACAAGCTCAACGACCTGTATGCGCAGGTAGAAGCACTCGGCGAGCCGGCGTCGACGTATGGGGTGTTCCTCGAGGGATCCCCGCGCGGCCACGAGGCCGAGGTGTTTACCTCCGGACGCCGCATGCGCGTCAAGGTCGCGCCGACCGTCTCGCCGGACGCGCTGCGCCCGGGCACGCTGGTCCGCCTGGGCGACGGCGCCATCGTCGTTGAGTCCTGCGGGTACGAGGCCGTCGGCCAGCTCGCCACCCTGTCCGAGAAGATTGGCACGGAGCGCGCCATCATTGCGGACCAACAGGGTGCCGAGCACCTGGTCTACCTCGCGCAGCCACTCCGGGAGCACGCACGCGCAGGCGATACGGTCCTGGTGGACACCCGCGCCGGGTACGCCTTCGAGCGCATCCCTAAGACCCAGGTCAACCAGCTTTCCCTCGACGAGGTTCCGGACGTCACCTACGCCGACATCGGCGGACTGAGCTCGCAGATTGAGATGATCCAGGACTCGGTCGAGCTCCCGTTCTCGCACCCGGACCTCTATCGAGAGTTCGACCTCACCCCGCCGAAGGGGCTTCTACTCTACGGTCCGCCCGGGTGCGGCAAAACGCTGATTGCCAAGGCCGTGGCCAACTCGCTGTCTCAGCGCATCGGCGACGGGGGACAGGCCCACTTCATCAACGTCAAGGGCCCCGAGCTGCTGAACAAGTTCGTCGGTGAGACCGAGCGACGCATCCGGCTTATCTTCGAGCGCGCCCGCGAGCTGGCCGAGGGTGGCCGCCCCGTCATCGTGTTTTTCGACGAGATGGAGTCCATCTTCCGCACCCGCGGCTCCGGGGTCAGCTCCGACATGGAAACCACCGTGGTGCCGCAGCTGCTTACCGAAATCGACGGCGTCGAGGGCATCGCCAATGTCATCGTCATCGGCGCAACCAACCGCGAGGAGCTCATCGACCCCGCCATCCTGCGCCCCGGCCGCCTGGACATCAAGGTGCGCGTCTCGCGCCCAAACCGCGCGGAGGCCGAAGACATCCTCGCCCGCTACATCACGCCCGACATCCCGCTCGCTGCGGCACCCGAGGAGCTCATTGCCGCGGCCGCCGACGCCATGTTCGCCCCGCGTCCGTTCGTGCGCTTGGAGCTTGTCGACGGCACGTCGCAGCTCCTCCACTATTCCGACTTCATCTCCGGCGCGATGATCGCCAACGTGGTGGACCGCGCGAAGAAGCTGGCGATTAAGGACTGGATCGGGGCGGTGGGCGTCGATAAGCAGCTCGGCGGGATGCAGAAGGGGATTACCGCGGAACATCTCCGGGCGGCCGTGCGCGCTGAGCAGGACGAGAGCGAAGATATGCCGAACACGGCGAACCCCGATGAGTGGGCGCGCATCTCCGGCCGGCAGGGCAAGCGAGTGGTGGCCGCGGAGGTCGTCGGGTAGCAATCGAGCGAAACGCCCAAAAGTGTGCGCGGTATCACTTATACTCACCCATATTCCGTTATGCGGAATTTCATCCCACAGAGTGAGTAGGAGTTCGCCATGAATACACAGGAAGATCGCTCGGCGCGGTCGCGGTGGCCAAGCTCCTGGGCCTGAGCGCTGCGCTTGCGGTGGGGCTGCTCATGCTGGGCTCGGTTCCCGGCGGCACCTCCTCGAACGTGATCGCGTATCTGGCCAAGAGAGATGTCGCGCTGTCCGTGGCGATGACGAGCGTTTCCACGCTGCTCGCCCCGATCATGACCCCGGTTATCATGCTGCTGCTCGCCGGCACTGACGTGGCGGTGGACGGCGCGGGGATGGCCTGGTCGCTCGCGCAGACCGTGCTCATCCCGGTGATCGGCGGGATCGCGCTGCGCTACGCGCTCGATGCGTGGATGGGCAAGATCGCTCCGGTGCTGCCGTGGATCTCCATCCTGGGCATTGGCGGCGTGGTCTTCCCAACCGTGGCGAAGAACCACGAGGCGCTCATCGAGGTCGGGCTGCTCGTGTTCGCGGCGGTGCTGCTGCACAACGCGCTCGGCTACCTGCTGGGCTACTTCACGGCGAAGGTGACAGGGCAGCCAGCGAGCTACCGCCGGACGGTGGCGATCGAGGTGGGCACGCAGTCGGCGGGTCTTGCAAGTGGCATGGCCAGCAAGTTCTTCTCCCCGGAGGCGGCGCTGCCCGGCGCGGTCGCCGCGGTGCTACACAACATCACCGGCGCGATCTACGCCTGGGCAGTACGCCGGAAGGCGGGGGCACCTGCCGGCGAGCCCCCGCGTCGCGCTGCGGTCGCGGCCGCAGCTGGCTAGGTCAGGCCGTCTTTCCCGGGTGGATGGCCTCGAGCGCGTACTCGAAGTCCTCATCCGTCAGGTGCGAAAAGCTCAGGACAAGCCCATCCCCACCACCCGACCACAGGCTGGACTCGTGGCCGCACTCCACGCCGCTGGCGGCAAGCTGGTCCTCGAACTGTTGCCGCAGCGCAACGGTGGGAAACTCGGCGGTAACGTCCGCGCCGCCTGCTTCCGGCACGGTCACCCGCGCGCCGCGCGCCTCCAGGGCGGGGACCACCGCGGCGGCAACGGCTTTGCGCCGTCGCGCGAGCCGATTGTGTGCTGCACGCGCGTTTCGGCGCACGTACCCGCGGTCGAGGAGGTGCGCGATGGCGCGCTGCGTCACCGTGGCCACAGGCATTCCCAGGAGCTCTCGGGTCTCTCGCAGCGCGGGAGCAAGCGTGGGGGAGGCCACGACATACCCCGCGGCGAGCTCGCGGGAGAGGAGCGTGGAGAACGTGCCGAGCGTGAGCACGTCGGCGCCCGGTGATAGCGCCGCGAGCGGAGGCTGTGGCGAGATGAGGTAGCGCAGCTCGGTGTTGAAGTCGTCCTCGATGAGCACGGCGCCGGTCCGCGTTGCCCAGTTGAGCAGGGAGGAGCGGCGCGAGGCGCTCATCGCACCGCCAAAAGGGTACAGGTGGGACGGAGTGACCAAGAGCGCGTTGAGGCGGTCTGAAAGCTCGCCCACGACCACCCCGCCGGGATCGGTGGTGCAGGGGACCACCTCGTGTCCGCTGAGGGGGATCACGCGACGCAGGCCGGGGTGGCCCGGGTCTTCAACGCCCACGCGCAGCCGCGACCCCAGTGTGTACAGGATGAGCTGCAGCCCTTCGCGCGATCCTCCAGTGACCACCACGTGTGCGGGGTCGACCTGTATGCCACGCGCGAGGCGCAGGTGCTCGGCGATGGCGGCTCTGAGTTCTGGTTCTCCGGTCTTATCCAGGCTGGCACCGTCCGCGTTAAGGGCGTCCCTCCAGGCCTTGCGCCACGCGGCCGGGCGCACTGCGCCGGCGCTGCCCGCGGACGGCCGCAACGACACCCGAGGGCGGGGTGTCGTCCTTGGGCGCGTGTCGCGCTGCGGCTCCTGCGCCGGTGGCGCAAGCGTGAGCGCCGGGTGGATCCGAGTCGGTGCGCCCTGTGCAGCGAGAAGGAAGCCCTCACTGATGAGTTGGTCGTAGGCGGTAACGACCGTGCCACGGGAGACGCCGAGCTGGCGGGCGAGTGCGCGTGTGCTGGAGACCGTGTCTCCGGGCTGCAGCGTGCCATTGGTGACCGCGAGCCGAATCTGCTGTGCGATCTGCGTGGGCAAGGGGATGGGCAGCTCGGGGGAGATGCTGAGGAGCACATGATCACCAACTGGTACAAGGAATGAAAATGATACTGGACCTTGGAATCTACCAGTTGTGCTCAGACAATGGAGCACTATGACAGATTTCACCAAGTTTGCAGAACTCACCAACTCGTTCAAGGGCGGCGTGATCATGGACGTCGTCACGCCGGAGCAGGCGAAGATCGCCGAAGCGGCCGGTGCCGTGGCCGTCATGGCGCTCGAGCGCGTACCCGCGGACATCCGCGCTGAGGGCGGCGTCGCCCGCATGTCCGACCCCGACCTCATCGAGGGCATTCTGAACGCCGTAAACATCCCGGTGATGGCGAAGGCCCGCATCGGTCACACCATGGAGGCGCGCGTCCTCGAGCACCTGGGCATCCACTACATCGATGAGTCCGAGGTGCTCAGCCCCGCCGATTACGCCCACCACGTGGACAAGCGCGCCTTCGACGTTCCCTTCGTCTGCGGCGCTACCAACCTCGGCGAGGCGCTGCGCCGCGTCAACGAGGGCGCCGCGATGATCCGCTCCAAGGGCGAGGCCGGCACTGGTGACGTCTCCGAAGCCACGAAGCACATGCGCGCCATCCGCAGCGAGATCGCAGCGCTGCAAGCCACCTACAACGCCAACCGCGACGAGCTCTACGTCGCCGCTAAGGAGCTGCAGGCACCCTACGAGCTGGTCTGCTACGTCGCGGAACACGGCAAGCTGCCGGTGCCGCTGTTTACCGCCGGCGGCGTGGCAACGCCTGCCGACGCCGCGCTGATGATGGAGCTCGGCGCCGACGGCGTCTTCGTCGGCTCCGGCATCTTCAAGTCCGGGAACCCGGAGGCACGCGCCAAGGCAGTGGTCAAGGCCGTGCGCAACTGGGACGACATCGCCGTCGTCACCGAGGCGTCCCGCGGCCTGGGCGAGGCGATGGTGGGCATCAACGTTGCTGACCTGCCCGCACCGCACCGCCTGGCAGAGCGCGGCTGGTAGCGCACGCCCCGCTCGTCGCGGAACTGAGGTAACGAGGAAAGCCGGCCCCGAGGGGCCGGCTTTGTGGTTGGGATGGGGACGCGGTGGCGTCGTGAAGCGAGGCGCGCTAGCGCACGTCGACGAACTTCTTCAGCACCCAGCGACGAATCGAGATCAACACTACGCCAAGCACAATGGTGATCACCGACAGCGTAATGAAGAACGTCCGCTCGGCGGAGGCATCATCAGGGTTGTACAGCGAGCCGAGCACGCCAGATAGCGCCGTGCCCATAGACAGCGACATCAACCAGGCAGCAAACAGCCGAGATTTAAACGCCTCAGGTGCTACCTTCGTTGCCAGCGAGTTGCCCACAGGAGACAACAGCAGCTCGCCCATCGTGAACATAAAGAGGATAATCACCAAGACCAGCAGCGGCGTCGACTTCGGACCACCACCCGCGTACGGCAGGAAGAAGAAGAGCGCGCTACCTGTAACCAAGTTTGCCACACCAAACTTCACCGCAGATGACCACTGGCGCTGCCCCAGCGCAGTCCACATGGCTGCAAAGATGGGGGAGAAGACCACGATGAAGAAAGGGTTAAACGCCTGTACCTGGGCCGGCGTGAGCTCCCACATCAAGAAATTCAGGTTAGCGCGCTGATCGGAGTAGACCGCGACCACAGTGAATTGGGATTGAAAGATCGCGAAAAACGCCACAGAACCAAACAGGAGCGGAATGTAGCCGGTTAGACGCGACTTCTCAGCAGGGGTAACTTCATCAGAGTGGAACATTTCCCACAACAGGTAAATCGTGGCGATAAGAGCGATAGCAAACACGATCCACGACAGCGATCCGAGCGGAACAATGCCGGTGACCAGCAGCGCGACTACGACAACAACGACAGCAATTGCACCAATCGCCCACACACCACGCCGCTCGCGCGGCAGTGGATTTGGAACTTCAGATCCGACAGCGCCGATGGAAGACTTCCGCATAATGATGTACTGCGTCAGTCCCATTGCCATTCCGATCGCGGCAAGCCCAAAGCCCCAGTGGAAACCGGCCTTGCCCCACACTAGGCCAGTCAACGCCGGGCCAAATAGGGAACCAATATTGACCGACATGTAGAAGATGGAGAAGCCAGCGTCTCGGCGGGGATCCTCACGCGAGTACAAATCGCCGAGCACCACCTGCGAGGACGTTTTGACTCCACCGGAGCCTATACCGATGCACACCAAGCCAGTGGCAAGGCCTAGACCGCCAGGCACAAGGGCGAGGACGATGTGTCCGACCATCACCAGGATCGCGGAGTAGAACAGTGTGCGCTCCGCGCCAAGCAACCGGTCACCCACAAACGAGGCGACCAGCGCCATCATGTAGACGAAGCCACCGTAGGCGCCCACGAGGTTAAGCGCCGTGGTCTGGTCAATGCCCAGACCACCTTCAGTGGTGGAGTAGTACATGTAGAAGGCCAGGAGGGCCTGCATGCCGTAGAAGCTGAAGCGCTCCCACAGCTCAATGCCGAAGAGGTTAGCGAGTCCCCAGGGCTGACCGAAGAATTTACGTTCCTTCGGCACTACACCTGGGTCGCTTGCGAGGGTCTCAGAACTCATGTAAATAAAATACGCCAGTATGCATTTTTCACACAAATAGGCATACCAACGAGTACGGTAGTTCAGTATGACACGTTACATGGGGACCGAGACCGAGTACGGGATCACGACCCCGGACGACCCGTCGATAAGCCCGCTGCTCACTTCGACGCACGCGGTGGTGGCGTATGCCGCGATGAATACGGCCGCCCGCTCCCGCTGGGACTACGAGGAGGAAGCACCGCTCAAAGACACCCGCGGGTTCGATCTGCAGCGCTACCGCACGGTTCCCGTGGTGGACCCGAACGCGATGGGCGTGGCCAACGTGGTGACCACCAACGGCGCGCGCTACTACGTCGACCACGGCCACCCCGAGTACTCCTCGCCGGAGGTGTCCAACGCATGGGACGCGATGATCTATGACGCTGCCGGGGACTACGTCCTCAACAAGGCCGCGGCGGACATCCGCGAGCTGTGGGAGCAGCAGGTCAGCGTGCTGGACAAGACCGCGCCGTGCCCGCCGCTGAAGTTTTACAAAAACAACGTTGATGGCAAAGGCCAGTCCTACGGCAGCCACGAGAACTATCAGTACTCCCGCCAGACCGACTTCTCGCGGCTCACCCAGGCGCTCGTCCCGTTCTTTGTCACCCGCCAGGTCATCATCGGCGCAGGCCGCGTGGGCATTGGCCAGGAATCCGAGCGCGACGGCTTCCAGATCTCGCAGCGCGCGGACTACTTCGAGCAGGAAGTCTCGCTGGAAACCACGCTCAACCGCGGCATCGTGAACACGCGCGACGAACCGCACGCACTGGCCACCAAGTTCCGCCGCCTGCACGTCATCGTTGGCGATGCGAACATGAGCCAGTTCTCCAACTTCCTCAAGCTGGGGATGACCAAGCTCGTGCTCGACTGCATCGAGGCTGACGTCGACTTCAGCGACCTGCGGCTCACCAACGCCGTTGACGAGATCAAGCAGGTCTCCCACGACCCAACGTGCACGCATCGCCTGTTGCTTGCCGACGGGCGCCGGCTCACCGCAATCGACCTCCTGCGCGAGTACCGCGACCGTGCCGCAGCGCTCCCGGACCTGGACGAGGTCGATGCAAAGGTCCTGCGCCTGTGGGGCGAGGTGCTCGACGACCTCGAGCGCGACCCGCTGTCTACCGCAGACCGCCTGGATTGGACGGCGAAGTGGGCCCTCATCAGCCGGTACCTGGAGCGCGGCGTGCCCATCTCGGACCCGAAGCTCAAGCTGATAGACATCCAATACGCCGACATTGACCCCGCGAAGTCGCTGTACCACGCCCTCGTGCGCAAGGGACAGATGCGCACGCTCGTGGGCGAGGAAGCAATCCGCCGAGCCGTGACCGTGCCGCCGGAGGACTCACGGGCGTGGTTCCGCGGCAAGGTGAGCGAGAAGTTCGGCGAGAACATCATCGCGTCAAGCTGGCAGTCCGTCCTCTTTGCGGTGGGCGGCCAGCCGTTCCGGTTCGCCATGGACGAGGTCGACGGTTTGACCAAGGCGGAGGTCGGCGGGCTTATCGAGCGCGCCGACACCGTCGAATCGCTACTGAAAGGATTAGAATCGCATCATGTCTAAGCAGCAGTTTGTACAAGGCGGCAACCACGGCGACGACGGCGCGGACGAGGGCGCCGTTGATGCCGGGCAGGCCCAGCTGAATACCTCTGGCACCGACGACATCCTCGACGAGATTGACGCCCTGCTGGACACCAACGCCGAGGAGTTCGTGCGCTCGTTCGTGCAGAAGGGCGGGCAGTAACCCGCATGGCCACCGTCTACCCCCGCCGCATCATGGGCGTGGAGACCGAGTTTGGCGTCACCGCGTTCGAGCACGGCAAGGCCGTGCTCACACCCGAGGAGATCTCCCGCTACCTCTTTCGCCCGGTCGTCGCCGAGCACCGCAGCTCCAACATCTTCACCGACAACGCGTCGCGCCTCTACCTCGACGTTGGCTCGCACCCCGAGTACGCCACCGCCGAATGTGACTCGGTCACCCAGCTGCTCAACTACGACAAGGCGGGCGAGGTCATCTTCAGCGACCTCGCCACGCAAGCAGAGCAGGCGCTCGAGCGGGACCGTGTGGGCGGCAAAGTCTTCCTGTTCAAAAACAACGTGGACTCGAAGGGCAACTCCTACGGCACGCACGAAAACTACCTGATCAGCCGCGAGCTCGCCCTGAAGTCGTTCGGCATGCAGCTGCTGCCGTTCCTCATCACCCGCCAACTTCTCTGCGGAGCCGGGATGATCAAGAAGGGGCGCTTCGTCCTCTCGCAGCGGGCGGACCAGGTGTGGGAGGGCGTCTCCTCGGCCACCACCCGCACCCGGCCGATCATCAACACCCGCGACGAACCCCACGGCGATTCCCACCGCTTCCGCCGTATGCACGTCATCGTCGGCGACTCGAACATGGCGGAACCGACGTTCGCGCTCAAGGTCGGCTCGACACTGTTGGTCATTGAGATGCTCGAAGCTGGCTTCGATCTCCCGGATTTCACCCTCGACAACGCCATCGATCACATCCGCGACATCGCGGCGGACCCCACGGGCCAGACCCCACTCGCGCTCAAGAGCGGGGGCACAGTCACCGCGCTCGAGGTCCAGCAGGCCACGTTGGATGCCGCACGGCGCTGGTTGGAGTCCCGGCCGGACGAGGGCACGCCGAACGAGGAAATGGCACGCGTCATTGACTTGTGGCAACGCACCCTGGACGCAATTGCGTCGCAAGACTTCTCCGGCGTGGACCAAGAGATTGACTGGGTGATCAAGCGAAAGTTGTTGCTCCAGGTCAAGGACAAACTCGGGGCGGAGTGGGACCATCCAAAGCTCGCGCAGATCGACCTGACCTACCACGACATCAACCGCGAGCGCGGGCTGTTTTACCTCCTGGAGCGCAAGGGCCTAGTGCGCCGGTGGACCACCGACGAAGCGATCGCCCACGCCGCGACGGCACCGCCGGAGACGACGCGCGCGTCGTTGCGCGGCCGGTTCCTCAGCGCTGCGCGCTCGGCGGGGATGGACCACAATGTGGACTGGGTCCACCTGAAAACCAACCGCCCGGAACCCCGCACCTTGGAGCTGCTCGATCCCTTCGCTACCGAGGACCAGCGCGTCGACGAGTTCATCGCACATATCCGCGCGATGGACGCCGCCGACTAGCCGGACCGGGGACGAGGGAGAAAGGCAGTTACGTGGCAGAGCTCGAACCGGAAGTCCGGCAGGCGAATCTGGCCTTTGCCATGCTGGGGTCCTCGCACGACCGCGAGTCGGAGTGGGTTGCCCGCAACGTGGACGGCTACCAGGACCTGGAGACCGAAGCGTTACGCGTGAAGATCCGGCGCGATGTTGAGGCGCTGCGCCGGGCAGGAGTGCCTATTGCGTATTCCGGCGGGACCCTCACCATGGACCGGGACCGCTACGAGCTGGAACCCGTCGACCTCACCGAAGAAGAGGCGAGCGCCGTGGGTTTGGCGGTGGATCTCAGCACTGGCGGCTCGCTCGGCGCGTTTGCCCGCTCCGGCTGGACCAAGCTCGCGGCGTCCGGCGCGACCCGCGTATTTGACAGCGCGCCGTTGACCTCTGCGGCCAGCGACGCCAATCGGATCGACCCGCAGGCATTCCACAACCTCCTCGCCGCGATTGAGCTGCAGAAGCGAGTCTCGTTCGACTTCACCCCAGCCGGCGGAGGGCCCCCGCAGCGCCGGACGTTGGACCCGTGGGACATCGTCTCGCTGAACAACCGCGCCTACCTCGTAGGGTGGGACATCGAGCGCGACGCCGACCGCATCTTCCGGCTGGTCCGCGTCGCCAACGTGACCCTCGTGCGCGAGACCGAGGACTTCCACCAGTCGCCGGAGAACACCGGGGAGCTGGTTCGCGACGTGCTGCGCGGACCGGTCACCGACGCCATTGTCACCGTACGCCGCGGCACCTGTGAGGAACTCGCCGCCGCCGGCACTCGCGCGCCGGGCGCCCGGGGCGACGCTCGTGCGGACCGCGACGAGATTCGTCTGCACGACGCTGAGCTCGACTGGGTGGTGCGCACATCGGCGGCCCACGCCGCCGACCTGGTCGCCGTGGATCCGGAGACGGTCCGCGAACAGGTCATCGCCCTGCTTAAACAATCCGCCACGCCCCACGACGCCCCGCTCCGCAGCGCAACGAGTGTCAAGGCCCCATCTCCGGAGGACTCGGGGAGCAAGCGTCCCACGGGTCACGGAAACGCCACCGGGTCAACCAGGCTCGTCCGCCTCCTCAACCTCCTGCCGTACATCACGAGGCACCAGGGGAAATCACTTATGGAGATCGCTCGCGACCTCGGGTCCAGCGTGGACGAGGTCCGCGACGACCTCAACCGGCTCCTGCTTTCCGGGGTCGGGCGCGGCCCGGGCGAGATGTTCGACCTCGAGCACACCTGGCGCGGTGTGACCGTCCTGGATGACCAGGGTCTCACCGCGCCACTCCACCTCAAGCCCACCGAGGCCCACGCGCTGCTGCTCCTGCTCGAATCGCTCGAGACGCTGCCCGGCCTGGTCAACGTCGACGCCGTGCGCTCCGCCGCGGACAAGATCCGCCGTGTCAACCGGAAGCGCGGGGTAGCGGACGTGGACCAGGTCGGCGGCCTGGGGTCCGTCGCGCAGGAAATCCGCCAGGCAATCGACGCCGGCAAGCAGCTCGAGCTCCGCTACTATTCCGCTTCCTCGGACCGGGTGACCGAGCGAACCGTATCCCCGGTCGGCGTGTTTCAACGCGACGAGCAGGCGTACCTGCAGGCGCTCGACGGCGACCGCGTCAAGTCCTTCCGGCTCGACCGGATTCGTGAGGTCAGGCAGGGGGAGGGGGACGCGGAGGCGTCGATAAGCGTCGCGCCCCTTGACCCCGACAACCCTTTCGGACTGGCCGATGCGCCACTCGCGCAACTGCTTGTGCGCAGCGACGCGACGTGGATGGCCGACTACTGGGAACTGGAGATCGACGAGGCGGGCGGCACCGGAACGTGGGTGCCTGCGACGTTCCGCTTTGGCAGTGAGGACTGGCTGGTGAGGTTCTGCCTGGCCCACGCGGACCGACTGCGCTTGGTGGAACCGGAAAGCTTGGTGGACACGGTGCGCGAGCGTTCACTTCGCGCGCTCGACGCGTTAAGATGACGCGTTAGATATTGAGAAATTCAAACATTCGATGTCGATGTTTTCGTTGCAGGGCATCGTCGATACCCGTGGAAAGAGAAACCATGCCAAACATTGGTTGGACAGAGCTCCTCATCATCCTAGTCATCGTGTTGCTGCTGTTCGGCGCAAACAAGTTGCCGGACCTCGCGCGATCGATGGGTCGCTCCGCGCGCATCTTCAAGTCCGAGGTTGATGAGATGAAGCACGACGACGCGGGCGAGGCACCCAAGGCTCAGCCGAACGCGATCGAGTCCGGCCGCAACGCGGAGACCCAGTCCGTTGCGCAACCGGAAAGCTTCTGGGACAAGCCGGAGCACCAGCGCAACCAGACCCCGCCCGCGCAGCAGTAACCGCTCGCGACAGAGAGGGGAAAAGCGTTGGCGCTGAAGCTCAAGCGCGCGAGGAAGCCGAAAAACCCGACCGGTGAAATGAGCCTGGTAGAGCACCTCCAGGAGCTACGCCGGCGCGTCATGGTGTCCATGGCCGCAATTTTGGTGGGCACCATTGTCGGCTTCATTTGGTATCAGACCGCCCCGCCGGGCATCTTTCCGTTGGGCGAGATCATTCGCGGCCCCTATTGCAACCTGCCCAGCGAACTGCGCGTAGACCTGGCCGGCGACGGCGAGTGCCGCCTGCTTGCCACCAGCCCGTTCGAGATGTTCATGCTGCGCCTGAAGGTCGGCGCCCTCGCCGGTCTCGTCCTGGCCTCCCCGGTATGGCTGACGCAGATCTGGAACTTCATCACCCCGGGGCTGCACAAGAACGAGCGCCGCTACACCTTTACCTTTGTCACGCTGGCGGTCGCGCTGTTTGTGGCTGGCGCTGTGCTCGCGTACTTCGTGCTGGACAAGGGCCTGTACGTGCTCATGTCCATCGGCACCGAAGTGCAAGTCGGCGCGCTCACCGGCGGCAACTATTACAGCTTCCTGCTCGCGTTGATCGTCATCTTTGGCGTGAGCTTCGAGCTGCCGCTCATCATCGTGATGCTCAACCTCGTCGGCGTGCTGCGCTACGAGCACGTCGCGGGCAAGCGCCGCCTGATCATCGTGCTCATCTTCATCTTCGCCGCCATCATGACCCCGGGGCAGGATCCGTTCTCCATGGTCGCGCTCGCGCTGTCCATCACCGTGCTAGTGGAGATGGCCTTCCAGTTCTGCCGCATTCATGACAAGCGCACGAACCAGTCGCGCCCGGAGTGGATGGACCTTGACGACGAGCAAGCGTCCGGACCCGTCGCCTCCTCCGGCTCCATCGGGCGCGCACAGCCCGTCGGCGCGACCTCCCGGCCAAGCGCGCCGTCGAGGGTTTCCCCGTCGGCACCGCCGGCGGCCCCGAGCGCCCCGCCCGCCCCGGGCCGCGGTGGCTCGCACACCTACGGTCACGGGGATCCGTTCAACGACGTACTGTAAGGGGCATGGATTCCAGCGTTACCCCCTCACAGTCAGACAACCAAAGTCTTTCGGAGGACAACACCGCCGAGATCACAGGGGCCACTGAGGCTTCCGCACCCTTAGCGTTTCTGCCGGAGTTCCGCGACGCTAAGCCCTTCCCACTCGACGACTTCCAGGTGGAGGCCTGCGCAGACATCGAGCGCGGCCACGGCGTCCTCGTGTGCGCACCGACCGGCTCCGGCAAGACGATTGTGGGCGAGTTCGCCGTGGCGCTGGCCCTGCACCAAGGCACGAAGTGCTTCTACACCACGCCGATTAAAGCGCTGAGTAACCAGAAGTACCACGACCTCGTCGCCGAGCACGGTGAGGACGCCGTCGGCCTCCTCACCGGCGACACCTCCATCAACGGGTCCGCCGAAATCGTGGTGATGACCACCGAGGTGCTGCGAAATATGATCTACGCGGACTCCCGGCAGCTTGATCGGCTCTCGCACGTGGTGATGGATGAAATCCACTACCTCGCCGACCGGGACCGCGGCGCGGTGTGGGAGGAAATCATCCTCAACCTGGACGAGTCCGTCAGCCTCGTCGGGCTATCCGCTACCGTGTCCAATTCCGAGGAGTTCGGCGAGTGGCTCGACGCGGTGCGCGGTGATACCCGCGTGATCGTCTCCGAGCACCGCCCGGTCCCGCTAAGCCAGTACATGATGGTGGGCCGCAAGATCTTCCCGCTGTTTGAACCCGGCACGGGCGGCGGCACATACGGCACTGACAGCACAGAGGGCGGGAAGGTGAACCGCGCCCTCGTCCACGCGATCGAGCGCATCGAGTCCGGCTCCCGCGACGAGGGCCGCAGCGACTTCAAGGAGGGACGCGGCTTCCGCGCCCGCTCCACCGGCCGCCGCAGCGGCGCCCAGCGCGCCCAGGACAAGGTCAAACCCGTCGGCCGCCCGCAAGTCGTCGCAGCACTGGGAAGCCGCGACATGCTCCCGGCCATCGTCTTCATCTTCTCCCGCGCGGGCTGCGACGGCGCCCTCTTCCAGTGCCTGCGCACCCGCAAGGAGCTCACCACCCCGGAAGAGCAGGAGGAGGCAAGGGCTATTATCGACGCCGGCGTCGAAGGCATCCCCGACGAAGACCTCAACGTGCTCAACTTCCGCCAACTCCGCACGGCGTGGCTGCGCGGCTTTGCCGCCCACCACGCCGGCCTGCTCCCCGCGTTCAAACACATCGTGGAGCAGCTGTTCGTCCGGGGTCTGGTCAAAGTAGTCTTCGCCACCGAAACGCTTGCGCTGGGCATCAACATGCCGGCGCGCACCGTCGTGTTGGAGAAGCTGGTCAAGTTTAACGGCGAGGCGCACGTCGACCTCACGCCGGGGCAGTACACGCAGCTCACCGGCCGCGCGGGCCGCCGCGGCATCGACCATATCGGCAACGCGGTGGTGCAGTGGTCTCCGGCGATGGACCCGCACGAGGTGGCAGGCTTGGCATCCACGCGCACCTACCCACTCATCTCGCAGTTCCTGCCCGGGTACAACATGGCGATCAACATGCTGGGTATGAACGGTTACGACGACTCCATCCGGCTCATCGAGCAGTCGTTCGCCCAGTTTCAGACCAACCGCTCCGTGGTGGGCGAGGTGCGTGACATCGACCGCCTGCGCTCCAAGGTACGCAGCCTGCGCGCGCAACTGGAACGAGACGTGGCCGGCTTTAACCCGCCGGGCACGGACCCGGCGGCGGCCCTGGAGGAGTACCTGCAGTTGCGCCGCGACCTCTCTGAGGCCGAGAAAGACGCGCGCCGCCACGCGCTGGAAAACCGCCAGGCGGAGACGGAGACGATCCTTGGGCGGCTGCGCGTCGGCGAGGTCATCGCCCTGCCGGGGAAGAAGAAACCGGAGCTGGCCGCCGTCGTGCAGGTGGCGGGTAAGAAGCGCGATCCTCGCCCGTGGGTGACCACGGAGCGCGGCTGGTCCGGGCGCATCGATGCCGGCTCGTTCCGCAACGCGCCGGTCGTCGTTGGGCAAATCAAGGTACCCCGCCACGTGCAGGACCAGCCGCGCAAGCACACCCGCAAAGTGGTGAACATGCTGCACAGCGGGAATTTCAACGCGCCGCGCAAGCTCAAGGACAAGGTGCGGGTTCGGCCCAGCAAGAAGGTGACCGCGCTGCGCGAGGCCATGCACAACCACCCGGTGCACGCGTGGCCGCCGCATGACCGCGAGGTGCTCGCGCGGGTCGGGGAGGAGCTGGTGCGCAACGAGCGCAAGCTGCGCCGGCTGACCAACAGCGTGGATCGCTCGACCGATTCCTTGGGCCGCACCTTCGAGCGCATCATCGGACTGCTCACAGAGATGGACTACGTCGAGCTCATCGACGGCGAGCCGCGCGTGACCGACGAAGGCGAGCGCCTGGCGCGCATCCACAACGTCTCCGACCTGCTCGTCGCGCAGTGTCTCAAGCGCGGTATTTGGGACGAGCTGGACCCCGCGGAGCTCGCCGGCGTAGCGTCCATGGTGGTGTTTGAAAACCGCAAGGCCACGCACGGCGAACCGGAGGCTGCCACGGACCGAATGGCGGAGGCGATGGGGGAGACTATGCGCGTCTACGGCGAGCTCTCCTTTGATGAGCAGCGCCACCAGCTGCCGGTAACCCGACTCCCGGATCCCGCGTTCTCGCTCGCCATGCACCAGTGGACCGCCGGCGCCCCGCTCGGGTACGCGCTGGCGGCGGCCGCGGAGTCCGGCACCGAGCTGACCCCCGGCGACTTTGTGCGCTGGTGCCGCCAGGTTATCGACCTACTCGAGCAGGTCAAGAAGACCGGGTACAGCGACGAGGTCCGCGACAGCGCCAACCGGGCCATTGATGCTATTCGACGCGGCGTCGTCGCCATCGGCAACTAGCAGGCGGCCCGTGCCGCCTCGATGGCGTCGCGCACTTCCTGGTTCAGCAGGGACACGGAGGCGATGTGCAGGTTGACGCGCCACGGGTCGAGGATGAGGGACTGGATGCCGGCGAGGTGGGCGTCGATAAGCACTGGGCCCCCGGAGTCCCCCTTGATCGCGGGGGCGGCGTTGGCGACGATGCCCGCCGGGCGCACGATGGTGCGCATGCTGCGCGAAAAGGCGAGCGGAAGCGTGATGAGGAATCGCCCGTCGCGGGCCGCGGGGGAGGTGGCGCCGCCGCCGAATCCGAACGTGACCGTGCGTTTCAGCGCGCTTCCAAACAAGCGCGCGGGCGCGGCGAGGGGCGGGTACGGGCTAGGCGGCGCGTCGTTGGCGGTGTGGACGTGATTGAGCGTGATGAGTGCCACGTCGGTGCCGTCGAAGATGCGCACTTCGCGGACGCGACGGCGCGTGCCCCGCAGGCGCACCGTGATGCGGGACGGCGCGGGGCGCTCTGGAAGCAGGAAATGGGCGCAGGTGAGCACCGTGTCCTGAGCAACAAGGATGCCTGAGCAGTAGCGCGCGCCCACGGAGCAGCGTACGAGCAAGTCAGGGTAGGAGGGGACAGGGTCGGTCACGCGCTCGAGTGTAACTGGCCTATCATTGCCAGCATGACGCGTATAGATCAGTCCACGTTCGCACACCGTCGATCCCGTGCCGCCGAGCTCGTTGCGGCGCACAAGCTCGGGGGCCTGGTTGTCGGCACCGGCCCGGAGTTTGCTTACCTCACCGGCTCCTGGGCCTCCTCGCACGAGCGGCTCACCGCCCTGGCCATCGGCCCTGACGGGCGGGCCGTCCTCGTCGCTCCGG
The DNA here is from genome assembly GCF_007559235.1 of Corynebacterium gottingense. Taxonomy (NCBI): domain Bacteria; kingdom Bacillati; phylum Actinomycetota; class Actinomycetes; order Mycobacteriales; family Corynebacteriaceae; genus Corynebacterium; species Corynebacterium gottingense. The sequence goes on along the minus strand of NZ_VMHH01000001.1, from coordinate 53,971 downwards.
TGACGGACATTGGCAGCCTGGGCGTTGCCGGCGACGATGTGGAAATCCGCGGCTGGCAGGACGGGCAGGACCCGTACCAGCTGGCAACTGAGGCGCTCGATGCGTCCGCACCCGTGGCGCTGGGCAGCTCGCTGACCGCCAACCACGTCTTCGCGCTGCAGGCGCTGCTCCCGCAAACTCGTCTGGCAACGGACACGCTCGCCGAGCTGTTTATGGCTAAGGAACCGGCCGAGCTGGCAGAGCTCAAGCGCGCCGGCGAGGCAATCGACCGCGTCCACGCCCGCGTGCCGGAATTCCTGGTGGCGGGCCGCACCGAGGCGCAGGTGGCCGCCGAGCTGGACCGCCTGATCATGGACGAGCACGAGTCCGTCGACTTTGTCATCGTCGGCTCCGGCGAAAACGGCGCCAACCCGCACCACGACTTCTCCGAGCGCGTGCTGGAAGACGGCGACGTGGTTGTCGTGGACCTGGGCGGCACGCTGGATTCGGGTTACCACTCGGACTGCACCCGCACCTACATCGTGGGCGGCGACCCTGCGAAGGCGGATCCCGAGGTGGTCAAGGCCTACGAGGTACTGTTCCGCGCCCACCAGGCGGCGGTCACCGCGGCACGCCCCGGCATCACCGCCGGCGAGCTGGACGCGGTGGCGCGCGGCGTGATCGAGGAGGCCGGGTACGGCGAGTACTTCACGCACCGCCTGGGCCACGGCATCGGCCTGGCGGGCCACGAGGACCCGTTCATCATCGCCGGCAACGACACCGCGTTGCAGGCCAACATGGCGTTTTCCATCGAGCCGGGCATCTACGTGCCGGGCAAGTGGGGCATGCGCCTGGAAGACATCGTTTACCTGGACGAGGACGGCGCAGTCTCGCTGGATAACGTCTCCCGCGACCTCCGCTAAGGCCATGGCTCGACGCATCCGCGGCGGGAGGACCGCCGAACCGCCCACCACCGGCACGGTGCTCGTGCTCGGCGGCACCAGCGACATTGGCACCGCCATCGCCCTGCGCGTCTGCTCCGGGCGGAGGGTCGTGCTGGCCATGCGCGAGCCCGAACGCGCTGATGCCCGCGCCATCGCGAAGCGTCTGCGCGAAGCCGGCGCCACCCGCGTCGAGTGCGTCCGGTTCGAGGCCACGGAGCTCGAATCCCACCGCCGGATAGTGGAATCCGTGTACGCCGCGGAGGAGATCACCACCGCGGTTGTCGCGTTTGGCGTCCTCGGCGATCAGTCGCGTGCCGAGCGCGACGAGTCCGAGGCCGTCCGGATCGGCAGCGTGGACTACCTCGCACAAATCAGCGCGCTGACCGTGCTGGCGGACGTCATGGGCCGCGGCAACATCTTCGCGTTCTCATCCATCGCCGGCTGGCGGGCCCGCCGCGCGAATTACGTCTACGGATCCACCAAGGCGGGGCTCGACGCGTTCTGCCAGGGCCTGGCGGACCGGCTTCTCGGCTCGGCGCTGCACTTGATCACCGCGCGCCCCGGGTTTGTCATCGGCTCGATGACGGAGGGAATGACGCCCGCGATCATGTCGGTGACCCCGGACGATGTCGCCGATGCGGTCGTGGACGCCGCCCAGCGGGGCCGCAGCACAACCGTGTGGATCCCGCGCCGCCTTGCCGCGCTCGCGCTGGTCATGCGCCTTGTTCCGCGCCCGATCTGGCGTCATATGCCGAGGTAGGCCACATGTTTCCTCTCACCCGCACGGTCGCGGGGCTGCTTGTCGACGCCCTCCACGACCCCCGCCGCACCGAGCCGGAGCACACCACGCCGACGTGGGTGACGGGCATGACTCCCGGATCCCTCCTCACCGCCCGCGAAATCAAGGCCGTAGGCCTGACCAAGCGTCTCAACCCCGCCGACGTCTGGGGGATCGACTACGTCACGGCGGACGAGGACGGCCGTGCGCTCACCGCCACCGGGGCGGTCTTCCGCTCGCGCACCCCCTGGCCGGGCCACGGCCCGCGTCCCACCATCGCATTCGCCCCCTCCACACAGGGCGTCGCCCCGCGCTGCAACCCCTCGTACTCGTGCACCGTCGGCCTCGCCCCGCGCCGCGCGCCGTGGGACCTGATCGCCGCCTACGAGCAGCCGGCGATCAACCTGTTGCTCGCGGCCGGCGCCAACGTCGTGCTCACCGACTACCCCCGCAACCCGGCAGAGAACGTGCAGCTGTACTGCGACCATGTCGCCGCCGCGCAGTCGCTCATCGACGCCGCCCGCGCCGCCTCATCCCTCTCCGTCGACACCACTGTGCTCGGCTTGTGGGGCTTCTCCCAGGGCGGCGGGGCAGTGGGCGCCTGGCTCGAACGCCCGGAGTACGCCCCGGATCTTCAGCCGCAAGCCGCCGTCGTCGGCGCGCCCCCGGCCGCGCTCGTGCCGATGCTCGACCACGTCGACGGCGCCATGCCTTCCGTAGTAATCCTTTACGCCGTCGCGGGCCTCATGGCGCACCACCCGGATCTGGCGGATGAGATCCTGCCGCACCTCAGCCCCGAAGGTGCCGCGACGATCCTGGCGGACTCGGACCTCTGTGCCGTCGGGGCGTCGCTTCGCCGCCCCTGGGCGCACACGAACCGGTGGACGCGCAGTGGCCTCAGCATGGCGGAGCTCCTTCACGCCCTCCCTGGCACCTCCGAGCACCTCGAGTCGATCGCGCTCGGACGCAGGCGCCCGCTGCGCATCCCGACCCGGTTCTGGGGCTCACTCCACGACGACATCATCCCGTACCCGCAGCTCACTGCGCTCGCGGAAGCGTGGGAGATTCCGCTGCAGACGCGCCGCATGCCGCGCATCCCGGGCAGGACGGGCGTCAACCACTATGGCCCGTATTTCCAACATCTGGCCGGTGACGTCAAATGGCTCGTGCGACAGCTGGACAGGTAGTCTGGCCGCATGCCGCTGTTTATTTTCGCCTATTTTCTCATTGAGGCACTCGCGTTCTTCGGCGTTGCCAAGCTCATCGGCGTCGGCTGGGCACTGCTCGCCATCTTCGTGCTGATGTTTCTCGGTGGTGCGCTCGCCAGCCTCGCGCTGCGGGGCACGCTGGTGAACGCCGCCGAGGGCCGCTCGTCGCTCGGCAGGGTAGCGGGGGACTCCGCCCTGTTGATGACGGGATGGCTGCTGTGCATCATTCCCGGCTTCGTCAGCTCCCTGCTCGGGTTCCTGCTCATCTTCAGCCCCACCCGCGGGTTCCTGCGCCGCTTCATCCGAGCGCGGACAATCCGAAGCATGGAAAACTTCGGTGTCCGCGTGTACAACACCTCGCCGCTGTCGCAGTTCCAGACCAGCTACGGCAACTTCGGCGCGGGACGGCAGGCAGGCAACCACCAGGCGCACGAGCAGGACACGGAACACGACGTCATTGACGCCGACGAGCTCGAGGCCATGTTCCGCGCCGAAGGCCCGAAAAATGATCGTTTCGATGGAGACGGAGGGGCGTCGACAAGTAAAGGGCCCGACGGCGGAAAGGACAAGTAGGTGCAGGGAGTGCTGCGACTGCTGCTGGCTGCGGGGGCGGGCGCGCTGGCGTACCTGTCCTACGAGCCGCACGGGCTCTGGTGGGCGGGCGTTCTCGCGATGGCGCTGCTCTTTGGCGCGCTCGCGCCGTGGGGGAGCGCGCGGCCAGGGGTGTGGAAGGGCGCTGGTCTCGGCCTCGTCCAGGCGCTGGTGTGCTACCTCCTGCTGCTGCCGTGGATCGGTGAGTTCGTGGGCGCGATGCCGTATGTGGCGCTCTCCGTATTCCTGGCGCTGTACGCGCTGGCCACCGGCGCCTTCGGCACGCTCGTTGCCCGCTGGCGATACGGCTTCGCCGCATTCGCGCTGGTCTACGTGGCCGTGGAGTTCTGCCGCTCCTCGTTCCCGTTCGGTGGGTTCGCCTGGGTGCGGCTCGCTTGGGGGCAGATCGGCGGTCCGCTTGGCAACCTCGCGCACTTCGGCGGGCCTGCGCTCGTGACGCTGTCGGTGGTGCTCGCCGGCGCAGGGCTGGCGGCGCTGGTGGTCGCCCACGGGCGCGCACGCGCTGCGGGCGGGGTCGCGGTCGTGGCGCCGTTGGTCTTGGGGCTTGCGGCGTCGGCTGCGGTCAACACGCCAGACCACGAGGTCGGGACGGCCCGCGCGGCGGCAGTGCAGGGCAACGTCCCGCGGCTCGGGCTGGATTTCAACGCGCAGCGCCGCGCGGTGCTGAGCAATCACGTGGAGGAGACCAAGCGGCTGGCGCAGGACGCGAAGGATCAAGGCCAGCCGCTTGACCTGGTGATCTGGCCGGAGAACGCCTCGGACGTCAACCCGTTTACGGACCCGGAGGCGGGCGCGCTGGTCAAGGAGGCCGCCGCGGCTGTCGGCGTCCCAGTCCTGGTGGGCACACTCACGCGCGACCAGGTCGGGGAGCGCAACACCATGGTGGTCATCAACCCGGACGGCTCGGTGGGCGAGCGGCACAACAAGCGCTTCCTCCAGCCGTTTGGCGAGTACATGCCCATGCGCGACTTCTTCCGCAACTTCTCCGACATGGTGGATCTGGCCGGGGACTTCAAGCCCGGCGATGGCCCGGGCGTGGTCCGGATGGGGTCGACGGTCGTCGGCGTGGCCACGTGCTACGAGGTCGCGGAGGACCCGGCTTACCGCATGGCGGTGCGCAACGGCGCGCAGCTGCTGGCCACCCCGACGAACAACGCGACCTTCGGCTTCACCGACATGACCTACCAGCAACTGGCCATGAGCCGCATGCGCGCGATCGAGACCGACCGCGCCGTGGTCGTCGCCGCGACCTCCGGGGTCTCTGCAATCGTGCACCCGGATGGTTCCGTCTCCCAACAGAGCGAGATTTTCCAGGCCGCGCACCTGCAGGAGGAGCTCCCGCTCAAGGACTCCATCACCCCAGCCGTGCGGTTCGGCCAGTGGCTAGAGTGGCTGTTGGTGCTCGGCGGCGCCGCGGTCGCGCTCGGTGCCGTGGCGCGCCCCAAGCGCGAGTATGCTGCTAAGGGTCCCGCGGAGAAGGAGCGCATGGCTTAGCGACGCCCACGCGGCCCCACCACAGGCCCGCACCCACTTCCGCGAACCGAAACGAATACCCAACAAGACGTATCTGCAAAAGGAGTCAATCGCCCATGGCGAACGCAACGCTGGTGATCATCCCCACCTACAACGAGCTGGAGAACATCCCGCTGATTACGGAGCGCGTACTGACGGCGAACCCGGAGGTCGACCTGCTGATCGTGGACGACAACTCTCCGGACGGCACCGGCGACAAGGCTGATGAGCTGGCGGCGAAGCACGAGGAGGTCCACGTCCTGCACCGCGCCGGCAAGGAGGGCCTGCTCGCCGCCTACCGCGCCGGCTTCCGCTGGGGCCTGGAGCGTGACTACGCCGTGCTGTGCCAGATGGACGCGGACGGCTCCCACAAGCCGGAGGAGCTGCCGCGCCTGCTCGCCGCGATTGAGGGCGGCGGCGACCTGGTGATTGGCTCCCGCTACGTCGAGGGCGGCGAGGCGAAGAACTGGCCCCGCCAGCGCTATCTGCTGTCCAAGCTGGGCAACCAGTACATCTCGCTGGCGCTCGGTGACGACGTCGCCGATATGACCGCCGGCTACCGCGCGTTCCGCCGCGAGGTCCTCGAGGCCATCGACCTGGACGCGCTGTCCAACAAGGGCTACATCTTCCAGGTGGACCTGGCGCACAAGGTCATCGACGCCGGCTTCGACGTGCGCGAGGTGCCCATCACCTTTGAGGACCGCACGCTGGGCGAGTCCAAGCTGGACGCGAGCTTCGCCGGCCAGTCCCTCATCGAGGTGACGAAGTGGGGAGTCAAGGAGAAGTCCTGGAAGATCAGCGAGATGTCCAAGGAGGGCGGCAAGCTGCTTCAGTACGAGTTTGATAACTCGAAGCTCTCCCGCCTCGGCGCGAAAGTTGACCAGCTGCCGGAGCAGGTGGTCAACATGATCGCCGAGGGCGCGAAGCTGAGCAACTACGAGCTGAGCAACAGCGCCCTGCGCAAGGTGCCCGGCAAGGTCACCGACATGGTGAGCCAGGCGACTGAGATGATCAGCGAGGGCCTCGGCCTCGCGCGCTACGAGGCAACCAAGAAGCAGCGCTAAGCACCAACGGCCCGGACCACAGTGGACTCACTGTGCCGGGCCGTTGCGTATGTTCGGGGCTTACTTCTCGCCCTGCTGCTCCTTTGCCAGTCGCGCGGCGGCGCGGCGGCGCTTGCGCAGGTGCTCGAGGCGCTCCTCGAGCAGGACGTCGAGCTCCTCGATGCTGCGGCGCTCCCGCAGCATGTCCCAGTGGGTGCGCGGCGGCTTGGCCGGCTTGGACTCCACGCCCTCGCCCTCAATCAGCGTGCCGAGCTGGCCATTCTTGCACATCCACTCCTCGGGGATCTCCGCATCATCAGCGAAGGGGACCTCAAAAACCTCCCCGTCGGGGGTGCGGTACTTTGCCATCTGGCGCGGGGCCAGGTCGTGGTCCCTGTCGGTTTCGTAGCTCACTGCACCCATGCGGCTTCCACGGAGCACACGATCAGCCATGCTGTATCAATCCCTTCATTGCGAGTCACTGCAAGCCATTGCAAGCATTCCCAGTCGATACAGTATAACGGTCAACCTGCCCGCATTGTTCCCGCGGATGGGGTTTGGCGCGGCGCGTGTATTAGGCTTGCCGTGTGGCTAGCGAAGGAAAGCAGGCGCCCACGTGCGCGTGGTGCGGAGGGCAGATGCCCGAGCAGCAGGGTAGAGGCCGCCGAAGGAAGTTCTGTAGCGCCTCGTGCAAGCAGCGCGCGTACGAGCAGCGGCACTCGCTCTCCGGCACCCAAATCCCTGCGGACGCAGTCATCCTCTCGCCGAAAAAGGTTACGGACCTGCGCGATCAGCTATACCAGCTGCGGTGCGCGGCGGAGGACGTCCAGACCGCGGCAAGCGAGGGCGCGACCCCAGAGGAATTACGTCACTTGTGTGACGAAATGGTGAATCTGTCCCACAGTATCGAGAGGTTAAGGTAATAGGCATGCACAACGGCACTGAAGCTGGCAAAGGTTTCGACGAGGCCGCGCTGAAGCGCCGACGGACGCTGCTCATCGTCGCCGGGTCAATCATCGTGGTCATTTTGCTTGCGGTCGCGTTCGTCCCGCTCGCGCTCGGGGGTCTGTTTGGACACGGCGTGAAGACCGAAGGTATTGATGAGTCACGCCTCAAGGCCGCCGATACGCCTCTCGACGGCCACTGGGAAGTCTCGTCACGCCCGGGCCCAAACGGCTCGTCGGCGGGCTTTACGTTCTTTGAGATCCTCCCGGGCCAAGAGAAGGTCACCTCGGGCTCAACGGAGGGTGTGAGCGGCTCGGCGGATATTGAGGCCGGCACGCTCACTGCGGGCGAGATCACCGTCGACATGACCAACCTGACGAGCGATAGCGACGTCCGCGATTCCAACGTTCGCCGCAAGATCCTGCACACGGACCAGTTCCCGGAGGCGACGTTCCGCGTCACGGAGCCTGCGGACGTGTCCAAGGTGCCGGATGACGGCTCCGTGGCCAAGGTGGAGCTCACCGGCGAGATGACCATCCACGGCGAGACAAACACGGTGACGCACGAGTTCGACGTCGCGCGCTCCGGCTCGTCGCTGATCGTCGCGGGCGATGTCCCGATCAACCGGGCGGATTACGGCGTCGAGTCGCCGGAGTTCGTGGCGGCAAAGATTGACGAGCAGGGCGAGGTCAACGTCCGCCTCAACATGCACCAATAGCCATCCTATATTACGTCACTTGACGTAATATATATGCGCATTTGTCCGATAATGTACATTATGTCAACTAACGCGCGGGCCCACGCTTGTCGACGCCACCACGCCCCTCCATCTACCGCCGCCCCCGCCGGTTCCGCGCCGTGAGCGTCAGTTGCGTGAGATCAATCATCCGCAGCTCCGCGAGCGCCTGACGCAGCGCGAGCTGCCACACCCACAGTCGCCGGTACACCGGATCGAACCCGTCCGCGGCCGCGTCACGCAGGTGCGAATCAAAGGTGGCGCGCTGCAATCCCAGCGACGTCGCGAGGTGCTGTGGCGCGTGCGTCTCCGCGATGATGCGCAGCCCGGTCTTGCGGTCCACGATCCGCGCCAACGTCTCCGTGGATGCGTAGCTCAGGCCGGGCCACACGTACGCCCTCAACGACGCCAACGCCGCCCGCGCCGCCTTATTCATCTCCGGCCCGGCCACGATCGTCTGGATCGCCACCTTGCCGCCCGGCGCAACCGCAGACCCGAGCTGCGTGAGAAACTCGGCTTTGTCGTCGTCGCTCAGCGTCTCGAGGTGCTCGAGCGACACCGCCGCGTCGTACCCGCGCCCGAGCCGCTTGACCCTGACCTGGCCCGGTACCCCTGCGAACGTGAGCTGCTCACGCAGCGCGTCCGCGGACTCTGGCGAATTGGTCACGCACTCGACCTTGGCCCCGGCCGCCAGCGTCACCGCAGGCCCGGACGCCGGATACTCCAGCACGCGGGACCGGTCGCGCACGCCCGCCGCCTGCAGGAGCATTGCTACGGATCGCGCCTGCGCATCCGCCAAATCCGAGCGGGTGGTCCCCTCATCCTGGGGCGCGGCGATCTCGGTCACGTCCACGAAGTGTCGCGCGGGCTCGTTGCCGTGCCCCGCGCCACGCGCGTACGACTTCACGCGCACCCGCTCCCGCGTCGGCACACCGGTGGCGAAGTGGCCCTGGAACGGGCTCACGCCGTCGCCCGCGTAGTGCTGAATCAGACTGGGCGGCACTTCCCCGCTCTCGTGCGACCGCGCCGGCGCGACGCGCAGCGTGGACGGCACGTAGCCGGATTGGACGAGTTTGCGTAGCACCTGTACAAGCCGCTCCGAGTCCGGCGTGTGCCACTCCCCGGCCAAGTACCCCTCGGCCAGCCCGACCCAGCCGTTAGCGGCGACGCGCTGGAACACCTCCGCGTAATCCACCACGACGTCCGGGGCATCGCCGTCAACGCGGATGCCGGCGTTGGCGCACGCCGCCGCAAAGCGCGCCTCCGCCCGGCCGGCCCGCCACCTAGCGAGTCGCTCTCCGGGGACTGCGGCCACGCTTGGCCACGCGGTGGCGTCGATAATTGCCAAATGCTCGGGGACGTTGGACACGTTCATGTCGTGCGGAGAGGTCACTCGGCTGATGGTAGCGGGTGCGCGCCGGATCCCGGCGATGCCACGTCGGCACCCAGCTGTGGAGCTTCAAAGGATTCGGCGTAGTATGTGCAGGGGAAATTTCCATACTTATCTTTAAATTAGGTACAAGGAGTCTTACCTATGGCAGAAGCGCCGTACCGTCCCGCAGGCAACCGCCACCATGTCGTCATTATTGGCGCTGGTTTCGGTGGCCTGTTCGCCGCTCGCGAGCTCGCGGATGCGGACGTGGACATCACGTTGATCAACCGCACGAACTACCACCTCTTCGCTCCGCTGCTCTACCAGGTGGCAACCGGCCTGCTTTCCAGCGGTGAGATCGCCACCTCGGTCCGCCAGATTCTCGCGGGCCAGGACAACGTGAGCGTCGTGCGTGGCGACGTCACCGACGTCAACGTTGAGGGCCAGACCGTCACCACCAACGAGGGCGCGTTCACCCGCACCTACGCGTACGACTCCCTGGTCGTCGCCGCGGGCGCCGGTCAGTCCTACTTTGGCAACGACCAGTTCGCCGAATTCGCCCCCGGCCTGAAGACCGTGGACAACGCCCTCGAGATCCGCGCCCGTCTCGTCTCCGCCTTCGAGCGCGCAGAGCTCGCCGAGACCGAGGAAGAACGCAACGAGCTGCTCACCTTCGTCATCGTCGGCGCAGGCCCGACCGGCGTCGAGCTGGCTGGCCAGGTGGCCGAGATGGCCCACCGCTCCTTCAAGGGCCAGTTCAAGAACTTCGTTCCGTCGCAAGCAAAGATCGTGCTTATCGACGGCATGCCGCAGGTCCTCCCGCCATTTGGGAAGCGCCTGGGCAAGAAGGCGCAGCGCGAGCTGGAGCGCAAGGGCGTCACCGTCGTCCTCAACGCCCTGGTTTCCAACGTGGATGCCGGCAGCGTCACCTACAAGGACACCAATTCCGGCGAGGAGACGACGCTGCGCGCGGCGACCAAGATCTGGTCCGCAGGCGTGCAGGCTTCCCCGCTGGGCAAGCAGATCGCCGAGCAGGTCGGCGTCGAGGCAGAGCGCAACGGCAAGGTTCCGGTCAACGCGGACCTCACCGTGGGCGACAAGGACAACCTGTTCATCATCGGCGACATGATGAACCGTAACCGCCTTCCCGGCGTTGCTCAGGTGGCGATCCAGTCCGGCGAGTACGTCGGCCGGATCATCAAGGAGCAGGTCGAGCACGACGTTGCGCCGGCCGCCCGCGACGAGTTCGAGTACTTTGACAAGGGCTCCATGGCGATCGTCTCCCGGTACAACGCCGTGGTGAAGATGGGCAAGGTCGAGGTCGCAGGCTTCCTCGGCTGGATGATGTGGCTGGCAGTCCACGTCTCCTTCCTCGTCGGCGTACGCAACCGCCTGGTGTCCATGTACACCTGGACCAACAACGCGCTCACCCCGAACCGTTACAACCTCGCCACCACGCTGCAGCAGCAGCACGGCCGCAACGCGCTGGACAAGCTGCGCGCCAACGTCGACGGCGCTGAGGACACCTTTGAAGAGGTTCGCGATACCAACGGCGAGAACTAAACACTCCCCCGTCAGGTGCAGTAACGTACCCCCGCCTACACCCACGATTCGAGGCCCGGTCCACGCGACCGGGCCTTTTTCTGTATCTGCCGGGGTACTTCACCCCCGGTGGCCAAAGTCACACGGTTGAAAGTAGCGGGTTCGCAATGGTCTCACCTTATAATTGAGCCACAACGATGGTAGCGCTTCAAATCATCGGCCGGAACGATGTCCGGTGGCAGATGTTGAACGGGAACCTGGGAAAGTGCTAGCGCGTCCCCATCGTGGAAAACCCTCGAGACTAGAAGGATCGTTTTTCAAAGTGACTGCTACAACTGCTGCATCGCAGAACACCGCATGGGACGGCTTTGCCGAAGGCCCGTGGACCGACGAGATCAATGTTCGCGATTTCGTCCAGCGCAACTACACCCCCTTCGACGGCGATGCATCGTTCCTCGCCGGCCCGACGGAAAAGACCCTCCGCGTTTGGGACACGCTGGACAAGAAGTACCTCTCCGTCGAGCGCGAGCGTCGCGTCTTCGACGTTGACACCGAAACCCCGGCAGACATCGACGCCTTCCCCGCCGGCTACATCTCTGAAGACGACAACGTGATCGTCGGCCTGCAGACCGACGTCCCGACCAAGCGCGCGATGATGCCGAACGGTGGCTGGCGCATGGTCGAGCAGGCCATCAAGGAGGCCGGCAAAGAGGTCAACCCGGACGTGAAGAAGATCTTCACCTCCTACCGCAAGACCCACAACGACGCTGTCTTTGACATCTACACCCCGCGCATCCGCGCAGCCCGCTCCTCCCACATCGTCACCGGTCTGCCCGACGCATACGGCCGCGGCCGCATCATCGGTGACTACCGCCGCGTCGCCCTCTACGGCGTGGACAAGCTCATCGAGGACAAGCTCGCCGCCAAGGACGCTTCCCTGGACAAGGGCTTCTCCGAGCACTGGGCACGCTACCGCGAGGAGCACGCTGAGCAGATCAAGGCGCTGAAGAAGCTCAAGAAGATGGCAGCCGACTATGGCTTCGACATCTCCGGCCCGGCAACCAACGCGCACGAGGCCGTGCAGTGGACCTACTTCGGCTACCTCGCATCCGTGAAGAGCCAGGACGGCGCCGCAATGTCCATCGGCCGCCTCTCCCCCTTCTTCGACATCTACTTCGAGCGCGACCTGGCTAACGGCACGCTGACCGAGGAAGACGCACAGGAGATCATTGACGCCCTGGTGCTCAAGCTCCGCATCGTTCGCTTCCTGCGCACCGAGGACTACGACCAGATCTTCTCCGGCGACCCGTACTGGGCAACCTGGTCCGACGCTGGCTTCTCCTCCGACGGCCGCCACCAGGTCACAAAGACCTCGTTCCGCCTGCTGCAGACCCTGCGCAACCTGGGCCCGGCACCAGAGCCGAACATCACCATCTTCTGGGACCCGGCACTTCCGGAGGGCTACAAGGAGTTCTGCTCCGCCATCTCCATCGAGACCTCCTCCATCCAGTACGAGTCTGACAAGCAGATTCGTGACCAGTGGGGCGACGACGCCGCCATCGCATGCTGCGTCTCCCCGATGCCGGTGGGCAAGCAGATGCAGTTCTTCGGCGCCCGCGTCAACGCGGCGAAGTCCCTCCTGTACGCCATCAACGGCGGCCGCGACGAGGTCACCGGCAAGCAGGTCACCGAAGGCCACACCCCGATCACCGGCGACGGCCCGCTGGACTTCGACGAGGTTTGGCAGAAGTACGAGGAGATGCTCGATTGGGTTGTCGGCACTTACGTCGAGGCCCTGAACATCATCCACTACTGCCACGACAAGTACGCGTACGAGTCCGTCGAGATGGCGCTGCACGACTCCGACATCGTCCGCACCATGGGCTGCGGCATCGCCGGCCTGTCCATCGTGGCCGACTCGCTGTCCGCCATCAAGTACGCGAAGGTCACGCCGATTCGCGACGAAACCGGCCTGGTCGTCGACTACAAGACCGAGGGTGAGTTCCCGTTCTACGGCAACGACGACGACCGCGCTGACGACATCGCCGCCACCGTGGTCCACACCGTGATGCAGAAGATCAAAGAGATCCCGATGTACCGCGACGCCATCCCGACCCAGTCCGTCCTGACCATCACCTCCAACGTGGTCTACGGCAAGGCCACCGGTTCGTTCCCGTCCGGGCACAAGGCCGGCACCCCGTTCGCACCGGGCGCAAACCCGGAGAACGGCGCCGACAACCACGGCATGGTCGCCTCCATGCTGTCCGTGGGTAAGCTCGACTACAACGACGCGCTCGACGGCATCTCGCTGACCAACACGATCACCCCGTCCGGCCTCGGCCGCAACAAGGACGAGCAGGTCAAGAACCTGGTCGGCGTCCTCGACGCGGGCTTCATCATGGACAACGCGGACGCAGAGATCCACCCGGCATAACCCGGGCCCGCCCGGTCGGCCCACCCGCCGACCGGCAACGGACAACTCAATACCCCCACCAATCACCACTTCCCCGAAAAGGAGAACACCACAATGTCTACCCACACCTTCGAAGACCGTATGGCTTCCATGAAGTCCTCCCGCGAGGCCAACAACATGAACTCTGGTTTGTACCACGCCAACATCAACGTGCTGGACCAGAACACCCTCGAGGACGCAATGGAGCACCCGGAGAACTACCCGAACCTGACGGTCCGCGTCTCCGGCTACGCGGTGAACTTTGTCAAGCTCACCAAGGAGCAGCAGCGCGACGTGATCTCGCGTACCTTCCACCGCGGCGCGTAACCGGCGGCATCACCAAGACGTAGCGCCCCACTGACTCGCCCTTCGGGGTGGGCGGTGGGGCGCGTCGATAAGCACACAGCACAGGAGGCCAGCCATGGCGCAAGATGGCACAACCGGCGTAGTCACACTCGAACCCCAGCAGGGCGAACGCATTAGAGGCGTCGCCGCGGGCCTTGGCGGCACCGCCGACGCCGACATGGAAATCACCCGACCCGAGCTGCTCGAGGCGCGTCGCACCGGCGACATCGGGCTCGTCCACTCGTGGGAGCTCGTCACCGCCGTCGACGGCCCCGGCACCCGCATGACCATCTTCCTGTCCGGCTGCCCCCTGCGCTGCCTGTACTGCCACAACCCTGACACGATGGAGATGAAGGAAGGCACCCTCGAATCCGTCGAGTCCGTGGCGAACCGCGTGAAGCGCTACAAGCGCATCTTCGACGCGACCGGCGGCGGTCTCACCCTCTCCGGCGGCGAGCCGCTGTTCCAGATCGCGTTCACGCGCCGCCTGCTCAAGATGGTGCACTCCGCGGGCATCCACACCACGATCGACACCTCCGGCTACCTGGGCGCGCGCCTGCGCGACGAGGACCTGGACAACATCGACCTGTTCCTCCTCGACGTGAAGTCCGGCGACGAGGAGACGTACCAGCGCGTGACCAAGCGCCAGCTGCAGCCCACCATCGACTTCGGCGACCGCCTCAGCGAGAAGGGCAAGCGCGTCTGGATCCGCTTCGTCGTCGTGCCCGGCTACACGGACTCCGAGGAGAACGTGAACAACGTCGCCGACATCGTCGCCCGCTGGACCAACAACGTCGAGCGCGTCGAGGTCCTCCCCTTCCACAACATGGGCGCCGACAAGTGGAAGAAGATCGGTATGCCGTACGAGCTCGACGACGTCACTCCGCCGTCGCCCGAGCACGTCGAGCACATCCGCGACATCTTCCGCTCGCGCGGCCTCGAGGTTCACTAGCACCCCGGGCTCGTCGCTTATCGACGCCACGTCTTCCCCTCCGCCGCGAGTTCGCGCTCGCGCGGAGGGCGTAGTATTTTTTAAGGGCTTCGCTTCGGCTAAGCCACGATCTGCCCGTTGCAACCGGCCCGGCCGGTCCGTCACACGAAGGGAGGCTGCTATGCCGCCTCGGATTCCTCTTCCACGTCAACGGCCGAAGAAGAACTTCGCACCAGTTGCTCAACACGTCCCGGTGCCGATAGAACGCTCGATTGATTTTTGCCGCATCTTCGTCGACGGCAAGCGCCAGCCCGGCAACGCGCGGGTGGCGCAGGCGCTCGAGCGCGTCAACCAGCATGACAACGCCTTCGTGTGGCTGTCGCTCAAGGAGCCGACGACGACGCAGATGGAGCGCATCGCGGAGCTCTTCGACCTGCACGACCTCATCGTCGACGATGTCATCGACGCCCACCAGCGCCCCAAAGTGGAGCGCTACGATGACCAGCTCTTCCTGGTCATCCGCACCGTCTACTACCGCGACGACGAAGAGGTCTCCGACGCCCGCGAGATCATTTCCACTGGCGAGGTGCAGATCGTGGTCGGCCCCAACTTCGCCATCACGATCCGCCACAACGCGCCCCTCCCCGACCTGACCGCCCAGCTGGAGGAGGACGAGGAGCTTGCCATCCTCGGCCCCGCGGCCGTGGCGTGGAAGGTCTCCGACTACGCGGTGGACAACCACCTGCGCGTCGCCCAGGCGCTGAGCATCGACGTCGACGACCTGGAAAACGAAGTGTTCACCCCGCGGCGCGACATCAACATCGACAAGATCTACATGTACAAGCGTGAGGTTTTGGAGATGCGGCACGCCATTGACCCACTCGCGCCGGCGCTGAAAAACAGCCTGGTCAGTCACAAGGACTTGCTCCGCAAAACGCTGCGCTCGTACTTCCGCGACGTCGTCGACAACGCGACCATCGCAAGCGACCACCTCTTCGGCTTCGACGAGCGCCTTTCGTCGCTTCTCGACGCCTCCGTGGCCAAAGTCAGCATGCAGCAAAACAGCGATATGCGCACCATCTCCGCCGTCGTCGGCATGGCTGCCGCCCCGACGATGATCGCCGGCATCTACGGCATGAACTTCGAGAACATGCCCGAGCTGAGCTGGGCGTACGGCTATCCGGTCGTGCTCATCGTCATGTTTGCGTCGATGGCCATCATGTACTGGTGGTTTAGGCGAAATAACTGGCTGTAGGTGTTACGTGGCGTCGACAAGCATGAGCTTGAGGTTCGTCACCGCAACCAGCTTGTCGCCGTTACGCTGCTCCACGCGCCACAGGTGCGTGCGCTTGCCGGTGTGCACCGGGCGCGCGACCGCTTCGATCCGCCCGCCGGTAACGCCTCCGAGCAGGTCGGTGTAGTTACTCATCCCCAGCGCCGGGCGGCCCGCCGCCGCGATCGCCGCCATCGAGCCGATCGTTTCGCCTATCGACGCATACACGCCCCCATTCACCACACCCGTGAGCTGCAAGTGCTGCGGCCCCACTTCGACGTAGCCCTCGGTGCGCTCCGCCGAACACGCGGTGATGACGAGCCCAATGTGCGGGCCGAACCCGATGTCGTGCGCGTTGAGGTCGCGCAGCTCGTCCGCGCTCAGCGGCTCGACCAGCGGCTCTCGGGCAAAGCGGCTGCGGTAATCGTGCGTCTCCATGTGCACACTCTACCGCCCGCCCGTACGCGGCGCGTAGAATCAAGCGCATGACTGATGCATCCCCCGCTACCGGACTCGCCCAGATCGGCGTCGTTGGCATGGCCGTCATGGGCTCCAACCTCGCCCGCAACTTCGCCTCCAAGGGCCACACCGTGGCCATCTATAACCGGTCGCCGGAAAAGACGCGCGCCGTCATGGCCGAGCACGGCGCCGAAGGCAACTTCGTCCCCTCGGAGACCATCGAAGACTTCGTGGCTTCCCTCGAGCGCCCGCGCAAGGCGATCATTATGGTGCAGGCCGGCGCCGCCACCGACGCGGTGATCGACCAGCTCGCAACCGCGATGGACGACGGCGACATCATCATCGACGGCGGCAACTCCCTGTTCACCGACACCATCCGCCGCGAGAAGGAGGTCGCCGCGCGTGGCCGCCACTTCGTCGGCGCCGGTATCTCCGGCGGCGAGGAGGGGGCGCTGCGCGGCCCGTCAATTATGCCCGGCGGCCCGAAGGAATCCTGGGAAACCCTCGGCCCCCTGCTCGAGGACATTTCCGCGAAGGTCGACGGCACCCCGTGCGTCACCCACATCGGCCCCGACGGCGCCGGCCACTTTGTCAAGATGGTCCACAACGGCATCGAGTACGCCGACATGCAGGTGATCGGCGAGGCCTACCACCTCCTCCGCTACGGCGCCGGCCTTACGCCCGCCGAGCTCGCGGGCATCTTCAGCACCTGGAACGAGGGCGACCTGGACTCCTACCTCATCGAGATCACCGCCGAGGTGCTGCGCCAGACCGACGCGAAGACGGGCAAGCCGTTCATCGACGTCATCCTGGACGCCGCCGGCCAGAAGGGCACCGGCCGCTGGACGGTCAAGGAGGCGCTCGACCTCGGCGTGCCGGTCACGGGGATCGGCGAGGCGGTGTTTGCGCGCGCGTTGTCGTCGGCAATCGCCCAGCGCGAGGCCGCCCAGCGCATCGGGCTGCCCGCGGGCGAGGTGACCACGCTCGATGACCTCGGCGTGGACAAGGACGCCTTCGTCGAAGACGTGCGCCGCGCGCTCTACGCCTCCAAGCTCGTTGCGTACGCGCAGGGCTTCGACGAGATCAACGCCGGCTCGCAGGAGTACGGCTGGAACCTCGAGCCGGGCGCGCTCGCGCGCATCTGGCGCGGCGGCTGCATCATCCGCGCGAAGTTCCTCAACCGCATCACCGAGGCCTACGAGAACGACCCCAAGCTCCCCTCCCTGCTGCTCGACCCGTACTTCAAGCAGGAGCTCGAGGGCGGGCTTATCGACGCCTGGCGCCGCGTCGTCATCACCGCCACCCAACTCGGCCTGCCGGTGCCGGTGTTCGCGTCGTCGCTGTCGTACTACGACTCGCTGCGCTCGAACCGCCTTCCGGCAGCGCTGATCCAGGGCCAGCGCGACTTCTTCGGCGCGCACACCTACAAGCGCGTCGACATGGACGGTACCTACCACACCACGTGGTCGGGAAGCCGCGAAGAAATCGACGCGTAAGCAAAAACCTACTTATCGGGCGGGGCGGTCGCCGCTGTGGCGGCCAACCGTTTTGCCCGCACCCACGGATCGCCGTGGTTTCTGCCCCGGGGCGTGACGTAGCCTCCGGGGCTTTGCCATACGATCTGCCCGTCGACGCGCTCCATCCGGCCGCGGTGCGGGCGTCCGTTTTGCCGGTTGTGGTACGTGCACAACCAGCAGAGATTGTCAATCGTCGTCGTCCCACCCTTCGACCACTCGTGGATGTGGTGTGCCTCCGAAAAGTCCGCGGGCTGGTTGCAGTCTTTCCACGCGCAGGTGGGCGCATCCGCGCTCATGAGGAGGCGCATCTCGCGGGACGCGTGGCGCAGCGTGGTGCCGTAGAGGTTGATCGGACCGTCGGTTGGCGAGATCAGCGCGATGTACCCGGACTCCCGCAGCTTGCGGTTGATCAGCTCCGCACCGGTGAGCCATTCGCCGTTGGTGAGCTGCACCTCGATCTCGTCGGTGCGCTCGGGGTGCTTGCGCCACTGCGCAAAGTCGCCGATGTCCATGTTGAGCACCGTGGTCAACGCAGTCGCGGGGGCCGCAGTCACGCTTCCGCCTCTCGCCCAGCCCGCCGGGTCGCCCTTCGCCGCCTCAAACAGCGGCAGCACATCGCTGGTGCGCGCGGTGAGGTGCATGGTGGACCAGCCCTGGTCGTGGAACGTGATGCTGGCCTTCGGCTCCCGCGGCCGCGCCGGTTGCAGTTCCTTCTTCAGCGCCCTGGCCCGCCGTGTGATCGCGCGTAGGTCGCCGCGCGTTTCGCACAGCGTGGTGCGATACTTCCACCGGTCCGCGTCCGTCTCCAAGCTTCTCGACGACCGCGCGATAAACGCCAGCGTCTCCAACCGGTGCTGATTTTCGCGCGCCGCCGCGACGCACGCGTCCTGCGCCCGGCGGTTGCGCGCCTGCCCGAAGTAGACCTCGGCCGCGCCCATCAGTTGTTCGGCGCGATCGCGCTCCATCCCGCGGTCGACCAGCGCGTCGACGCTCGACTCCGCCGCATCGGCGATGATGGCAATACCGTTGCGGTCGTGGTGGATGAGGGCGTCGATAAGCGTCATGCCCCAGAGCATAGCCACACCACAACGCTCTGACCAGCGTAAACGGCAAAGTGTGAGAAGTCTTCCAAAACCTGCCGCGGAGGGAACCGCAGGCCCGCCGCATGCGTCTAATAGGGTTTGGGGTTTTCGCGCGCTAAAGTGGTCGCAATGACATCGTCGACACCGTCTCCCACAACTTTCGCCGAGCTCGGCCTGCCACAACCCGTGGTCACAGTGCTCACGCACCAGGGCATCGAGCACCCGTTCCCCATCCAGGAGGCGGCGATCCCGGACGCGCTCGCCGGCCGCGATGTCCTCGGCCGCGGCCCCACCGGATCCGGCAAAACATTCACGTTCGGCCTGCCCATCCTCGCCCGCCTCGCCGGCGCCCCCAGCCGCCCGGGCCACCCGCGCGGCCTCGTGCTCGCGCCCACCCGAGAGCTCGCCGCGCAGATCCGCGAAAGGCTTGACGACGCCGCCGCAGCCCTCGGCCTCCGCATCCTCGAAGTCGTGGGCGGCGTCAACGTGAACAAGCACATCCGCGCGCTTGCCGCCCCCGTCGACCTGCTCGTGGCCACGCCGGGGCGCGCGCAGGACCTCATCGACCAGAAGAAGCTCTCCCTCGACGCGGTGGAAATCACCGCGCTTGACGAGGCCGACCAGATGGCCGACATGGGCTTCCTCCCCCAGGTGCGCAAGCTGCTCGACCGCACGCCCGAGAACGGGCAACGGCTGCTGTTCTCGGCGACGCTTGACGGGGACGTCGAGAAGCTCGTGGCCCGCTACATGCACGACCCGGTGACGCACTCGACCGCGCCCGTCGAGGCGGCGGTGGACACGATGGAGCACGTCCGGCTGCTCGTCGGCGGCCGCGAGGAGCGCAACGAGATCGTCCTCCAGATCGCCGCTCGCGACGGCAAGACGATCATGTTCATGCGTACGAAGCACGGCGTGGACCGCCAGGTGAAGAAGCTGCGCCGCGTCGGCATCAACGCGCAGGGCCTGCACGGCGACAAGGGCCAGGGCGCGCGCACGCGGGCGATCGAGGGCTTCGCCGACGGGTCCACGCCCGTGCTCGTGGCCACGGACATCGCGGCGCGCGGCATCGACATCAACGACGTCTCGCTCGTCGTCCACGTCGACCCGCCCGCCGAGCACAAGGCGTACCTGCACCGCGCCGGGCGCACCGCCCGCGCGGGCACGTCCGGCACCGTCGTCACGCTCGTCATGGACGACCAGCGCCAGGAAGTGGACAAGCTACTCAAGAAGGCGGGTGTCGACGCGCGCGAGGTCCGCGTCACCCCGATGTCGGAAGCGTTAGTTAAAATCACGGGTGCACGCAAACCGGAGGGTGCTCCCCTACCGCCGCCGGGCCAACCTGCGCGTGGGCGTCGTCAAGCGAAGCCCTCGGGCCGCAACAAGCGGCGCGGGAATCGAACACGAAGGAGTCACGGGCGCTAAGTCGCAACCATAATGGACATACTCATATCCATCCTCTCCCTTGCGGGATTCATATTGCTCACCGCCTCAACGGGCCTGTTCGTGGCGATCGAGTTCGCTATGACCGGCCTGGAGCGCTCGACGGTCGACGCGCACGTGAGGGAAAAGGGCGACAAGCGCGCTAAAGCCGTCGCGCGCGACCACGCCAACCTCTCGTTCGCGCTCTCGGGCGCGCAGCTCGGCATCACGCTCACCACCCTTGCTTCCGGCTTCCTCGCGGAGCCGGTGCTGGGCAAGTACTTCGCCCCGCTGCTTGAGCTGGTCGGCTTGGACAAGGACGCATCCAGCGTCGTGGCGATGGTGCTCGCGCTGATCGTCGCGACGCTGCTGTCCATGGTGTTTGGTGAGCTTGTGCCCAAGAACATCGCGATCACCAACCCGCTTGACACCGCCCGGTTCGTGGTCCCGCCGGTCAACGCGTTCAACCGCTTTTTCCGCGGCTTCATCAATTTCCTGAACAGGTCAGCGAACTTCATCGTGCGCAAGCTCGGTATGGAGCCTGCCGATGAGCTTGCGTCGGCGCGCTCCGGCCAGGAGCTGACCGCTATGGTGCGCAGCTCCGCCGAGGCGGGCGGCCTGGACGCCGAGACCGCCGCGGTGATCGACCGCTCGCTGCAGTTCGGCGACACCACCGCCGAGGAGGTCATGACGCCGCGCTCCACCATCGACGCGCTAGATGCCGACGACACCGTCGCCGACCTCATCGCCTTGGCGCGCCAGTCCGGCCACTCGCGCTTCCCGGTGCGCCGCGGCGACCTGGATGACACCGTCGGCGTGGTGCACATCAAAGATGCGTTCTCGGTGGACAAGGCCGACCGTGCAACCACGAAGCTGGCTTCCCTCGCCCGCGAGGTGCCGTTCGTGCCGGGCACGCTCGACGGCGATTCGGTGCTCAACCGGGTCCGCCAGGCCGGGTCGCAGGTCGTCCTCGTCGCCGACGAGTTCGGCGGCACGCAGGGCTTGGTCACCATCGAGGACGTCGTGGAGGAGATCCTCGGCGAGGTCTACGACGAGTACGACGACAAGGAGCAGGAACGCGACTTCCAGCGCATCGGCACCTCGTGGGAGGTTTCGGGGCTCGTGAGGCTTGACGACGTCACCGCCACCACCGGCTACACCGCGCCGGAAGGCCCGTACGAAACCCTCGGCGGCCTGATCATGTCCGTGCTGGGGCGGATCCCCAAGCTGGGCGACAAGGTCGTGCTGCCCAACGCCGCAGAGAACTTCCAGGAGGGGTTCGAATCCGGCGGAGCCGGAACGTGGGTCGGGCGCGTGTCCGCCATGGATGACCGCCGCGTGGACCGGGTGCTGCTCAGCCCCGTCTCCCCCGCGCAGGCTGAGGAAGTTGCTGGGGGTGAGCGTCGATGAGCATTTGGGTCGCAATTCTGCTGATCATTTTCCTCCTCGCGGCCAATGCGTTCTTTGTCGGCGCCGAGTTTGCGCTGGTGTCGTCGCGCCGCGACCGCCTTGAAAACCTGCTCGCCCAGGGAAGGAAGGACGCCAAGGGCGTGCTCGACGCCACCGAGCACCTGTCGATCTACCTGGCGGGCGCGCAGTTCGGCATCACAATCGCCTCGCTGGTGTTGGGTAAGGTCGCCGAGCCGGCGATCGCGCACTACATCGAGGTGCCGTTCCTGGCGCTCAACCTGCCCGAGAACCTGCTGCACCCGGTGAGCTTCGCCATCGCGCTGGTGATCATCTCCTACCTGCACATCCTGCTTGGAGAGATGGTGCCAAAAAACATCGCAATCGCCGGCCCCGAAACCACGGCGATGTGGCTCACCGGCGCGATGACGGTGTGGATCAAGCTCACGCGCCCGGTCATTGAGCTGCTCAACTGGATCGCCCGCAAGACACTTGCGGCGTTCGGC
This sequence comes from Corynebacterium gottingense, assembly GCF_007559235.1. Classification (NCBI taxonomy): domain Bacteria; kingdom Bacillati; phylum Actinomycetota; class Actinomycetes; order Mycobacteriales; family Corynebacteriaceae; genus Corynebacterium; species Corynebacterium gottingense. Next base: position 31,909 of record NZ_VMHH01000001.1, on the reverse strand, counting down.
ATCGTGCAGCGCGACGAGCTGGATTCCACGGTCGACCAGGAGCAGCTGGCCAACATGATTCAGGAGTCGCGCGAGGAGGGCCTGCTCGACGCCGAGGAGACCGCCCGCCTGGCCAAGGCCCTGCGTTCCGAGACCCGCAATCTGAAGGAAGTGATGATCCGCCTACCGGATCTGAAGACCATCACGCTGCAGCCGTCCGGCATCCGCCTCTCCGCCGTGGAGTCAGCGGTGCGCGATACCGGGTACTCCCGCTTCCCCGTCCAGACGGAGCCGGGCGTGCTGGTCGGCTACATCCACGTCAAGGACATCTTGGACCTCATGGAGTCCGACGACGCTGATCCCCTGGTGCCCAAGAAGCGCATCCGCCCCCTCTCCATCGTCGACGGTGCGCAGACGCTTGACGACGCCCTCACCTCCCTACACCGGCGCTCCGCCCACATGGCACAGGTCCGGGACAACGGCGAGCTGGTCGGCGTGCTGGCGCTCGAGGACCTCATCGAGGAGTACGTGGGCACCGTCGCAGACTGGACCCATGAGGACGAATAGACCGGAGGTGCTCCAGCCGCACGAGTACGAGGCGCTCATCGCGGCGCACGAGGCCCGTGCGGACCAGTGGATCGCCCCGCACCTGGAGCGCCGCACGCACGGCGTCGCGCACCCGGTGTGGGACTTCCTCTTCGAGTACTACCCGCTCCGCCCCGCCCACCTGCGCCGGTGGCACCCGGGAGTGGGGCGCACGCTTGCCGACGCCACCACCCTCCCCCACGCGACCTGGCGAGATTACCGCGTCAACGCTGATGGCACGGTTGGCGTGGACGTCGAGGCGTTTGTCGCCCACCGCGGGAGGGACGTGGAGGCGGTTGGGCGGGTGCTCGGGGGCGTCGAGAAGCGTCCCGCGCACTTTGATTGCTTCGGCCTGCACGAATGGGCAATGGTCTACCGAACGGACACCCCGCGCCACGCGTTGCCGCTGCGACTGGGGCGCGCCGGGACCGATGCTGTGGTTGAGGCGCATCAGCTCAAGTGCACGCACTTTGACGCGTACCGATTTTTCACGCCGCCGGCGCGCCCGCTGAACCTGACCGTGCTCACGCGCGAGGCGCAGGCGGCGAACGACCAGGCAGGCTGCGTGCACGTGGCGATGGACCTGTACAAGTGGGCGACCAAGCTCGGCCCGCTCGTCCCCGGCGAGCTGCTGCTGGACACGTTCGCGCTCGCGCGCGAGGCGCGGAGGCTGGACATGGAGGCCTCGCCGTACGACTGCCGCGAGCTCGGTTTTGGAGTCGTGCCGATCGAGACCGCTGAAGGCAAGGCGGAGTACGTCCGCCGGCAGCGGAAATTGGCGGAAGACGCCGCGCCGCTGCGCAATCGGCTTGTCGCGCTCTTAGAACGCGTGCGGCACGGATAAGATTGCGACAAGGCGCTACCTGCGCGCTGCGCATCCAAGCAGACTCGGCTGACAAGGCGGTATACATGGCACGGCATTCCAACGGTAAGAACAACTACAGGCTGTCCGGCGAGGCGCTGATTGCGCTGCTCGTGGTCCTGCTGCTCATCGCCGGGCTGCTGTGGTTCATCTTTGGTCGCGGTACCGACGCCGACGAGGCGCAGGGCGGCGGCGAGTGCGTCGCCGGAGACGTCGCGCTCCCGGTCGCGGCGTCGGAGCACGCGGTCGCCGAGCAGCTGCTGAAGACTTACCAGGACAGCGCGCCGGTGGTCCGTGACCACTGCGTGAAGCCGCAGCTGGTGGACAACGTTGCGGATGCGGCGGTCTACCTCGCGCCGAACACGCCGGTCACGCAGCAGCAGCTGGCGAACGCGAAGCGCACCGCTGCCGTGTCGGAGCCGGCGATCGTGGCCAACCAGCCGGTCGGCCTGGCGGGCAAAGCCGAGGCGAAGCTTGACCAGCTCGGTTTGGACAATGTGCGCTTCGCAGCGAGCGACGAGCCGTCGGCGTCAGCCGTCGTCGCCGGGACGCTGGCGAAGGGCGACGACCAGGCGGCGGTGAAGGCGCTGACTGATCAGCGCGTCGACTCGCTCGACGGCTTCGACGGAGCTGACGACACTTTCGTCGCGACGTCCGAGGACGCCGTCCCCGAGGGCCTTACGTTCACCCCGATCGATGCCGCCGTTTCCTACGCGGCGATCCCGCTCAACGCGGCCGGCGACGTGACCGAGGACCAGTCGCGGGCGGGTCAGGACTTGGCGCGCTTCTCGGCCGACAAGTTCGATGGGCAGGCCCCACAGCAGCCCGTGATCGCGGAAATGGTCTGGGCCGCGGCACTCCCCGAGGGTGGGGCCGCGCTTACCGACGGCACCGCAAACGACGACGCCGACGCCGCGGACAGCGACGCGAAGGCGAGTGCGAAGAAAGACGCCCCGGAGTCCGAGTCCGCGGCCGGCCCGGTGCAGAACACGCTGTTCCTACTCGACACGTCGGATGGCATGGCACCGTACATCGAGCCGGCGAAGGACGCCGTCGGCGCCGCGGCAGGTGCGGTCGGCGAGCAGGGCAAGATGGTCGGCCTGTGGAACTACTCCTCGCCGCTCAACCCGGGCGTGACCCGCGGGTACCGCGACAACGTCGCTTTGACGGGCAACGCGGGCGACGTCGACCAGGCGGTGCACCGCTTCCTCACCGGCGGCGTGCCGCAGACCCGCGAGGCGGTCCTCGCCGCGGCAGGCGCCGCTGCGCAGTGGGGCGCCCCAGTGCGGATCGTCGTGGTGACCACCGGCACCGCTGACGCCGGAAACGACGAGGAGTTTGCCAACGCGGTCAGGCCGTTCACCGACCAGGGCGTCGACGTCACGGTAGTGCACGTCGGCGGCGAGCCGCAGGACCAGGGGCTGCGCAATGTCGCGTCGTCCGACCAGCACGTCGATGGTGCCGAAGGGCTTACCGACGCCGTGAAGTCGGCCGCCGGCGTGAAGTAGACACGGGGGACGCCCTCGGGCGTGAAAAAATCGCGCCCCGGTCAGTGTGGGGCGCGATGGTGGGAGTGGAGCAGAACCTGCTAGGAGGACTTGCGGCGACGGCGCGCAGCGAGTTCGTCGATCCCGGTGACCTCTGCGACCGGTGCGTCATCCTCGGTGATCACGCGCTCCGACGGGAACGCGGAGATGGTGCCCGAAAGCTCCTTCATAATCTGCGGCACGGCGATGCCGAACACGCCCTGGCCGCCGCCGAGAAGGTCGATGATCTCCTCGTTGCTGCGGCATTCGTAGACCGTTGCGCCGTCCGAGACCAGGGTGATCTCCGCAATGTCGTTCACACCTCGGTCGCGCAGCTTCTCCACCGCGAGGCGGATGTTCTGCAGCGAGATGCCGGTGTCCAGCAGGCGCTTCACAATCTTCAGCACCAGCACGTCCTTGAACGAGTAAAGGCGCTGGGAGCCGGAGCCTTTTGCGCCGCGGATCGACGGGCGGACGAGCTCGGTGCGCGCCCAGTAGTCGAGCTGGCGGTACGTAATGCCGGCAACCTGGCAGGCGATGGGCACGCGGTACCCCACCTCATCCGACGGTCCGATGTCAAAGAGCGATTCCTGAATGGGGGCGTCGCCGGTGGTGCCGTGTCCGTTGTGTGTAGTCACGTAATTACTCCCATGAAGTTTGGCGTAGTGCCTATGTGCTTTATTAAATGCCAAGCATAGGCTTTCGGTCAACCTTTGCACGCGCAACACGCCGAACTCTAACCCTCAACTTCACGTTGAGACTCCCCTCGCCCCACCAACCACATGCGCCCCACCTGCCGCAGTAGGCGCGTGGCGTGCGGATTCCGCGACCGCACGCGGGCCGAACCACGCTCCTCCCCCGAAATCGGGTAGCGCACAGGAACGCCCCCGCGGCGCACATGGATGGAGGCGGGCGGGGGCGGGGGCGTCGGCAAGCGCTAGTGACCCAGTCGGTGACGGAGCTGATTCTTCACCAGCGACGCGTGCAGCGAAACGACGAGCGCGGACATCTGCTGGCCGGTCTCCTCGGCCTGCTGCTGCGCGGTGTCCTTGCCGGACTTCGCAATCGGCTCCGCGACGCGGGCGATGAGGTCGACCTGGCGCGCGGCGGCGGTGCGCAGCGTCTTCAGGTGGCGGATGTCCACGCCGAACTCGCCGAGGTTGAGCGCGGTCGTGACCACCTGGACGTCGTCGGCCGTGTAGTAGCCGGCCACGTCCGGACTAATCAGCCCGGCTTTGGTCAGCTCGGCGACGGTCGCCGCGTCGGTCTCGGCCTGCGCGGCCACGTCGGTGTCGGTGAGCTTGGTGGATGCGGGCGCCCGGAAGTTCTCCGGCGACACCATCGGCGCGCCGCTTTCCGCGTCGGGCGCCATCAGGGCGGCGACCTCACCTGAATCCATCGCCTCGAGCTGCTCGCGGATCACCTTGAGCGGCAGGTAGTTGTCGCGCTGGGTGACCAGGATGTAGCGGAGGCGCTCCACGTCCGCGTCGGTGAAGCGGCGGTAGCCGGACGCGGTGCGCTGCGGGGTGATGAGCCCCTCGGACTCCAGGTAGCGAATCTTGGAGACGGTCACGTCCGGGAACTCCTCGCGGAGGCGTTCAAGGACCACGCCGATCGACATGGTTTTCGCCTGCTGGGTCGTGCCCGTCGGCTTCAGCGGGGAAGTTTTGCGGAGTGCGCTCACTGGTGGTGGATCTTTCGTTGCGTAAAGAGCGCCCCGTTGTCAGGGGCGCGGGTACGTGGGGGCTCTGGTCGGAGCGAGTCTACTTCTCGTCCGCGATAAAGACGAGGCGGAACTTGCCGATCTGGATCTCGTCGCCCGTGGACAGCGTCTGGGAGTTGCGCGGCTCGCGGTTGACGTAGGTGCCGTTGAGCGAGCCCACATCGACAACCTCGAAGGAGTCCTCGGTGCGGCGGAACTCTGCGTGGCGGCGGGACACGGTGACGTCGTCGAGGAAGATGTCTGCCTCCGGGTGGCGGCCCGCGGTGGTCGAGTCCTGGTCCAGCAGGAAGCGAGCGCCGGCGTTCGGGCCGCGCTTAACTACCAGCAGTGCCGCGCCCTCGGGGAGGTTTTCCGCGCCGGTGATGCCGTCCTTGGAGGCGGACGCGCCAGACTCCATCTCCTTCAGCAGGTCCGCACGGAACACCGACGTCGTTTCCACCTGGTTCTGCGGGTTACCGGTGTTATCGCTCATCACTTACTCCTGACTATGTGTGAAATCGGTGCGCCCCGCGTGCACGGGCCAGCGAGACGCACCAATGTCGAGGTTTTCAGTTAGCTGCCTGTCATACTACCGGCTCGAGGCTCCCGCGGGGGTGTTTGCCACCACTCCACAGGATTTCCCCACCTCTCGCCTACCGGAAAATATTGCCAATGCCGGAGATCACGCTGTTGCCCGACCCGGCCAGCGGGTTGTCCGAGACCATGTAAGTCCAGGTGGCGCTGGGCCGCTTCCAGCCGGCGTCGGCGAGGTGGGCGCCGTTGGCGTCGATAGGCACCTGCTCGAACGTGTCGACTGCCTGGTCGACGGCCCGGTTTGCCAGCTCCTTGAACTCGCGCACGGCGATGCGGTGGTACTCGGTGATCGGGGTTTCGCGGGCGATGGCGCGCAGGTGGATGGACTCGCGTACGTCGTCCATGAGCCCGAGGTACTCCGACCACTCAGTGTCGAGGTGGTAGAGCATGATGTCGCGGGCCGCCTGCTCCCGGACCTCCTGCGGCAGGTGCTCCAGCTCCGCGGCGCGCTGCGGGCTACGCTCGGCGAGCTCGCGCCAAGCGGTGTCGGTGTCCAGGAGGACCGCGCGGCGCTGGTCAAGGATGTCGCGGTGGTCGGCGAGCAGCTTGTTGTACTTCCAGGTCTGGGAATGGATCTCCAGCAGCTGGCCTTCAGTGACGCGCTGGCAGTGCTCGACAAACTGCTGGATGCGGTTGGATTCGATCCGGCCGGTCTCGTCCGGGTGGGCGGTGACCTGTTCGTCCGCGCCGCCTGTGGCCACGACGTCATCCTCCAGCGAGACGAAGAACAGGCTCAGGCCCGGGTCGCCCTGGCGGCCTGCGCGCCCGCGGAGCTGGTTGTCCAGGCGTGCGGAGCGGTGGCGCGCTGTACCGATGACCGCCAGGCCCCCGAGCGCCGCGACCTTGTCGTGATCCGCCTCGTCCGCACCGCCGAGGCGGATGTCGGTGCCACGGCCGGCCATCTGCGTCGAGACGGTCACGCGGCCGAGGTCGCCGGCCTCTGCGATGATGCGGGCCTCCTCTGCGTCGTTTTTCGCGTTGAGCACGTTCACGGACACACCGCGGGCCTCCAGCGCCTCGGCGAGCGCCTCGGATTCTGCGACATCGTGGGTGCCCACGAGCACCGGCTGGCGGGTCGAGTTCAGGTGCGCAACCTCGTCGACGATGGCCTTGTTCTTCTCCTCCATCGTGGCGTAGATTCGGTCCGCCTCGTCGAAGCGCTGCAGCTCGTTGGCCCGGTCAATCACAGCGACGTGGAGGTCGTAGAACGAGCGGAGCTGGTCGGTGGCTTCGACCGCGGTGCCGGTCATCCCGCACACGGTTGGGTAGCGACGCATCAGCGCTTGGAGCGTAATGGAGTCCAGGATCCGGCCGCCCTCAGAGACGGTGAGGCCCTCCTTGGCTTCCACGGCCGCCTGCAGGCCATCCGGCCAGCGCTGCAGCTCGGCGACGCGGCCGCGGGAGGCGTCGACAAGCGCGACCTTGCCGTCCTCCACGATGTAGTGGACGTCGCGGATCAGCAGCGCCTTCGCGTGCAGGGCGAGGTTGACGCGCACGAGGGTGTCGCCAATCTGCCCGTCGCCGTAGAGCGAGTCGATGCCCAGCAGGCGTTCCACGTGCTCGGCGCCTTCGTCGGTGAGGAAGACGTTGCGCCCCTCGGCGTCAATCGCGTAGTCCTTGCCCTCGCGCAAGTGGGAGACGGCCTCGGTGATGCGCCCGGTGGTCTGGGTCGCTCCTTCGGAGCCGGCGAGTACGAGGGGGACGAGGGCTTCGTCGACAAGCACGCTGTCCGCCTCGTCGACCAGGGCGACGTCCGCCGGGGCCTGGACGGTCTGAGCGCGCGAGGTGATCTGGTTGTCCCGCAGGTGGTCGAAGCCGATTTCAGTAACGGGCGCGTAGACGATGTCGCTGCGGTAGGCGGCGGTGCGCTCCTCGCGGGAGCTGTTCTCCGTCACGGAGGCGACGCGCAGGCCGAAGAATTCGACGAGCGGGCGCATCCATTCCGCATCGCGGTCCGCCAGGTAATTGTTCACGGTGATGACGTGGACGCGCTTGCCGGTCAGCCCGAACCCCGTGGCCGCCATCGCGCCGACAAGCGTCTTGCCCTCACCGGTGGCCATCTGGATGACGTCGCCCTCGAGCAGGCGCAGGACCGCCTGGTTCTGCACGTCGAACGGCAGCAAGCCGAGCGTGCGCTTGGAGGCGACCGACAGGATGGCAAGGAAGCGCTGCTTGTCCTTGATCGCGCCGTCGGAGACGGTGTCACGGATGGCGGCGGCCAGGGCGGCGTCGTCAAGCTGCTCAATGCTCGGGATCAGCTCGTGGGCGCCGGCAACGATGCCCTTGGATTTCTTGTTGTTGCGCTCAGATGTTGAGCCCATGGCCTTCCAGAACCAGTCGAATGCTCCCATACGCTTGACCGTCCTTCCTCGTCGCACTGTGATCGCTCTGCATCGCTCTGTCGCCGCAGTATTGCCTCAAAGTTTAGGCGCAGCGGCTTTACCCCCGCGATGCAGGTCGCGGGAGGACTGTTGTTGCTAGCTTATTTGTGCCTTAGATTGTATTGAAGCCAGTCTCGCAGCAGCCTCGAAGCAGCGCGAATCAACCACACACAAGGGGAAGTCCGCGACATGAAATCTCTCAACCTGAAAATTCCGTCCTCCACGGGCGTGGAGCTTGCCGCAACGATGGACCGTCCGGACGGCCCGGCGAAGGCGTACGCCATCTTCGCGCACTGCTTCGCGGGCTCCCGCCACACCCCCGGCGCATCGCGTATTTCCAAGCGCCTGACGGAGCACGGGATTGCCACCGTGCGCTTCGACTTCCCCGGCCTGGGTCAGTCCAAGGGTGAGTTCGCCGAGACCTCGTTTAACCAAAACGTTGATGACATCGTGGCCGTGGCGCAGTGGATGGAGGAGAACTACACCGCCCCGCAGCTCATTATGGGCCACTCGCTCGGCGGCGCGGCAACGCTCAAGGCCGCGACGCGCCCGGAGCTGAAGAAGATGCTCAAGATGGTGGCCACCGTCGGCGCGCCCTTCGATCCCGCCCACTCCGTGTTGCACTACGCCGACAAGATCGGCGAGGCGGATCGCAACGGCTCGGTGCACGTCACGCTGGGCGGCCGCGACCTGGTCATCTCGCGTCACTTCCTCGAGGACCTCGCGGAGACCAACCCGGAGGAGTACCTGGGCAAGATCCGTAAACCGCTGCTGCTGGTGCACTCGCCTATCGACGTCACCGTGGGCATCGACAACGCCCAGACCATCTTCCAGCTCACCCGCTACCCCAAGTCGCTCATGGCGCTTGACAAGGCCGATCACCTGCTCACGCGCCAGGGCACCGCGCAGCGCGCCGCCGACATCATCGGCTCGTGGGCCCAGCAGTACATCGTGCCGGAGTTCACCCCGGAGCCGACTGGCGATTCCACCGCGATCTCCTACTCCGCCCGCGGCACCAAGTACGGCGATGTGGTGCGCACTTCGAACCGCGAGATCACCACGGACCGCGCGAAGAACGCCGGCGGCAAGGGCCAGGGCGTGACGTCCACCGGCCTGTTCATGTCCGCGCTCGCGGCCTCGTGCTCGCAGGCCATCAGGAGCGCGGCCAAGGGCATGAAGCTTGACGACGTCCGCGTGGAAGTCACCCACGACGCCGACACCACCTTCACCCGCCACATCACGCTCTACGGCGACCTCACCGACGAGCAGGTCCAGACGCTGCGCGCCGCCGGCGCCGCGTCCACCGTCGACGGCTACATTGCCGCAGGCGACATCACGACCACGGTAGATACCGCCACCGTCGAGCAGCGCCGCGAGCGCGACAAGCAGCGCTAACGTGGCGGGCGTCAGGCGGCAACAGCCGCGCATCGCGGACATGCAACCGTGCCCCTGCGGCACCGGTAAGCCCTACGCGGCGTGCTGCGGCGCGCTCCACCGAGGCGCCAAGGCACCGACCGCCGAGGCGTTGATGCGCTCGCGCTACACCGCCTTCGTGGGCGGCCTCGCGGACTACCTGCACTCCACCTGGGCGCGGGCAACGCGCCCGGCGTTGTCGGAGCTTCCCACCGAAGGCCTTGCGTTCAATCGCCTGCAGATTGTGCGCACCCAGGGCGGCTCACTCTTCGATTCCGAGGGCGTGGTCGAGTTCGCAGCCTACTCCCCCGCCGGCGTGCAGCGCGAGGTCTCGCGCTTCGTCCGCGAGGACGGCGCGTGGGTCTACCTGGACGGCGATGTACGGTAGCAAGGTTTGCCCGCTGACCTGGCAATTTTCCGTTTCGAGTGACAGTGTTGTACTCTAGCCGAGTTACCGCGAATGCAGTAACGGACGGGCTGTGGCGCAGTTTGGTAGCGCACCACACTGGGGGTGTGGGGGTCGCAGGTTCAAATCCTGTCAGTCCGACAATTTTCTTTATGGGGGTTCGGGGGTTCTGAATCCCCTCGCGGGAACAATTTCCTTCCGCATGCCGCGGAAACAGCCACCGCCACGACGCCTGCTGCGTGGCGTCGTAAAGCTCCTCGAGCTCTTTCTGCGCCGCGCGGCACACTTCGTCCTCCCGGCCCTGGGCATTGTACTTCCAGCGACTTATCGAGAGCGCTCCCCGCTCGGTATCCACCTGCGCAGCGCAGCCGCCGTTTGCGCCTTCCGTCACCGTATAGAGCCCCGGCACCGTGGAATCTGGGTGTTCAATCTGGCTGCCACCCAGCGACTTGATTGTGTTCTCTCCTACCGTCGAGATCATGATTCGCCGAGTCTCTTGCGCGGACGGGTCGGCGGTGTTGCACGACATGACGACGCCCGGGTCGCCAAACTCGCTATCAAAGGCCTCGACGCCGGTAATCCCCGCGGCCGCGTATTCCTCTGCTGAGATACCCGTGCAGGGGTCGAAAAGGTTGCCTTCTACCTCATCTGAGTAGAACTCGCCGATTGCGAGGTCTCCGCTGGCAAAATGGAATACCGGCGGCGCGTCGGGTGCCGATTGTTCCTCTGTATCGCTACTGCACGCCGAGACGGCGAGGAACGCCTGCGCGATCATGAGGGCTGCGAGTACTCGACGATCGTTGGCGCTCATTTACTGCTCCTCCTCATCGGTGTTCACAGCCTTGTAGAGGTTTTCGATTGTCTCCCGCGCGACTTGGCAGCTATCAACATCTTCGCTCCCGAGTCCCTGGGCCGACATCTGCACTTTCAGTCCGCCCCGTTCCGTATCGACTTGTGCGATGCACACTCCAGACAAATCACTGGTGATGGTGTACAAACCGGGAACGACCGATTCTGGGTACTCCAGGTGGTTATCCGAACTTGTCTTGTATCCCGCTTCGCTCCTGCTCCCGCCGGAAATTACGAGGCGTTGTCCGACCTTGTCCTCGTAGAGACCGGTGTCGCACGAGTTGTACCCGGGCACTTGTTGATCGGCCGGCACCGGCCTCACATCCGGAATGCCAGCCGCCTCGTACTCCTCCGGGGAAATCTCCGTGCACGGGTCGAACAGATTGCCCTCGACAGAACTGCTGGAAAACTCCCCGATCGCCAACGTCCCGCTCTTAAACTGAAACTCCGGCACCGTCGGAACTTCCTCCGACGCGCTACACGCGCTCAGCGAGAGCCCGACAACAACCGCTCCCGCGTAACTACCAACCGATGCTCGCATAAGCATCTCCTTACTGCTGAGGCTGAACCAAGTTCGCACACAGTATCCCGTAGGAGAGGGAGCACCGCCACTTATGTCACACACCGTCCGCAGGAGCGATCCGCGACACAACGGCAGCCGGCTACACGCACACCTTCAGCGCGCCCGCGTCGACGGAGATCTCCACCGCCGTCACCTCACCCACGGGGTCCCCGTCCACTTCGAAGATTTCCGGCTCTGCAAACGAGGCCCGCGCGTAGCTGCCCCGCGAGTACAGCAGGTCCGCAAATTCCACCACCGCCGGATCAGGCTTCCGCCCGCGGAGTTTCGCCGCCTTGTTGACCACAAGGTTGAGGCCGATTTTCGCCCACCCGACGGGACCGCGCGGCGCCATGCCGACGGCATCGAGGACGCCGTCGTCCGGCCTGGCCTCAGGCAACAACGGCACCTGATTGATCAGCTCTCCGCAGTTACCAAAGATCAGCGTGTGCAACCGCTGCGAGTGAGTATGGTCCCCGTCCACCACGAAGGACGCCTTGATCCGGTTGCCGCCGCGCAGCGACTTCGCAATCCCGGAGACGTACGCCAGCGGACCGATCTTCTTCTTGAGCCCCTCGTCGGTGTACTCGATCATCTGCGCGTCCAGGCCGACACCGGCCATCACCACGAAGCCGAGACGCTCGTTGGAGCCGTCGGGGCGTGAAAGTTTGGCGCGGCAGACGTCGATAAGCTTGTGCTCCCCGCGAAACGCCCGCCGCACGGACTCCTCGAGGCCGAGGTCGAGGCGCAGGTTGCGCGCGAGCAAGTTGCCGGTGCCGGTCGGCACGATGCCCAGCGCGATGCCGGATCCCGCAAGCGACGTGGCGATCTCGCGCACCGTCCCGTCGCCGCCGGCCACCAGTACAAGCTCGACGTCCGGGTGGTGCGCCGCGGCCACCTCCGCCTCGCCGGAATCGTCCGGTGTGGTGCGCACCCACTCGATGTGCCAGCCGTCCGGCGCGTAGCGCTCGACCTGGGAGCGCAGCGTCGTCTCATCGATCTTGACCGGGTTGTACACCACAATGGCCGTCCTGGTCGCGTCGTCAGAGTTCTGCATCACAATGCCCAAGCATAGGGCACCTGGCGCACATTACGGGTCCGACACTGAGCCAAACGGCACGCCGAAAAACGCCAGCTGCGTTCGTGTGGCAAATCCTGCAGAGGTCGTCCGCGACGAATCCACCGTGCCGCCCTGCCAAATGTGCGGGCCGCCGTCCACGCGGTAGTGCACCAACGGCGCGTCGCAGCCGTCCCACCGCAGCTCGGTCACGGTGTCTGAAAGCGGCTTTTCCACGTACTCCGCGTCGCAGTGGTTGCGCTCCGCCGCCTCCGCCAGCATTGCCTCGACGGACTCGTACGCCGTGTCGTGGCGCTGGCCGCCGAAGTAGCTCATCACGGAGTCGTTCGTGCCGTGAAAGTCCACGTGCTTAATCGGGATGGAGGAACACCCCTGCGAGACGCGCTGGTAGAACGCCGCCGACACCGACGCCACCGCAGTAAAATCCTGCGGGCGCTGGCAGCCCACGTAGGAGGCGAACCCGCCCCCGTTGGACAGCCCCGTGGCAAACACTCGCGCCTTGTCCACCGAGAATTCGCCTGTCACCTGCTCGCGCACGGCGTCCACGAACGCCAGGTCGTCCCCGCCGGTCGTCTTGGCGTACGGGGCGGGCGCCCACGCCCGGTCCACGCCATCCATGTACACAACGATGGCATCTGCCCCATCGAGCTGCGAGTACTTCCGCATCGACGCCGCGTCCTCCATGTACCCGTGGAACGCAAAGATCAGCGGGAGCCGCGAGCGCTCCCGCGCGCCCGCCGGCAGGCTCAAGAGGAAGCTCCGGTCTCGCTGGCCCACCTTAATGGTGCGCCGCTGCGTCTCCGGCTTGCTCCACGGCTGCACCTCGGCAACCTCGTCCCGCGGAGTGGAGGGCGCGATCAGGTCAGCGTCGGCGGCGTCCAGCTGCTCGCCGCTCCCGCAACCAGCGCTGCTCAGCGCCAGGCCCGCCGCGACGAGCAGCGCCACGAGGCGCCGTGCTGCCATAGTTCCTCCATCAAGATTCGTATCGGTAGATTAGTCCATTATGAAGCCGAGTGGGAAGCAGCAGCCAGCGTTCCGCGACGCACAGCATCGCAGCAGCTCAGCCAGTGCGTTCAACAGCGGTGCAGTGCTTTACGACGCCGTCCGTCCCTCCTACCCGCCCTCAGTCCTAGCCCTCATCGCGGACTTTCCCCAGCGCGCCGGCGGCACCCGCATCGTGGACATCGGCGCCGGGACCGGCAAGCTCACCGAGCTCCTCGGCGCCGGGGCCGACTCCGAGTCCACGCGCCGGGTCCTCGCCTGCGACCCGTCCGCGGACATGGTCCGCGTCCTGCGGGACAAGCTGCCCTACGTCCCCGCCTGGCGGGCGACGGCCGAAGCAACCGGGCTAGCCGACGGCGCCGTCGACGCCGTCACTTGCGCGCAAACCTGGCACTGGGTGGACACCGCGACGGCGAGCGCGGAGGCCGCGCGCATCACGAGCCCGGGCGGCAAGCTCCTGCTGTGCTGGAACACCCTTGCCGTCAACCACCCGTGGGTGCTGCGCTTAAGCCGCATCATGCACTCCGGCGACGTCCAGCGCGCCGGGTTCTACCCCGACGTAGCAACCCCGTGGACGCTGGAGGGCGAGGTGCGCGACACCTGGGCGCAGATCGTCACCACCGACGAGTGCTTCGAGCTCATGGCCTCGCGCTCGTACTGGCTGCGCGCCAACGAGAAGACGCGCGCGAAGATGGTGGCCAACCTGGACTGGTACCTGCACGACCGCCTCGGCTTCGAGCGCGGCCAGCGCATCCCCCTTCCCTACCGCGCGGACGCGTTTGTGTACGGGAAGGAGGGGTGAGCGGGGGCGTCGATAAGCCAGCGGCCCCTACTTGCGGCGGCGAGGGTTGCGCTCGCGCACGCGCACGGCGATGCGCACCGGCGTGCCGTGGTAGCCGAACTGCTCGCGGAACTTACGCTCCAGGTAGCGGCGGTAACCGGCGTCCAGGAAGCCGGTGGTAAACAGCACCAGTGTCGGCGGGCGGGTGGTCGCCATCGTGGCGAAGAGCAGCTTGGGCAGGCGGTTGTTCTTCATCGGCGGCGGGTTCGCCGCGATCGCCTCGCGCAGCCAGTTGTTCAGCTGGCCGGTGGAGACGCGCTTGTCCCAGTTCTCCAGCGCCTGCGCCATCGCCGGCTCGAGGCGGTGCAGGCCACGGCCGGTGTCCGCGGAGATGTTGAGCTTGGTCACCCACGGGAGGTGCCCCATCATCTCGTCGAACTCGCGGTCAAAGTAGTAGCGGCGGTCCTCGTCCATGAGGTCCCACTTGTTAAAGCAGATGACCATCGCCTTGCCGGCCTCCAGCACCATGGAGATGACGCGCTGGTCCTGCTCGGAGATCTCTTCGGAGGCGTCGATGAGCACCACGCAGACCTCCGCCGCGTCGATCGTGCCGCGGGTGCGCAGGCTGGCGTAGTACTCGTGCCCCTGCGCGTTCTTCACCTTCTTGCGCAGGCCAGCGGTGTCGATGAACTTCCACAGGTGCTCATCCAGCTGGATCATCTCATCCACCGGGTCCACCGTGGTGCCAGCGACGTTGTCTACCACCGAGCGGTGCGACTTGGACAGCTTGTTCAGCAGGCTGGACTTGCCCACGTTCGGGCGGCCCACCAGCGCGACTCGGCGTGGACCGTCCGTGATGGAGGATTTCGCGCGCGGCTCGTCCGGGAAGAGGCGCAGAATCTCGTCCAACACGTCGGCGCCTCCGCGGCCGTGCAGCGCGGAGACGGGCCACAGGTCGCCCAGGCCGAGCCCGTAGAACTCGGCGGCGTCGCCCCACTGGGATTCGGATTCAAACTTGTTCGCCACCAGGATCACCGGGACCGGAGAGCGCTGCAGGTTGCGCGCCATCACGGAATCCGTCTCCGTGATGGCGGTCTGCGCGTCCACCACCATGACGATCACATCGGCCGTTTCCATCGCGGCCTCCGCCTGGCGGGCGATCGCGCCGTGGATGCCGCGGGCGTTCGGGTCCCAGCCGCCGGTGTCTTGCACCCAGAAGCGGCGCCCGCCCCACTCGGCCAGGTAGCTCACGCGGTCACGAGTCACACCCGGGTGGTCCTCCACCACGGCCTCGCGGCGGCCGAGGAAGCGGTTGACCAGGCTGGACTTGCCCACGTTCGGACGGCCGACGATGGCCACGGTGGGCAGGTTCTCCTCCACCACGTTCGGGCGCATGATGCCGAAGGCCTCTTCGACCTCGGCCCAGTCCTCGTCGGTGTAGTCGTCCGTGTTTTCAGGGCCCTCGCTGTCCTCGCCGTAATCGGGGGCTGCGAAATCGGCGTCGTCGAAATCATTGACGTCAAAGTCGGCGTCGTAGAACTCCGCGTCGTCGGCACCTACCTCGGCGGGGTCCAGGTCCTCGTAGCCGGACGCGTCGATCCCAGGCTGAATGAACTGGGTTTCCGGTTCCTCGCGGTGTGTCATTTCGCGCTCCTTTCAATCAGCCCGGTCAGGGCGTCAAGCACCTGCTCGGGGGTCATCTCGGAGGTGTCGATGACCTCCGCGTCCTCCGCGGGCTTCAGCGGGCTGGTCGCACGGGACGAGTCGAGCTCGTCGCGGCGCTGCACGTCCGCGAGCACGGTGTCAAAGTCGGCGTTGCGTCCCGCGGCGATGTCCTGGTCGTAGCGGCGCTGCGCGCGCACCTGGGCCGAGGCGGTCATGAAGGCCTTCGCGGGGGCGTCGGCAAGCACCACCGTCCCGATGTCGCGCCCCTCCACGATGGCGCGGTGGGCCTCGCGGGCCAGCTTGCGCTGGAGCTCGACCAAGTTCACGCGGACTTGTGGAATGGCGGAGACGGCGGAGACGTTGCGGGTGACCTCCGGGCCGCGGATCTCGCCCGAGACGTCCTCGCCGCCGAGGAGCACCTGCTTGGAATCTGGGTCGTCGGAGACTTCGAGCGGCAGATCGGCGGTCGCCGCCACCACCGCGTCGGTGTCGGCCGGGTCGACTCCGGCGCGGAGCACCGCAAGCGTGGCCACGCGGTACATCGCGCCCGTATCCACGTACTTCGCGCCCAGCGACTTCGCCAGCGCGCGGCAGGTGGTGGACTTGCCGGTCCCGGAAGGGCCGTCGACGGCGAGAATGAGCCCGCCGTCCGGCATGTTCGAAAGCTGCGTTGCGTCAGCCATTACATATCCACCACCTTGTACAGGGAGGCCAGCTCGGCAGAGTTCAGCACGCGCATGGAACCGGGCTTCATGTCTCCCAGCTGAACGGTGTGCACCTTGGTGCGCACCAGGCGCTGCACCGGGAAGCCGCATTCCTTGAGCATGCGGCGCACGATGTGCTTGCGGCCCTCGTGCAGCTCCACGCGGACGATGGACTGGCCGTTGTGCACGTCGACGATCTGCGCGTAGTCGACGGTCACGGTGCCGTCGTCAAGCACGACGCCCTCCTTCAGCTTCTTCACCAGGTCGCCCTTGGCCTCGCCCAGCACCGTTGCCAAGTAGGTCTTGGTCACCTTGTACTTCGGGTGCGTGAGGCGGTTGGCCAGCTCGCCGTCGTTGGTCAACAGGAGGAGCCCCTCGGTGTCGGCGTCGAGGCGGCCCACGTGGAACAGGCGCTGCCCGGCCGCGGTGCGCTCGGACAGGTAGGAGCCGACGGAGATGCGGTCCATCTCGTCGCGCATCGTGGTGTGCACCCCGCGCGGCTTATTAAACGCGACGTACTCCAACTCCTCGTTGACGTTGATGCGGGTGCCGTCGACGCGGATGATGTCCACATTGGGGTTCACGCGCGTGCCCTGGACGGTGATGATCTTGCCGTTGACCTCCACGCGGCCTTGGTCAATCATCACCTCCGCGTGGCGGCGCGACGCCACGCCGGCCTGCGCGAGCACTTTTTGCAGGCGAATGCCTTCGGACTTCTGCTTCCGGGCCTTCTTGGCACCCGTGGCACCCTTGTCATCGTCGTCCCACCAGTTATCTTCCAACGGGTGGGGCTCGTTCTTGCGGGCGTTCTCGCGCCGCTTGTCCAGTCGGACGTGCTGCTTCTTCGCCGGCTTTGCGTACGAAGGGTAGAACGTTTCGTCCTTCCCCTTGTCCGGTGTGCCGTCTCGGCGAGCGGGAGGAGTCATCCTGAATCCTTTGCAAACGTATTGGGGTTGTGCGGGCCACCGAAAACGGTGCGCCCAAGTTCGTGGCAGAGTCTACCAGGACTTGGTGTTCTACCACGCATCCTCGATCGCGTCTACCTCTGGCAACAGCGGCGCCAGGTCCGGCAGTCGCGACAGCGAATCGATCCCCAGCAGCTCAAGGAACAGCTCCGTCGTCACGTAGCGGTGTGCGCCGGTGGCCTCGTCCGGATCGACCTCGGCAATGAGACCGCGCAGGGTCAGCGTGCGCATCACCCCATCCACGTTGACACCGCGCACGCCAGCGACCTGCGCGCGCGTCACCGGCTGGCGGTACGCCACCACCGCGAGCGTCTCAAGTGCGGCGCGACTCAGCTTCGTTTGCGTGCCGTCCAGGACGAACGCCTCGACCGCATCGGCGTTGTGCGGCCGCGTGTAGAGCCGCCATCCCTCCTGCGTTTCGCGCAGCTCGATCCCGCTGCCCCGCGCGTCAAGCTCGCCGGCCCACTCGCGCAGCACAGCGTCCACGTCTTCCCGTGTCGCGTCCAGCACCCTCGCCAGGTCCTCCGCCTCGACGGGGTTGTCCACCACAAGCAGGATCGATTCCACGCGCGAGCGCAGCTGCGAGACCATCGGCATGTCCATGTCGCACATTGTAGGGGGCCGAGTGCTTGTCGACGCCTCCCCGCCCCCACCAATCGCGCACTACCTAGCACTGCCTAGCTCCAGTTGCTTGCCGCGACCACCGCGGGGTCCACGTCGAGCCCGGTCCACGACACCTCCAGCGGCCCCAGCGCCTCCTCCTGCTTCGTCTCCACGGCGCGCGCCTTGTACAGCTCGAGCAGCGCGAGGAACCGGCCGACGATCTCCATGGACAGCGCGCAATCCTTGGTCAGCGACGCGAAAGAAAGCCACTGCGTCGCCCCGACCAGCTTCAGCGTTTCCAGAATCCGCCCGGCTTGCTCCGGCACGGAGACCTGCACGGCGTGCAGGTGGTCAACGCCGACCTCCTCGGGCGGCTTCGGCCGGAAGACGCTGGCGGCAAGCTCCGCAAAACTGGCCGGGGTATGTCCCAGGCGCACGGGCGGCAGCAGGTCCACGAACTGTGGCTCCATGGACACCGCGCGCGGGTACCGGCGCCTGGCATGCTTCTGCCACTGCGCAAACTGGTCGGCGACCTGCTGGTACGCGCGGTACTGCAGCAGGCGGGCGAAGAGGAGGTCGCGCGACTCCAGCAGTTCGAGGTCCTCGATCTCGTCGGCGTCGCCACGCGGCACCAGGCGCGCCGCTTTGAGGTCCAGGAGCGTGGCCGCGACGAGGATGAACTCCGTGATCTCGTCCAGGTCGGCGGTCTCTCCAAGCGCCCGCGTGTACGCGATGAACTCATCGGTCACCTCTGCAAGCGCCACCTCGGTGACGTCCAGCTTCTTCGAGCTAATCAGGTTGAGCAGCAGGTCGAAGGGGCCCTCAAAGTTGTTGAGCACGAGGCGGAAACCGGTGATCTCGGGCTGCTCGCCCGCCTGCCCACTCGCTTGCGCTCCGTCGCGCGCTTCTGCCCCGGTGTGCGGGTCGCTCACGCCGGCCTACGAGGTCCTGGTTTCGGTGCGCTCCAGCAGCTCCTTGGCCAGGTTGCGGTACTGCTCCGCTCCCTGCGAGCGCGGCGCCCACGTGATGATCGGCTCACCGGCGACCGAGGTCTCCGGGAACCGGACGGTCCGCGTAATCACGGTGTCAAAAACGCGGTCACCGAAGACCTCCACGACGCGATCCATCACCTCGCGGGCGTGCGTCGTGCGCCGGTCAAACATGGTAACCAGGATGCCCACGATGTCCAGGTCGAAGTTGATGCGGTCGCGCACCTTCTCCACCGTGTCCGTCAGCAGGGCCAGTCCGCGCAGCGAGAAGTACTCGCATTCCATCGGGATGATGACCCCCTGCGAGCAGGCCAAGGCGTTGACCGTGAGCAGGCCAAGGGACGGGCCGCAGTCGATGATGATGATGTCGTACTCGTTGCGCACCGGGCGCAGCGCTCGCGCGAGCGTGTGCTCGCGCCCCACCTCGTTGACCAGCTGGATTTCTGCGGCCGAGAGGTCGATGTTTGCCGGCACGAGATCGAGCCCGCTGACGTTGGAATGGCGAATGGCGCCGTGGATGCTCGTGGTGTTGTCAAAGAGCAGGTCGTAGACCGTGACCTGCTCCTCGTCATGCGACACCCCGAGCCCCGCGGACAGGGCGCCCTGCGGGTCCAGGTCCACCAGCAGCACCTTGCGCCCCTGTTCCGCCAGGCACGCACCCAGGTTGATGGTGGAGGTCGTCTTGCCCACGCCGCCCTTCTGGTTGACCATGGACAGCACTGTTGCCGGGCCGTGCTTGTCCAGCGGAGCCGGGTCCGCAAACTCGCGGAACGGACGCCCCGTGAGGAAGGTCTTCTCCTCGGAAGCGTCGAACAGTGCGTCGTCTGCCATTGTCGGTCCTCTCCGTGCCTTTCCGTCGCCTGGCACCGTCTCTGCGCCAATCGAGCCCGTCACGCCGTAACGCTTGACGCGCCCATCTTACAACACTGTTGTTTCGCCGTTTAGGCCCGCGCGCGCCGCCGTACAAAGAACACAATGATCAACGCAATCGCCGCCAGCAGCGCAACCCCGCCGATAATCAGCGGAACGATCGAGCCGCCACCGTTCGAGTCAGTGTTGGGGCCTTGATCGCTTGCCGACGCCTCCCCATACGGATTCTCCCCGTCCCCGCTCGCCTCTTCCGTGGGCGCATTGGTCGCGGTGATCACGGCGACGAACTCGGCCTTGCCGTCCCGCACCACCTCCATGATGAACGGGTTGTCCGGTGTCTCACCTTCCGGGTACGTCAGGGTCAGGGTGCGCTTCGCCACGTCGACGTCGCGCTTGACCCCCTTGATCACCTGGCCGTTGACGTCCAGGTAGCGCAGCGTTGCGCCCTCGGTATCGGTCTTGGTGTACTTCATCAGGTCCGCAGCGCGCGACAACGGCACCTTCACCACGAGCGTGTTGCCGTCAATCTCACCGTCGAACTCGAACCGCTTGGCGCCCGAAGTGTCCACCTCCTCCGCCTTCGTGCGGTCCGGGTGGGACACGCTGCCGGCCGCGCCGCCGGACTTGCCGCTACCGCCGCTGCTGCTGCTGTGCCCGCTACCGGTGCTGCCCGCTGAATCCCCGGAGTCCCCTGAACCTCCAGCATCCCCAGCATCCCCAGCGCTTTCAGCGTCCCCATCCTCGCCGGACCCGCCGGACCCGCCGGCCCCGCGCGCACCGCTGCCGCCTCCGCTGCCAGAAGCATCATCGCCGGCACTGGCTGCGCCGCCTGCCGACGACGCGTCGTCGGCAATCGCTTCCTCGTCATCGCCCACAGCGACCAAGTTGACGGTCGCGTTCATCCCTCCAGAGCTGGCGGGCACGCTCGCGGTGGCGCCAGGGTCGTCGGGTGCGGTGACCGAGACCTGAGTGCCGTTGGAAGTGACGGTCCATCCGCCACCGGAATAATTCGCATCCACGGGCACGCCGAGGTCCACGGTAGTGGTCTCGCCGGCGCGGACAGTGACCTCGGACGGAATCATCGATTGCACCTCCGCAGGGTCGATGCCCTCGGGAAGCTGCGCTGACGCGAGCGGCGCACCAACAGCGCAGAGCGTGGCGACACCACACGCGGCAAAAGTACGGCGAGCTAGATTCACGGGTCGTGGACCTCCTTGAGTATCGTGCAAAACGCTCAATCTACACGGTCATGCTGGCAATCACTGCCACTGCATCCACAGGCAACGATGAGCTCCGCCCCCGGACTCACGCACGCGGATGGGCCTGCCGCCACACCTCGCGCAGATTCTCCGCCGTGACGTGGGTATAAATCTGCGTCGTGGTCACCGACGCGTGTCCCAGCAGCTCCTGCACCGTCCGCACATCCGCCCCTCCCTCGAGGAGGTGTGTGGCAAACGAGTGGCGCAGCGTGTGCGGGGAGATGTCTTTGTGCACGCCCGCCCGCTCGGCGGCCTGCTTGATGGCGGTCCACGCGCTTTGGCGCGACAGGGCTCCGCCGCGGGTGTTCAGGAACAGGGCGTGAGACTTTCCGGTGGCAAACGACGGGCGCACCCGCACAAGGTATGCCTGCAGCGCGTCCTGCGCGTGACTGCCCACCGGCACCAGCCGCTGCTTATTGCCCTTGCCGGTGACGGTGAGAACCCCTGCGCCGTGCTCGAGCTCGGACGCGTCGTCGACGTTGAGTGCAAGCACCTCGGAGACGCGGGCGCCCGTGGCGTAGAGCAGCTCCAGCAACGCGCGATCGCGCACGCCAACCGGGGTGTCGCCCGCGCACGAGTCAAGCAGCGACTCGACCTCCGCGACAGAAAGCGTGTCCGGCAGCTGCTCGCCCTGCTGCGGCGGGGCCACCTCGGCGGCCACGTCGCGCGGCAGGACCCCCTCCGCCACGCCGAACTTGTGCAGCCCCCGAGCAACGACCAGGGCCCGCGCTACCGAGGAGGTGGCCAGCGGCTTCGCTCCGTCGACGCCGCGGCGGAGGTCGGCCACGTACGCCTCGACGTCCAGCGCGCTGACCGCCGCGAGATCGGTGATGCCGGCGCGCTCCAGCCAGGTGAGGTAGCGGTTGACGTCGCGTCGATAATTGCTCTCCGTGTGCGTCGACACGCCGCGCTCGACGATGAGGTGGGTCAACCAGCGCTCGGCGAGGGTGCGAGCCTGCACTAGATGCGCTTCATGTCCGGGGTGATCCCTGCGGCAACGCGGCGCTTTGCCAGCGAGGTCGGGCGCAGCTCGAACGGTGCGTCGGCGCTGCGCGGTGTCGCGCGACCGGCTTGAACCTCGCTTGCTGCGAGCACGCCAGCGATCGCGATGGAGTTGACGATCTCACCGCGAAGCACCGCCTCGCGCGCCTGTTCCAGCGGCATCCAGGTCAACGCCATATCCGCCTCTTCCTCCTCGGCGGGCGGGCGAGGGACCTCGCGGAGCTCGCGGGCGAGGAAGACCCGGACGGCCTCTTCGGCGAAGCCGGGTGAGGTCACCAGGTCCACAAGCACTGACCAGCTGGCGGCTTCGAGCCCGGCTTCCTCGACAAGCTCGCGCTTGGCGCCGGTCAGCTCGTCTTCGCCGGCGACGTCGAGCAGCCCGGCGGGGAGCTCGAGCAGGCGGCGGCGCACGGCGTGCCGGTACTGTTTCACCACGGCCACCTCGTCGCGCTCGTTCAGTGCCACGACGGCGACTGCGCCGAAGTGCTCGACGACTTCGCGGGACGCCTGCGACCCGCCGGGCATCGTGACCGTGTCGCGGCGCATCGCCAAGATGGGTGATTCCTGCAGCAGTTCCGAGTCCACGACCGTGAACTCGTGTGCGTGCGGTGAAGTGTGTTCCATCTGTTCAGCCATAGGTGTAAGCCTAGGACGTCGCCGAGCCTGTCGCACCAAGCGTCGCGCGGATACGGCCCGCCTCCGTCTCCACGGCCTGCACAAAGGTCGCGTGCTGGAGCTCCGGTGCGCGCCACGCGTCAATTTCGCGCACGCCCAACACGGTCGGCTCGGTCTTGCCCAGCGCGTCGGCGAAGTCTGCAAGCAGCTGCTGACCGAATTCGTCCGGGGCGCCCTTGCCTGCGCCCACGCCGCCTTCCTCGTCGGTGTCGTCTCCGGCGGCCCCGGTAACGATCACGATCGCGTCAGCGGGCACAAGGTCGCCGTTGTAGTGCACAAACCCCGCTTGCTTGAGCGCATCAAGGACGAACTGCCGGTCGCCCGCTGGCGCGAGCGGCTCCCCCGTCTCCGCATTAACCAACAGTGCCGCGGACAGCGATTCACCGGCGTGGACGCCTGGCCGTCGATCCTCTACCGACAGCTGCGCCCCGGCGGGCAGGGTGTTTGCGATCAGTGACGACAGCGCGTCCGCCGAGTCCTGATCCGTGAACTTTGACGCCAACTCAAGCTCGCCGGAATCCTTGGCGCCCGCCTTTCCCAGCAGCCAGCGCACCGCCTTCACGTCCTCATCGGAAGCGCCCTCGGTGCGGATCACCGTCACGTGCTTATCTTTCAGCGCGTCCTTCACAATTGCCGCCGACTGCTCGCCGAGCAGCGTATCCGAGTTGTCGGCGTACGCCTCCGCGCGCTGCGCTTCCTTCGAGGTCGCGGAGTTGTCCTGGCCAAGCGGCTGGCCGTCGTTGTGCATCGCGGGCGCGATGAGCAGCGCGCCGGCGGCGACGCCGAGCGCAATGCCCCACCCCAGACCGGTCACCACGAGCCCGCTTGCGCGTCCTCCATCAGACATGTTTAGGCTCCTTTACTTGGTCAGGCGGTCGATCAGGTCCTGGAAGGACAGCGCAATGCTGTTCCAGGTGTTGACCAGGTTGTCGGAGAAGTCCCCCGGCCCATACAGGCCGACGACGAGGACGATGGTCGCGATCGCCACCAGGATCCCCAGGATCGCCCACGCCCAGGCGACCCCGCCACTCGACGGCACCGCGTACAGCTGCTCCACCACCGTGGAATCAACTAGCTTGCGTCCCGCCTTCATGCGGGTGAGCAGCGCCTCGGGCGGCGTCGACTCGGGCGCGGCGAAGATCTGGTCAAGCTCCACGACCTGACCAACGGTCACGATCATCTCCGCGTCGTGGAACACCGCCAACAGGATCGCCAGGTCCGTCGGGGATTCCGTCGCCGCCGGGAAGGTCATCGCCCCCACGCCCAGATCCTGGATGCGCTCCAGCCCCGGAGCAAAACCGTCCGGCTCGGCGGGGAGGATGACGCGCGCGCCGCTGCGCAAGCTTTCCGACGCCACGTCCGTCGGATCACCGACGATGTAGTCAGGTTCGAAGCCGAGCTCCACAAGGACGTCCGACGCCTGGCCAACGCCCACGATCACCGGGGTGAACTCGGACATGAAGTTCTTGATCCCCTTAAGCCGGTCGCGGAGGTCCGGGCAGGGCGACACCACCACGACCTTTCGCTCCGCCATGGACTCGCCGAGGTCCGGGGCGCCGAGGCCGTCGATGAGCAACGGGGCTTCCGCGTGCACGAACTCGATGGTGTTGCCAAAGTAGGCCTCCATCTGCTCGACCAGGTTGCGCTGCGCCTCGGCGAACGTGGCGTCGAGGTCGCTGCGCGTCACAGGCACTGCGGTCCCCGCGGGCTTCTTGCCCACGGCGATGCTGCCGTCCTCGCCGAGGCGGACCTTCTTGCCGTCGCGCAGGGCACCGCCGGCTCCGGTTGCTTCGAGGAGGGTGATGTTGGCGTCGAGAAGCAAATGCGGGCCGTAGTTGGGCATGGCGCCGGTGGAAAAGCGGGACAGGTTGATCACAGCGCTCGGCCGGTGCGCGAGCAGCGCCTCAGCCTGGCGGCGCGTCATGTCCGCCGAATCAACCAGCGCGATGTCGCCCTCGCTCATGCGGGACGGCCCCTTGCCTTTCGGCCTGCAGTCACGCAACGTGCCCGTCAGCGCGGGCTGCGCGGATTCGGAGTTCCGGGAAGCAACAGTCATGCGTCATATTGTGCACGCGTGACCTGCCCGAACCTGGTAGGCGCGCGGGAACGCTACTGGCGCAATTCTTCCACTTCGCGCTGCGCGCGTGCGAACAGCTCCTTCGCGTGGGCTTTGCCGGTATCGGAGTCGTCCAGGCCGGCCATCATGCGGGCCAGCTCGTCGATACGCTCGGCGGCGCTCAGGCTCAGCACGCCCGAGGTGACGGCCTCGTCGCTGACATCCTTCGCCACGTGCAGGTGGGTATCCGCGTAGGCCGCGACCTGCGGCAGGTGGGTGACCACGATGACCTGGTTGCGCGCGGCGAGCCGGGCAAGGCGGCGGCCAATCTCCACCGCTGCGCGCCCGCCGACGCCGGCGTCGACCTCGTCGAACACCATCGTCGCTCCCCCGCTAGTACCGGATAGCACCACCTCGAGGGCGAGCATGACGCGCGAGAGCTCACCGCCGGACGCGCTCGTCGCCAGCGGCTTCGGCTCGAGCGCGCTGTTCGGGGCGAGCCGAATCTCCGCCGTATCGGCGCCGCGTGGGCCGAAATCGGTGCTGGCAATGGATACGGTCAGCTGCGCCTTCGGCATCGCCAGTCCGTGGAGTTCTTCGGTCACGGCCTTACCCAGCGCCGTAGCGGCCTTGGCGCGCGCTTTCGACAACGCGGCCGCGCGGTTGCGCATCTGGCTTTCCCTCTCCGCGACCTGCTTCCTCAGCTGCTCGATGGCCTCATCGGAGGTGTCGATGCGTTCCAGCCGCTTCGCGGCCTTCGCGCGCCAGGCCAGGACACCAGCAATATCTGGGGCGTATTTCCTGGTCAACCCCTTGAGCTGCTGCTGGCGCTGGAGGAGCCGCTCAAGCTCGTCCGGGTCGCTCGGGAGCTCCGCGACGTAACTGCCAAGTTCCGCTGAGACGTCGCCAAGCATGCTCGCCACCTCGTGCAACCTGGCGCCGAGCTCCTGCAGCGCCTTGTCACTCGCGCCGTCCAGCGCGGTCGCCGCGCGGCCGACCAGTGTGGAGGCAGCGTCCTCGTCGTCGCCGTACCCGCCAGCCGCCTCGGCGCCGTCGATGGCCACGAGCGCGGTGTGCGACGCCTCGCGCAGCGCGTCGACGTCCTGGAGGCGGTTAATGGTGTCGACGAGGTCTGTGTCCTCTCCGTCCTGCGGGGCGACCTCGTCGATCTCCGAGATGGCGAACTGCAACCGGTCCAGCTCCTGGGCGAGTTCCTGTCGCCGCTCCGTGCGCTCGCGGAGTTCGCCCGCCGCCTTGCGCCACGCCGTGTAGGCGGTGCGGTAGGTCTCCAGCTTGCCGGCGATTTTCGGGTCGAACCGGTCGACCGCCGCGAGCTGCTGATCTGGCGACATGAGGCGCAGCTGGTCGTTTTGCCCGTGGATGGTGAGCAGCTCGTTGGAAAGCTCGCCCAGCGTTGCCGCCGGTACCGTCCGCCCGCCGAGGTGCGCCTTCGACCGCCCGGTCGCCTTCACTGAGCGGGACACGACGTACTCGTCGTTCTCGTCGGCGGCTGCGCCCGCCCCTTCCGCTATCTCCGCGATGCGCACGCGGACGTCCTCCGGAAGCCCGTCGGTGCTGAACGCGCCCTCGACCACGGCCTCCTTGGCGCCGGTGCGCACGCGGGACGCGTCCGCGCGGCCTCCGGTGAGGAGCCGCAGACCGGTGATCACCATGGTCTTACCGGCGCCGGTCTCACCGGTGAGCACCGTGAGCCCCGGAGCCAGTTCCGCAGAGGCGTGCGAGATCACGCCCAGGTTGCTAATGGCAATCTCTGCCAGCATGGCTTCTCCCTTTCCTCACATCCGTCCCGTGCAGCCGCGGCTACGAGTAGCGCGGGCCGCGCCAGCCAGACACCGGCAGCTGGAACTTGTTGACCAGCCGGTCGGTGAACGGGCGGTCGTCGATACGCACCCACCGTACCGGGCGCGCGCCGCGGATCACTTCCACGCGCGAGCCCGGGGGCATTGCAATCGAGCGGAAGCCGTCCATGACTACCACGGCGTCGCTCGTCGTCGGTTCGGATTCGACGGCAACCGTGGACCGCGGCGAGACCACCAGTGGCTTAGCAAACAGCGCGTGCGCGTTGTTCGGCACGACGAGGATGGCGTCCAGCGCAGGCCACATGACAGGACCGCCCGCGGAGAAGGCGTAAGCGGTCGAGCCGGTCGGGGTGGAGATGAGCACACCGTCGCAGCCAAACGAGGACACGGGGCGGAAGTCGATCTCCAACGTGGCGTCGAGCACCTGCGTTCGGTTCGCGTTTTCGATGCTGCACTCGTTGAGCGCCCAGCTGCGCCCCAGCTCGTTGTCGTCTGCGTCGCGCACCATGACGTCGATAGTCATGCGCTCTTCGACGCGGTAGGTCTTGTCAATGACGTGCTGGATCACCGCCTCGAGGCTCTCCGACTCGCCCTCTGCGAGGAATCCGACGTGGCCCAGGTTGATGCCCAGCACCGGGATGTCCTGCGCGTGCGCAAAGCTCGCGGCGCGGAGGAAGGTGCCGTCGCCGCCGAGGACGAGGACAAGCTCACAGCCTTTCGCGGCGTCTGGCCCGGGCTGGACATGGTCCAGGTCGCGCAGCACCGCGTCCTCATCGACGGGGCTGTCCTCCCGCAACGTGAGCAGCCGAACCCCGATGCCGGCGGCGGTGAGCAGGCGCGCCGCGACCGCAGCGGAAGAAATGTTTTCAGGCCGGTAGTAGTGCGGGACGAGCAGGATTGTCCGGTGCGCGGTCTCAGTCACGTGTGTGTCGGTCCTTCCTCAACTGCTGTGTCCACCATGGCCCGCAGCGCCGCAGCATCCAGTGCTCCGGCGCCGCCGTCTTTGACCAGCCATAGGAAGTATTCTACGTTGCCGCTCGGGCCGGGAAGACCAGAAGCGGTGACGCCTTTCACGCTGAGCCCCAGCGACTGCGCGTACGCGGCCACGTCCGCGGTCACCTCGGCGCGCAGCTCGTTCGAGCGCACGACACCGCCGTGGCCGAGCCGGTCCTTGCCCACCTCGAACTGCGGTTTCACCATGGGAAGCAGGTCCGCCCCCGGCGCCAGGCAGTCCGCGATCGCGGGCAGCACCAGCTTGAGAGAGATGAAGGAAAGATCGCCCACCATGAGGTCGGCGGGTTGCCCGATCTGCTCGAGCGTCAGGTTGCGGATGTTCGTCCGGTCCAGCACCCGCACGCGCGGATCATTCTGCAGCCGCCAGATCAACTGCCCGTACCCCACGTCCACGGCGATGACTTCCCGCGCCCCGCGCTTGAGCAGCACGTCGGTGAAGCCGCCGGTCGACGCGCCCGCGTCGAGCGCCACTTTGCCCGCCACGTCGAGCCCCTGCGGTCCGAACGCCTCCAGCGCGGACAGGAGCTTGTGCGCGCCTCGCGACGCCCACTCGTCCTCCTCCGCCACATCCACCTTGATGGAAACGTCGGGTTCCACCACGGTGGCGGGCTTCGTCGCGGGGAAGCCGCCGACGATGACTTTGCCTTCCTTGATCCACGTCTGCGCCTGCTCGCGCGAGCGCGCGATTTTGCGGCGGACGAGTTCGGCGTCGAGTCGCCTCCGTCCAGGTGCCACGTCTGAGTCTCCTTCTACTGGTTGCGTAGGGCGTCGCTTAAGACGTCGTGGGCGCGGGTGAGCTGCGACGCTTCGTCGACAAGCGATTGCACGGGCTCGGC
The DNA here is from genome assembly GCF_007559235.1 of Corynebacterium gottingense. NCBI lineage: Bacteria > Bacillati > Actinomycetota > Actinomycetes > Mycobacteriales > Corynebacteriaceae > Corynebacterium > Corynebacterium gottingense. The sequence continues at coordinate 3,734 of NZ_VMHH01000001.1, read as the reverse complement.
GAGAATCTCCTGCACGCGCTGCGTGACTTCGGCGGGGCTGTGCTGCGTCGTGCGCGGGTCGTGTGGCTTCGGCGCGGGCACGCTACCACCACTTCGCCAGCGCGGCCTCGGCCTCCGTGGACACCGCCCGCACATTCCTCGGCCCGGTGGGCTGCGCCCAGGCGACCTCGAGGGCGGTACGCAGCGCCTGAACGCTTGTCGAGGCCTCCTCGCCCCCATCCACGACCAGCTCGTCGCCCTCCATCCGCGCCTGGAAGCCGCCCTGCGCACCGGGCCGCAGCGTAGCAGGCTCCGCCGCCAGCGCGCGCATATCTTCGCCGATGTACGTCGGGCGCTGCTGCGGCGGGGCCTGGAGCAGCGCGAGCGGCCCGGAGACGCCGGTGAGCACGTGGAGCGTGGGCATCCCCGCCGCGACGCCGCCAGCCAGGTCGGTGTCCAGGCGGTCGCCGATGCCCAGCGGCGACTTGGCCCCGAAGCGCTCGGCCGCCTGGTGGAACATCGCGGGCTCAGGCTTGCCCGCCGACCGTGGCGTCACGCCGGTGGCTGAGGTGACCGCAGCGATCATCGATCCGTTGCCTACCATCAGGCCCCGCTCCATCGGCAGCGTGGTGTCCATGTTGGACGCGAGGTAGACGGCGCCGGTGCGGATGGCCAGCGCGGCTTCGGACAGCTCCGCCCACCCGGTGTCCGGGTTGTGCCCGTGGAGCACAGCCTTCGGAGCGGCGTCCGCGGAATCCGTGACCTGGTACCCCGCGTCACGGACGAGATCCTTGAACGGCTGCGCGCCGAGCACGAGCACCGGATCCCCCGGTTCGAGCACGTCCTCCGCCAGCCCGAGCGCGGCCTGGGCCGAGGTGAGGACGTCGGCCTCGGCGGCGTTGAGCCCAATGTCTTGCAGCATCGCTGCGACCCTGCTCGCCGCACGGGAGGCGTTGTTCGTGATGTAGATTGCCTTGCACCCGGAGGCGTTGATCGCCTCGACGGCGTGCGGGATCGCCCGGCCGCCCTCCCAGACCGTGCCGTCCAGATCCAGCAGAAGCGCGTCGTGCTGCGCTTGTAGCGTCGTGTTTCCGTCCATGTCTCGTCGCGCTCGTTCTAGCTCAGCTCGCGGACACGCTCGTCCGCATCCGTGATGCCGTCTTCGTCTGCCTTGGCCACAGCGGCGAACCACTCCTTGGCCTCGTTCTTCCGCTGCACGGAGAGCAGCGCATCTGCGTACGCGTAGGCCAGACGCAGCTCGGAGAAGGTTTCAGGATGCAGCGTCGGGTCAAGGCGAGACAGCGTGGCCAGCGCGGAGTCGTGCTGCCCAAGATCGTGGCGCGCACCTGCGAGCACGATGGCCAGCTCGACGCGGTCTTCCGGCTCCAGCTGCCGAGCCTCCGGCGTCCGTCCCAGCTCGAGTGCCTTTCCGGGGCGGCCAAGACCGCGCTCCGCGTCTGCCATGACCGCCAACAGGCCGGGGCCGCCGCTCATACGGCGTGCCGCCCGCAGCTCGGAAAGCGCTTCCTTCCATTCGCCGGCGTGGTAGGCCACGATTCCGTTGGTCTCGCGCACCACGCCCACGCGGCCTGCGCGGTTCTTCGCGGCACGCGCGTGGCGCAGCGCGAGCTTGGGGTCGTCCTCCAGCATCTCGATCGCCATCACCATGTGCTGCGCTACGCGGTTAGCGTTGTCCTTGGACAGCACGCGCAGGTCCTGCAGCACGGAACGATCAAGCTCATTGATGTCGATGCCATCCGGCAGATCCGGCTCGGAAATCTTCTGCGCCATCCGGTCCTCGCGGAACCCCTGCCGTGACGGGTTCGACCGATCATGCCGGACCTTTTTCTCAAACCTGTCGCCGCGGCCACCGCGACGCTTGTCATCGCGGCCACGCTTCGGCTTGCCACCATACGGCTTGCCGCCACGGCCGTTCTGGCCACCACGCTTATACGACCGGTTATCGTTTTCCGACATCAATGCCCTTTCTTTCGCGTTCAACTCATTATAGGGTCTGTTGCTCTCGGACACCGCCAGGGGCGAAGTGCTTATCGACGCCACCGCCACACCAAAGGCCGCGAACCCTCACGAGCTCGCGGCCTCCTACTGAGCCCCTACTCCAGGCGAGGCGAACCTCACTACGGCAGCATCGCCGCAATCTCAGCGGGCAGCATCGGCTTCAGCGAAGGAAGCGCAGCTGCAACGCCGCCCAGCACCAACAGGATCACGCCGGCCGAGACGACTCCGATCCCCGCCCCGTTGAGCTTGCCGTCCTCATCGCTCAGCGCGTTCTTTCCCTCGGCATCTCCGGGCTTACCGCCGTCCTGAGAGCTAGAACCGCCATCGGCGCCCGGAGTCCCCGGCTTTGGCTTCGGCTTGGGTTTCGGCTTTTGCGGCGCATTGGAGCTACCGCTGCCCGCGCACTTTTGAAAAGCTGGAAGGAAGGTCTTCTCGTAGGCCTCAACCCCAACCTTGAACAACTTCTCGCGCTCTGCCGCGGCGGCGGGATCGGTCTTCTTCAGCTCCGCAATAGCTTTTCGCTCCTGCGCTTGCGCTGCCTTTGTCTCCTTGATGGCCTTCTTCGCCTCCTGCGGCGTGGTTGTGTCCGAGCTTGGCATCATGTATCGCTCTTGCTCCTCAGCAGTGAAGGTGAAGTGACAGGTACCGCCGCTCACCTTGACGGATACCGCATTGGCCGAAGGCGCGACGACTCCGGTGGTGATCATGCAGCCAGCAACAACGCTGGCCGCGAAACGCTTGTTCAACATGGTTTAAAACTCCAATGTGTAGGGGATGAGTGCTGGTTTCCGACAATCGCATTGTTAACTGACTGTCAATTGTCAATTTACTAAGGGCGCCAAACGTGTGCGAGACAAATCAGGTCTGAATCGATTCAGTGCGTTGCCACACAACCAATGTTGTGGGAGAGCACCAGTGGACGTAGCGCGCAATCCATGCTCGTGAAATTCGGCTGGTTGCCCACTCCGCGGATACCTCAGCCCTACTTTCAGCTGGGGATGGTGCCGCGTCGGGGCTCTGAGCTTCTCCTCGTGCGGGTGCGGCGGCGAGGTGTTTGTCCGGCGAGGTGTGGTTTCGGGTTTTGGGCGGGGTTGTGTGTGTTTGACGAGAAGGGGATGACGAGTTCCCGGGACTCGTCTCGCATCTTCGTCAAGGGGTTCTCGTCAACGAGCACCCCACCGCCTACACACGCAGGCGCTGGGAGGGTGCGCCAGCACGCGCCTGGATCGCCGTAACAGCAGCAACACCACGCCATCGCGCGGCGAGGCGGGTGTGTGGTGTCAGCGCCGTCCGGCTTGGCACATGCGTCGGGGTCCCCCCACGCAAAACGCCGGTGAATGATCTAGTTGATTGCAATCCTGGTGCAGGTGCAGATGACGCTAGCCCCATGTGGGTCTGCGGCAACAGCAACGGCCAGCCGAGCCCCGCCGGAACCTGCGCCTCAAGCCCACCATGGATGCCATACACCCCCGGGCCGCGAACCCCTGACCCCCCGGGGGTACCGCCGCCGGGAGCATCATCGGACACAGCAAACACCCCGTTGCCGGGATCATACTCTGATCCCAACAACGGGGTGATAACCCATATTAAATTATTCATGTTTTAGGGTCGGCGGTAACCTACTCTCCCACACCCTCCCGAGTGCAGTACCATCAGCGCGGGCGGGCTTAGCTTCCGGGTTCGGAATGGGACCGGGCGTTTCCCCGCCGCCATCAACCACCGACACACCCTCGGGG